>CAZEDW010000021.1:0-65212 GCA_964510955.1 uncultured Phycisphaeraceae bacterium
GCCGCGTCGGCGGCCCCGGCTTCGCCGGAGCGCGGCGGGCGGGATTCGCGCCGATCGCGCCGGTCCGGCTCGCGCTCCACGGGCGGCGGCGGCGCCTTGTCGCTGGGGCTGAGCTGCTCCACCGGCACCGCCACCCGGCGACGGTCCGTGTCGAGCTCAACAAGGACCAACTGCGTGAGAATCTGAGCGTCCACCACCGTGCCCACGCCTTCCGGTGTGCTCACGCGGCTGCGCATCCTCGGCAGCCGCTTGCGCAGCGACTCGTAGGACTCGTCCTCGTAGCGCAGGCAGCACATCAGGCGCCCGCACCGGCCGCTGATCTTCAGCGGGTCGAGCGTCGCCTTCTGGATCTTGGCCGATTTCATGCTGATCGGCTTGAGCACCTTGAGGAACTGCTTGCAGCAGCAGTGCTGCCCGCACTTCTCGTAGTCGGCGATCAGCCGGGCCTCGTCGCGTGCCCCCACCTGCCGCAGGTCGATGCGCGTGCCGAACTCGCGCGAGAGCGCCGTCAGCAGGTCGCGGAAGTCCACCCGGTCGTCGGCTGTGAAATAGAACGTCAACCGCTCGCCGCCAAGGATCGGTTCGGCCTCGACCACTTTCATCTTGAGCCCCTGCGTGTCGGCGGCGGCCTGGGCAAAGTGCTTCATCGCCGCCCGCTGCCCCTCGATCCGGCGCTGCTGGTTCAGGTCGTCGGTGGTGGCGATCCGCAGGATCTTGCCCTCGTTGAAGTAGGGGTAGTCCTTGCCGCCGGAGTTCTCGATGTACTCGAGCATCTCCTTGCGCGTCACGCTCTTGCCGCAGCCGGCGTTGGGGCACGTGCTGGTGAGCATCTCGGCCAGCTCCGTACCCCGGTGCGTGCGGGCGATCATCTTGGTCCCGCAACCGGGCTTGACGCTCAGGTCGAACGGGAACTCCCCGATCATTTTCATGTACCCAAAGCGGACCACCACCGTCTTGGGGATCGAGAGCTTCTCGTACGCCTCCTTCTCGATCCGGTACTCGGCGAGGTCCGACTCGAACTGCGGCAATGGGAAGATGGGCATGACTCGTCTCGTGTGGCACGCTCACCCGAGCCGTGCCGGTCAAGGCCAGCCGATCCGCGCCGCCACCCCCGACGCGGGGGCGTGGTACCGATCGATCGTGCTGCCGCCGGGAGGGGGTATGCATCCCTCCAGCGCCCGGCGCGTCGGAGGGGTCCAGAGACAAATCAGCCGCAAGATCATAGCTCATCGGTCGGGGAGCGCCGGACGCCCGGCCCCACCCTGCCACCGGCCGGAACGCCCCCCCTCACGTGCTCCCCGCGGCCGCAGCGTGGATTCGCTCGAAGATGTGCGATCCAACCGATGCCCCCCCCCGATAAGACGTACAGTCACACGGGCCACCCAAGCCCCCCGCGGCTCGCCCGCCCCATACTCGCCTTTCCGGCCGTCGCGAGCCGCGCAGCGGAGGACCCCATGGACCGCCTCACCAGCATTCTCGCCGCCGTCGATTTCTCCCCATGCTCGGAGGTCGCCTTCCGCGAGGCCGCCCGCCTCGCCGACCGGACCCGAGCAAAGCTGTCGGCGGTACACGCGGTGGACCCGACGCTGTACGCCTCCATCCCCCCGGACACCCTGATGCCCGTCGGGCTCTTGACCGACGAGGCCCGCGAGCGGTGGTCGGCGTTCGCCCCCGGGTGCCCCGGCAAGGCGGGCGTGCACCTGTCCATCGAGGTCGGACGCACACGCGACGTGCTGATTTCCATGGTGGCGCGGGACAGGCCCAACCTGCTGGTCATCGGCGCCCACAGCGACCTCGACGCCGCCCGCGCGATCGGCGGCAACGCGGCGGCGTGCGTTCAGCACGCGGACGCGAGGGTGCTCGTCGTCCGCGAGGCTCACGCGGGCGCCTTCAAGAGCGTTGCGGCGTGCGTCGACTTCAGCGACACGTCCCGTGCCGCGCTCGAGCAGGCCGTCCGCTTCGCCTCGCTCGACGGCGCGGCCCTGCACGTCCTGCACGTGTACACCGACCCGTGGCGCGGGCGATCTGCTCCGGCGAGCGTGGACATGCCCTCGTTCCGCGAGGCGCTGCAGCGGTCTGTTGACGAGCGACTCCGCAAGTTCTGCGAGCCGCACCAGCACGAGCTGGGGGCGCTGCGGGCCCGGCTGCACGCCCGCCTGGCGCCGACACACGCCGAGGGGATCATCGCGTTCGTGCAGACCAGCGGCTGCGATCTCGCCGTGCTCGGCACCCGCGCGTCGTGGAACGTCCGCGACTTCCTGTGGGGCTCGACCGCCGAGCGCGTGGCGCGGGAGTGCCCTTCGAGCGTGCTCACCGTGAAGCCGTCGGGGTTCGGCGGGCGTTGATTCAACGCGCCGGAAGGCTCGCCGCGCATCACGCCCCCAGCGTGTCCTTGGAGCGGTTCTTGATCCACAGGTACGCCATGAGGCCGGTGCCGATGATGCCGAAGGGAAGCATCGAGCCGAACCAGATCGCGGGGTTGAGCTTGGCGTCGTGCTCGCTCACGTTGTCGGGGCGGAACGCCACGAACAGCGCGCCGACGCCCCAACCCGAGAGCATCGAGCCGTAGTATTGGAACGAGTCGATGATGCCCGAAGCGCACCCGGCCATCTTGCGCCCGCCCAGGTCCATCGCCGCCGCGGTGCCCAAGATCGAGTGCGTCGAGTTGCACAGCGTCGCGATGACCAGCAACAGCGACGCCCCCACCACGCCGGTGGCCAGCGGGCCGCTGCCCGGGAGGCAAAGGGCCACCACCGTCACGATCGATTGAACGAGGTACAGCACCGTC
The DNA here is from genome assembly GCA_964510955.1 of uncultured Phycisphaeraceae bacterium. Taxonomy (GTDB): domain Bacteria; phylum Planctomycetota; class Phycisphaerae; order Phycisphaerales; family UBA1924; genus JAFLCM01. The sequence continues at coordinate 2,789 of CAZEDW010000021.1, forward strand.
GCCACCGGGGCGCGGCGCCCGTGGAAGAAGTAGTCCGAGATGTACCCGCTCGCCATCGAGCCGACGGTGGCCACGATCGGCAGCCCCCACGCCATCACGTCGTAGAGCGTCGTGGTCTTGTCCGAGCGCCACACTTCGAGCAGGTACACCGTCCACCACGACGCAACGGCTGCGCGCACGAACCCCGTGCAGAAATACGCCCCCGCGACGATCCACACCGTCCTGTTCGAGGCGATTTTGCGGAACACGTCGCGCAGGCGAACCCGCTCTTCGCCCGCGGCGCCGTGCGACGCCACGTCGGGCTCGTCGTCGTGCCTGACCGAATACCCCGCCTCCTCGGGCCGGTTCCGCACCAGGAGGTTCATCCCGAGCACGACGACCGAGAGGACGATCGGCGGAACGATGAACATGTACTGCCACGGGAGCTTGGGAGCGCTCACGCTCAGGACGATCAACGGGAGCGCAAAGCCCGTGGTCATCAGCCGCGCGAACTGGTTCGCGCCCGCCTGGCCGAGGTTGATCATCGCCCCGAAGATGCCCGCGAACGCGCCGCGCTCCTTGCGCCGAAACCAGGCGGTGTTCACCTTGATGAACCCCGGGGCGCCAAACGCCTGAACGTAGCCGTCCATCGACCGGATGATCACCAGCAGCGGGAATACCCACGCGAGCTTGGACCACGCGGTCAACCCGAACGCCAGATTCAGCACGATCGTCCCGACGGCGCCGATCGTCATGGCTCGCTTGCCGCCCACGCGGTCGGTGAACAGCCCGTTGACCATCTGCCCGATGGCGTACGCCCCGTCGCGCCCCGTCTTGATCAGACCGAAGTTCGCCTTCGTCAGGTGCAGGTCGTTCATCAGCTCCGGCGCAACCGGATCGAGGTTGTACCGGCACAGGTAGAACGACGCGTAGGTCAGCCCCAGCATGAACCAGTTGCGTCCGCGCGCCGCGCGGAACCCCGGCGGGAACGGCGCGCCGTCCACCACGACGGGCTCGCCGCGACCCGAAGCATCGTCCACAGGCCGCGTTGTTCCCGCCATGAGCGTCTCCGGCAACTCGGAAGCCGCCCGGCTCCGCGCGGGGCGAATTCCCATGTATATCGGAGCACCCCCGCGGAATCAACCGTTTTCCGCGGTCGCCGCGGCTCACACGCACTGACCAAGGTGTCCGGTACCCTACCGCTCGCCGCATGTCCACCACCATCACCATCGAGCGCCTGTGCAAGCACTACAAGCCGTTTCTGGGCACCGGCCCCCGGCACGCGGTCACCAAGGCCGTCGATGACATCAGCCTCACCATCAACGCCGGCGAGCTGTACTTCCTTCTGGGGCCCTCCGGCTGCGGCAAAACAACCTTGCTCCGCATGATCGCCGGGTTCGTTGAACCCACGTCCGGACGCATCCTGTTCGACGGCGAAGACGTCACCCGCACCCGCCCCGCCAAGCGCAACTGCGGCATGGTCTTTCAGAGCTACGCCCTCTGGCCGCACATGACCGTGTTGCAGAACGTCGAGTTCGGCCTCAAGGTGCGCAAGGTGCCCCGCGCCGAGCGCACCCGGCGCGCCCTGGAGGCCCTCGCGGGCGTCCGCATGGAGCAGTACGCGCGCCGCAAGCCCAACCAGCTCTCGGGCGGCCAGCAGCAGCGCGTCGCCCTGGCCCGGGCGCTGGTCGTGCGGCCGAACGTGCTCCTGCTGGACGAACCCCTCAGCAACCTCGACGCCAAGCTCCGCCTCGAAATGCGGCGCGAGATCAGGCGCGCCTGCAAGGAAACCGGCACAACCGCCGTGTACGTCACGCACGACCAGAAAGAGGCGCTCAGCATGGCCGACGCGATGGCGGTGCTCGACATGGGCGTCATCGCACAGACCGGCACGCCGCGCCAGCTCTACGAAAGACCCGGCTCCAGGTTCGTCGCGGATTTCCTGGGCGAGACTAACTTCATCGAAGCCGTCGTCGAGGAGTCGGGTCCGGGGCACACCCGCCTGCGCACCGCCGCCGGCGAGATTTTCTCGACCAACATCCCTTCAGACCGGCCGCCCGCTCCCGGCGCCAAGATCACCTGCTCGATCCGCCCCGAGGCAATCCGCATCCACACGGCCGCCCCTGACCAGCGCCGCGACGCAGGCAACGGTCAGCCCCCCACCACCCAATCCACGCTGCGCGGCAGGCTGATCGAGACCTTGTACCTGGGCGAAACAGCGCAGCACACCGTCGAACTGCCCTCACGCGGCGCCGGCCCGACCGTCGTCAAGGTCTTCGAACTCCACCCCACCGGCGCCCCACCCAGGTCGGGTGATGTATTGCTCGAGTTCAGCGCCGGCGACGCGGTCGTTCTCACACGCTGACCCGCGCCCCCTCCACCCCTCGGGTGCCCGCCGGGCCAAAGTGTCCTCTCACTGACTTCACATCGGCCACTACGGGTCCAGCACGGGCCGGCCCTCGTGCTTCGGATGTCGCCACCACATAAGCGACCGCTCTGGGTGTCGCCCCGATCCGACTCCCCTGCCACCTCCGGGTGCGCCAACCGATCGCAGGCGTACCGGCCGAGTTCGAACCTGCGGCGCATCAGCGACAGCACCGTCCAGCATTGACCAGGTGAGAAGCCGCACTGCGCTTCGCGGTCGACGACACCCCGATCCTCACGCGACGCTGAGCGGCGGCACCCCGCGCCCGCGCCTTCGACTCGCGCAAGAACCCACCCGAGAATCAGGGGACTCCCGAGCGTCCCACGCGCGGCAGATACGAGGGGCAAGAAATGCATACGATTGCAATGTTTTGACAATTCTGATGAATCGCGGAAATCCCGCCATTTAGCGAAGTATCTCGATCAGGGCCGAAGCACTCCCCAATCCGGGCGGATTCCCCGCTCGGCCCTTCGAAGGTCGAGACAGGTCGGTGCGCGCGACTGTTCGAACTCAGCCCCCGAACTGGCTCAGCCACACTTTGCTTCTTCATGGGAGAGCCCGATCAAGCTGGTCTCCGCGTGCCCACGCATGGAGGTCCGCAGGGTGTTCCACATGGAACATCAAGGCTCGATTCTTCAGCCCTGGGCGTGGCCACCAGAAACATGCGACACCCAGCCCGCGGAGGCCCGCGTGCCGGCACCGCTCGTGTGTTGCTGGATCCACGTTCCAAGCCACGCGGGACGGAGATCGACGCTCTGAAGAGTGTCAATAGGGACCCACTCGAACTCGATGTCGGGCTCCCTGGATCTGACGAACGGCACGCCCCCCGCCTCCGATCGGCTGGACGGAACAGATGCGGCGAACACGACCCCGATCTCGTGCCGTGGCTTGCCAGCCTGGACAAAGCTGTCCTCGCAGGCGAGCAGCACGCCACCGACCTCAACAGCGAGTCCCGTTTCCTCGACGAACTCTCTCCGGAGTGCATCGGCGGCTGCCTCTCCGAACTCTACATGACCCCCGGGCAGGTAGTAGTAGCCGTGCGCCGCATTCTTGCACAGCAGCACACAACCCCCCTGGGCTACGAGCGCCCGGGCCAGTATTTCAATTCTCGAACTGGCTGAAGATGAGAGGTGTTCCATGTGGAACGTCGATGCGGGATCGTCCATCGCAGCGATCCGTTGCCGTGCATCGCGTGCTTTCGCATGGTACAGTTCAAGGGTTTACCGTGCATCGTGCCCGCAGCGGATCCGAACCCTTTCCGGGGTGGGAGGCCAAGATCGATGTCCGACAAGCCGCGCAGTCGTCTGGGGAAGGGGCTCTCGAGCTTGCTCGGCACCCCCGTGCAAGTAATCCAAAAGCAAGCAAACGAGTACAATTCTGCCGAAAAAACCGCCGGAGCCGTCAAGGCTCGACACGGCGTGAGTGGGGGGCTTGCCTCGCCTGCGGCCGGCTCCGTTATCTCGAAGTCGCCGGGCACCATGACGAGCGTGCCACCGCTCCCCACCCCCAGCGATCGCGCTGGGGATGGAGGCAATGGCGAACCGGCGATCCATCTCCTGCCGATCGGCGCGCTGCGGCCCGGAAAGTTCCAACCTCGTCGCGAGATGGACGAAACTTCGCTGCAGGGGCTCGCCGCGTCGATCAAGTCCGCCGGCGTGATGCAGCCGATCGCGGTGCGTCCGGCGGGTGCGGCGGCGACCGAGCAGGTGAAGTGGGAGATCGTGGCTGGCGAGCGTCGGTGGCGTGCCGCCAAGTTGGCGGGTCTGGAAGCTGTCCCGGCGGTGGTGACCTCCTTGAACGATCGCGCCGCCGCGGAGTGGGGGCTGGTCGAAAACCTGCAGCGCGAAGACCTCAACCCCATGGACCGCGCCTGGGGTCTGAAGAACCTCGTTGACACGTTCGGATTAACACAGGCGGAAGTGGCTCAACGGCTCGGGCTGGACCGGTCCAGCGTCACAAATCTCATCCGACTCACCGAGCTGGAGGCGTCGATTCAAGACCTGGTGCGCTCGGGCGGACTGGGCCAGGGCCACGGCAAGGCACTGCTCTCGCACCCCTCAGGACCTCAGCGCGAACGGCTGGCGAAGCTCGCCGCGGCGCAGGAGTGGCCGGTCCGTCGCTTGGAGCGGGCTGCCGGCCTCGCTGTTTCAAATGGCGCCGGGCCAGCGCCCCTCGGCGGCACGACGGGAACACCCGACCCGTTCCGCGCCGACGCCGCCATCCGAGATTTGGAGCGGCAGTTGTCCGAGCACCTGGGAACGCGGGTTCGAATTGTTACAGGCGCCTCCCGAACAAAAGGCCGACTACTCATAGATTTCTACTCGGTAGAGCACTTTGACTCGCTCGTGGGCTCCTTGGGTGCGAAGCTCCAGTAATCCCCTCAAAGGGGGATCTGGTGCCGCATCAATATTCACACCCGACATATCGCGAATATGTGCGCCACTCCCCTCAATCAGTGCAGTTGCGCTCCAAACTCGAGATGTGGTCGTTATCAGCCAGCACACAACGATGCGCTTAGTTGCCAAAGCGCAACTGCTCGCTAATATCTAAGTGTCAACGCGGCTTTCAGGGCGATGCTGTATTGACGCTTGGACAACTGTGTTTCTCTTTTTGTTTGCTGGACCCCGCGGCGTTTTTTTGACGTCGAAGTGTTCGTTGCCCCCTACCAGAGGAAGTCATGAGCAAAGGTTCAATCGGAAACATGAGCACCGCGGAACTGCAGCGCGAGCTCCGCAAGCGCGAGCGTGGACTTCGCGGGCTTCAGCGCACCCGCGAGCGTCTCGCGTCGCGCATCCAGGAGCTCGATGCGCAGATCATGGAGCTGGGTGGCGTGATCACCGGGCTCGGCGGCGTGCGCAAGCGTGCCAAGAACGACGCGAAGCTGGTGGATGCACTGGTCAAGTTGCTCTCCGGCAAAACCATGGGAGTGACCGAGGCCTCGATCGCCGTGCAGAAGGCCGGCTATAAGACGACGTCCCCGAACTTCCGCACGATCGTGAACCAGGCCCTGATCAAGGACAAGCGGTTCAAGCGCGTCGAGCGCGGTCAATACACCGCCCGCGGCTAAACGATCCGCGGGTTGAAGTTCACACCAGAGCCGCAAGCCGGCTTTGACCCGAGCCCGTTTCCACGGCCGAATCGCCGCGGGGCGGGCTTGTGCTTTTCGGCGCCCGCGAGCAGCGCCCGCCCGGCCGCGCAGCGTTCAGGCGTCCCTTGACTGGCCGCGCATGTCCGAGCCAAGCGACATGAACATCAGGGCGCCGGCGGCGCTCATGGCCGCGAAGACCCCAAAGGCCCACGCGCCGATCCCCTTGAACGCGCCGGCGTTGTGCGCGAGGCCCCAGGCGTCGATGCCGATACCGGAGTAGAGCAGGGCGCCAATGAAAGGCGATATCACGCCGCGCACGCCGGTCAGGAAGACGTGCACCCCCATGTACAGGGCCGCCCGCTCGCGCTTGGCAAAGTCGTGGTGCCCGAGTTCCCATGCGAGCATCCCGCCCCCGGTGGCCACGCCCAGCACAACGCGGGAGACGTACAGCGTCGGCTCGTGGCGCCACAGGAACGCCAAAAGCATGAGCCCGTTGGCTAGCACCCACACCCAGGAGTGGAAGCTGCGGTACTGCACGATGTGCATGCGGTCGAGCAGCGGCGCCCAGAGCGGGATGACGATGACCGGCACGATGGTGACGGCGGCCTGCGTGAGCCCGAGCGAGCCGGTGTAATCGAGATTGAACACGTCCTTCAGCGCGATGATGAAGACGGGGATCGCCGCGAGGTTGGGCATCCCAAGCACGAACTGGGCTGCCATGAACCTGCGGTAGTCACGGTCCTCGCGCAGCAGGCGCAGCATGGCCGGCAGGCCCGCGGACGGGTGGTCAAGCCGGTGGGAGCTCGACGCGCCGTCGGACCGCTCCGCGATGAGCTGCGCGCGCCGTCCGCGCCAGCGGATGCGGGCGAAGACCCGCACGCCGAGCACGCCAGCAACCACCGCCGCGCCGTAGACCACCGAGAATGCGCGCGGCCCGATGTCCATGGCCCGCCCGAGCAGCAGCGCCGTAACGCCGACCAGCAGCGACGCCAGCAGTGTGACGACGCCGATCATCCGGGCGCGGCGCTCGCGGGGGTAGTTGGCGCGCCACAGGTCGGTGCGGGCGGCGATCATCCCGGTCAGCGAGCACCGGGCGAGTATCGTGAACGCCACGATCTGCCACAGGCCGAGCTCGGACATCGGGGCCAGCGCCATCCCCGCGACGCACACCAGCACGCCCAACTGGAACGCGTTCACGGCCCGCACCCTGTCACGCCCGTGGATCAGCCGGCTCCACAGCGGCGCGGTGAGGTTCGAGATCGCGGGGGCCGCGGTGATCAGCGCGATGAAGAAGTTCGACGCGTGGAACGCCTTGGACGCGATCACCCCGACCACCGGCCCCTCGACGCACGCCGTCGCCGAGCCCAGGAGCGCAACGCTCGCCAGCTCGCGCGCGTAGTTCGCACGAGCAAGCCGTGGTTGGTGGTGGGGGAGTGCGCCCGCGACGGCGGACCGGATCGCGAGCGCCGTTCGTCGGACGGGCATCGGCCGAGGGTAGCAGCGCCGGCGCGGCCGACGGGAAAAAACAGAGCACGGGCGTGCCCGTGCTCACAAGGTCGGACGATGGATGGCGGGCGCGGTTACCAGGCAACCGGGTGCGGCGTCAGGCGGCTCGGACGGTCGAAGAACCAGAACCTCTGAAGGTCGCTGTTGATCTGGCTGAAGTTCTGGTCGCGCATGATCGCCGAGCGGTTCTCGATCTCGTCGTGCGTCATGGAGAGCGTGTCAACCTCGGGGGTCAGGTTGTTGCGGTAGCGGTCCACGCGCGAGCAACCAACGGCGACGAACGCGCACGCCGCGAGGGCGGGGATCAACACCAACTTCCGGGGCTGCGCACGCATGGATGCACTCCTTGATCTTGCCCGGCCGCCAGCAAATCGCGGCCCGATTCCGAACACCAACCGACCTCCCGGACTCGCCGAGCGGGACTTTGTACCAATGGCCGGGAGTCCGGTCAATTGCAGGGTCCCGACGCGCCTCGCCCCGAACATCTGGCTACCACAACTGACCGGTTGATTGACGCGCCAACGGACGGCCGGTTCCCTCGGCCCGCGGCGCGCTGGCCCCCAATCCCCGTCCTGACACCACCCTGAGGCCTTGGGTCATGACGATAGTCCCTCCGTACCATCAGCCCGTGCCCACCCTGCCACCCGAGAGTTCCGTGCCCGGCCCGATCCCCCCGCCGGGATCGGGTGACCACGACGCCGTGGTCGCTTCGCTGATCGACTCGATCCTGCACGAACCCCGCACTCGCCACCTCGGCCCCACGCGGCTGCCTAGTCGCCAGGCCGCCGGCGAGCTGGTGGAACTTCTCCGCGAGCTGATGTTCCCGGGCTACTTCGGAAAGCGCGGCCTGACCCGGCACGACCTCCCGGGCCATGTTCACCAGCTCGTCGCCCGCATCGCCAAGTTGGCCGAGGAGCAGGTGCGCGGCGTGCTGCGCTACATGAAAGACGTCGGCCCCGAGCGGGCCGACAGCCCCGAGAGCGAGGCGTGCGACCGGCGGGCGGCGGAAGTCACCAAGAAGTTCGTCGCTCAGTTGCCGGACATCCGGCGCCTCCTGGCCCTGGACGTGCAGGCGGCGCACGACGGCGACCCCGCCGCCGTGCACACCGATGAGACGATCTTCTGCTACCCCGGCGTCGACGCCATCTTCGCCCACCGTGTCGCTCACGCGTTCTACGCCCAGGGCGTGCCGCTGCTGCCGCGCATCATCCAGGAGATGGCCCACACCCGCACCGGCATCGACATCCACCCCGGCGCGACCATCGGCGAGAGCTTCTTCGTCGATCACGGCGGCGGCACCGTCATCGGCGAGACCACCAGGATCGGCAACCGCGTCCGCATCTACCAGGGCGTCACCCTCGGGGCCAAGAGCTTCGACACCGACGCGCACGGCCGCATTATCCGCGGCGGCGCCCAGCGCCACCCGACCATCGGCGACCGCGTCACCATCTACGCCGGCGCCGTCATCCTCGGCGGCGACACCGTCATCGGCGACGATTGCGTGGTCGGCGGCGGCGTGTTCATCACGCAAAGCATCCCGCCGGGCCACATGGTGATGCAGCCGCGGGCGGAGGTGGTGGTGAGGGAGAAGCGGTAGGGGGGGCGGCCCAGTTCAGGACCACGGCACACCTCGAAGCGGCCCGCACTTTCCCCATCCAAACCGGTGGGGGGTCAGCCGTGCTCGCGTGCTATACTGACCGCGACGGCACGGCCGCAACGAAGCGGCGATCTTGTGCCGCAACACCGCGGGCGTAGTTCAGCGGTAGAACGTCAGCTTCCCAAGCTGAATGTCGCCGGTTCGATTCCGGTCGCCCGCTTTGTCTGCCGCCGATGTCACGCCCCGGGGCGGGCGATGACACCGCCGGCTTTTCGTTGACAAACCCCGCAGATTCCGCGAGTTCCGGCGAGGCGGGCGGGGACGGCGAGATCCGGGCCGGCGGCCGGACGATGACAGGGAATGACCTGGGTGGACGCTCGCTTGTGCAAGCGCGTGTGCAAGTGGTTGTGCAAGCGGGGCGGCGGCAGTACGTTGGGATGGCATCAACGGAGCATTCGTGGGGCCGCCGATGGCAGGCTTCCAGGCGACAATCGTGGCCGGTGGTTCGTTCGTGCCAGACCAGAGCGGCGCTCCTCGCCCCGTGAGCCGCAATCCCATCCATACCATCGATCATGATCCCATCGAAAAGTGCGATCGATCGTGCTGGCCGGGCCTTGGCGAAGGGATCGTTCGCGAGCGTTGAGGAGCGGGCACAGCACGAGGCGGTTCTCGACGCGTACAGACAAGCCCACCTCGAACCGCTCACAAGCACCACTCTTCAACTTCAATCATGGATGAGCGGATTTAGCGGACAGTACTACATCGCGCAGCGATTAAAACGAAAGCCCCAGATCATCCGCAAGCTGCAACGATTGCCCGGTCGCCTTGTTCAGTTGCAGGATATCGCCGGTGCCCGCATCGTGGTAAAGACCAACAACGATGTCGATCGGCTTGCGAATCACCTGAGACAGAGTGTTGCGCAGCAAACGCGGGTGGCCATCGGCGCGGTCAACGACTATCGCACCAGCGGTCGGGAAGACAGTGGCTATCGTGCACTCCACATTGTGTTGCTGGCTGACCAGAGAAGTGTCGAGCTTCAGCTGCGCAGCGAAGCACAGCACTACTGGGCAGAGCAGATTGAGCGAACGTCGGTGATCTATGGACACCACCTCAAGGAGCTAGAAGGTGACCGGTCTGTACTCGACTATTTTCAAGTTCTGTCAGACGTGTTTCATGATCTCGAATCCGGTCGAGAACCATCCACAACACGAAAAATCGAACTCGACGCCGCCCGCACCGCTGCGGAAGCGGTCATTCGCAGATCTGACCGCAGGCAGGTGTTTGACAGCGCAGTAAGTGAAGGTGTCGTGAAAGCCATGATCGGTCGCCTGGAGCATCGCCCGGGAGCCATCAACAACTGGATCATGGTTTTCGATTGGAACACTGGATCATTCATCTACTTCGAGCCAGTCGACCGCGATCCAGTCGCTGCGATGGCTGCTTACGTCGCCAAGGAATCGCAGTTCTTGGCTTCTGACGGTTACGAGGTGGTCATGGTGGGATCGTCTGATCCAAGCATGATTCGACACACGCACAGTCACTACTTTGGCATCGAGAACTACGACAATTTGCTGGAGTCCCTGAAGGACTCTATCGAGGGAATCTCCAAGCGAATGCCGATCGGGATTGATGCGCTGAAGGTCCTTCAAGTGCTGGTTCGGCGAAAGCACTGGAGCAGAGCCAAGATGGTCTCCCGCAGCACACTGAAAAACCACTTCTGTCAGTCGGTGCAGGACTTTGACAGTGCGATCGACTGGCTCTCGCAGGCGAAGCTCGTCGAAACCAACGGAAAGGATGGCCTATTCCTGAACATTCAACAGAAGTCCGTGATTGAGGCATATCTGTAGACGCGGGGGCATCGAGCGGCCAGCGTGATCGCGCATGGCATGCCGTGAGACCCATTAGCGGGCCGCCGCTACTGTTGCTGCCCCGCCAACCGCCCCGAGCGGCAGGTTCGGCAGGCTGGCCACCGCTCCCGCCAAGCCGAGCAGCTTCGGATCGGTGTAAACGTCGGCCGTGAGGCTCGGATCGCTGTGCCTCGCTACAGCCGCGCGCCGAAGAGTGCGCCGACCCCCGCCGTAAGCCCCATCGCCAGTGCGCCCCAGAAGGTCACGCGGGCGGCCGACTTGAGCACGGGCGATCCGCCTGCGCGGGCCGCGACCGAGCCGAGCATCGCGAGGAACGCCAGCGACGCGATGGACACACCCCAAGCAAGCCACGCCTTGGGCAACACGAGCACCAGCAGCAGCGGCAGCGCCGCCCCGACTGTGAACGTGCCCGCCGAGGCGAACGCCGCCTGCACGGGCCGCGCCGCCAGCTCCTCCGTGATGCCCAGTTCATCGCGGGCATGGGCCGTGAGAGCGTCCTTGGCCATGAGCTGCGTGGCGACCTCGCCCGCCAGCTTCTCGTCGAGCCCGCGCTTGACGTAGATCGCGGCGAGTTCGGCGTGCTCGCTCTCGGGCTGCGTCGCGAGTTCGTGCCGCTCCCGCGCGAGATCCGCACCCTCGGTGTCGGCCTGCGAGCTGACGGACACGTACTCCCCCGCGGCCATGGACATCGCGCCCGCGACCAGCCCCGCGAGCCCCGCGACGAGGATGCCGCTCCGCTCGGTGTCGGCGGCGGCCACGCCAACAATCAGGCTCGCGGTCGAGACGATGCCGTCGTTCGCACCCAGCACCGCGGCACGGAGCCAGCCGATGCGGTGGGATCGGTGGGATTCGGAGTGCCTCATCATTCACGAAGGGTATCGTGAGGCCGATGGCAGCGCGGACTTGGTCCGCCCACGTCCCGCCACCTTGGCCCAAGTCCCGACGGGTGGTGACGCCAAGGGATCGGGGCCAGCGCGAAGCCCGCCCGCTCGTGGGCGAGCGTGGCGGGCGCGGCGCGGAATCCCGATCGTGCGAAGTCTTGTGCAAGCACGTGTGCAAGCGGTCGCGGCGGGCGTCGAAAGCGGCCAGTCTCTCGGGGCTTTCGAGAGCGATCCCGGCCGTGCCCGGGTTGAACGTCGCCGGCTCGATCACGGTCGCCCGCTTTGCCTCCGACTCACTCCAACGGCGCACAGTACTGGTCTCTTGCTGCTCGGGCTCAGAAGTTCCACTGAATCCCAACAGTGCCGATGACCTCAGCTCCGTCCCCCTTGTTGAACTCCCGGGTGTGGTCACCCAGCAGGAGCACGGATACACCCGCGTTCAGCGTCCATGCGCCGAATCGGCCCGGTATTCCCAGCGGGATCGACGCCTTGGCGCCGATTTGTGCGAATCCGAACGAGTCATCGCGCCCGGCGCCGTCCTGGTAATAGTCCGAGAGGCTGAGTCCGACTACGGCGGGGAACGAGACCGTGATGCGTGTCGTACCGGCGTCGAACGAGAATCCGGGGGCGACGCCGAGCTCCAGGTAGACGCCGGTGTTCGAGTCTGCGCCGTCGGAGGCGTTGGCGCCGGTCTCGATGGCAAGCGTTGCGTATGGCTTCAGCGACCATGCTTTGAGCCAGTCGGAGTCGTCCAGCGCCATCGATACGTCGAGCTCCTGCACAGTCTCGAAGGCATCACTCGGGCTGGTCAGGAACGTGTAGGACGCCGTGAGGGAGAGCTTGTCGTGGGTCACCGTGAGACCGGCGAGCAGATCGCACTCGTACCACTCCTGTACGAGGTCGTCGTTCCGCGACCCTCCGTTGGCGCCGAAGCTCCCCCAGACGCCCGCAAAGCCGTCGAGCTTGAAGCTCTCGTTGTCCGCCAGCCGCGCCGTCAGCCGCGCGGCGGGCTGCACGATCAGGCCCTGGTCCTGCTGCCGGATGCCCCGATAGAAATAGGCGTTGGTGAAATCGAGATTGATCTGCACGCCGATCGCGGAACCCGCGTGCGCTTCCGGGACGGGCGCGGCGGGCCGCGGGTCAGAGACCGCTGGCAGCACACCAGGTTCACCCGTCTGGATCGTCGGCGTGCCGCTCACCGACTGCGCAGCTGGATCCTGCGCGCCGGCGACACCCGCGCCGACGGACATCGACGCGAGCCCCGCCATCGCCCCCTTCAGAAGCCGCGACCCGCCCTCTCTCGTTGCTCCCGCTGCGCGGCGCCGCCGGGCACGAGGCCGCGCCTTCTCGTCGGACCGGCCCCGACGCCAGTCGCGGATGAATACCCAGGCGAGGTATCCATCGGCCGCCGCGCCAGCGCTCACCAGGAGCGCCGCCGCACACCAGACCGTTGCATCGCTCATGACATCAGCTCCAGCTTGCACGCCAGCGACGGGCGCTCGGACGATGGCCCGGCCGCGCGCGTGACGGCATAAGTGTCGTCACTCGGCATCGGAAGTCGCTCAACGCCGCGTAAACGGGGCGCCTCATCCCATCAACGCGCGATCAAGGCGTTGGCCCCCGGTCCCGGGCATCGAGCGATCCGCCGGCGTCTTTATGGCGCGTTGATGCAGTCAACCCGCGCGTTTATGGCGGGTTGAGCGACACGAGCCCCGCGCCCGGCGATGCTCCTGTCATCTCTTCAACCGTCCCGACATTCGGGCAACCACTTTCAACCCTTGACTCCCATGAACGATCTCATACCGCTGGCAATATTCGTCGTGTGCCTGCTCGCAACGCTCGGTCTTGTGAGGGCGTGCGAGTGGCTGCTGCCGTCGCGCGCCGAGCGTCCGATGACGGCGACGCACGGCCCCCGCGGAGAGGAGCACGTTCCATGAGCTGGATTTACCTGATCGCCTCGGTCGTCGCCGCTCTCCTGCTGCTCTATCTCCTCGCCGCACTGCTGAAACCGGAGTGGTTCCAGTGAACGACATGATCCCAATCACGCTCGCCGCCGGCACGACGCCGGGCATGACGCTGAATGGCGCGCTCCAACTCACCCTGTATCTCTTGGTCCTGGTCGCCCTGGTCAAGCCGCTGGGCTGGTTCATGGCCCGGGTTCTCGAAGGGAAACCCGGCGAGGCCCCCTTGGGCCTCGGTGCCCTGCTGGGCTGGTTAGAGCGCCTCATTTACAAAGCGTGCGGCGTGACGCGCGACGCTCAGGGACGTGCAAGCGAGACAGGATGGAAGACGTACGCGGTCGGCATCCTGGTCTTCAACGCACTGGGATTCCTGGCGTTGTACGGGCTGCAGCGGCTTCAGGGCGCTCTGCCCGCCAACCCGGCGGGACTCGGCCCGGTCGAGGCCGGGTCGGCGTTCAACACCGCGGTCTCGTTCGTCACGAACACCAACTGGCAGGGCTACGCCGGCGAGACGACCATGTCGAATCTCACGCAGATGCTCGGCCTCGGAGCACAGAACTTCCTGTCCGCCGCCACGGGGATCGCTGTGCTCGCCGCGCTGATCCGCGGACTGGCCCGCAAGTCCGCTTCCACGATCGGCAACTGCTGGGCCGACCTGACCCGCACCACGCTGTACATCCTGCTGCCGATGTCGGCGGTGCTGGCGATCGCCCTGGTAAGCCAGGGCGTGGTGCAGACGTTCCGCGAGCCGCAAGAGGTCACGCTCACTGTGCCGCTCTCGTATGACGTGCCGGTGAACAAGTCCATCGACAATGGCGACGTCGTCACCGATGCCGACGGCAAGCCGGTGCCTGAACTTGACGCACGAGGCAAGCAGGTGACCAAGCCCGTCACGATCACGCAGCAGACGATCCCCCTGGGCCCGGCCGCGTCGCAGATCGCCATCAAGCAACTCGGCACCAACGGCGGCGGGTTCTTCAACACGAACTCCTCGCACCCGCTCGAGAACCCGACGCCGATCTCCAACTTCCTGCAGATCCTGGCGATCCTGCTCATCCCGGCGGCGCTCTGCTGGACGTTCGGCGAGATGGTCCGCGACCGGCGTCAGGGTTGGGCCGTGCTGGCAGCGATGCTGGTCATCTTCGTGCCGCTGCTCGGCGCGACGTACGCGTTCGAGGCACGCGGCAACCCAGGCGCCGCGGCCCTCGGCGCCGACATCGTCGCCGCCGATGGCGCGCCCGGCGGCAACATGGAGGGCAAGGAGGTGCGGTTCGGCGTCGCCAACTCCGCGCTCTGGGCCGCCGCCACCACCGCCGCCAGCAACGGCAGCGTCAACTCGATGCACGACTCGTTCACACCGCTCGGCGGGCTCATCCCCATGTGGCTCATGCAGTTGGGCGAGGTTGTCTTCGGCGGCGTCGGCTCGGGCCTCTACGGCATGCTCATGTTCGTGATCGTCGCGGTCTTCGTCGCCGGCCTCATGGTCGGGCGAACCCCGGAGTACCTGGGCAAGAAGATCGACCCCTTCGAAATGAAGATGGCGGCGATCGCGGTCCTCGTGCCGTGCGCTCTGGTGCTGGTCGGGACGGCGGTCGCCGTCGCGCTGCCCGAGGGCCGCGCCGGCGCCAGCAACCCCGGCCCGCACGGGTTCAGCCAGGTCCTCTACGCCTTCAGCAGCGCCGGCAACAACAACGGCTCGGCGTTCGCCGGCCTGTCGGCCAACACGCCGTTCTACAACCTGTCGCTGGGGCTTGCGATGTGGTTCAGCCGGTTCTGGATCATCGTTCCGGTGCTGGCGGTGGCCGGATCGCTGGCGGCCAAGAAGTTGACGCCCGCCACCAGCGGCACCCTCCCGACCCACACCCCGGTGTTCATCGGCATGCTCGTCGCCGTGGTGATCATCGTCGGGGCGCTCACCTTCGTGCCGGCCCTCGCGCTGGGGCCGATCGTCGAGCACCTGCAACTGATCGGCAAGTAACGCTCCGGACACCGCACCATGACACGGACCTTACCGTTTTCCGTCTTCGATCCCGCACTTGTCCGGCCCGCGGCGGGCTCGGCATTCGCCAAGCTGGACCCGCGCGTGCAGCTCCGCAACCCCGTCATGTTCGTGGTGTGGGTCGTCAGCGTGCTGACGACGCTGCTGGGGATCGCCGGGTACGCCGGAAGGGGAGAGCCGGGCGGATACTCGCCCACGCTCGTGCTCGTGATCGCGGTGTGGCTGTGGTTCACCGTGCTCTTCGCCAACTTCGCCGAGGCGATGGCCGAGGGTCGCGGAAAGGCACAAGCCGCGTCGCTCCGCAAGAGCAAGCGGGACGTGCGAGCGAACAGAGTTGACGCGGGCGGATGGGCACAGAGCGCCGCGGGAGGCCACAGGGCCACCAACGTCGCGGCCCTGAAGACTCACGGGGTGTCGGGCGCCACGCTCCGGAAGGGCGAT
Organism: uncultured Phycisphaeraceae bacterium; assembly: GCA_964510955.1. Lineage (GTDB taxonomy): Bacteria > Planctomycetota > Phycisphaerae > Phycisphaerales > UBA1924 > JAFLCM01. The sequence goes on from CAZEDW010000021.1 coordinate 18,534, forward strand.
GTCGTGCTCGTGCGTGCGGGCGAGACAATCCCGGGCGACGGCGAGGTCATCGAGGGCGTCGCCTCGGTGAACGAGTCCGCCGTGACGGGTGAATCGGCCCCCGTCATCCGCGAAGCCGGCGGGGACCGTTCGAGCGTCGTCGGGGGCACCCAGGTGCTCAGCGACTGGCTGATCGTGCGGATCGCCGCCGACCCCGGCTCGTCGTTCCTCGACCGGATGATCGCGATGGTCGAAGGGGCCAAGCGGCAGAAGACACCCAACGAGATCGCGCTGGACATCCTGCTGGCCAAGCTGACGATCATCTTCCTGCTGGCGTGCGTGACGCTGCTGCCGTACTCGATCTACGCGGTCGCGCAGGCCAAGAGCGTGGACGCGGGCAGCAACGCGGCACCGATCACGGTGACGGTCCTCGTCGCGCTCCTGGTGTGTCTGATCCCCACGACCATCGGCGGCCTGCTCTCGGCCATCCGCATCGCCGGCATGGACAGGCTGGTGCAGGCCAACGTCATCGCCACCAGCGGGCGTGCCGTCGAGGCCGCCGGCGACGTGGACGTGCTGCTGCTCGACAAGACGGGAACCATCACCTTCGGCAACCGCATGGCCTCCGAGCTCTACCCGGTCGACGGCACCACCCCGGAGCAGCTCGCCGACGCGGCCCAGCTCTCGTCGCTCGCCGACGAGACGCCCGAGGGCCGCTCCATCGTCGTGCTGGCGAAGCAGAAGTACAACATCCGCGAGCGCGACATGCACGCCCTGGGGTTCGAAGGCAAGCCGGCGACCTTCGTCCCGTTCACCGCCAACACCCGCATGAGCGGCGTGGACCTGCCCGTTTCCACCCAGTTCCCGCAGGGCCGGCAGATCCGCAAGGGCTCCGCCGACGCCATCGAGGCCTACGTCTCACGCATGGGCGGTACGCCGAGCGCACGGGCCCGCGACATCGTCAACGAGGTCTCCAGGCGCGGCAGCACGCCGCTGGTCGTCGCCGACGGCAAGGGCAAGACCCTTGGCGTCATCGAGCTGAAAGACATCGTCAAGGGCGGCATCGCCGAACGCTTCGCCGAGCTGCGCCGCATGGGCATCAAGACGGTGATGATCACCGGCGACAACCCCGTCACCGCCGCCGCCATCGCCGCCGAGGCGGGTGTCGACGACTTCCTCGCCCAGGCCACGCCGGAGGCGAAGCTCAGGCTTATCCGTGAGTACCAGCGCGGCGGGCGCCTCGTCGCCATGACCGGCGACGGCACCAACGACGCCCCCGCCCTCGCCCAGGCCGACGTGGCCGTCGCCATGAACTCCGGCACACAGGCCGCCAAGGAAGCCGGCAACATGGTCGACCTCGACAGCAACCCAACCAAGCTCATCGAGATCGTCCGCATCGGCAAGCAACTGCTCATGACACGCGGATCGCTCACGACTTTCAGCATCGCCAACGACGTAGCCAAGTACTTCGCGATCATCCCCGCCGCTTTCATGAGCACCTACCCCGCCCTGGGCGCACTGAACATCATGCGGCTCAACCCGGCGACCGCCATCCTCTCAAGCGTCGTCTTCAACGCGCTCATCATCGTCGCGCTCATCCCCCTCGCCCTCCGCGGCGTGAAGTACCGACCCGTCGAGGCCAGCCGCCTGCTCGGGCACAACCTGCTGGTCTACGGCGCCGGCGGCCTCATCGTGCCGTTCATCGGCATCAAGCTCATCGATCTGCTTGTCAACCTCCTGCCCGTATGGAGCTGAACCATGCCCGCGCAACTCCGCCCTGCCATCGTCCTGTTCGCTCTCCTCTCGCTCATCACCGGCGTGCTGTACCCGCTCGCCATCACCGCAGTCGCACAGGCAGCCTTCGCCGACAAGGCCAACGGCTCGATCATCGCCGGCGCCGACGGCCGGCCCATCGGCTCCGCGCATATCGGCCAGGAGTTCGGCACTTCAGACCCGACCGCCGCACCGTCACTGGCCAAGTGGCTCTGGGGCCGCCCCAGCGCCACCGGCTCCGTGCCCTACACCGCGCTGAATCTCGCCACGGGTACCGCGTCGTCCGGCAGCAACCTCGCCGCGACCAACCCCGCCCTGCTCGACAACATCAAGGCCCGCCTCGCCGCCCTTGACGCCGCGGACGCGAGCGTCGGCATCGCCCGCGCCCGGCCCGGCTCTACCAGCCGCAACACTCAGGTGCCCATCGACCTTCTCACTTCATCCGCCAGCGGCCTCGACCCGCACATCTCGCCCGCCGCGGCGGAGTACCAGGTCCCGCGCATCGCCAAAGCCCGAAGCATGACCGAGGATTCGGTCCGCGCCCTCGTGCGTGAACACACCCAGGCCCGAATGCTCGGCGTGCTGGGCGAGCCGGTGGTGAACGTGCTGGCCGTCAACCAGTCCCTGCAAGGCGTCCGGCCGTGAAGGCGTTCCCTGCTCAATACGATTGAGAGCCCATGCCCCCGACCGAGCCCACCCCCAGCACCCAGACCGCCGATGAGGTCTTGGTCCGCTTCAAGCGGGATCAGCAGGCAGTCGCGGGTGGCGCATCAGTCGCGGATGCCGCTCACGCGCGCGGCCGCCTCAAGATATTTTTCGGCATGTCCCCCGGCGTCGGCAAGACCTACGCCATGCTCGCGGCCGCCCAGCGGATGGCGGCCCAGGGCGTGGACGTGGCCGTCGGTGTCGTCGAGACGCACGGACGAGCCGAGACCGAGCAGATGCTCCTGGGGCTCGACATCCTGCCGCGGGTGAAGATCGAGTACCAGGGCACCACACTGCACGAGTTCGACGTGGGCGCGGCGATCCGGCGCCGACCCGACATCCTCCTGGTCGATGAGCTCGCGCACACCAACGCGCCGGGTTCGCCCGAGGGATCGACCGGCGGTGGGCGCGCCAAGCGCTGGCAGGACGTCGAGGCCTGCCTGGCCGCCGGCGTCAACGTGTACACGACGCTCAACGTACAGCACCTCGAATCGCTCAACGACGTCGTCGCACAGATCACGGGCGTGAAGGTCGGCGAGACCGTGCCCGACCGGGTCTTCGACGAGTCCGATGAGATCGAGCTCGTGGACCTGCCCACCGATGCGCTGCACGAACGCATCAAGGCCGGAAAGGTGTACCTGGGTGAGAACGCGGTGAGGGCCGTCGACCCCAGCGACGGGTTCTTCCGCAAGGGCAACCTCACCGCCCTGCGCGAACTCGCTCTCAGGCGCACCGCGGCGTGGGTGGATTCGGAGATGCGCCGCTACAAGCACGACCGGGGAATCCGCGCCGTGTGGCCCGCGGGCGAGCGCATCATCGTCGCCGTCAGCCCCAGCCCGCTGTCGGGCAAGCTGGTTCGGGCGGCCAAGCGCATGGCGGCGGGCCTCCACGCCGACCTGGTCGCCGTCTACGTGGAGACGCCGCGCACCGCGAACCTCTCCCCGGCCGACCGTGAGCGTCTCAACGACAACATGAAGCTGGCCGAGTCGCTCGGCGCGCCTACCCACACGATCGTGGGCGAGAACGCCGCCCGCGAGCTGATCGCCTTCGCCCGCTCACGCAACTACGGCAAGATCGTCGTCGGCAAGACCGCGCGGCCGCGCTGGAAAGAGCTGCTGTTCGGCTCGTTCATCGACAACCTCATCCGCGCGAGCGGCGACATCGACATCTACGTCGTCCGCGGCGACGAGGCCACGGCCGGATCGACCCGCGCCACGGGCGCCGCACGCTTCGGCGCCGCCGCCGCCCCCAAGGCTCCGGTCCGCGTGGCCGGCGAGCTGGCGGCGTCCGCTGCGGTCACAGGCGCCGGCGCCCTGCTGGCGCTCGCGTTTTTCCGACCGCCGGACCTGTCCGAAGAGGCCCTCATCCTGCTCGCCGGTGTCGTGCTGAGCGCCCTGTGGTTCGGACGGTTGGCGGCGGTCTTCGCCAGCGTCCTCGCCGTGCTCGCTTTCAACTACCTCTTCACCGAGCCGCGATTCACGCTGAACATCAACGACAGCGGCTACCTCGTCACGTTCGCGGTCATGCTGGCCGTCGGCGTGGTGGTCGGAACTCTCGCGGCCCGGGCGCGCGAGCAGAGGCTCCGCGCCTGGTCCCGCGAGCGGACCACCGCCGCCCAGCACGCCCTCTCCCGAGAGCTCGCCACCGCCCGCGACGCCCGCGGCGTCGCCTCCATCATCGCCCGCCACGCCTACGACCTGCTGCAGGCCGACGTTGTCGTGTGCGGCCCGGGCCCCACGGCACGGGCCCGGCGCGAGGACGGGTCGCCCGGTCTCGACGTGCTCGCCGCCGCGGGAGCACCGGACTGGTTCACATCCGTCGGTGAAGCCCAGGAGCGGGAGCGCGGCGTCGCCCAATGGGCCTTCGACCACGGACGCCCGGCGGGGCGCGGCACCCCCACGCTGCCCTCGGCCCGCGGGCGCTACGCGCCGCTGCTGGGCAGCGGCGGGAAGGTCGGCGTCCTCGGATTGCGACTGGATGATTCCCCGCCCCTCGACGCGGCTCAGACCGCAGCGATCGACGCGCTCGCCTCGCAGGCCGCCTCCGCGCTCGAACGCGTCGCGCTCTCCGAGTCCGAGCAGGCGGCACGAATCAACGCCGAGCGCGAGCGGCTCCGCAGCGCGCTGCTCAGCTCTATCTCTCACGACCTCCGCACGCCGCTGGCAGGCATCACGGGCGCGGCGAGCACGCTCGAGCAGGCCGAGGCATCCGGCCACGCGGGAGACATCGACAACGCCACCCGCGCGGCCCTCCTGCGCACCATCGTCGAGGAGTCGTCCCGCCTCAACGACATCATCGCAAACCTGGTCTTCGCCACCCGGCTCGAGTCGGGCAATGTCGAGCTCCGCCGCGAATGGACCACCGTCGAAGAGGTCGTCGGCGCCGGGCTCTCGCGCCACCGCGACGCCCTGGCCGCCCACCCCTTCCGGGTGCATATCCCGTCAGACCTGCCGATGATCCGCGTGGACAACGCCATGCTCCCACAGGTCATCCACAACCTGATCGAGAACGCGCTCCGCTACACCGCCCCGGGGACCCCGCTCGGGATTTCAGCATGGACCAGCGAGACCAGCGCCGTCGTCAAGGTCTGGGACGAGGGGCCGGGGCTCGCCGATGACGAGTCGTCCAAAGTCTTCGAGCGCTTCTACCGCGGGCGCGCGAGCCGGCTCGCCGGCACGGACCACGGCCCTTCCCCATCGACGGGCATGGGCCTCGGGCTGACGATCTGCGAGGGCGTGATCAACGCCCACGCCGGGCGGATCTGGGCCGAGCCGAACACGCCGCGCGGGGTCGCGTTCCTGTTCTCCCTGCCCATCGACCACCCCCAGCCCACGATCCCGGTCGAGGCACATTCCGCCGGCGACAACCGCGATGCCGCGCCGGCGCGGAGCACCGACGGCGCGCACGCCGGGGTGACGCCTCCATGAACAGCCCGACCCCACCTCCCGGCCCAGGCCGCGCGCAGCCGATCCAGGCACAACCGCCGGCGCACATGCCCCTGGTGCTCGTCATCGAGGACGAGGAACCGATCCGCCGTTTCCTGCGCGCCACGCTCGAGGCCAACCACTACCGGGTGAAGGAGGCCGGCACCGCCCGCGAGGGCGCGATCCAGGCGGTCACCGCCTACCCCGACCTGATCCTGCTCGACCTGGGCCTGCCGGACGCCGACGGGCTGAGCGTCACCCGCGCCATCCGGAAGGAATCACGGACCCCCATCGTGGTGCTCTCGGCCCGCGGCCAGGAGAGCGATAAAGTCGGCGCACTGGACGCGGGGGCCGACGACTACCTCACCAAGCCCTTCGGCGTCGCCGAGCTGCTCGCCCGCCTGCGCGTGGCGCTGCGTCACGTCAGCACCGCCGGGCGCCAAGGCGCCGGCGCACCCATCGAGCCTTACGAGCACACCGTCGACGGCCGAACGCTCCGCGTGGACCTGGAATCGCGGCTGGTCCACGTCTGCGTCGCTCCGACCCACGGGACGGGCGACGCCGTCGCGGAGCGCCGAGAGGTCCGCCTCACGCCCATGGAGTTCAAGCTTCTGGCGTTCCTCGTGAAGCACGCCGGAAAGGTGCTGACGCACCAGATGATCCTCAGAGAAGTCTGGGGCCCGCAGCACGCCGGCGACGTGCAATACCTCCGCGTCTACGCGGGCGAACTCCGCAAGAAGCTGGAGGCCGACCCCGCCCAGCCGCGGTTCATCATCACCGAGCCTGGCGTGGGCTACCGCCTCGCCGAAAGCGCAAGCTGAGCCGCGTTGTTCGCGGGGGCGCTGGGACGGCGCCGGGACGCCCGTGTGACGCCACGCCGCTCGGCGTGCCGATATCCCGGCATGGACCAGGCCCAGTTGCAGCAGGCCCTCGGCTACTTCAAGCACCACATCGAGCGCCTGTACGCCTCGGCGCTCCGGTCGCGCAAACGAGTCGCCGAGCTCGAGGCCCGGATCGCCCTCGGGCGCGACGGGCGCGAAGCGCCGGCGGACGCCGTCATGCACTCTCAATACGGCGAGGACGTTCTGCTCTGGGAGGTCCTGGGGCGCCCACTCCGCGGCACGTTCATCGAGGCCGGCGCCTTCGATGGGCGCTCGCTCAGCGTCTCATGGTTCTTCGAGCAGATCGGGTGGACCGGGCTGCTGGTGGAGGCGATCCCCGAGCGCTGCGAAGAGTGCCGGCGCAACCGCCCCCGCAGCCGCGTCGAGCACGCCGCTCTCTCGCGGCGCGGCACCTCGGGCGTCACCACCTTCAACGTCCCCCAGGCCCAGCCCATGCTCAGCTACCTCGGCACGCAGGACGCGCACCTGCAGCGCGTGGCCCGCGAGGGCGGGGCCGTTCGACGCGTCGAAGTCCCGGCGACCTCGCTCGACGCCCTGCTGGAAGGCACGCCCCAGGCGGCGGGCCGCATCGACTTCGCCGTGCTCGATCTCGAAGGCGGCGAGCCCGATGCGCTCGACGGCTTCAATCTCGACCGCCACAGCCCGCGCGTGCTGGTCATCGAAGACAACGACATCGGGAAGCCCGAGACACCCGTGACGCGCATCATGGCGAACACGCCCTACGTTGAGGCGACGCAGCTCGTCGTCAACAGGGTGTACGTGCACAGGTCGGAGCGTGAAGTGCTCGAGCGGGCGCGCGGCTGGGCGCTGTAGAGCGACACCGGGGTATCCGACTGGCTCAAAGCAGCCTCACAACGCCCCGCGTTGCCTGAACGCGCTGTTTCGTCGGATCCGAGCTTCACGAATTCCCCGGTCGGTGGTAGGGTATGAACGGAGCCCGAGCCGCGCGGCCCGGGTCCCGTTCACACAACCTCGGAGGACCTGCTATGAAGCGCATCGGACTCATCGGTCGGGTGGTGTTGGTCGTGGGCGTGCTCGGAGCGGTGGTGATCGGCGTCGGCTCGGCCCGCGCCGCCCAGGTGCCGCCGCGTCGCTGCATCTGCCTGGATGTCTGGGCCCCCGTCATCTGCAGCAACGGCGTCGTCTACTCCAACTCGTGCTACGCCTCCTGCGCACGCGCCACCGGCTGCGTGCCCTACGGCGCCCGCTAAGTCTTCCCGCGGCGCCGCCCCGCCCGGCGGCCCCGCGCTTCGCATGCCCAGCCCAACCGAAGCGTCAAGCTCCGGGGCGCCCCGCGGCGCCCCGTTCCCGTGGTTCACGTCGTTTCTAGCGGTGGCCTGCGTCGCGCTGACGTGCCTCGTCCTCGTCCTGTCGCAACGCGTCTCCCGCCTCCGCGCCGAGCTCGACGAGGCGATGCTCAAGGCTCAGCGCGCCGCCGCGCGTGACGGGCAACACACCATGCTCGGCCTGAAGCTCGCGTCCATCAGCGCCGTCGACGCATCCGGCGCCAGGTCCCAGCCGCGGCTCGACGCCCCCGGTCGCCGCCTGGTGCTGGTCGGCTCGGCACAGTGCCATGTCTGTGAGTCCGCCCGCCCCTTCTGGGCCGAGATCGCGCGCCGCGCCGCCGACGCGAAGCTCGACACCGTGTGCCTGCTCACAGACGACCGGCCCAAGCCCAACGACGCCGCGGAGCTCGGCGCCCCGGTCTTTCTGATCGAGCGCTTCGAGTCAACGCCCCTCGGCGCTCTGCCCACCGTCCCGGCAATCCTACTGCTCCGCGACGGCGTCGTCGAGCGCGCCTGGCTCGGGAGCCTTGAGGCGGCCGCACAGGATCAGGTCCGGGCCGCGCTGATCGATGCGCGATAGCCCAAAGAACTCATGACGCCTACTTGCCGGCGTAGTCGATCACCCGCGCGATCTCGTTGCGCAGCTCGTGACGGTGCACCACGCGGTCGACGATCCCCGCCTTCTGCAGGAACTCGGCCGTCTGGAAACCCTCGGGCAACTCCTGGCGGATCGTCTGCTGGATCACGCGCGGCCCGGCAAACCCGATCAGCGCCCGGGGCTCGGCGAAGATCACATCCCCCAGCATCGCGAAGCTCGCCGACACCCCGCCCGTGGTCGGGTCGGTCAGCACGCTGATGAACAACCCCCGCGCGTCGGCGTGGCGCGCCAGCGCCGCCGACGTCTTGGCCATCTGCATCAGCGAGTAGCCCGACTCCTGCATCCGCGCCCCGCCCGAGCAGCTGACGATCACCAGCGGCAGGTCGTTCTCGGTGGCGTGCTCGATCGCCCGCGTGATCTTCTCGCCCACCACGCTCGACAGCGTGCCCATGAAAAACGTCAGGTCCAGGCACGCCAGCATCGCCGGGCGGCCCTTGATGAAGCACTTACCGGTCTGCACGCCCTCGCGCTGCCCGGTCTTCTTCTGCTCGGCGCTCAGCCTGTCCTTGTAGGCCTTCAGGTCCGTGAAGTTCAATGGATCGGTCGTCACCAGGCCGGTGAACATGGGCTCGAACGAATCCTCGTCGGCGAGCTGCTTCACCCGCTCTACCGCGGAGATCCGGTAGTGGTGCGAGCACTCCGGGCAGACGTGCTTGTTGGCCTCCATCTGCTTGCGATAGATCATCGCGGCGCAGGAGGGACACCTCAGCCACAGCCCCTCGGGGACGCGGAACGTGCGGTCGCCGGGCTTGTCGGCGGGACGCTCGCCCTGACGGGGATCGACCGCGGGATTGCCGGATAGTTGAGTCATGGGGCAACAGGCGCCAGCCGAATCGGCCCCGCCTGAGGGTGGACAGGATACCCCGCGCTCCCTGCCCACGCACGTTCGGGTCGCGTCCGCCTTGGAAACACCGAACGAACCACCATGCAAAAGCCCCCGGGCATTCACCCGGGGGCTTGCTCATTCCATTCATCATGATCGCGGTGCACTGGGAGGCCCAAGCCCACCACGAAACGGCCGAGGTCGATCCCCGAGGGGTTCCGCGGCTCACTCATCGCTGGGCGGCGGCGGCGCGTTCATCGGCTCATCGCCCTGTCCCGCGGGCGGCGGGGGAGGGGCGTTGTTGCCGGGGCGATCGCCGCCCGGCGGGGGGTTGCCACGCCGACGTTCGCGCGGGGGACGCTGGCCGTCCGGCCCGCCCGGTCCGCGCCTGGGGCCGCCGTCGCGTGCCCCCGGCCCACCCGGACCACCCTGTCCATCTTGAGCGCCGGGCCCTTCGCCGCCGGGGCCGCGCTTCCGAGCGGGGCGCCCGTCCTGCATCTGATCGCGCATGTGCGCGAGGTGATCTTTCAGGAAGTTCTGCTGCTTCTCGTTGAGCACGCCCCACTGGCGCGCCTGTACGTCGTCGGGCTTGGGAGCGCTCTCCATGAGCTTGCGGAACTCGTCCCGAACCTCGGCGAGCTTGGGGTCGTCCCGGAGCCCGCGGAGCTTTTCCCGGTCGCCCGGCCCGAACAGCCCCTCGCCCCCGGCCCCGCCGCCCCCCCCGGCGCGCGGGCCGCGCCGACGCTCGCCGTTGCCGTCGTTCTGGCCCGCACCGCCCGCCGGCTCGGGGGGCAGCCCCGCCTTGGCGCGGAGAGCCTTGATCTCGTCGGCGTGCGACGCCTTGAACGCGCGAACCTGTTCCTGGAACTCGCGCTCAATCGCCTTGATCTGGTCCGCCTGCTCAGAGCTCAATCGCACATCGTCCGGCGCCTGCTCGGACGCCATGAACCGAACGCCCCCGAGAAACGCCCCGTGCGCCGGCGGGCGCTGCGCAAACTTGGCGTCGCCCTTGTTGCCGCTGGGTTCGCCGAAGGTCCGCCCCGGAGCGCCGCGGTCGCGCACGCCCGGGCCCCCCAGCGGGGCCGGGTCCTTGGGTGGCGGCGGGTCGCCGGGGCGGGCCGAAACACCGGGCGTCAGCACCGCCGCCCCAAGCCACAACGCCGTGAGCACCGCCGCGTAGTTCACGCGCCGGCGCTTGGTGGCGCCCGTCCTTGCGGAGTTATCAAGCCGAGGCGTCAGTCGAGAAAGAACCGAGCGAGAACTGTTCATGGAAATCCCCTTCACGAGATTGATCTGCTTTGTCTCCACGTCGGCCTAACGCTCCCGCGCCGCTCGCATTGCAGCCGTCCCGACCCTCGAACAGGCCTCGGGAGTGCCTTGCGTAACGGATATGCCGCGCCGCCCGGGGCCGGTTCCAGCGCCGGCGCTCGCCCACTCCGGTTCTATAGTCCGGGCCCGACCCGACTCCGGCACGAACCCACATCATGTCCCTCACCAAAGAACACGTCCTCGAAGCCCTCCGCACCATCCGCGACGCCCGCTCAGGACGCGACCTCGTCGAACTCGACGCGGTCCGCAAGTGCGCCGCCTGCGACGGATTCGTCACGCTCACGCTCGGCGTAACAGAGAACCCCGCCCTCCGCGCCCAGCTCCGCGAGGGCGTCGAGGCCGCCGTCCGCCACCGCGCGGCCGACCTGGGATTCGCCCTCAAGAACATCGATATCGAGTTCGTGACCCCCGCCCCCGCGGCGCCACAGTCGCCCGGAACCGCAAGCGCCGAGCACAAGCCCGTAACCGTCGAGCAGCCCCGCGATGTGCCCATGAAGCAGGGCGCCAGCACGCCCAACGTATCACAGGGCGCCGCCCGCCCCGGCTCGGCCTCGCTCCCCGGCGTCAAGCACATCATCGCCGTCGGCGCCGGCAAGGGAGGCGTCGGCAAGAGCACCATCAGCGTCAACCTCGCCGTCGGCCTCGCACGCCAGGGTCACCGCGTCGGCCTGCTCGACGGCGACATCTACGGCCCCTCCGTCCCCACCCTCATGGGCCTCGACCGCGCCGAGCTCACCACCCGCAACAACATGCTCCAGGTCCTCCTCACGCACGGCGTGAAGGCCATGACCATCGGCAAGCTCGTGGACCCCGACAAGCCCCTCATCTGGCGCGGCCCCATGGCCCACGGCGCGTTCAAGCAGCTCGTCGAGCAGACCGAGTGGGGCGAGCTTGATTACCTCGTCATCGACCTTCCGCCCGGCACCGGCGACGTCGCCCTCACCATGGCCCAGATGATGCGCCTGACCGGCGCCGTGATCGTCTGCACCCCGCAGAAAGTCGCCCAGGACGACGCCGTGCGCGCCGCCCGCATGTTCCAGCAGCTCCAGGTGGAAGTCCTGGGCGTCGTCGAGAACATGAGCTACTTCATCGGCGACGATGGGAAGGAGTACGACATCTTCGGTCGCGGCGGCGCCGAGATGATGGCCCAGCGCCTCGGGCTCCCGTTCCTCGGCGCCGTCCCCATCAACATGGCGCTGCGGGCCAACTCCGACGCGGGCAACCCAACCGCCAACTTCGAGGGCGCCTACACCGGCGCGCCGGCGCTCAAGGGCGCGCTCGAGAACATGATCCGGCAGATAGAGACCCAGGCGGCCCTGGCCGCCATGCGCGCCGGAACGGGGCCGGAGCTGGTGGTGACATGACCCCCGACGCCCCCACGCCCGGCTCGGGGACAGGCAGCCCGCTCGATTCCGTCGCCCCGCTGGTGCGGTTCGACGCCGTTGATTCGACCATGCTCGAAGCCCGCCGCCGCATCGCTCGCGCCGAGCCGGCGCAGGCCGGAGCGCCCAAGGCGTGCTTCCTCGTCGCCCGCGAGCAGACCGGGGGCATCGGCCGCCACGGGCGCCCGTGGTTCTCGCCCCCCGGCGGCCTCTGGTGCACCCTCGCCTGGCCCGTCCCCGACGGCGCCTCGCCGGCGCCCAACGAGATCGCCGCCGGCCTCGGGCTCCGCGTCGGCGTCGTCTGCCTCAAGGTCATCGGCGAGGCCCTCACCCGTCACCTCAGCCCGCTCGCCCCGATGCTCAAGTGGCCCAACGACATCCTCGTGCGGCGCAGAAAGGTCTGCGGCAGCCTGTGCGAGGCGGTCGTCACACCCGCCCGAGACGGCTCGCCGCGGACCACCTGGTTCGTCGTCGGCGTGGGCGTCAACGTCAACAACCCCTCCCACGAGCTGCCCGAAGACCTCCGCCGCGCACCCATCAGCATGAAGGAAGTGGCCGGCCGCGAGATCGACCTCGAAGACCTGACGATGAACATGCGCGCCGGCCTCTGGCACGCCGTCACCACACCCGGCGTTGATCCCGAGACCCTCCGTGTCGCCCGTGAGCGGCTGTACGGCTCGGGGCAGGGCATCAGCGTCGTCGCCCAGGGCGGCGTCCACATGCCCGGCGTGCTCGTGGGCCTCAACGACGCCGGCATCCCCGTCGTCCGCACCGGCGAGATCGAGTTCCAGATCCCCCTGGGATCGGAGTTGCTGTGAACTCCTGACGCGCGGGCACGTCCAACCTGAGGGAGCACCCTGACCATGCGCCAACTCCTCAGCTTCACCGCGACCCTCATCATCGCCGCCGCCTCGCAGGCCCAGACAACCGTCAACCTGCGCCCGCGGTTCCACCCCGGCGATGAGACCCGCTACACGCTCATCCAGGACTCCGACTCGCGCGTCGTCGCAGGCCAGCGCCCCCCGGCCACCCCGGCCCCGCAAGCGCCCGGGCCCGATCGCTCCCGCAACAAACCCGGCTCAACGCGCGGCGCGCAGCCCCCGGCCGGCGCGCCCGTCGGCAGCGATCAGTCCATGCACCAGGAGATCACGCTGCTGCTGCGCACAAGGTCCGCCGATCCAGAACACGGCGCGGTGCTCGAACTTGTCTACGAGAGCATCAGGCTCAAGCTCACCACGGGCGACACGACGATCGATTTCGACTCCACCAAGCCGGCGTCGACGAGCGACCCGATCGGGGCGGCCTTGGGCGCCGCCGCGGGCGCCACGCTGACCATCCACACCAACGCCGCCGGCGCCGTCACCAAGGTCGAAGGGGGCGAGGCGCTCGGGCTGGGCTCGCTGCTCACCGGCGCCCCGGGCGCTGCCGCCGGGATTCCCAAAGACGCGCTCGGCCTCATCGCGCCCTCCGCCGGCGCGCCGGCCAAGGCGAAGGCGGGAGACTCATGGACCAGCCACGATTCACTCGCGGGCTCGCTGTTGGGCAACGTCGCCATGACCACCCGGCACACCCTGAAATCGATCCGCGGGTCGCTCGCACACGTGGACATCTCCGGTTCGATGGAACCCGCGAGCAACGATCCCGCGGGCACACCTTCGCCGTTCAAGGTCACCAGCGCAAGCACCACCGGCTCGTACCAGTGGGATGCCGCGGCCGGACGCCTGGAGAGCATGGATCTCCACCAGTCCACCCGGATCGAACTCGACACGGGGGGCGAACTCCGGACCATGGAAAGCACCAGCACCACGGCCCTGCGCCGCGCGGGCCGTGCGGGTGATCCTCCCAGGCCCAAGACCCCCGGCACGCCGCTGCGCTGATCCACGCTCGGCATCTGTTCGTCCAGCACCCACCCCGCGTGTCCCGCTTGACAGGTGGATCGGTTACACTGCCCGCCCCGGTTTGGGCGCCGGGTCCGGGTGCCTTTTCGAGGCCCGCGTCGGTGGGACGCGGCCCTCGGTCATCCTTTTTCTTTCGCCCGCGGGTTTCAGATCCATGGACCAGTCGTCCTCGCCGTCGGTTCCCAGCACTTCAGCCCCCGAGGCTCCCCCGGCCGCAACGCCCGCCGATGCGCTCGGAACCGAGGCGACGCAGGCCATGGAAGCCGCCATGCGCGCGGCGGTCTCGGAATCGCCGGCCGAAGCCGCGCACCGCCACCGGAAGCCCGACGTCCAGCACCTCCCCGGCGGCCCACCCATCCGCGGACCGCGCGTCGTCCAGTCCGGGCGCGAGCACCGCACCGGCCGCGTCGTCAGCGTCGGACCAGAGGACATCTTCCTGGAGTTCGGCCCCAAGGAGCTCGGCGTCGTCACGCGCATCCAGTTCAAGGACGAAGAGCTCCCCAAGGTCGGCGATGCCTTTGAGGTCGTCGTCGACAAGTACGAGAAGGACGAGAACCTCTACATCTGCTCGCGCCCCGGCCAGGTCACCAAGGCCGAGTGGGAACTGCTCGAACCCGGCCAGATCGTCGAGGCCATGGTCACCGGCCAGAACAAGGGCGGGCTCGAGCTGGAAGTCGCCAAGCACGCCGCCTTCATGCCCAAGGGCCAGGTCGACGTCCATTTCATCGAAGACCTCACGCCCTTCGTCGGCCAGAAGGTCAAGTGCCGCGTGATCCGCGTGGACCGCGGCGGGCGCGGCAACATCACGCTCTCGCGCCGCGACATCGTCGCCGCCGAACGCAAGGAACAGGCCGCCAAGCTCAAGGACACGCTCAAAGAGGGCGACGTCCTCGAGGGCACCGTCAAGAAGGTCATGCCCTTCGGCGCCTTCATCGACGTCGGCGGCATGGACATGCTCTGCCACGTGTCCGACCTCTCGCACGACCGCATTCACAAGCCCGAGGAGGTCGTGAAGGAGGGCCAGAGCGTCCGCGTCAAGGTGCTCAAGCTCGACTGGGAGAACGAGCGCCACGCCGTGGGCATGAAGCAGCTCATGGACAACCCGTTCATGACTGCCCTCAAGGACATCGTCGAGGGCGCGGTGGTGCAGGGCACGGTCACCAAGCTCTCAGAGTTCGGCGCGTTCGTGAAGGTCGCCGAGGGCGTCGAAGGCCTGGTCCACATCAGCGAACTGGCCTGGAAGCGCGTCGCCAAGACCTCCGATGTCCTGCAGCCCAAGCAGGTCATCAGCGTCAAGGTCTTGAAGATCGACCCGGAAACCCGCAAGGTCAGCCTCAGTCTCAAGCAGACCCAGGCGCGCCCCGAGGCCGAAGCCGGTCCCGGTGGCCCCGGTGGCGGTGGCCGCGGCGGCCCCGGACGCGGACGCGGACGCGGCGGCCCCGAGGCCGACACCCGCACCCCCGAAGAGATCCTCAAGGAAACCCCCGCCGAGCGCCGTCAGCGCGAGGCCGCCGCCTCCAAGAGCAAGGCCGCCGGGCTCAAGAGCGGCCTGGGGTCCAACGCCAGCCTGGGCCTCAGCTTGGCGGACCTCAAGCTCTGACCTCATTCGCCTTCATCGCGCACCCTCCCGCTCGACCGTCTGACGAGTGGGCAGGCCGCTTTGGGGCTTCGGATCTTCGATTCCTGATAATCTGGTTTACGTTAGGGCATTTTGCCGAGAATCGTGTGCCATCCGAACAGAAACACGTGTCTCAAACACCTGTTTGCGGGACGGAACTACGGCCTGAAATGGTCGTATGTTGTATGCGTCGCAACAAACGCACCCCTCAGGGGTAATCTCCAATGGCCATGAACCGGCACGAAGAGCAGTCCCTCATTGAGCTAGCCGCCTCCGGCGACCGCGTGGCGGCGGGGCAGCTCGTCAAGGCGCACCAGGCGTCGCTCTACGCCTACATCCTGCGCCTCTCAGGCCGCGTCGACGTCGCCGAAGACATCGTGCAGGACGCCTTTGTTCGCGTGCTCACAAACCTCGACCGATTCGACCCGCGCTTCCGCTTCAGCACTTGGCTCTTCACGATCGCCAAGCGGCTCTACGTCAACGCGTGCCAGAAGCACAAGCCGGTCTACAGCACCGAGACAGTCGACGCGTGGAAATCCGGCGGCGACGACGAGCCCATGGCCCCCGCGGCCAGCGACGAAGAGCACGCCCTCCACAAGGACGCCGTGGCCTCCGCGCTGGCCCAGCTCACCTTCGAGCAGCGAGAGGTAATCGTGCTCTTCCACCAGCACGAGTGGCCCATCACGCTCATCGCCGAATACCTCGACATGCCCGAGGGCACGGTCAAGAGCCACCTGCACCGCGGACGCCGCCGCATGCGCCGCTTCTTCGAGGAGCACCAGGTCAAGGGCATGGAGGTCTTCGTGGCCGCCGCCCGTGACGAAGACGATCTGTCGGTGAACGATCAGAACGAGGAGTCCGCCGGCTGATGCGCGATGACCGGTTCGATATCCCCCGCGACAGCACCGGGCCAGCCCAGGGTTCCCCGGGCCGCATCCCCGATCACCTCGTCGACCGGTTCTTCGACCGCGAGCTGACCCGCGCCGAGTCCGCGTCGCTGTTCGAGGCGCTCCGCTCAGACCCCGCCGCCGCCCGTGAAATCGTGGGCACCCAGCGCGCCATCGACGCCCTTCGCCAGCCTCTCAAGACCCCCGACCTGTCGCGGTCAATTCTCGCCCGCGTCGATCGCCACTCGCCATTGCTCACCCGTCGCTCGGTGCGTCACGTGCGCGTTGGGCGCCTGGTCTCGGCGGCGTGCCTGCTGCTCATCATCGCCGGCGCGTTCATCGCGCAGCGCACCCACCCCCAGGTCGTCAACCTCGGCGGCGAGCGCCCGGCGCCGGTCGCCGACCTCGCCTCGAATCTCTCGGGCGACACCGCCGACGCCGTCAACACCCTCCGCCAGACCGCCAGGGCTGTCACAGTGACCGCGCTCTCGCAGGCATCGCCGGCGAGCGCTGCGGCGGGCCAGGCCAGCGCCGACCCGCAGAGCGTTTTCGTCCGCGCCCGGTTCATCCCCGAGACGCTGTTCCCCTGGCGCGCCCAGAGCGGCCCACCGGCCAACGAGGCGATCAGGCACACCGCCTGGATCGTCCCGTGCTCCGCAACAGGGCATTGCTCGGCGGGCACGCTCAACGCCTCGGCGTCCGGCGCCGGCTCGCAGTTCATCCTGGTCGACTTCAAGGTGAACGCGGACGCCACCGACCAGATCGCCTCCGGCAGCCTGGGCGCCCCGTCGCGGGACCGTGGGAAGTAAGCCCGTGCTCCGTCTCAACCGCCCGACAGCCGCCATCGGCTGCGCGCTCACAGTGCTCGCCCCCGCGGCCCCGGGTGCCGAGACCCCCGTCCCCGCGCCGCTGCGGTCGGCCGCATTGGTCCGCCCGGACGTTGACCTCTACATCGGCGTAGACGGCGCGGCGTCGATCCGCACCGGAGAAGTCGCCGGAGCGCTCGCGGCCGTCAGCGACTCGCTCGCCGCCTACACGCAGAGCCTCGACGCGTGGAACCGCCTGGCCGAAACCCTCGGCCTCACCCCGGCGGCAGCCTTTGACCGTCTGCTGGGCAGGAATGCGGCCTTCACCGCCAGATTCACGCCGCCCGCCGGCACACGACCGGCCTCGATGGACGATTGGCTGCTCATCAGCGAACTCGACGCCGCCACCGGCGATGATCTCCGCGCCAAGCTCAAGCTGATGCCCCGCAGGCTGGTGCGCGGCCTGCCGGTCCTGACGTTCGAGGAAGGCCGCTTCGAGGTCGGCCTCGCGCCCGACCCCGGCACGGGCCGGCTGACCATGCTCCTGGCCCCGACCGAGCACGCCGCGCTGTTCGACGAGGCCGTCGCCGACCTGGACGCCCCCGCGCCGTCGCGACTCCTCGACGCCGCCGACTTCGCACGCCTCATCCCGGTGGCAAACGGGCAGGACGGCGCTGTCTTCGTGCGCACGGCGGGGCTCGCCCCGCAGCACCCCGGCACGCAGACATGGATCGGCGCCGCGTTCCGGCGCGACGGGCCGACGCTGTGGCTCAGCGCCGTCAGCAGCGTCCCCTTCGCGCCCGAGCTGCAGCAGGTCACCGCCCGCGCCCGCGCCGGCGCGGGCCCCTGGAGCACCGCCGCGTTCCTGGAACTCTCGGCCAAGGCGCTCGCCGTATCGCTCGAGTCCAACCCGGCGCTCGGCGCCGGCAAATGGGGCGAGCCATTCACGGCCATCTTGCAGAAGCTCGACCTCGACCCCGGCCTGCCCGCGCTGGGCTCGCTGACCGGCCGCATGGCGGCGTACATCGCCGAGTCACCCGACGGCCTCTTCGACGCCGCCTTCGCGCTCGAATCTGTCGACGTCGGCGCCCTGCCGCCCGCCGGTGATCAGGCCGCCGCCACGGCCCTCGCCCGCTTCGCCTCCGAGGCCGCGCCCGACGCCGACGCCAAAGTTGACGACTTCGATTTCGGCGGCGTCGCCCCCGGCGCCGACCGCGCCGTCGATGTCACCCGGTTCGTCGGACCGGCCATCAGCGGGCTTTGGAAGAACGGCCTGCGGGTCGCCTGGCGGTACGACCCCGCGTCCCGCCGCGAGCCCGACGCCGTCGCCGCCGCGCAACCGCACGGTGCCCCGGGCTGGTGGACCATCGGCCTGGGCCCGACAGCGGTGACCGAACTCGCCGGCGCCATGTCGCGACCCCGTGAGCCCGAGCCGCAGCTCCCCTGGGTCGGCATGCTCTCGATCAGACCCGCCGAGGCGGTGCGCGTCCTTGAAGCCCACGGCGTGCCGCTGCCCAGACCGGCCGAGGCCCTGCGCTGGTTCAAGCAGCTCACCTGGTTCACCCTGATCACACCAGACAACCTGATCACCGCGGGCGGCAAGCTCGAGCTGCAGCACCCCGGTCCGGGCCCCGCCACCCCCGAAGATCCCCCGGCGAATGGCGCCGTCCGTGTGGCAGACCCGCACGCCCCGTCGCGTTAGCACGGCCCGAGACTCTGCAATCCTTGGCCGCCGGTCTCGCCACGTAGCCCGGACGGGAACGCCACACGCCGCGGCTTCTACAGCAGCGTCCCGTGGAGCACCACGAGCGCCACCGTGAAGTAGATCAACAGCCCCGTCACGTCCACCGCCGTCGCCACCGCCGGCGCGGAGATCGTCGCCGGGTCGAGCTTCATCCTGCGCAGAATGAACGGCAGCATGGCGCCGCAGAGCGTGCCCCACAGAACAACGCCGATGAGCGCGATCCCGACGGTGAGGCCGATGCTGTGGTAGAGACCGGCGATGCTGTAGACGGTGTGCGACCCATCGGCGACGTAGTTCTTGTTGGTGTCATAGTTGGCCAGGCCGAACCACTGCCACAGGTGGATGCGGATCACCCCGATGACACCCAGGAACACGCCCAGGATCGTGCCGCACGCCGCCTCGCGGCGCAGCGTCCACCACCAGTCCTTGAGCGTCAGTTCACCGACCGCCATGGCGCGGATGATCAGCGTCGAGGCCTGCGAACCGGAGTTACCGCCGCTGGAAATGATCAGCGGCAGGAACAGCGCCACGACCGCCGCCTTCTCGATCTCGGCCTGGAAGTGCGACATCACGCTCGCGGTGGCGAGCTCGCCGACGAACAGCACCGCCAGCCACCCGCCGCGCTTCCGCACCAGCCGGAACAGCGAGATCGTGGTGTACGGCTCGTCCAGCGCCTCCATGCCGCCCATCTTCTGGATGTCCTCGGTCGCCTCCGCCTCGGCCACGTCGGCCACGTCGTCGTGCGTCACGATCCCCAGCAACACCCCGCGCGAATCCACCACCGGCAGCGCCACCCGGTCGTACCGCTGCAGCATCCGCACCGCTTCTTCCTGGTCCTGCTCGGCCCGAAGCGTCACGAAGCTGCGGTTCATGAGGCTCTCAACCGGGCTGTCAGGCTCGGCCAGCAGCAACTGGCGCAGCCGGATGTCATCGATCAGCACCCCCTGGTCGTTGACGACATACACCACGTTGATCGTCTCGGCGTCGCGCCCGTGACGCCGGATGTGCTCCAGCGCGTGCGCGATCGTCCAGTCCTGCTTGATCCGGACGTAGTCCGGCGTCATCAGCCGCCCGACGCTGTCCGCCGCATACCCCAGGATCGCCTGCGTCGCCTTGCGCTCCTCCGGCGCCAGGCTCGATATCAGCCGCTGCGCCACCTCCGCCGGCAGCTCGTCCAGCAGTCGCGCCCGGTCGTCGGGGCTCATCGCCTCGACGATCCGGGCAGAGCCCTTGTCGCCCAGCTTGACGATCAGCTCTTCCTGCTTCTCCGGATCAAGGTACGTGAACACCTCCGCGGCGTCGTCACGCAGCAGAAACCTGAACGCCACCGCCGCCTCATCGCTGGCGAGATTCGACAGGATCTCCGCCACGTCCGCCGGCGGGATCGACGTGAGCACCTCGCGAAGCTCGGTGTACCGGGCATCGTGGATCAGCTCGCGGACCTCGGGCTCGATGAGGTGGGCGGTGGGGTTCATCGATTCACCGATCCGTCTTCACCGCCCAGTCGCGGCGGACGCGGATGAGGAGAAAAAGAACAAGCCCACGCCGCTCGCCGGTGTGGGCCTGTGGTGTACCACCAGATTGGCCGCCTTCCAAGCGCGATCCCGCGGAATCGCGCGACCGGTCAGACCCGCCTTACAGCGTCGCCGAGGTGTACGGCAGCAGGGCCATGTACCGCGCCCGCTTGATCGCCTGGCCGACCATCCGCTGCTCGCGGGCCGAGGTGCCCAGTCGCTTGCGGGACAGGATCTTCCCGTTGGGGCTCATCATGCGCCGGAGATTCTCCACGTCCTTCCAATCCACATACGTCAAACCCAGGCCGGAGGTCTTGGTCGTGCGTGGCCGGGGGCCGGACATGCCCGCAACACCAGCAGCGCCGGGAGCGCTCGGGGCCGGGGAGGGAGCGGACGATGAGAATCGGTTCATCTGCGACATCGTGGGGTCCTCGTCGTGGTCGTTCGGCCCACGCGAATCCGCGGGGGCGACGGGGTTTTGGGGGGCGGAGATCATAGCGGAAGCGCCCCCGCAGTGCCACCCCGCCGGCGCGAAAACACTAGGGAAATGTATGGGTCCGTTCTTCGCGTCAGAACGAGCGTGTAATCACGGCATCGGCCATCCACAGCATCAGCGACTTGACCGGCGAATCCCCCAGAGGCGCCAGGTGCACCTTCGCCTCCTCAACCAGCCGGGCCGCCGCCCGGCGCGCATGCGCGATCGACCCCGTCGCCTCCAGCCGCGGCCGAAGCTCACGGCGCGACCCGTTCAGGTACGCCCGCGAATGTATCTGCCGCTCCGCCTCCATACGCGCCCCGTTGGGCAACGTGGCGAGGTGGTGGATGACCGGCAGCGTGAGCTTCTCCTTTTCCAGGTCCTTGCCCAGCGACTTGCCGACCACCTTTTCCTCGCCGATCAGGTCGAGCAGGTCGTCCTGAATCTGAAACGCGATCCCCACGCACCGCCCGTACTCGCTCAGACCGCGGCAGAGATGGTCATCGGCGCCCGCGTGGCGCGCCCCCAGCTCGCACGCCGCACCGATCAGGCAGGCGGTCTTTCTCTCGACGATGTCGTAATAGGTGCCCTCGTCAAGCGCCAGGTCGCCCCGGTGCGAAAGCTGCAGGATTTCACCCTCGCACACCCGGGCCGTCACTTCGCCGATCCGCAGCGCCGTCTGCTGGGAATCCAGCGTCGAGCAGAGGTGGAAGCTCCGGGCGATCAGGTAGTCGCCCAGCATGACCGCCGTCTCGTTCCCGCGCAGCGCATTCACCGTGGCGGCCCCACGGCGCACCCCCGCGTCGTCCAGCACGTCGTCGTGCACCAAGGTCGCCAGGTGCACCATCTCGACCACCGTCGCGACGGTAATGAGCTCATCGGTCAGCGCGTCCTCAACACACCCCCGCCGGTGGCACGCCAGCCCCGACAACAGCGCCAGCGTCGGGCGCAGCATCTTGCCCCGGTAGCGCTCCACGTGCCGGCACAGCTCGGCCACCCGCGGCACACCAGAACCCAGGTGCCGCGTGAACCGCTCCGCCACCCGCTCCAGGCCCAGCGACAGCACGGCGCTGACGGCGGCGTCGGCGCGGGCTTGGCTGAGTTCGACGAGGGTGGCCATGGACAGAGCAGTCTAGCGGGTCTTTGATGAATAGTCAAAGATTTCAGAAAGTATTGAAACACTGCCGCCACACCAGCAAGATTCACCTCTCCGCGACGATGTACACCACCCATCCAAGATCCGCCTCACCATGCTCCGCCGGAGTGAACACGCTGTTTCCCTCGTTGGTCCTGGGGTCGGTGCCTTCCCAATACACCGTCGGTCGCTTGAACCCCACCTCGCGGAGAACCTCGGTGATCTCCGGGAGGGTCCACAACCGCCAGTCGTAGGTGAACGCCCGCCGGAGGCGCGATCCGTCGCGGAGCTTGAAGCTGATGTGGCACAGCGTGTGACCCGTGATGGGGTCGTACTTCTCCTGCTCCCAGCAGTAGGTAAACGAACCGATGTCGCGCGGCCCCTGCTTGATGGGGCGGCGTTCGGTGAACTCGCGGAAGGCGTCGGCGCCGCCGTACGCGTCCAGCATGAACAGCCCGCCCGCGCGCAGGCCCGCGCGGACCCTTCGGAAGTACCGCCGCAGCGTGGCCCGCTCCTTGAAGATGAAGTAGCTGAAGTTCATCGCCAACACGATGTCCACCCCCTGATGGCCCGGCGCCGGCGTGCGAACCGTGAGCACGTTGGAGTTCAACAGGTGGACCCGCCCGCGCGCCCCGGGCTTCAGCCTGGAAAGGTTGCGGGCGCGCCCCCAGTCGAGCGTGGGCTGATCGAGGTCGACACCGAACGCCACGTTTGACCGCCGACGCCGGACCCACTCGCACGAGGTGTTCGCTGTGCCGCAGAAGTCTTCGCGCAGCAGCGAGGCGCGCCGGCCCCGGAGCTTCCTGTAGGTGTCATCAACAAAATCGATCTCGGCGTCCACGGCCTGCACCGCGTGCTGGTACAGATCGTGACGGTCGGCGATGGACGCGAGCCGTGGCTTGCTTCGGGAGGCACTTCGTGCGGTCTGGCGGGGCATGGGGCGGGGAGTGTAGTGAGCGACGCACCGGCCCCGCCTTGCTACGCTCGGGACGATTGATACACCGCCGGCAAGACCCACCCTCCGCGGCCGTGGCGCGAATCGATTGGCTGCGCGGCGCCCGCACACTGTCCAGCCGATCAGTGGATCTCCTGTACGCCGACCCCCCCTTCAACACCGGCAAGCCCCGCGCCGCCGGAGCGGGTTCATTCGACGACCGCTGGCCCACCACCGCGGCCTACACCGGCTGGCTCCGCGACCGCCTCGAAGCCACGATCCCGGCGCTCAAACCCTCGGCGAGCATCCTCATCCACTGCGACTGGCGCACCAGCCACCGCGTCCGCGTCATGCTCGACGATCTCTTGGGCGAAGACCGCTTCGTCAACCACCTCGTCTGGTCCTACGGGCTCGGCGGCTCGTCACCGCGACGCTTCGCCCGCAAGCACGACGACATCCTCTTCTACTGCCTCGACCCCGACCGCTACTGGTTCGAACCGCCCAGGGTCCCCGCCACCAGCGCGCGGATGAAGGGGCAGCTCAAGAAATCCACCGATGTGCTCGACATCCCCTCCATCAACAACATGGCCAAAGAGCGCGCCGGCTGGCCCACGCAGAAGCCGCTGGCCCTGCTGGAGCTTCTCGTCGGCGCCTGCTGCCCGCCCGGCGGCACGGTGCTCGACCCGTGCTGCGGGTCCGGGACGACGCTGGTGGCGGCGGCGAGGCTGGGGGGGGGCCGGCGCGTGATAGGCTTTGACATCTCGCCACAGGCGGTCCGGCTGACGCGCCGGCGGCTCTCGGAGCAACCGACATGAAGAAGAAACCCCTGATGTGGCTCCTCGCCGTCGCCGCGGTGTTCGTGCCCGGCGTGATCCTGATGGTGATCGTCATCGCGCCGCGCCTGTCGAGCATCGGGACCGCCGGGCTCGACAACTGGGTCGCCCAGCAGGTCACCAAGATCGCCAACAGCTACCTCGTGCCCGAGATCCAGTTCGATTCGTTCAGCTACAAGTACCCCGGCGTGCTCGAGCTCAAGGGCGTCCGTTTCGTCGCGCCCGACGCGGGCAAGACCCGCGTGGTCGAGGCGGCCCTGCTGCGTGTCACGCTCGCGGAGGTGCCCAGCATCGGGCAGCCCATCGTGATCGAGCGCATCGACCTCGACCGCCCCGCGCTGCGCCTGCTGCGGACACCGGGGGGCGCGGGCGGTTTCAAGGGGCTGCTGCCGTTCGTCAAGGGCGACACCATCTCCAACCAGTCCGCCGCCCCCGGCGATGTCAGGCTCAGCAGCGTCTTCAAGATCAAGAAGCTGACGCTCAGCGACGGACGCCTCGAGTACAACGACGGCTCCGGTCCCGAGACCATGACCCTCGCGGGCCTCACGCTGAACCTCGACGTGTCGCCCGACAACTCGGCCGGCGGCGCGGGCTGGTACGGGCTCGACTTCAATCTCGACCGCTCGCCGATCTTCGCGGTCGCAGCCAGGGGCCGCGTCAACATCGACACCCTGCAGGCCGAGGCCGCGCCGGTCACGCTCAGTGTCAATCTCGACGACGGCGGCGCCGCCGCCCTCCCTCCCGAGCTCCAGCGCACCCTCAAGGAGCACGACGCCCGAGGCACACTGAAGGCCACGCTCACCGGCAACGCCAGCGTGCGCTCACCTCTGGATTCGGCCCTGAGCATCAAGCTCGCCCTCGAAAACTTCAACGTCGCCGCCGGCGAATACCGCCTGCCCATCGACCGCGCCGAGGCCGACCTCGCCCTCGCCTCCGGCAAACTCACCGCGTCCAGGGCCACCGCCTCGCTCCTCACCGGCGCGGTCGACCTGCGCGATCTCTCCGCAACGCTCACCGATGGCGCCAAGCCGCTCTCGATGTCGTGGAGCGCGCAAGGCCTCGAGCTCCGCGAGCTCCTCCGCACCAAGACCACCCCCGGCCAGCCCCCCAAGCTCGCGGGCAAGTTCGCCTCCTCCGGCTCGGCGAGCGGCTCGCTCGCGGCCCTGCCCGGCTCGCTCTCCGGCAGCGGCGCCATCACCGTCCGCGACGGGCGCCTCGTCAACATCCCCGTGCTGAGCGATCTGATCGAGGCCATGAACCTCCTGCAGAAAGCCATGGGCACCGGCACCAAGCTCGAAGACACCGCCGACGTGAACTTCGACCTCACCGGCGAAGGCGTGAAAATCACCAGGGGCGAAGCCACCACCCAGGTCGCCGCCGCTCGCTTCACCGGACTCATCCGTTACAACGGCACCCTCGACCTGCTGGCCAACGCCGGCCCGCTCGAGAAGGTGCAGGGCCTGTTCGGCAAGGTCGGCGGCATCATCGGCGAAGTGACCGACAAGCTGGTGAAATACCGCATCAGCGGCCCCGCCAGCGACCCCAAGGTGGAGGTGAAACCCCTGGGATTGTGACCACCTCACGCCTACGTCACCAGCTGCGCCGCCAGGTTCTCCAGCGCTTGCCCCATGTTCACATTGACAGCGACGTCGCGCTCCCCCCGGGTGACGGCGTCGATCGCCCGCGCCGCCGCCTCGCACCCAGTCTCATCGCCACGCTTGGCCGCCGCACCGAGCCGCTCGCGGTATCGCCCCGCCAGCAGCGTGGCCAGGTGGCGCACCGCCGCCCGGTTCGCCGCCTCCTTGCTCGCGTTCTTGTGCTCGCTCACCCACTGCTCGGCCCACGCCCCCACCAGCTTGCTCATCGTCTGCCCAAGCTCGATCGGGAACCGCCCCGCGTCGGTCTGCGCCAGCAGCGGCTCCAGCGCCAAAGACCACTGGTACAGGCCGGTCTGGATCGCGGTAAGCGCCTGCCCCGGAGCGCCGCCGGCAAACCTCTCCACCCATGCGCGCTCGTTCGCCTCGACCGCTCGCGGGAACGACGGCGCCGCGCTCTTGAACCAACCGGCCATCGACGCCTTGTCGAGCGCCGTGAACGCCACCCGCTGGCACCGGCTCCGCACCGTGGTGAGCAACCGGTCCTCGTGCGAAGTCACAAGGATCATGATCGATCCCGGCGGCGGCTCCTCCAGCGTCTTCAGCAGCGCGTTCTGCACCGGCGCATCAGACTTCGATCGGTCAAGCAGCTCCGCCTCGTCCACGATGAACGCCTTGCTCATCACCGAACCGGACCGGATCGACGCCGCCCGCGCGATCGGCTCCAGCAGGTGCGTCCCGATCACCTCCTTGGGGATCGAGATCAGCTTCCGCTCGCGGATCTTCTTGTCGTCGTCGTACAGCGCCAGCTCTTTGGTGATGACGTGCAGGTCCGGGTGCGTGCCCGCCGCGATCATCGCCCGCGTGGGGCTGTCCGGGTCCACGTCGAGCTCGCCCGCGAGGTTCTCGCCCAGCGTCGGGTCCAGCAGCATCGACGCGAAAGCCAGCGCCGCCGTGAACTTCCCCACCCCCGGCGGCCCCGCGAACACCCACGCGTGGTGCACCCTGCGTGAGCGCAGCGCCGCCCGCAGCACGCTGATCGCGCCGTCTTGTCCGAGAATGTCCGAGAGCAGGGGCGGTGTGCTCATGGTGTGAGAGTAACGCCGATGAAACGGGCTTGACGGGCTCCAATCGCAGAAACTCGCGCGAGATCTGGAGCCATTCCAGAATAGCCCGGCCGCGCCCGATCGCCGAATAATCCCGTGCCGAAGCGAGCTTCTCAACACCCCCTGCACGAGCGCCTCCCATGACCACCGCACCCGCAACCGCCGCCCGCCCAGCCTCTGACCCGCCGGCTGCGCCCACCTTCGGCGTCGCCGACCCTCGCACCGTGCAATCGTGGGTCGGCGCCGGCGAGGCGGTGCTCATCGACGTCCGCGAGCCCGACGAGAACGCCCGCGAGCGGATCGCCGGGTCGGTGCTTCTCCCGCTCTCACGGTTCGATCCTTCGCGCATCGCCGCCGCGCCGGGCCAGCGCGTGGTGATGCACTGCAAGGGAGGCAGGCGCTCCGCCGACGCCTGCCGCATGAGCGCCCCGCTCGCCGCCTCGGGCGTTCAGATATTCAGCCTCGAAGGCGGCATCGAGAACTGGAAAAAGCAGGGCCTGCCCGTGGTCGCCGGCGGTCGCGCCCCGGCCATCAGCATCCTCCGCCAGGTGCAGCTCATCGTCGGCTCGATGGTGCTGGTGGGCTGCGTGCTGGCGTGGCTCGTCAGCCCCTGGTTCCTCATCATCCCGGCGTTCTTCGGCTCCGGCCTCACCGTCGCCGGCGCCACCGGCACCTGCGGCCTGGCGCTCATGCTGGAAATCATGCCCTGGAACCGGATCGAGCCGGGATCAAGCGTTTGCGAAGTTCCCAATCCAACTTCCCCCTCCGCAACCCCCGCGTCTCCGCGGTGAACTAAAGGAAAACCATGTACCACGACCCCGCCAAGTTCTACGAGTCCTGGGCCGGCGAGATGAACGCCATGAAGGCCGCCGCCCCCGACATCGGCAAGGCCTTCGGCCCGTTCTTCCAGGGCCTGATGAAGGAGGGCGCGCTCCCGGTCAAATACAAGGAGCTCATCGCCCTGGGCATCGCCGTCGCCACCCGCTGCGAGCCGTGCATCTACTCGCACGTCGAGAAAGCCCTCAAGCACGGCGCCACCAAAGCAGAAGCCATGGAAGCCGCAGGCGTCGCGGTAATGATGGGCGGCGGCCCGGCGTACACCTACGCGCCGATCGTCAGCGCCGCCATCGAGCACCTCGAAGCCTCCCACGCCAAGGCCTGAGCCGCGCTTCCCCCGTCTGAAACCGGCAGCGGCGCCCCTACCATCCCCCCCATGCCGGTCCCGAAAGAACGCACCGACATCCGTTTGACGCAGGAAAAAGCGGTCCTCGCCGCCGTTCACCTGCCCGATTCTCGGTTCGACACGCGCGACCCGCTGGGAGAGCTGCGCGCCCTGGCCCAGACCGCCGGCGCCACCGTCGTCGGCGAGATCACCCAGAACCGCCAGACCCCCGAGGCCGGCACCTACATGGGGCGCGGCAAGATCGACGAGCTCAAGGCCATGTGCGACGAGCTCGGCGCCGGCGTCGTCATCTTCGACCACGAGCTCAGCCCCAAGCAGATCGCCGCCATCGAAGAGATCGTCGAGCGAAAGGTGCTCGACCGCAGCGAGCTCATCCTCGACATCTTCGCCGGGCGCGCCAGCACGCACGAGGCCCGCCTCCAGGTCGAGCTCGCCCAGCTCCAGTACACCTACCCGCGCCTCCGCGCCATGTGGGACCACCTCGAGCGCATCGTCGGCGGCGGCGGTATCGCCGGCATCGGCACCCGCGGCCCCGGCGAGCAGCAGCTCGAGATCGACCGGCGACTCGTCCAGAAGCGCACCCTCGCCCTCAAGCGCGACATCGCCGAGATCCAGGCCCGCAAATCCCGCGAGGTCCGCGAACGCAACCGCGAGAGCTTCACCGTCGGCATCGTCGGCTACACCAACGCGGGCAAAAGCACCCTCTTCAACACCCTCACCGCCGGCGGCGCCTTCGCCAACGACCAGCTCTTCGCCACCCTCATGACCCGCACCCGCGAGTGGCGCCTCGGCGGCGGCCTCGGCGTCATGCTCTCCGACACCGTCGGTTTCGTCCGCGACCTGCCCACCCACCTCGTCGCCAGCTTCCGTGCAACACTCGAAGAAGCCACGCACGCCGACCTCCTGCTCGTCGTCCTCGACGTCTCCGACCCCGCCGCCGAGCTCCAGTACGACACCGTCACCTCCACGCTCGACGAGCTGGTCGAGCAGGTCCGCATCGACGAGCAGCGTGAAGGCCGCGACTACACGCCCCCGGACCGCCTCGTCCTCCTCAACAAGGCCGACAAGCTCCGCGACAACGCCGAGACGCTCATCTGGCAGGCCCGCGTCGGCGCACGCTCCCGGGCCGGCGGCCCCATCGCCCTCTGCGCACGCGACAAGGACGGCCTCGGCCAGGCCGAGCTCCGCGACCGCGTCCGCTCCCTCGCGGTCGGCCCCATCAGCGAGATGTCGCTGACGCTGCCCTTGGCCGACAGCCACGCCGTCAGCATCATCGAGACCCAGGGCCAGGTGCTCGACCGACGCTACCACGACACCAGCGTGACGCTCCGCGCCCGCCTCGGCGAGCGCCAACTGGCCCGACTTCGGGCCACGGTCCCGCACCTCGAAGTAAGCCACGCCGACCACGCCACGGCGCGA
The DNA here is from genome assembly GCA_964510955.1 of uncultured Phycisphaeraceae bacterium. Classification (GTDB taxonomy): domain Bacteria; phylum Planctomycetota; class Phycisphaerae; order Phycisphaerales; family UBA1924; genus JAFLCM01. The sequence continues at coordinate 47,442 of CAZEDW010000021.1, forward strand.
TAACCACGATTCTGCGCGCCCTGCGAGGGACAAACGAAAGCCTGACGCCGCCATTTCTCAGGACTTTTGGCCTTGACTCTGGTCCGGGCGTATTCGAGATGTAAGGTGTAGATGGGAGACTCAAGGCCCAACGGCGCTTGTCCTGCGCTCCGTCGGGGGAGATTGAACCATGAATCCACAGACGCGACCGACCCTCAAGCTCCTCTGCGCCGCCGCTGCGCTGATGATCGGTGGCGCGCCGGCGCTGCGCGCCCAGCCGCTGCCCGTCGCGTTCGCGGCGCCGGAAGTTCGCGAGCGCCAGGCCGATGCCACCCTCGTCGCCACCTACCCCCTCGACGGGCCCGCGCCCTCGGGTGAACGCATCTCCAGCGGCGTCTTCTACGCCAACCTCACCAACGGGCCCGGCGGCTCGTTCCTCAACGGCGGCGCCGCCGGCACCGGCGCCGCGGCCATCACCCGCCTGATCGCCGACGACATCTCCATGACCGGCGGCGGCGTCGTGGCCACCTGCAGGTTCGCCGTCGCCAACGCCGGCCCCGCCCAGGTCACCGCACGCATGCGCCTCCGCTTCTACCAGGCCGACGGCCCGGGCGGCGCGCCGGGCACCATCATCACCGCCCTCAACTTCAACCCCATCGGCATCGCCCCGGGCGCCTCGGTCTTCCAGTTCGGATTCACGCCCGTCATCACGCTCCCGCAGAACTTCTGGGCCGGCATCACCTTCGATGCCGGCGGCGCCGGCGTTCCCACCGCCACCATCGCCCAGCTCAACCAGTTGGGCATGGCAAGGTTCGCCCCGCCCACCAGCGGAACCAGCACCCAGAACGTGTTCCAGACCACCGCCGCCGGCAGCTTCGCCGCCAGCAACCCGTCCGGCTCCATCCTCGGCGGCGTCGGTTCGCTGGGCTGGGAGTTCGACGCGCCGACCGGCGCCTGCTGCTACCTCGGGCAGCCCTGCAACATCACCTACGAAATCGAGTGCCTCGCCGGCGGCGGCGCGTACCGCGGCGATAACACCGTCTGCGCCTCCGCGTGCAACGTCGCCGACCCGTTCCTCCAGCCACCCCCCATCGGCTCGTACTTCGTGCTCGACCAGATCACCGCCATGGACTTCCAGAGCAACACGCTCCAGGCCCGCCAGAGCCAGCAGTTCCAGCCGCCCCCGCTGGCCGACCCGCAGAACATCGCCTACGTCGACGAATTCACCATCAGCAAGGTCACCGTGATCCAGCGCGTCGACGCCGTCGTCCTCGCGTCCGCCGGCGGCGAACTCCCGCCACCCAACGGCTTCCTCTGGAGCCTGTGGCCCACGCAGTCCGCCGCCGTCGCCGACTCCACCTTTCAGAACAACACCGTCTACAACCAGGGCTACACCGTCCAGGGCCCCTTCCGCGGCGGCGGCGAGTACGACCTCTATTTCAACGTCAACGCAAACCCATACAACTGGGCCGGCGTCGCGGTCAAGGTCGACCCCACCATCGCCTACCGCTCCGACGAGCGCACCAGCTCCGCCGGCCTGGTCCTCAACCCCGGCACCTACACCTTCGCCATCACCCTGCGCGGCAGCGGCGCCTGGGGGCACGGCTCGGTCATTGACTCCAGCCATCAGGACCCGCGCTTCCCGCCCAACAACGCCGCCCACGTCAACCCCAGCGGCGCCATCATCCCCGGCCTGATCCAGCAGACCGGAACCCCCGCCGCCTACCGCATCGTCGGGCGCGGCTGCATCGGCGATTTCAACGGCGACGGCGCCGTCACCACCCAGGACCTCACCATCATGCTCGCGGTCTTCGGCACCACCGTCAGCCCCGGGCGCGGCCCGGACATCAACGGCGACGCGGTCGTCAACATCAACGACCTGGTCATCTTCCTCCCGCGCTTCGGGCAGCCGTGCCAATAGGCCCCGGCCCGACCTCAACCCACGCTCAACGCCCGCCCGCGGGCGCCGCGCACGCCGGCTCGTTCAGGATCCGCTCGGCGTACGTCACCATCGCGTCGCGAAGCTGCTCGAACGAGTCCAGCACGTACAGGATCGGCTGGTAGTGGTCGATCTCGAACGTGGTCTCGCACACCCGCTCCAGCTCGAACGGGCGCCGATCAACCTCCTTGCTGTCCAGCGCGTGGTGCCCCTCGCCCTCGCTGGAGATCAGGCCCGACCCGTACAGCTTCACCTTGCCGTCCTCGCGGATCAGCCCGAACTCGACCGTGAACCAGAACAGCCGCGCCAGCCGGTCGGTGTGGAACTTCTCGTTGGTGTGCAGCGCCGCCCGCCCGTAGGTCTGCAGGAACTCCGCGAACACCGGGTCGGCGTGCAGCGGCACGTGCCCGAACACGTCGTGGATGATGTCCGGCTCGGGGAGGTAATCCATCTGCGCCCGCGGGCGCACGGTCACCGTCGTCGGGAACTGCCGCTTGGCCAGGAACGCGAAGAACGCCTTGGCCGGCAGGTACCCCGGCACCCCGTGGCTCGACCACCCCGTGATCGCCTTCAGCCTCGCGTTCACGTCCTTCAGCGGCGGGATGCGGTCCTGACGAAGGTTGATCGCCCGCGCCCCGCTCAGGAACACGTTGGACCCGTACTCCGAGAGCTGCTCCATCCGCTTGGAGAAGATCTCTCCCCACACCGCGTGGTCATCGGGCGTGTACTTGTCGTACAACTGCGCGATCTTCATCTTGTCGATGTCGATCCGGTCGCCCGGGATGCCCTCAGACTCGTCCGCCGCCCGCTGCGCCGCCACCGCCTCGGCCGAGTCGATCACCGCCGAGTAGATGATCCCGTTGCGAACGACTTTGTCGCCTTCGACTTTCATGCGTGTGCCTCCGCGGATTCTCCCCGCATGATACGGGGGCGCAAGCGCCGGCACGGGCGCCATCGCCCGGGCCCGCCAACGTATCCTCCAGCCCATGCCCGCCCAGCCGCCCGGCACGCACCCTTCTTCCAACGGCCGCAACGCCCTCATCGCGGTGCTGGCCGTCATCGCCATCGTCGCGTTCCAGGCCCTGAACGTCCGCCCCATCCTGTGCTACTGGGAAGACGACGGCGTCTACCTCGCCACCGCCAAGAGCATGGCCCAGGGCCACGGCTACCGGCACGCCGAACTCCCCGGCGAGCCCTGGCAGACCAAGTACCCGCCGCTGTACCCGTGGTTCCTCTCGCTGGTCCTCCGCGCCGAGCCCAACCTGGAGCACGCCTGGCCCGGCGTCGTCGGGCTGAACGTCCTGTTCGCCGGCGCCGCGGTGGTGCTCTCCTACTTCGTGATGCGCCGCCGCTTCGGCGCCCGCCCCTGGCTCGCCGCCGCCGCCTGCTCGCTCACCGCCGTCAACGCCGTGTGGTTCCAGCTCCAGACCACGGCGATGAGCGAGACGCTCTGCGCCGCGCTGCTCGCCGGCGCGTTCCTGCTCCTGCCCGACGCCGGCACCGCCCCGGACAACCCCCGGAGGCGCGCCGCCCTCGCCGTGCTGGCGGGCGTGTGCTTCGGGCTCGGCTACCTCACCCGCATCCTCGCGCTGCCCGTCGGCGCCGGGGCGGTCGCGTGGCTGCTGGTGCGCCGCCGGTGGCTCGAAGCCCTGTGCGCCGCCGCGCCGATCGCCCTGTGCGCAACCGCGTGGACCATGAACCGCGCCCACGCCGATCACCTCAACGCCGCCATCCCCCAGGCCGCCGCCTTCGCCTACGACCTCGACTACACCGGCGTCGGCCTCGCCCCCTCGCTCAAGGACCAGGCGTGGGTCGTCTGGAACAACCTCTTCGAAGGCGCCTACGCCCTGCTCAGCGCCCTGATGTTCCCCCGGCTCTCGTGGGTCCGCGCCGGGCTCGACGCCGGCGCGCCCGGGGTCGCCGCCGTTTATCTGATTCTCGCCCTCACCGTCGCGCTGGTGCTCTTGGGCGTCGCACGCACCCGGCGCGCCCTCTCCGGCGCGGCACACGCCGGCATCGCGCTCTATGTCACCGCGGTCATCATGTGGCCCTGGTCGCCCGTCCGGTTCTTCATCCCCGTCCTGCCCTTGCTCACCTTCTGGCTGCTCAAGGGCGCGGCCGACGCCGGCCCGGCCGTTCTCCGCATCAGTGAGAAAGACCGACGCCCCACCCACCCCGCGTCGGTCATCCCCGCCATCGCCGTGGTCGCCGCCGCGCTCGTGTGCGCCGCCTCGCAGCACCAGTACATGCTCAACGACGCTTCCCGCGCCGCCTTCGCCGACCCCATCAAGACCAACGCCGAATCCATCGTCAAGCTCACGCCCAGGGACGCCGTCATCGCCTCGCGCTGGGGCGGCGTGCTCCACCTGCTCACAGGCCGCAAGTTCGTCCCCGTCACCCCCTCGCTGAAGACCGTCGAGCAGCAGTACCCCGCCGACCGCGCGTGGTGGCGCCTGGGCATGGACGAATCGCCCGGGCGCATCGCCCGCCACAAGCGCCTGATCGACGAAGACCTCGACGCCTTCCACGACCGCGCCGGCGTCACCTATCTCCTGCACCCCAAGGCCGCCGGCGCCACCGGCGACAACTTCATCAACCACTTCCGCTCCCGCGCCGACCGCTTCACCATCGTCGCCGAAACCCCCACCGACTTCCTCGTCCAGGTGAAGCGCCCCAGGTAGCGGCCGCGCCGCCGCGGCTACCCTACGCACGCGCCGTGGTCCTCCCCCTTTCCACAGACCGCCCCCTCGCCCGACCCACGCTGGTCACCTACGCGCTCATCGCGTGCTGCGTCGTCGTGCACCTGGTCAAGTACGCCCTCACCCGCTCCAACCAGCCCCTGCACGACACCATGATCGACGCCCTGGTCCTGAACCCGGCGCCCGGTCAGCTCCGCTGGTACGCCTTCTTCACCTACCAGTTCCTCCACGCCGACTTCATGCACCTGCTGGGCAACATGCTCTTCCTCTTCGTGTTCGGGCCCGCGGTCGAGGACCGCCTCCGCCGGTGGGGGTTCCTGCTGTTCTACCTGGTGGGCGGGGCCTTCGCCGGGCTCGCCCACATGATGCTCGAGCCCGCCGTCACCGACGAACTGGGGCAGTCGATCGTCCCGCCGGTCATGGGCGCCAGCGGCGCCATCGCATGCGTCACCGGCGCCTACCTCGCCCTCTTCCCGCTCGCCTCCATCCGCGTGTTCGTCTTCTTCGTCGTCGTGGGCGTGTACCACTTCCCCGCCTGGATGATGATCATCGCCGCCGTCGCCAAGGACGTCTGGTCCAGCGCGAGCAGCGCGCGGGGGGGCGGCGAGCACATCGCCTTCGCCGCCCACCTGGGCGGCTACGTCTACGGCTGCGTCATCGCCATGCTGCTGCTGGCGTGCAAGGTCCTTCCGCGCGAGCCCTACGACCTGTTCAGCATGGGCAGGCAGGCGCACCGCCGCCGGGTGTTCAAAGAGCTCGCCTCCGGCGGCAAGACCCCCTGGCTCGCCGACGCCCCGGCCAAGAGCAAGGTCGCCGCCGCCGCCGCCACCGACCCCCGCGCCGACCGCGCCGCGTCGCTCCGCGCCGACATCGCCCGCGCCATCAGCGCCGGCGACCACAACCGCGCCGCCGACACCTACATCACCCTGCTCGACCTGCTGCCCGACTCGGCCCTGGCCCGCGACAACCAGATCGTCGTCGCCAACCACCTCTTCGCCCTCAAACGCCACGCCTCCGCCGCCGCCGCCTACGAGCTGTTCATCAAGCGCTACCCCTCCGACCGCGAGGCCTCGCAGGTGCGCCTCATGCTCGCGCTGGTCAACGCCCGCTACCTGAACGACCCCGTGCGGGCCAAGTCGCTCCTGGCCGAACTGAACAGCCAGACCTGCGACGACGCCCAGCGCCGGCTGGCCCACGAACTGTCCGCCGAGCTCGGCTGAGACCCGCCGCCGCGACCGGGTCACCCGTTCGGGTGGGCCGGGGCGAACCCCCATCCGTGGGACACGCCCCGAAGCGCGAGACACCCCGAAATCCAATCCATGCAGCCCCGGCGCTCAAACCGCCGATGCACTCCCCCGCCCCGCGCCGTTCAACGGAGTCCGCCATGTTCAGACACGCCGCGCTCTCGCTCACCGGTGAAGACCTCCTCCTGGCCCTCGTATCCGAGCGCATCGACCGGCTGCTGGACCGCATGATCCTGGTCGGCCACTCCCGCCTGGGCATTCTCGGCAGGCGCGCCCACACCCGCTGGATGATGCAGTGGGTTTCCGGCATGCGCCAGTTGCCCGTCAAGACGATCATCACCTGCGCCGAGCTCGACGAGCTCGACGGCGACGACCACGACCCCGAATCAACCGGCCCGCACGGTCTGCCCGTGATCGACCTGCGCGACCCGAACCTGCACCACGCCGCCGACAGCATCCTCATTTCCGACGACCTGTTCGAGAGCGCGCTGTACGACCTGGCCAAGGACACGGCGCGCCCCGGCACCGTGGTGCACCGCCTCTACGACCGCCTGCCCACCGCACGCGAAGCGCTCCCCCGCCTCGCGCCGACGGTCCACGTCCGCCGCCAGGCCCTCCCGGCCGTCGCCGCGCAGCACTGAGGCCGGCTCCCGCGGGGTTCACTCACCCATTCGAAGCGCCCGCCAGGCGGCGCACGCCGCCGCGCGCATCCGCGCCCGCCGCCCGTCCCGCCGGCTTGCGGACCGCGTCCAGCCGCTTCAGCATCGCGGCGATCTCCGGCGACTTCTCCAGTTGCTCCAGCGTCAGCCGCAGCTTGCGCCGCCAGTTCGGGTGCGTGTCCATCGTCCCCGGCACGTTCTGCCACTGGGTCTCCAGCCACAGGTCTTCCAGGTTGACCAGCACGAAGTCCGCCGGGCTGTCGCCCAGGAACTCCAGCACCGCGTCCCGCACCGCGCCCGCCGCCGCCGCCCCGGGCGCCACCGCCTGCCCGTTGAGCCCCGCGTCCAGCAGCCCGCGCTTGCGCAGGAACGCCACCACCGACTCGCGCAGCCGCGCCCGCGCGTCCATCTCGCCCTCGCGCTTGTGGGCCGCCAGCATGTCGAGCTTGATGCGGTCGTCCACGTCGCGCCCGGACCAGCTTGTGGCGATCGGCGGCATGTCGTGCGTGTTCACGCTCGCCACGCAGTTGGCCGGCACCGGCCGCAGCGCCCGGGCCGCGCTGGGCTGCATCTCGTACTGCGCCACGTACAGCCCGCACAGGTCGTGGCGGTCCAGCGCCCGGTTCACCTCCGGCGGCACCGTGCCCAGGTTCTCGCCCACCAGGCGGCACCGGTTGCGGTGCGATTCGAGCGAGAGAATCGCGTAGATCTCCTCCGCCTCGTACCGCACATACACCCCGTCCGCCGCCGAGCCCCCGTCCGGCACCCAGAACAACCGGTGGAACGCCATCACGTGGTCCAGCCGCAGATAGTCGGCGTGACGCATGTGGTTCCGCAGCGCGCCGATCAGGTACGCGTACCGCTCCTCGCGGCACGCCCGCGGGTGCATCGGCGGGAACCCCCAGTTCTGCCCCCCCGTGAAGTACGGGTCCGGCGGCGCGCCCGTCGAGCACCCCGCGAACAGCCCGGGGTTCTTCCAGGTGTCGAACCCGAACGGGCTGACCCCCACCGGAAGGTCGAGGTACAGCAGCCCGCCGCGTGATTTCAACTCGCCCGCGAGCTGCGCGAGCTGCCGCGCGAACGCGAACTGCACGAACAGGTGATACCGCTCCGCCGACGCCCCCGCGCCGCTCAGCCGCCGCCCCGGCCCGCGTTTCCCGGTGCGCCACTCGCCCCACGCCTCGCCCGTGAGCTCCGTGGCCGCCCGGAACCACGCGTAGTCCTTCGCCAGCGGATTCTCGCGCACAAACGCGCCGAACGCCGGAGTTTTCTCACCACCGCCCCGGAAAAACGTCTCCGCCACCGGCTCCAGAACCGCACGCTTCAGCCCCGCGGCCTTGCGATAGTCCACCAGCCCCCCGCGCCGCAGCGCCGCGACGCCGCGCTTCACCGCCGCGCTCCCGAGCTTCCGCCCCGCGGCGGCGCAGCCCGCGAACTCCGGCAGCGCCCGGGGATCGATGAACAGCTCGTTCCAGAAAAGCCGGCTCACCGGCGCGTACGGGCTGGGATCGAACGGCCCCGGACGCTCGCCCATGAAGCTCGCCAGCAGCGGCAGCGTCGCCACCACCTTGCCGCCCAGCCCGCCGCCGAGCGCCGCGAGCGCGCCAAGGTCCGACAAGTCGCCGACCCCCATGTCCCCGCCCGAACGCAGCGAATACACGGGCGCGAACACACCCCACTCGCGCTCGCACACCCCCGCCGGGTGCCGGAACGATTTCACCGGCGCACACACCACCATCGCCTCACCATCGCGCCGTCCCAGCCGAACACGCAGCGTGTGGTACCCCGCAGGCAACCCCCGGGTCAGCCCCTCCGACAACGGCAGCATCGCGAACCTCTGCGACACGCCGCTCAGCCCGCGGATGCTCTTGCAGCGCAGCGACCCCAGCCGCTCCGACCCCGACCGCACAGAGCCGTCCTCGAGCGTCAGCTCCCAGCGCACCGGCGTCTCCGCTCCGGCCTGCCCCGCGAGAATCGGCGCGTGGTTCGCCCGACCCACCCAGGCCGCGATCACCGGCGCCAGCCATTGCTCGCCGATGGCGCCCAGCACCCGCCGCTCCGCGGCCAAAGCGGCCGCCTCGGTCTTCACCGGCGTCCCCATCGCGCCCAGCACTTCGCGGAGCGACTCGGCGGTGGCCTCGACCGTCGCGCCCGAGGCATCGGTGTAAGCGGTCTGCACCCCGTTCAGCTTCGCCAGCCGCCGGAGAATCCGATCAAACTTGTTCGCCTTCGTCGTCAACCGCAACCCTCTCCAGCACCACGGGTCGTTCCGGACGCCGTAACACCGCCATCTCAGGATCCCGACACAACGGTTCCCTCCACGCCACCCGCGCCTCGGCGGCGAATCCCCTCTCCTCACATCACCACGCCCGCGTAGCTGGTCACAAACGCCACGCCCTGCTGATCGCCCACCCCCGCGTAGTTCAGCCGCTTCACTTCCTTGGCGTCGGTCAGCTTCAGCATGGCCACAAGGTTCCCCGTGCTGCACCAGCGCGTCGGGTTCTGCTGCCACGCCATCGCCGAGACCAGGTCCTCGGCCTTCCCCTGCTCCACCAGCGCCAGCATCTCCTGGTCGTGGGTGATCACCTTGGTGCGGAACTGCTCGGACTCGGGCGTGTCCCCCATGATGGGCGTCGTGTCGCCGAAGCTCTGGCCGCAGTGGCTCAGGTCCGCCGACGCCACGATCAGCGTCTTGCCGGGCATCTCGCCGATCGCGCTCTTGAGCGCGCTGACAAACGCCATCAGCCCCAGCCCGTTGCCGTCGTAACTCTCGCCGTTGTTGGGCGCCGGGTCGTGCACCAGCACGCCCAGAACCTTCGGCGATTCACCCGTCAGCTTGTCGCCGAACACGTGCTGCACCCACGGGACGTGCAGCTCGATCGAGTGCTCCCGCTCGTGGTCGTACCTGTTGGCCAGCAGCTTCTCCGCCCCCCCCGGCCCCAGCTTGCTCGTGAGTTTGTCGAGCAGTTCGCGGTCGAGCCTGCTCACGCCCAGCGGCGACTCGTAGCCCTTGTCGCACGCCGTCACCCCCGTGCCCGAACCGAAGTGATTGGTCCCCAGGATGACCACCCGGGCGGGCCTGTCCACCACCCGCAGCCGCCCGTACACGTGCGCATAGTTGATCCAGCCGCGCCAGTAGTCCAGGTGCGGCGCGATCACCGCCCGCGGAAGCGCGTTGAAACTCGGGTCCTCCGCCTTCTCCAGCGCCTGCGACACCCACGTGTCCATCGCCTCGCGCAGCTTCGTCGGCCCCAGCTCGGCCTTCTGCGCGTCGGTCGCGTTCTCGCCCAGCTCCTGAACCGCCAGCGCCTCGGCCACCTGCGCGCTGGCGCCCGCCGGCAGCACCTCGGTGCTGTCGAACTCCGCCCGCATCTTGCTCAGCATCGCCTCGAACACCGGCCCCTCGATCAGCCCCGCGTCGTCCAGCTGCGCCACGAACTGCTTCAGCAGCTCCGCGCTCAGCCCCCGACCCACGTTCTTGACGATCGTCTCCAGGTCGTTCTTGCCGTTGAGGTGCGGCAGCACCACCTGGAACTGCGGCGCCGCGAAAACCATCTTCTCCGACACCTGCCGCGCATCGGCCAGCCCCATCAGCGTCTGGTTCTCGTGCTGGGCCGCGAACCCCCGTACCGGGCGCAGCTTCGGGCGCAGCTGGTGCGGCGCGTTGCTGAACACCGGGGGAGTCGGCCCAGTCCCCGAGGCGGAGCCTGGGGCGGGGCGGGGGGCGGGGTCAGGGGTGGGAGGGGTCGGCGGAGTTCCGGGTGCATCCATGGAGGCCAACTCTTTCGGAGCGAAGGGGCGGGACGTGCAGTCTAGGACTGAATCCAAGCCATGCCAGCGGCGCACGCCGGTTCCCGGACCCAATGATCGGCACCTGTAAGGATCACCCGACCCAGGGTTGGATTCACCCCGCCCCATTCGCTACACTCTCCGCCCCCCGTTTCGCCCCTCATCCCCTTCACCGCGCCGGCTCGGGCAAGACCGCCGCGGACGACGAAACGGCTCCTCACGAACCTACAGGGTCCCGTCATGCTCGACACGCTCAAGGCCGGCCAATCCATTCGGTGCACCATCACCCGCACGATCACCATCGAGCGCCACGCCGCCACCGTGGCCCGCCTCATGCGCTTCGACGCGGGCATCAAGCGCAAGCTCAAGAAGGCCCAGGAGTTCCGCATGAAGACCCTCGACGTCCGCCCCCGCGGCGGCCGCCCCTGGGAAAACCGCGAGAAGTCCGCCCGCTACACCGTCCCCTCCAGCGGCGCTTCGTGGACCATGAAGTTCTTCCCGCAGGTCATGCCCGACTTCAAGAGCGTCGAGCAGTACCTCAAGATCGAAGCGGCCTGAGCCCTCCGCTCGAACCCTCAACTCGGTTCCGACACCGGCCCGACCGCCCGGCGCACTGGCCGCTGGCGATCCCAGCGCCCGCTACAGTCCGTCCATGAGAGCGTCCCGAATCGCCCCGATCGCGCTCGCCGCGGCGCTGTCGCTCACGGCCTGCAAGAAGCACGACCCCGAGCCGCAGCCGCCCGCGAACATCGCGACCTACACCTACACCGTCCGAGGCCAGGTCGAGCGCGTCCCGAGCGCCGCCGACGCCCGCGCCGTGTTCATGGTCCACCACGAGGAAATCCCGGAGTTCGTCGGTCCCCGCGGCGCCGTGGGCATGAAGGCGATGGTCATGGAGTTCCCCCTCGCCCCGGGCCTCAGCGTCGCGGACCTCAAGCCCGGCGACAAGATCGAGCTCACCTTCGCGGTCGAGTTCAACACCGAGTCGCGAGAGCCCAGCAAGTACTACGCCACCGGCTTCAAGCCGCTGGACGCGTCGGTGAAGCTGGATTTCTCAGACCGTTCCGCCCCCACGGGCAAGCCGTAGCCCCCGGCCTCAGGCCCCCGTGCCGCCGAACTTCGACAGCAGCAGCACCAGGTCGTCGGTGTCCACGACGCCGTCGCCGTTCACGTCCGACGGGGCGCCGGAATCGAGCGTCGACACATTCTGCCCGAACCGCGCCAGCAGCCGGGTGAGATCGTTGGTGTTCACCACGCCGTCGCCGTTGATGTCCGCCGAGCGCACCACCAGCGCGAAGCCCAGGTCCTGTGTCGCCGGCTGATCCTCCGCGGTGTACTCGACCTGGTACTCCAGGCTGTAGCCCCCCGCCTGAAGGTTCAGCATGATGTCGAGGTTCTGAGGCGGGGTGGTCTCGTCGAGCAACAGCAGCACGCCACCCCCATTGCCGCTCTTGCGCAGCTTGACCGTGAACGCGTCGCCCGGCGTGGCAACCGGCCGCGGCAGCGCCGCCACCGAAACCAACGTGGCATTCGCGAGATCGAACGCCACGTTACAGACAAACGTCGCCTGCCCAAACTGCACCGCCTGCCCCCCGCCCGCCACCACGCTCAGACCGCCCGCCCCGCCCAGCGAACCGCGCTGACGGATGCGGTTGGGGTCAAGCTGGCAGTCGATGCCCGCCACCGCGCTGTTGACCCCCGTCGCGCCGCTCGGCGTGGTGAAGCTCGTCGAAATGCTCAGGCGCGGCGCGAACCAGCCGAAGTTGCTCGCCGATTGCGTCTGCAGCGTCCCATCCGCGGATGTAAACACCGTGGCCGACCGTTCCTGCCCCGTGTACACGATCACGCCGCCAACAACCTGCGTGGGCGCGAGGACACCGACGGTCAGCAAGGGAACTAGCGCTCTGAGTTTCATCGTCGAGGCCCGATCACCGGGGCTGGCCTCATCCCGGACGCCGATCGTCCTTCCGGGGTGAGAGGTGGGCTTGCCTGTTTCATGCGTCAACCCGGGTCAATTCTACGCAAAAAGGCCGCCAAAGCCAGCCCCACGCCCGCCCGCCGACCCAGCCGGGCATGCATTTTCGGATTTTGGCCGCCACCCGACGCCCCGAACGATCGCCCCCGGGAAATCCCTGACCCGCAAATCAACCCCGCCCACCCGCACCCCGCGCGCGACCGCGGGCCGCCGCCTTGCCCCGAGATCATCCCCCAAAGGCCGTGACAGCTTTCTGCGTCCCTTGACGCATGGCAACCCGTCCGTGCCACGCGTGTGCTTCACCAACTCATCAGATCAACCGGGCCTCCTCCAGGGCCCCGCACCAAGGAATCGCACATGAACCGCAAGACCTCGCTCATCTCCGGCGCCTCGCTCGTGATTATCGCCGCGCTCGCCGGTCTCGCCGTCGCCTCCCCCGCCAAGCTCGCCCCGGGCGGCCGTCTCCCCTCCAACGCCTCGGGCGGCAACACCAGCGACCTCCGCATCTCCGCCTCCGCCGGCACCGTCGCCTACTACAGCAACGGCAAGTTCAAGTCCAGCTACCGCGAGCGCGTCAACACCACCACCGTCACCCAGACCTTCAAGTTCGAGATGGAAGCCTTCACGCCCAACACCGACGTGCCCGTGCTCCTCAACGGCGTCCAGGTCGCCTCCGCCATGACCAACGCCCAGGGCGGCGGCGAGTTCCAGTTCGTCAACAACGACAACAACCCCGGCCCCAACGACGCCCCGCTCCCCAGCGGCTTCCCCCGCCTCCGCGCCGGCGACACAATCACCATCGGCAACCTCACCGCCACCTACCACTGATCGACCCTTCCGCGGGCGAGACCACCCTCCGGTCCGCCCGCATCCCACGACGGGCCCTGCTAAACACGGGGCCCGCCGTTTCTGCCACAAGCCAAGCAGGCCCGCGCTCGTGCACGGGCACTACACCACAACGCTCGCCGTCCCCGCGAGTGTTGTGGCTCGCCCCAACCCGGCGCCCTCGCGATCCCTGCCACGGCTTTCGGCATCCCCGCCCCCGTGCCACGGCTTTCGGCGTCCTCGCCGACAGCCGTGCCGAGAGTCCCAGCCCCCTCCCGGTGAAAACCCCATGAAACCCACCCGACTCCTCCGCGCCCTGCTCCTCTGCTCCGTCGCCCCGACCGCCGGCGCCGTCGCCATCCCCAACGAGCTCGACACCACCCTCCTCGACCGCCTCTACACCTACCTCAACGCCGGCTCCTTCTCAGTCTCCAGCAGCCCCACCAGCGTCTTCAGCGCCGGCTCGATGGCCGTCAACATCAACTTCCAGCCCAGCCCCTTCGGCTCCGGCGGCGTCGCGCTCGGCACCATCGGCGTCTCCGCCCCCGACCTCGCCATCGCACCCGACGCCGACCTCTTCAGCATCACTGTCAAGGGCCCCGCCTCCGGAACCCTCAAGTTCTACGTCGTCATCCGCGAAGACGACAACAACGACGGCGTCATCAACCTCGCCCTCGGCGACGATGAGTGGCAATCACCCGAGCTCACCATCGACCCCGCCGTCACCACCACCTTCAACATCGCCACCAGCGACTTCTTCCTCACCGGCAACGGCTCGGGCGACGGCCTCCGCGAGTTCAACTCCACCCCGCGCATGGCCATGATCATCGACATCCACTCCAAGAACTCCTACCCCGGCGGCCTCATCACCTCCCCCCGCACCATCTACCTCGACCACGTCGGCTTCTACCACGGCGTCCAGGTCCCCCCGCCCCCGCCCCCGCCCTGCGGCGGCGCCGACTTCAACCACGACAACGCCGTCAACACCGGTGACCTCACCCAGCTCCTCGCCGCCTTCGGCTCCGCCGTGCCCCCCGCGAACCCCGCCATCGACCTGAACCACGACAACACCATCGGCACCGCCGACCTCGTGCTGTTCCTCGCAAACTTCGGCACGACGTGCCCCTGACCGCCCGCGCCCGTCTCCTCCTCGTCGCGTCGGGCAACCGGGGACACTGGTAGGGAGCCAGTGAACGCCCGTCCCGCGCCCAATCGGCCCCCGCCACCGGTTGTCCGACGCCGACGATCCACGGCCCAGCCACACCACCCATCCCGCCCTCCAAGCCCAAATATGGCGGCGGAAAACGCCCCAAAACCCCCAAGCCAGTCACGCCCACCCCATTGATTCCCCGGGCGCTCCCCGGTCTAATCGCAGAGCCCGGCCCCTCCGTCAGTTCGATTTGTCTCTCGCGCGGAGTGTCGTCGCCGGCTCGCGATCATGTCCCAACGGAGCCCCGCGTCCATGCTCAACCAGCGCCGATCCGCCGTCTGCCGCCGCGCGCTCGCGGCGTCTCTGCTCGCCGGCACGCTCGCGGCGCCAAGCTCGCACGCCGGTGCCTGGACCCGCCTCACCCGCAACGCCCCCGGCCCCGTCGTCCTCATGATCCTGCTCCCCGACGGATCGGTCATGGCCGCCAACAACGGCGGCAACATCGGCTCCGCCTGGTACCGCCTCCGCCCCGACAGCCACGGCAGCTACGTCAACGGCACCTGGTCCGCCATGGCCGCCATGCACGACACGCGCCTGTGGTATTCCTCCGCCGTCCTCCAGGACGGACGCGTCTTCGTCGCCGGCGGCGAGTACGGCACCGGCGCCGCCCGCGCCGAGGTCTACGACCCCGTCGCCGATTCCTGGACCCAGCTCCCCATCCCCACCAGCGTCCTCAACCCCGCCGCCTCTTCCGCCATCGGCGGCACCCAGAAGTTCTACGACGCCGACGCCATCACCGTCGCCAACGGCAGCGTCCTCATCTCCCCCGTTTTCCCGCCCGCCTTCGGCGCCACCATCCTCTACAACCCGCTCACCAACCTCTGGTCCCGCGGCCCCACGCTCGCCAACGGACAGGTCTACATGGACGAGGCCACCTGGGTGAAGCTCCCCGACCAGAGCATCCTCACCATCGACCCCTTCACCACCACCTCGCAGCGCTACATCCCCGCCACCAACACCTGGATCCCCGACTCCAACGTCCCCGTCAGCATCTACGACCCCTTCGGCGGCGAGATGGGCGGCGGCTTCCTGCTCCCCGATGGCCGCGCCTGGATGATCGGCGCCCTCCCCCACACCGCTTACTACACACCCTCCGGCACAACCGCCCCCGGCACATGGACCGCCGGCCCCGACATCCCCGGCAACCACGGCGTGCCCGACGGCCCCGCCGCCATGCTCGTCACCGGCAAGGTCCTCCTCGCCGTCAGCCCCACCCCCACCAGCGCCGACCACTTCCCCTCCCCCGTCACCTTCTACGAGTTCGACCCCGCCACCAACACCTACACGCCGCAGCAGGCCCCCAACGGCGCGAGCGACCCGACCCCCGCCTACACCTGCCTCATGCTCGCGCTGCCCGACGGCAACGTCCTCTACTCCCACTTCGGCACCGACGTCTACGTCTACTCCCCGGTCGGCGCACCCATCGCCGCCGGCAAGCCCGTCATCCAGTCCATCACCCAGACCGGCGACCGCACCTTCCATCTCACCGGCACCGGCCTCAACGGCATCTCCCAGGGCGCGTCCTACGGCGACGACGCCCAGATGGACTCCAACTACCCCCTCGTCCGCTTCACCGACGGCGCCGGCAACGTCTACTACGGTCGCACCTTCGACTGGAGCTCCACCGCCGTCCGCACCGGCGCCCAGGTGCTCACCACCGAGTTCAAGCTCCCCCCCGCGCTGCCCGCCGGCCAATACAACCCCGTGGTCGTCGCCAACGGCATCGCCTCCGACCCCTCGCCCCAGCCCATCACCGCGCCGCCGCCGGCGGCCCCCGGCGCCTTCTCGCTCCTCACCCCTGCCCCCGGCGCAAACAACGTGCCCACCAGCACCATCCTCGACTGGTCCGACGCCACCCTCGCCTCCGACTACATCGTCACCCTCAGCGCCAGCCCCGACCTGTCGAACCCCATCTTCACCGCAAGCGTGACCCAAAGCCAGGTCACCCTCTCGCCCGGCACACTCGCGCAGGCGACCAACTACTACTGGTCCGTCACCGCCCGCACCGCCGACCAGGTCCCCGGCAACTCAACCCCCACCACCGCGACCTTCACCACCTTCGTCCCCCCGCCCCCCTGCACCGCCGACTTCAACGCCGACGGATTCGTCAACACAACCGACCTGCTCCTGCTCCTGGGCGTCTTCGGCCAGACCGTCCCGCCCTTCTCCCTCGGCGACATCAACGGCGACGGCCACGTCACCACCGTGGACCTGCTGCGCCTGCTCGGAGAGTTCGGGCGCGCGTGCCCCTGAACCGACGGCGGCGGGTGGCATCGAAGTGGCCCTCGATCATACAAGTGTGTCCAGCCGTGCCACCGAAGTCGGCTTTGCGACTTCGGTGCTTTGTTCGTTGTGCTTCTTCCTGGTTCACAGATCTCTAGCGCCGCGAACGCCTCGGGGGATCAAGAAATCTCGGCGGGTGGCATCGAAGTGGCCTTCGATCATACAAGTGTGACCGGCCGTGCCACCGAAGTCGGCTTTGCGACTTCGGTGGTCCTTTCGTTGTGCTTCCTCCCGGCTCACCAATCTCTAGCGCCCCAACGCCTCGGGGGTTCAAGAAATCTCGCGCGCATCGCCACTCCCGTGCGCAATCTTCTGGACCTGCGCGCACCGCCCCTTGCCCGCACCCAGTTCACGCGCACACTCCCATGAGCGCGCTCACCCGCGAGCGCCAAACGCCACCCTTCCGGGAGAACCCCATGACCGTCGCCGCCCAACTCCGCGCCCAAGCCGGCGCCACCCGCTCCAGCGCGCCCAAATCAGACCCGGCGCCCCCGGCACTCCCGCCAACCCTCCGCCTCACCGAACCGCCGTCACCCACGCTCACCGTCTCACCCCCTCACCCCCACACCCCCACACGCCAATCTCTCCAACATCCCACACCCGACCTCCTCCATCCCACGTCTCCGCTCCCCACCCCCGCCCCTCTCCAAAATCCAAAATCCGAAATTCATAATCCCCACTCCCCTCCCGTCCCCGACACCACCGCCGTCGTCCTCGACTACCTCAAACCAGAACTCTCGCTCCTGCAGGTCGCGGTGAAGCACAACCTCAAGCTCGATGCGCTCGTCACCCTCATCGAGTCCCCCACAGCCCAGCGCACGCTCCAGCGTCTCCGCGACGCCGAGGCCCGCCGCGCGCAGATCCTGATCGCCCACGCCCAGCCCGCCGCCGTCCAGGCCCTCATCCGCGCCCTGAGCGCCAAGAGCCCCGAAACCGCCCGCCGAGCCGCCTCCGCGCTCCTGCGCATGCACACCCGCGCCACCGACCCAACCGCGCGTCGGTGTTCTCCTCGTGCCACCGACCCGTCCGCGGGTCGGTGCCCTCCCCGTGCCACCGACCCGTCTGCGGGTCGGTGCTCCCCCTCGCCCCAACCAATCACGTCCCCCCGCACGCCCCCGCCTGCCCCTTCCCAAAATCCAAAATCCGAAATCCAAAATCCTCCCCCTCCC
>CAZEDW010000022.1:0-62802 GCA_964510955.1 uncultured Phycisphaeraceae bacterium
GGCTGCTCACTCATCTGCCTCAGAACCCTCAACAACGCATAGTGTTAGAGGCTCTCAGGGGTATCCACCACGATTGCCACGGGCAGGCAGTGGAGCTCACGTGCGAGTTGTACCAGTGGCTTGCGATCCTCAGCTCGCACGTTGGTCGCGTCAACCACGGTGAGCAGGCCCCGAGCGAGCCGCTTCCTGGCGACGAAGTGCAGCACGTCGAACGCGTCGCCGGTTGCTTCCTGGTTGTTGTCGTCGTCGGAGACCCACCCTCGGAAGGTGTCGGACGACAGAATCTCCGTCGGCTTGAACAGCCGGCGCGCAAGGGTGCTCTTTCCGGAGCCGGAAGCGCCGATCAGCACAACGAGAGAGAGTTCTGGAACCTTGATCTCAGGAGGCACTCGCAAACACCCCCATCTGCGTTGGCCAACCAACGTCGCGACCGTCTGGCGAGACGCCGACATCGCCGATGCCCCTGATTTCACAGGTGTATCCGAAGCGTGCACAGATCCCATCCGTCCAGGCACGGAACTGGTCCCGCGTCCACTCGAATCGATGGTCCTTGTGTCGCATAGACCCCGCCGCGAGGGCTTCCCACATGACGTTGTACTCGCTGTTCGGGGTTGTCACGATGACCAGCGCTGGCTTGGCGGCACCGAACACCACCTTCTCCATTGCCTCCAGCCTCGGCTCGTCCATGTGCTCGATCACCTCGCATAGCACGGCGGCGTCAAACCCATCGATCCGCCGATCTCGATACATGAGCGAGCCGTGAATGAGCTCAACGCGCTGGCGGACCATCGGGGGGAGTTGTTCGAGGCGCAATCTGTCCGCGGCGATCTCCAGGGTGCGGTGCGACACGTCCATGCCGATGATCTTCTCAAAGCCCTTGTGCTTGAGGAGATCTCTCACGAGCCTCCCCTCGCCACAGCCCAGATCAGCAACCTTCCGTGCACCTCGCGCCTGCAGCACGGCCAGCACCACGCCGTGGCGCTGCTGGTGCAGGCTCAACTTCTGCTCCGTCGCTTCCTCGCGGGGATCCTCCGGCGAGTCGGCCTCGATCTCGACCGGACCCTCGCCATCCTGTTCTCGAAGCTGCTTGATCGCCTCGTCAGCGAGGTTGCGACGATACTTCAGGTACCGCGTCGCGATGAGCTCTCGCTCCGGGTGCTGGGCCAACCAACCTTCGCCGTGACGGAGCAGTTTGGCCACCTCGTCATCACCAACCCAGTAGTGCTTTTCGTTGTCGAGGACCGGAATCAGCACGTAGAGGTGGCTGAGCAGTTCGCTGAGCGTCTTTGTCGCAGCGATCTCAACACTGCAGAGGGATGAATCACCCCAGTCAGCGAACTTGTCGTCGAGCGGATGCGACGCCACGGAAACTCGATAGCCGAGTGGCTCGAACAGCTTGCGGAGCAGGTCGGCTCCGCCGGCGCAGGGCAGCGAGGGAATCCTCGCCTCGAGCGGGATGGCGGAGGCCACCAGTTCGGGGCGATCCTTGCAGTTCCCGGCGAGTGCCGTGCCGAACACCTGCGCGATCGCAACCGCCAGCATGGAGGAGGCGACATACGGCCGATCGTTCACGTACTGGTCAAGCGTGCGTTGCCCGCGGTGACCGCGTACCAGGCCGATCGGATCGACTTCAAGCAGGAGGCAAGCGGTGCATCGCTCCGAGTCCGATTCCGGGTAGTAGACGTGTGCCTTGCCGAACGCCAAAGAGAATGACTGAACCCGGCCCGGGTGTTTGTGAAGCAGATAACCCAGGTCCGAGGCTGGGTGGCGTGTTGTCGTGATCGAGAGCAGCATTGCGCTAGAGGATACGAGACCCGTCGGGACGTATCCCACTCGGAGCCATTGCGTAAACGCTCTCTACAGCAGCCTGACGTCCGTCGTTCCAAGGAGCTTGTTCGAGCGTTCTTGGCTGGTAGTTCGAATCCTCTCAAGAGTTAGCCCGTTCTGTGCCCTTATTCGTGTCCGAAGCCCGAGTGTTTGAACCAACGGTACTGTGCTGCAAATCCTCGCCGGACAACAAGAAAGCCCCTCGTCGTGCTCGCCGAAGGGCTTGATCTCGCAAAAAGTCAGGGTGACAGGATTCGAACCTGCGGCCTCGAGGACCCAAACCCCGCGCTCTACCAAGCTGAGCTACACCCTGGGGGGCCGGCCGCATTGGGAACGCCGGCGCATTTGGCGCATCATACGCCGCATGTTCCCAGACGTACACCCCGCGGCACGCACGTTAATCCGGGCGATGGCCTGCCTCCTTCCGCTGCTTCAATCCCCGCCGTCCTCCGCCGCCCCGCTCGACGTCGCCGGCCAGCGCCCCGAGACTGCCCAGATCATCGTCGCGCCCCAGCGCCCCTGGAACTCCAAGGGGACGCGCCCCATCGACGCCCTCCCCATGCTCGCCCGCTTCGACGGCGTCGCCGAGCAGTTGTCCGGGCGCAAGCTCGATGACTTCCTGCTGAGCATCAACGTCTCGGGTTCCCGCAAGATCTCCCCGAGGGAACTTGGCGATCCAGTCCTTTTCAGCCTGCGGCTCTCCGCCGCGGGGCGCACGGACAACTACGACATCCACATCTCCCCCGACGCCCAGCTCTGGCTCGCATCCACGGGCTCGAACCCCATGCGCGTCGGCGTTCTGCGTCCCGGCAAGTTCGAGCCGATGCTCTCGCAATGGCCCGTGTTCACCGGTGTGATCACCCCCGATTCCGTCCCGATCAGCGTGCCGGGCCAGCGCGACCAGCCCAAGCCCGGCGAAGCGATCCGACTTGTCTCGATCGTGCCGTCCACGATCCGGATGGAAGCGCCAGCGCTTTCTCGCCGCTTTTTCCACGGCCCGGTCGTGCCGCCGCCGCCTGCAAAGGTGCGTGACACCGACGAACTGCTTGTGCGCCTCCCCAGGTCCTACTCGGCACGCACGCCCGCCGGCATTCTCATCTGGTGCGATGCCGACGATTCATCGCGTTTGCCCGCGTCGCTCTACAAGGCGTGCGATGAGCTCAACCTGATCCTCGCGGGCTTCTCGCAGGTCGGCAACGACCGCCCGATCGCCGACCGACTGCAGCGCGCCCTCGACGCGTGGATGACCGTGGGAACGCGCTTCCACACCGACCGGCGCCGCGTCTACGCGACCGGGATCTCCGGTGGCGCCAAGGTCGCCACCATGCTGTGGGCCGGCTGCCCGGATGTATTCACCGGCGCCGTGCCGGTGGTGGGGCTGGCCTATTGGGAGGCGGCCCCGGCCGAGACAGGGAAGTCATTCCCCGCCGTGCTCGGCACGCCCCCCGCCGACCTCGCCCGGCTGCTCAAGCCGCACCGCCTCTTCGCCGTCACCGGCGACAAGGACTTCAACCAGCTCAGCGTCGAGAACATCGGCAAGCTCATGGCCAAGGCCGGCTGGGCCGTGAGGACCCGCACCGAGCCGGGGATGGCCCACCAGATGGGCTCCCCCGACGTGATGCTCGAATCGCTGAGGTGGATCGACGAGCCCGCGCGCGAAGCGGAGGCGAAGGAGGCCGCCGACGCTCAGGCGCTACTGGACCGAGTGAAGGCGAGCCTGAACGGCGTCGCTCCCGGCACCAAGACCCAAGCCGAACTGCGCAGCGTAATTGAGAAGGCCCCGTGGTCGGCGCCCGCGTGGGAGGCGGTCAAGTTGCTCGATCCGAAGTAACCGCACGCTGCGCCGGCTGCCACGGGCTCGCCGTCCGCCGGTACGCTCCCCCCATGCGAGCCGTTGTCCAGCGTGTCTCTGAAGCAAGCGTCCAATGCGACGGGAGAATCACCGGCGCGATCGGTCGCGGTCTGCTTGTCCTCGCCGCCGTCGAAGCGGGTGACGGCGAGCCGCAGCGCCGCTGGATGGCCGACAAGCTCGTCAACCTCCGGGTCTTCCCCGACGAGCAGGGAAAGATGAACCTCAGCCTCCTGGACATCAGGGGCGCGATTCTGCTGGTGAGCAACTTCACCGTCGCCGGCGACACACGCAAGGGCCGCCGCCCCGGCTTTGATCGCGCGATGAAGCCCCCTGAGGCCGAGCACGAGTTCGCCCGTCTTCTCGACGCCGTGCGGACGCTGGGTGTTGAGGTTCACACCGGCGTGTTCGGCGGCGACATGAAGGTATCGCTCGTCAACGACGGACCGGTGACCCTGGTGATCGAATCAGTGCCCGAAGCAGCAGGGGGGTGAAAGGCGGTTCCCGGCTGGGCCGCTCCGCGAGCGGCGAAGGCCCGGCAATCAGCGCGTCTTCTTCCTCTTGTCGGCGCGCTCCGCCACCTTTTCAATCTTCACCGGTGCCGGTTCATCCTCGACGATCGAGTTCACCGAGCACCCGTTCACCCGATTGTAAAGCTCGACGGCCCGCTGGTCAGACGTCGTCGGCCCGACCCGCGCGCGCACGATCCCCAGCGCCGGGTTGTACCAGAACGCCGCGGTGGCCCGGTCCAGCGCCACCCGAACCGTCGGGTGGGACTGATTCAGCTCTTCTCCGCCGGCCACCTCGATCCACGGCGACCCGCTCGGCGCCAGCGTGCTCACCGGCAGCGACTTGCCGAACCACGCCGGATCGATCGTCACGGGCCACCCGCGCTGGTTCACCTCGGTGCTCACGCCGTCCTGCGGCGTCTCGCCCTTGCGGCTCACCGCCGCGCGGAACTCCACCTGGTCCTGGATGCGCTCCAGCGCTCGGCGCGTTGACTCGAGCGACGCCGCCTCGCTCCCCTCCGAGCGGAAGTGCCACGCCAGGAGCAGCCCGCCACAGGCGAGCGTCACGGCGGCCATGAGAATGTGAAGCAGCTTCATCGCGGCGTCCTCCGGAAGGGCGGCGACGGGGCGCGGTCCGAGGCAGCAGACACGCCCGTCTTCATGTATTCGCCGGTTTCTGCCCGCCGGATGTGACCCCGCCGCCCACCGGCCCTGCCCCGGACCGCCTGTAACGGTGCTGATGCCTGAAACTCGACGAGACGACCGAGAATCCCCCGCGCACGCGCCCGGTAACCCGCGCGCCACGGCCCGGCGATTTGGCCCCGAACGCCCCTTCACCCGTTCACGTCTTGACGCCGGTGAACAGCGCGATCGCGATCGGCACCAGGATGAGGCACGGCACGAACGCCCCCAGCCACACCGGCAGCCCCGGCAGCGCCAGCCCCGCGCCGGCCGCGCTCGCAGCCAGCCCCGCCGCCATGATCGGCGCCGCCTTCAGCGACGCCCCCACCAGCGGCGCGGGGCTCCTCAGCAGGAAGAAGGGCATCACCGCCAGCAGCGTCACGATGTTCCCAGCCCACCCGGCGATCCTTCCCCACCGCAGCCGTTGCAGGCGTTCCCGCGCCGCGTCCGGCAGCGCCGAGCTGGACGCCACCTGTGCCAACTGAGGCATCGACAACGCCTCGCCGAAGCTCGACAGCGATCGGACCTTGATCGTTGTCGGGTCAAGCGGCGTCAGAACCCTGTCCACAGCCGTCGCCCGCGACGCCGGGCCGACCCCTCCAGAACCAGACGCCTGCGCAGCAAAGGCGCCGGGCGACCACGCGCGACCCTCCTTGAACGTCCAGCCCCCGTCGCTCCATTCGGCGCTCTCGCCGCTGATCACCCGCGTCACCCGTCCCGAGCTATCACGCTCCCACACCACCGGCTGCACCAGCCGGGGAGGGTCGGCGTCAAACCGGGCGGCGTGAAACAGGCGCCCCTGCCCATCGGGCGAGAGCTGGAGCCGGAACGGGTTCGCCTCGTCCTTGAACGAATCGCCCGCGTCGCGCACCAGCAGCGGTGCCACCGCCGGAACCAGCAGCTCCTGATCCAGCGCCTGCACCACGGTCATCGCGAGCGCGACCAGCACAAACGGACGCGCGACGCGTTGCAGGCTCACGCCGCTGGCCAGCAGCGCCACGAACTCACGGTGACGTACCAGCTGCGCGCACGTGAACCCCATGGCGGCCACTAGGATCACCCCGTTGAGATACGCGAACAGTTGCACCAGCCGCGGCGCCCAAAGCCGCACAATCCCCACCGCGGTCAGCAGCACCTGGTGCACCATCCCCACGTCCTTGTTGGCCGCCTTCGCCGCGCCGGCGGCGGCGCCGTAGAACCGCCCCAGGTTGATGAACACGTCCACGGTCACGATGAAGCCAAGCAACACCACCGTGAGGATCACGATGTTCGTCAGGTAGAGACGGACGATGTACCGGTTGAACGTGTGCACGTGAGCGGGTTCTTCCGCCCGATATCCTAAGCGCCGCGGCTACGCCGCGCGCCGGTTGACCCGCCGGAACACCGCCATCAGCGCCATGCCAGCCGCCATCGCGACCAGCGCCGAACCCACGCAGTCGCTCAGGAAATGGGCCCGGTCTGCAAGCCGGGTGACGCAGCATCCCAGCGCCAGCGCCAGCCAGACCGGCCACGCCCGCGGGAACAGCGCCGTGAGCGCGAACGCCGCCCCGAACGCCACGCACGCGTGGCTGCTGGGGAATCCAAGGCCGCTGGTTGAAAAAGTGTTCGTGCCCCAGGCGCGGAACACATGCTCACCGTCGTGCGCGTTCGGGCGCTCTCGACGCACGATGAGCTTGACCGCCTCGCCCAGAATCCCCGACGCCGTCGGCACCAGCGCCACCCAGGCCCCGCGCCGCAGGGCGCCCCAGCTCAGCGCCCGGCGCCGCTCGCCGTCCAGGAGCCACAGCCCGGCCCCGGCGAGCAGCCACGTCGGCAGGTAGCCGCACACCCGGAACAAGCGGCCCCAATCCCGCTCCAGGGTCCGCTCGATCGCGAAGCTCTGGAACACGACGCGATCGGCCGCCAGCGACGCGTACAGCAGCAGCCCAAGCACCGCTGCCACGGCGACCGCGCCGGTGAATCGTTTCACGAAGGAAGTGGGTTCGTGTCTGTCTCGCATGGCCGTCACGACGGCAATGTACCCCGGCGCCCCGTGCTCATTCGATCACCGATTTGCGCCCCGGCCTGAACATCGCCAGGACCGCCGTGAACCCGTGGATGAACGAGTCATCCCCGATCGGTCCGAACTCGCCGGCGGCGGAAAACCCCGCCATCGGCATCGGCTCGTCGGCCTTGACCGACAGCGCCGCCGAGATGGTCCGGACGTCGTGGTGCCGCTCGCCGAACAACCCCGAGCCGCGCCCGTTGCATGTCACCAGCATCGCCCCCGCCGGCGGCACCTGCAGCCGCTGCGCGTCCAGCAGCAGCCGCAGGTCTTCCCCCGCTGTCGCGGCGTCGCGCAGGTGGAACTGAATCGTCTGTCCCCTCCGCACATTGTCGCCCACGCCCAGGGCCCCCGAGCCCTGGTCCACGCCGACGATCCCGCGCACCAGGAAGTCGCCCCGCCCAAAGCGGTCCTTGTACTCGTTGATCACGCGCCCGACGAACACCCCGTTGGGGATGAGCTGCCGGTCGGCGTCGTTCAGTTCCTCCAGCGTCTCGCGGAGCACCTCGAGCGCCGGGCGCCCTCCGAGCTGCTTCACCGCGTTGCGTCCGCCGTCGGTGATGATCCAAGGCTTGCCGATGGGCCGGCACCCCTGGCTCACCAGCGTGTCGATGGACACGCTGCCCCGCACCGAAAGGCCCGCTCCCTGCGAGCGCAGCACACGATCGTTCAGCACGATCGCGTTCCCGCCCGGGCCCTTGGCCGCCGAGGCCATCCCCCCGATGACCGGCACGCGCTTCAGCCCCGGCACCGCCGACCGGCACCGAGACATCGCCTCCACCACCGGCGCCGCCGGGACGCTGAACGGGTCGGCGAACATGAAAACCCCGCGCAGGTCCTTCTCCGCGCCGATCACGCGCGCCAGCTTCTCCTGCGCCGCCGGGTCGTTGTCGCCCACAAACGGCATGTCCGCGTACAGGAAGGGGTGAACCGTCGTGCCCGGCATCGTCACCGCGAGCATCGAGACCGCCGGCTGGCGCTCCATTTCCACGTCGGCACCCACGACGCCGTCGCCTGTGACCCCCAGGAGCGCACCTGGGTCGATCCGCTTGCGCACCTCAGCCGCGACCGCCCCGGCCTGGGCCGCGTGGCCGCCCGAAATGAACAGCAGCGAAACGTCCGGTCGAGCGCCCCCTAATCCCTGCGACACCTGCTCGCACACCTGCTCCGCGGCCATCACCGCGTCCACGTGGCTCGACAGCCCCGATGCAGCGGCGAGCGTGGTGGCGGTTGAGGCGTGCGTCATGCGGGATCGTAGGTGCTGTCCAGGATCGCTCGGCACGCCAATCTTGGGAAGCTCCTGAATCCCCGGCCCGTATGCCCTACCATCCCCTTCCCCCTCGCCCCAAGCCCCTGTCTCGTGGAGTAGCAATGTCCAACAGTTCAGCGCCCGCCGCCCCGGCCTCGAGCAAGCCCCGCAAGTTCATCCGCGATATCGCCCCCAACGAGCGATTCGAAGGCTGCTTCTGCATCGCCAACGCGCAGCTCGCCGTCACCAAGAACGGCGACCCCTACCTCGCCTGCCTCCTCTCCGATAAGACCGGCCAGACCCCGGCGCGCCGCTGGAACATGCCGCCCGAGCTGTTCAAGCAGCTCCCCACCGAAGGCTTTGTCTGGGCCGAGGGACGCACCCAGCCGTTCAAGGGTGAGGTGCAGTTCATCATCGACAACATCGAGCCGGCCCAGCCCACCCCGGACATGCTGCGCGACCTGATCCCCAGCAGCAAGAACGACCCCGAGCAGATGTTCGCCGAGCTGCGCAAGATCATGGCCACGCTCCAGCACCCCGCCATGAAGGCGCTCGCCGAGGCCTATCTCACCGACGAATCGCTGATGGGCATGTTCAAGCAGGCGCCCGCCGCCAAGATGATGCACCACGCCTACCTCGGCGGCCTGCTCGAGCACACCCTTAACCTGCTCCGCCTCGCCGACGTGGTCTGCCCGCTCTACCCCAAGATCAGCCGCGACATCGTCATGATGGGCCTGTTCCTGCACGACCTCGGCAAGACCCGCGAGCTGAACTGGGAGGGCGTCTTCGGCTACACCGACCGCGGCGAACTCGTCGGCCACATCGTCGAGGGCGCCATCATGCTCCACGACAAGGCCGACCACCTCCGCCGCGACCAGGGCATGCGCTTCCCCAAGCACGCCGTCACCGTCCTGCAGCACATCATCCTCAGCCACCACGGCGAGCCCGAGTTCGGCGCCGCCAAGGTCCCCTCCACCCCCGAGGCGATCCTCGTGGCCATGCTCGACAACCTCGACGCCAAGACCACCATCGCTCTTGCCGCCGCCCGCCCCGACCGCGCCGCCGGTTATGACCTCGGCGGCAACTTCACCGAAAAGCAGTGGGCCCTGGCCAACACCAAGCTCTTCAAGCCCGACCCGTTGGGATGAACGGAGCGCATCAAGGCAAAAGGCATCGAGGCATCCAGAGAGGAGTTTGCCGCTCCTTCCTTGATGCCTCGATGCCCTTTGCCTTGATGCCTTCCAATGGAGCTGATCGGGATCGAACCGACAACCTCATCCATGCCATGGATGCGCTCTCCCAATTGAGCTACAGCCCCGCCAAGTTGTGATCGGCACGCCCGCTTCCGCGGGTGAGCCGGGGAGGGGAGGGTAGCGGCGAACCGCACCAAGTCAAGCAGGCCGGCACCCCGGGGACGGCTGCTGTTTGGGTCTGTCCCACCCTTGACAAGCTGTCGCCGGAGCTTGCGCGGGCGGCTGGTCTGCGATAACGTCGCACGCATGCCCACCAGGCACCCCGAGTTCCCGCAGCTCGTCGTCTTCGATCACCCGCTGATCCAGCACAAGCTCACCCTGATGCGCCGCAAGGACACGCCCGACCAGGTGTTCCGCGCGCTCCTGGTTCAGATCGCCGGCCTCATGACCTACGAGGTCACGCGCACCTTCCCGGTCGACCCCGTTGACATCGACACGCCGCTCGAACGGATGTCCGGCGCGCGCATCACCGCCAAGATCACCGTGTGCCCCGTGCTCCGCGCCGGCTTGGCGATGGCCGAGGGAATCATGGAGCTCATGCCAGAAGCCCGCGTCGGCCACCTGGGTATGTTCCGTGACGAGAAGACGCTCGAGCCCGTCCATTACCTCAGCCGTCTCCCCAAAAACCTTGAAGCGGGGCCCGTCGTTCTGGTTGACCCGATGCTCGCCACCGGCGGCTCGGCGTCCGCCGCCATCCGAATGCTATTCGACCACGGCGCCCGCGACGTCCGCATGATCTGCCTGGTGGCGGCCCCCGAGGGCGTCCGGCGTCTGCTCGCCGATCACCCGCGCGTGACCATCTACGCCGCCGCGCTGGACCGTGAGCTGAACAGCAAGGGCTTCATCATGCCCGGCCTGGGCGACGCCGGGGACCGCATCTACGGAACCGGTTGAGAAGGGTGGCATGGCCAAGTCTTCTCGGCCATGTCCCTTGGTCATGGCCCATGCCAGGAATCGAGAATAGGAACCCATGCCCGAGCAGACTCGGGCATGCCTCCCGGAGAGAGCAGTGGCGAACGCAAGATCGGAATCAACGCTTGAATCCAAGCCCGTTGCCGCGAGCGTGCCTGCGCCCGTCGACCCCTTGGCTGCAGTTTTCCCGCAGCCCAGGCCCCTCGCGCCCGCGCACGCCCTTTCCGATCCCGACACCCGCATCTACGTCGGCGACTGCCGCGAGATCATCCCCCGCATCCCCGAGTGCGCCGCTGGCGGGGGGGGCGTGGACCTGATCTTCGCCGACCCGCCCTTTAACTGGAACCGCGCGTACGACAAGTGGGACGATGCGATGCCCGACGACCAGTACCTGCAGTTCACCTACGACTGGCTCGACCTCTGCATCAGCTCGCTCAAGCCCACCGGCACCCTGTTCGTCAACATCCCCGACACCTGGGCCGCCGAGATCGTCGTCCACCTCAAGCGGCGCCGCATGACGTTCGTCAACTGGTGCATCTGGCACTACCGCTTCGGCCAGAACACCACCGGCCGCTTCATCAACAGCAAGGTGCACGTGCTCTACTTCAGCAAGCACCCCACCCAGCGCACCTTCAACGACAAGGAGATCCTCGAACCCTCCGACCGCGCCACCACCTACAACGACGCCCGCACTTTCAACAAGAAAGAGGGCGAGTCCGGCCTGCGCCTTCCCATGGACGTGTGGTACGGCCCCTACTGGGGCCGCATCCAGGGCAACAATAAGGAGCGCCGCGCCAACCACGACAACCAGATCCCCGAGGCCTACCTCGAGCGCGTCATCCGCTGCGCCTCCAACCCCGGCGACCTCGTCATGGACCCGTTCCTCGGCTCCGGCACCACCTGCACCGTCGCCCGCGAGCTCCGCCGGCGTTCCATCGGCATCGAGTTCTCCGACGCCAACGCCCAGCGCTGCTTCGAGCGCATCAAGAGCGGCTGCATCCGCGTCCGATTCGACACCCCCAGCCGCGCCGCCAGCCCGATCTTCGGCAAGCGCCCGGTCGGCGCGGCGCAGAAGGCCCGGCTGGACGCCATGGCCAAAGGACAAGCCGCTGCAATGAGCTCGCCCAAGACCTTCGGCAAGCGCGGCCCCAAGCCCAGCGGAAAGCCCAAAGCCCGCGGCGGCCCCAACCGCCGCGCCCGGTCCAAAGACCAATGAAAAACGGTCGGCGATCCGCGCCGACCGTTCAGATTCAGTCGCACACAAGCAATCGTGGCTTACCGCCGACGGCGCGCCGCCACCAGGCCCGCCACACCCATCAGCCCCGCCGCGCCGGGCGCCGGCGTCACGAAGCCCTCGATCGTCGCGACATAGTTCGCCACGCCCGTGTTCGGGTCGCCGCCGAACGAGAACAGGCTCCAGCTCGACCCGTTGTAGAACGAGGCGTTGCTGGTGTAGAAGCCGACGAACTGCCCGAACGCGCTGCTGCACTGCATCCCGAACTGCCCGTCGTAGTTGTAGTTCGAGGTGCTGAGCGACCAGCCAATGTTATTGAAGCCGCCGCTGGTCACGATGTTGGGCAGCGGGATCTCGACGTCAAAGAACGTGGTGCCGGGATCAAGCGCGACCTGCACGCTGGTGGCGTAGAACTGCGAGCCGGGGCCGAACACCAGGCCGCTGGGGTCGCCGTCGTTGAACGTGAAGTTCAACGTGGTCGAGCCCGCCGCCGAGCCGCCGAAGGTCGCCATGCCCATGGTGATCTTGGTGAGGGTGTAGGTGTCGCTGCCAAACCCGCTCAGCCAGCCGCCGTCGCCGTACTTCACGACGCCCGCGTTGCCCGAGTTGAACGGCGTGAAGAACCCGTTGTTGAACGAGTTCTGAAACACGATGGCGCCCTGGGCGCCCGCCGCGCCGGCCATGACAGCCGTCGCCACAACGATGGTCGAACCAATACGCATGTCAATCTCTCCTGGTGCTGAATGGTGACGTGATTCCACGCCGGGCGCCCTCCCTCAGGGTCTCGCCCGGTGATACGCTTAACCTACCACGAAAACCGCCCATCGCGAAGCAAAATCGCCGCCAGAGCCGGGTTTCACGCCCATCCGACTTGGAGCCCGTCCAGAATGCGTGAAATGCGCCGATCGCGGGACCGGATCGCTTCTCGGACCGCGCCACAACACCGCCTGGACCGCTCATTCCTGGCATCGACTGGGCGATCAGTCGTTCGCCGAGCGCATCATCCTCTTCAGCAGCGGGCTGAGAAGCAGGATCACCAAGCCGGCGCCGATCGACACGACCACGAACATGAAGAAGTAGTCGGCGCGACCACCAAACTCGACGATGCCCGACCAGGGCATCTTGATCTCGCCCTTCTCCACTTTCTCAACCTGGCTGGCGATCAAGCCGCCGCCCAGGTTGGCGATGAAGCTCGACAGGAACCAGATGCCCATGAGCAGCGATACATACCGCGCCGGCGCGGCCTTGGTGACATACGACAGCCCAGTCGGTGACAGGCACAACTCGCCCAAGGTATGGACGAAGTAGAGAGCGGTCAGCCAGATCATCCCAACCATCGCGCCGCCGGCGTTCATCCGGGCCGCCGCCACCATCGGGATATACCCGATGCCGACCAGCAGCAGTCCCAGCCCGATCTTGACCGGCTGGCTCGGGTTCAGCTTCCCCAGGGCGCCCCACAGCCACGTGAACACCGGGGCCAGCAGGATGATGAACGCCGCGTTGAACGACTGGAACCACGTCGACGGCATCTCCCAGCCGATCAGCGGGATGTGCAGGTCAGTGCTCTTCTCGGCAAACACGTTGAGCGTGCTGCCCGCCTGCTCGAACGCGATCCAGAAGAACGCATTGAACAGCATGAAGATGAAGATCGTCGCCACCGGGCCCTTGTCGCCGGGCTTCTGCGCGGCGATGAAAACCAAGGTCGCCACTAGGACGACTCCCGTGATCACAGAGGGCACCAGCTTGCCAGTCGACTGCACATACTGCATCAACCCGGCCCACGAACTCTGGATCGTTCCCCCGTGGTGCAACCAACCCACCAGCGCGGACAAGCCCACTGAAATCAGGAACAGCCACGCGAGGTGGTTCTTGGCGCCAGCGGGCGGTTCGCCGACACGCTTGAGCGTGAACGGCCTCCCCACCAGATAGGTAATCAGGCCCGCGATCATGCCGACCGCCGCGGCTCCGAACCCCCAGTGCCAGCCCACTTTCTGACCCAACGTGCCGCAGATGAACGCGCACAGGAACGCGCCGAGATTGATCCCCATGTAAAAGATGCTGAAACCACCGTCGCGTTTCGGGTCGCCGGGCCGGTACAACTGGCCCACCATCGTGGACACGCAGGGCTTGAAATACCCCGTCCCAATGATGATGGTCGCCAGGCCGAAGATGAAGACGCTCATCCCCAGGGCGTTGTGCCCCATGTCGCCCAGGCCGCTCACGGCAAGCGCAATATGCCCCAGCGCGATCATCACGCCCCCCAGCAGCATTGACCGGTGTGTGCCGAGCAGCTTGTCCGCGATGATCCCGCCCGCGATCGGGAGCAAATACGCCAGCCCCGTATACACCCCGTAGAGCGCGTTCGCGTCTCCTTCTGCCCACCCCCGCCCCGGGTTGATGATGTCGTACTTCGTCTTGTGGTCGAGCGCCGGGTTCTCCATGAGATACAGGACCAGCAAGGCCCGCATCCCGTAGTAGCTGAAACGCTCCCACATCTCGACGAAGAACAACAAGAAAAGTCCCGTCGGATGCCCGAGGAGTTGGCCGCCCGTCTGAGGCTGATACTGGTCTTCAGCAGGTGAACCGACGGCGGTGGTCACGTTCGACATCAGCGCAGCTCCTGTTACGTCCTCAGGCGCCTTCTTCGGCACCCGTAGACCGAGTCGCGCGAGTGTATCGGATGCCCTCCCTCCCACCCCGTTCAGAGTTTGCATCACCGCAATCCCCGGCAATCGTGCGTGGTCCTCACAAAGACCAAACCCGACATCGGCGCGGATCCCGATGTCGTCACCGAACCCGCTCCCTCCCTCCGTCGTACCACTCCCGAATCTTCCTCCTCCATCTCCGTCCGCATGCCTCCTCCAAGGCCGAGCAGCCCCGGCGGGTCCACACCCGGCCGGGGCTGTATCTTTCCCGTGCCCATGCTCACGACCCCAACCGTTCAACCGCGCACCAACGCCAGCGGCGCCCGCCCGCGCAATCTCGGACGTGCCCTCACGATCACGCTCATCGCCGCCGCGGCGACCGTCTCGGCGTGCTCGCGTCCGCTGCTCAGCCCCAAGGACCAGCGTTCGCAGTACGACCGCTACGACAAGGCCCGCAACCAGTACGCGCCGCAGTATGTCGAGGACGAATACGGGCGAAAGAAGCCCAATCTCACCGGTCGGCTCTCGCGCAAGGAGTAATAACCACAAGCGGGCCGCGTTCATCGAGCGGTCTCTTGTACGTCCGTGCCGTTTCTTCCGACTTTGTGCGCGATTCCGGCGCGCTACGCTTGCCCAACGCTTCTTTTTTGCGATGATTTCTTGTGGTCATCGCCGATGTTTGTCCCCGCACCGATTCGGCATCTGGCAAGAGCCGGTCGGACCAGTCAAACCAGCCGTTGAGTGGGGACCCGCGGATGACCACGATCTCGACCATGCTCTCTTCCCTCCCCGAGTCCGCACGCCCACGCAGGCCCCACATCGTTCTGGGCGCCTTGGTCGCCAGCATGACTCTGGTCGGCGGAGCCCTGTTCCTGGTCGAGAATCACCCCGGGCTCGGCGGTGTCGCCCCGGCCGCCGCCGCGCTCGAACCCCGCTCCGCCCCCGCCGCCCCCGTCAACCAGAACCTCATCAAGGCCAACCGGCCCCTCGAATCCGGGCGCTGGGCGGGCATCGTGATCCATCACTCCGGCTCGCCCGCGGGTTCGCTCGACTCCATAGCGCGCCAGCACGAAGCCGCGGGCCTGAAGTGCCTGGGCTACCACTTCATCATCTCCAACGGCCAGGGCGCCCCCGACGGCCAGATCTCCCCGGGACCGCGCTGGCTCGACCAGCTCCCCGGCGCCCACGCCAAGGGCCCCGCCAGCGAAGCCCTCAACCGCAAGACCATCGGCATCTGCCTGGTCGGCGACGGCGAGAGCCGCACCTTCACCGACGCTCAGATCGACTCCCTCGCCCGCCTCGTCGCCCAGCTTCAGAAGCAGTTCAACATCCCAGCGACCGCCGTCGTCCTGCACCGCGACGTGGCCTCGACCTCCAGCCCCGGGCGCCTCTTCCCCGAGGCCGCCTTCCGTTCGCGCCTGGCTACGATGCGCTGAGCACCGCCGGCCGAGCGACCCCTCACAACCGTTCCGAAGCGCTCGACTCGGCCCCACCGGGCGCCGCGACAGCCGCGGTCCCGACCTTGGGCACGCGCCTTGCGCCTGAATGACACCATCGTCGCCGTCGCATCCGGCTGGTCACCCGGTCACCGCGCCGTCATCCGGCTGTCGGGCCCCGACACGGTCGCCGCTCTGGCCCAGATTGCCGGCGAAACACCAGTGCCCGGGGTCCACCCCGCGCGACTGAAACTCGCCGTGGGGCAGTTGCCGGTGCTCGTCACGCTGTTTCGCTCGCCGAACTCCTACACCGGCGAAGACGGGGCCGAAATCCAGCTCCCCGGCGGCCCCGCCATCGTGGACCAGGTCCTGCACACGCTCATGGCCGCCCCGGCCTCAGCACCCGGCGCAGCGGTGCCGACGCTGATCCGCCAGGCCGAGCCCGGCGAGTTCACCGCCCGCGCCTTTCTCAACCGCAAGCTCACCGCCGAGCAGGCCGAGGGCGTCGCCGCCCTGATCGCCGCCCGTTCCGACCAGCAGTTCCGCGCCGCGCGTTCCCTGCTCGAAGGCCGCACCGGCCGGGACTATCGCGTGCTCGCCGACGAGTTGGCCCACCTCCTCGCGCTGGTCGAGGCCGGCATCGACTTCACCGATCAGGAAGACGTCGTACCCATCCCCGCGCCCGCGCTCGCGGCCCGCCTGCAGGCGCTCGAGCGTTCCCTGGGGGCGACGCTCCAATCCGGGGCCCCGGCGCCCCCCACCCGTGAGCCGGTCATCGTCATCGCCGGCCCCCCCAACGCCGGCAAGTCCACTCTCTTCAACGCCCTGTTGGGCCGCACTCGCTCCGTCGTATCCCCGCGGGCGGGCACCACCCGCGACGCCGTCCGCGAAAGGCTCCCGCTCGATTCCGGGGGCTGGGGCCCGACTTTCGCCTGGCTGGTTGATATCGCCGGTCTGGACGAATCGCTGGCCTCGCGTTCCCAGATTGACGCCGCGGCACAGCAGTCCGCCCGAGCGGTGCTCTCATCGGCCGACATCGTGGTCTGGTGCGAGCCCGCGCAGCGCGCCGACCCTATCCCCTCGATGGCCAACCCCTCGCCGAATCTGGGCCGCGCCTGGGAACCGGCCCGCACCATCCCCGTCAAAGCCAAGGCGGACCTCCTCAACGGTCCTCACTCTCAGGGGATGGCCGATCCATCGCTCCGCGTGTGCGCGCTGGACGGCTGGAACCTCGGGGCCCTGCGTCGAGCCATCTCCGACGCGGCCCTTTCGGCATCTTCCCGCGGATCCCAGGAAGCAGCCCTGCTCCCGCGTCACCGGGCCGCGCTGGCCCAGGCCCTGCACGCCGTCCGCGCCGCGCTTCAAACCGCGTCCCAATCCACCACGGCGGTGTCGCTCGACCGCCCCGAGCTGGTCGCCGGTGAGCTCCGGGCCGCCCTCGACGCCCTGGGCCAGATCACCGGAAGGGTCAGCCCCGACGACGTGATCGGCCGCATTTTCAGCACGTTCTGCGTCGGCAAGTAGCGGGGGGGACGCGCTCGGAACGACGACCGCCGACCCGCGCCGCCAACCCCCACCCGAACGAATCCCAGCGACGCGAGAGTCTCTACAATCCCCCTCGCATGGTCCCTCACGACAGTCTTCTTTCCACGCCCGGGCTGCTCGCCCAGGCTTCCGGGCTGTTTCTCGCGTCACCGTACAAGCCGGTGCTGTGGCTGCTCCCGTTTGTCGGGTGGGCCTGGGTGGTCTCGACCATCTACGACAAGGACTCGGCCCGCTGGTACCTCCCGCGCCGCATGTGGAACATGGTCCACATGGGCTTCGGCCTCGCCGCGGCGGTAGTCTCGCTCGCGTTGCCGATGATCTTCTGGATCACCTGGCCGGCCACAATCGTCATCCTCGCCGCCGACCTGCTCATCTATTTCATGGCCCACAATGCCGACTCGCGGGTCCCCGAGTCGCACAAGTGGTCGCTCGACGTGAGCAAGTGGATGGCCGCCCGCGCCGCCAAGGGCCAGGCCAAGAAAAAGCTCGCCGGCGCCAGCGCCATGATCTTCAAGGGCCCCGGCGGCGAGCTGCCCGTCCCCGCCAAGGAAACCCCGGAGTTCGAGCTCCGCCTCACCCTCGAACGCATCATCGGCCGCATGGTCGACCTCCGAGCCAACCAGCTCGACATCGGTCCCGCCAAGCCCAACGTCTACGGCGTCTCCTACATGGTCGACGGCGTCCGCACCCAGCCCGAACCGCTCCCGCAGAACCAGGCCGTCGCCGTCATCGACATGCTCAAGACCGTCGGCAAGCTCGACGTCAACGACCGGCGCCGACGCCTGCAGGCCGACATCCAGCTCGGGATGACCGGCGGCAACACCATCCCCGCCCGCGTCACCACCGCCGGCACCACCGCCGGCATGCGCCTCACGCTGTCGCTCGACCCCGCCAAGCAGATCGCCATCAAGTACGACGATCTCGGCCTGCTTCCGAACCAGAAGGAAGACCTCCAGAAGATCATCGACAGCAAGGGCGTGGTGCTGGTCTCCTCGCCGCCCGATCACGGCAAGACCACCCTCCTCTACGCCCTCACCCGGCGCCACGACGCCTACACCTCCAACGTTCAGACGCTCGAGACCGAGATCCAGGCCACCATCGAGGGCGTCCGCCAGAACAGCTTTGACCCCCAGGCCGAGGGCGCCGAGTTCGCCACCACCGTCCGCTCGATCCTCCGGCGCGACCCCGACGTCGTCACCATCACCGAGCTGCCCGACGACGCCACCGCCAAGGAGATCGCCCGCGCCGACAGCGAGCGCTCCAAGATCTACGTCGGCATCAAGGCCGACAACCCCCTCATGGCCGCTCAGCTCTACGCCAAGGGCGTAGGCGAACAGGCCGGAGCCGCCAAGTCACTGTCCGGCCTTGTGGGTGTCAAGCTCGTCCGCCGCCTCTGCGCCAACTGCAAGGTCCCCTTCGCCCCCAAGCCCGAAGACCTCAAGAAGCTCGGCCTGCCGCCCGAGACCAAGCAGCTCCACCGCCGCAGCGGGCAGGTCATGGTCAAGGACAAGCCCGAGCCCTGCCCCGTGTGCGGCGGGACCGGCTACTTCGGCCAGCTCGGCATCTTCGCCGTCCACCCCATCGGACCCGATGAACGCAAGATGATCGCCTCCGGAGACATCACCGGCCTCCGCCAGCAGTTCCGCCAGAAGAAGCAGCAGAGCCTGCAGAGCTCCGGGCTTCAGCAGGTCATCATGGGCAACACCAGCGTCGAGGAAGTCCTCCGCGTCACCTCCGAGCCCGCACCCAAGCCCGACAACGCTCAGAAACCGGCGCCCGAGAGCGCGACCGCCTGAACTCATCGAGTTTCCATGGTCATCAACATCCTTGTCATCGTCATCATCGTGCTGAGCGCCCTCCTGTGGGCCTCGCGCCAGCGCGGACGCGGGCTCTTCTCCGCGTTCATCAACCTGCTCTGCGTCGTGGCCGCCGGCGCCATCGCCCTGGCGGTCTGGGAGCCCATCGTCTACGCGTGGCTGCTCAACATGATGGAGGACTACGCCTGGTGCGTCGGCCTCATCGCGCCGTTCATCCTGGCCCAGGTCATCATCCGTGTCTGCTTCGACCTCGCCGTCCCCAAGAACGTCGACGCCAACGACGCCGCCAACTTCGTGGGCGGCGCGGCGTTCGGCGCCGCCGCCGGCATGATCACCGCCGGCATCGCCGTCCTCGGGCTCAGCCACCTCCGCACCGGCAAGGAGCTCATGGGCTACTCCCCCCTCACCTACAACGCCGGGAGCCTCGTCGCCGGCTCCGGCCTGTGGATCCCCGCCGACCGCTGGACCGTCAAGCTCTACGAGCACCTCAGCCTGGGCCTGTTCGCCACCGACACCCCGCTCGCCGAGCGTCACCCGCGGATCGACGAATCCGCCGCCATGATGCGCGTCGCTCTCAGGGGCAGCGGCGAAAACGCCAACGCCGTTGCCCGATGCGTCATCAAGCCCTCCGACGTCGAGATCAAGGGACGCTACAGCGTCGAAGCCGCCCCGGCGGACAAGCAGCTCATGGACTCCTTCGTCCTCGACAGCGCCGGCAAGCCCACCTCCGGCAAGTTCGTCTACGCCGACGGCGCCGCCCCGACCGGTGAATGCACCGTCGAGGGCTTCGTCCTGAACTTCCAGTCGGGCGCTTCGGAGAAGTCCGGCCAGATCGTCATGGCCCCGGGCCAGCTCCGGCTGATCTGCGCCGGACCCGACGGCGCCGCCATCGGCGTGCACCCCGCGGCCATCGTCGCCAAGCCCGAGGCCGGCGCCGGCATGTACCGCTTCCGCATGGACGCCCCCGACATCTACATCCCCTCGGTCGGCGGCGGCTCCAGCGCCGTGTTCGCGCCCGAGTTCATCGTCCCCAAGGGCTACACACCCACCGACCTCATCATCAAGAACACCCGCTTTGACCTCACGGCCGCGGACAACTCCAAGTCCCCCCGCTTCGCCTCGACTCAGAAGCGTGACGACGCCATCCGCGACGGCTCGCTTTTCACCAAGCTCGGGCTGAACGTCGGAGCTTCCACCCCGCCCAAGGGCGGCGCCAAGCCCGACACCTCCGCCCCCGCGCCGGGAACCTCGACGTCCAAGCCGGGGTCGGCCCCCGCCGCGTCGTCCGGCGCCACCGTCGTCAAGGCCTCGGGCAGCGGACGGGTTGAAGAGCTTGAAATCACCTCGCAGATCCCCGACGGCGTCATCCTCGACGCGGGCAGCCTCGGCGGCCTCGAGGTCAACAAGGACCGCAAGATCACCGACGGCAAGCACCAGTTCGACAAGAAGGCCGTCAGCGAGAACCGCGGCCTTGACCGGAACCTCCGCGTCGACAACTTCGCCGCCACGCCCGACACCTCCGTCGTCCAGTTGCTCCTCTCCAGCAACGGCGCCATGAGCCTCCTGGGACGCAGCGTCGAGGCCGCCGAAGACATCCTCCCGCCCGCCCTGCTCGACGAGAACGGACAGCGCTACGAAGCCCTCGGGTACGTCTATGCCGAGGGGAACGTCCTGAGCATCCGCTTCACCCCCGGCGCGCCGCTCCGCGGCCTCAGCGAGCTCCCCAGCCGCATCAGCCGCTCCAAGCGCGACCAGACCGCGCGCCTCATCTTCCGCCCCACCAAGGGCGTGAAGATCGTCTCGTTCAACCTCGGACCCAAACAGATCGCCACCTTCGAACCGCCGGTCAAGGTCGGCCAGTGAGCTGCCACACCGGGGGACGGCTCGCTCCCAACGTTCACGCCGGTTGATCCCGCCCCCGGCGCCGTTGGTGGTGTTCACCCAAAGCTCGATCAATGCCAGAAGCCAACGCACCCAATCCCCGCCACGCGGCCGATTCTCCCGACGCCCGACCGCTCAACTTCATCGAGCAGCTCGTCGAGGACGATCTTGCCACAAACAAGTGGGGCTGCCCCGTCCACACCCGCTTCCCTCCCGAGCCCAACGGCTACCTCCACATCGGGCACGCCAAGAGCATCTGCCTCAACTACGGCCTCGCCGCCAGGTACGCCGGCAGGTTCAACCTCCGCTTCGACGACACCAACCCCACCAAGGAAGAGCAGGAGTACGTCGATT
Organism: uncultured Phycisphaeraceae bacterium; assembly: GCA_964510955.1. Taxonomy (GTDB): domain Bacteria; phylum Planctomycetota; class Phycisphaerae; order Phycisphaerales; family UBA1924; genus JAFLCM01. The sequence continues at coordinate 21,237 of CAZEDW010000022.1, forward strand.
CGATCAAGGCCGACGTCCGCTGGCTCATCTCCGCGTTCGGCGCGGGGCACTCGTTCGACGCCGGACCCCACGCCGGCGGCCTGTTCTTCGCGTCGAACTACTTCGACAGGATGTACGAGTACGCCGTGGCGCTGGTCAAGGCCGGCCACGCCTACGTCTGTGAGCTCAGCGCCGACGAAGTCGCCAAGCGCCGCGGCACCCCCAGCGTCCCCGGCACCAGCCCCTTCCGCGACCGCCCCTCGGCGGAAAGCCTGCGCCTCCTCGACGAGATGCGCGCCGGCAAGCACCCCGACGGCTCGATGACCCTCCGCGCCAGGATCGACCTCGCCAGCCCCAACTTCAACCTCCGCGACCCCGTCCTCTACCGCATCGTCCACGAGGCCCACCACAACACCGGCGACAAGTGGTGCATCTACCCCATGTACGACTGGGCCCACGGCATCGAGGACTCCATCGAGAACATCACCCACTCCATCTGCACCCTGGAGTTCGAGAACCACCGCCCCCTCTACGACTGGTTCATGCGGGCCATCTCCGATTCTCTCGGCGGCAGGACGGCCCAGGGAATCAAGAGCACCGACATCGGCGGCTCCGGCCCCACCGGCCAAGACGGCCGCACCGTCTGGCATTCCCAGCAGATCGAGTTCGCCAAGTTCAGGCCCACCTACACGGTCCTCAGCAAGCGCAACCTCCTGAAGATGGTGCAGGACAAGGTCGTCTCCGGCTGGGACGACCCCCGCATGCCCACGCTCAGCGGCCTCCGCCGCCGCGGCTACACGCCCCAGGCGCTCCGCAACGTCTGCGAGGAGGTGGGCACCACCAAGGTCGAGAGCTTCATCGACCTCGGGCGCATCGAGAACGCCGTCCGCGACCACCTCAACAAGATCGCCCCCCGCGCCATGGGCGTGCTGCGCCCGCTCAAGGTCGTCATCGAGAACTGGCCCGCCGACAAGGTGGACGAACTAGATTTCGTGATCAACCCCGAAGACCCCTCCGCCGGCACGCGGAAGGTCCCCTTCAGCGGCACCATCTACATCGAGCGCGAGGACTTCATGGAAGTCCCCGCCAAGAAGTACTTCCGCCTCGCCCTCGGCGACAACCCCCCCGAAGTCCGCCTCCGGTGGGCCTACTTCATCAAGGCCACCGGCGTGGTGAAAGACGCCGCTGGCAACATCACCGAGGTTCGCGCGACCTACGACCCCGCCACCCGCGGCGGCGACGCCCCCCTCAACCCCGACGGCACCCCAACCCGCAAGGTCAAAGGCACCATCCACTGGGTGAGCGGCGCCCACGCCAAGGAGGTCGAGGTCCGCCTCTTCGACCGCCTCTTCAACGCCGAGCAGCCCGGCGAGCGAACAGGCAACTGGGTCGACGACCTCAACCCAAACTCCCTCGAAGTGGTCAGGGCCATGGTCGAGCCGATCCTGCTCAACGCCAAAGCCGCCGACACCTTCCAGTTCGAGCGCCTCGGCTATTTCTGCGCCGACAGCAAAGACTCCAAGCCGGCAGCGCCCGTCTTCAACCGCACCGTCACGCTGAAAGACACCTGGGCCAAGCAGGCCGGGGCCTGAGCCGCGGTAGCCTACCGTGCCAGAATCAGCCGCCCTCAACCCGCCCCCGGATGCCCGCCCCTGGCGGAGCGCCGGCGCCCTCATCGCGCTCGTCACCGCCGCCCGGATCCTCTACCTCATCTTCCTCAGCCCTTACGAGCTTTCAGCCGACGAGGCACAGTACTGGGACTGGTCCCGCCACCTCGAGCTGAGCTACCACACCAAGGGCTCCGGCGTCGCCTGGACCATCGCCGCTTTCACCCGCGTGCTCGGCAACTCCGAGTGGGCCGTCCGCACCCCCGCCGTGCTCGCGTGGGCGGTCATGGCGTGGGCCCTCTCCCGCATCTCGCGCGACGTCGGCGGCCCGCGCGCCGCGCTGATGAGCGTCCTCGTCACCCTCGCCATCCCCGCCTACAGCGCCACCGCGCTGCTCATGACCATCGACGGGCCGATGCTCGCATGCTGGGCCCTCGCCGCGCTCTGCGCCTGGCGCCTTGCGACCGTCTCCATGACGCCCGCCCGCATCGCGTTCTGGGCCGCCGCTCTCGGCGCCTCAGTCGGCGTCGGTTTCCTCTTCAAATACACCATCGCGCTGCTGCTGCTCGGGCTGCCCGCTTTCGGATGGATCGCCCGCCCCGTCGCCAACGCCCGTATCCGCGTGCCACAGGCTTCCCGTCCGCGGGATGCCTGTGCCGATCACCCCGCGTCCGCGCCATCGACCTGGCTTGTTCCTTGCGTCACGCTCGCCGCGTTTGCGCTGTGCATCTCCCCAGTCATCATCTGGAACCAGCAGCACCACTGGCCCACGGTCGCCCACCTGCTCGGGCACGCCGCCCTCCCCGGCAGCGACCTGCCCGGTGACAACCCATCTCGACTCAGCCCGGCGGCGATCCCTCTCTCGATTCTGTCCTACGCCGCGGTCCAGCTCGCCGTCGTGGGTCCGATCGCGGTTGCCTTCGTGCTCTCTGTGGGGCGCTCGCTCCGCCGCCGCGGCGATGATCCCCAGCTCGCTCTCGCCGGCGCCCTGGCCCTGTGCGGCGCCGCCCCGGTGCTGCTGTTCTACTTCGCCGTCGCCTGCCGCACGAACGTCGAGGGCAACTGGCCCATCGGCGCGTACGTCACGCTCGTTCCCGTCGCCGCAGCGTGGGCGACCCGCGAGCTGGACGCCTGGCGCCGATCCGTCACACAATGGTCCGCGCTCCCATCGGACTCCCGCCCAAAGCAGGGCTTCCTGCGGCGCCGGCCCGAGACGATCCCGCAGCTCGCCGTCCATTGGGGCGTCGGCTACGGCGTCGTCGGAGCCCTCGGCATGCTGATGCTGGTGCCCCTCTCCCGCCTGCCGCTGGTGGGCGGCGCAGTGCCCATCCGGCGCCTCACCGGCGGGCACGAACTCGCGGCGGAGGCGGACCGCCTCCGCGCCCAGCTCCGCGCCCAGACCGGCTCCGAGCCCCTGGTCATCGGCGCCCGCTACACCATCACCGCCCTCCTCGCGTACTACCTTCCCGATCACCCCACGGTCCATTGCGCCGGCCTGTACCTCGGCGAGCGCCGAACTTCTTACGACGACTTCGCCTCGACAGACCTCCGCAGCCCGACCCTTCTCGGGCGTCCCGCCGTCCTCGTCGCCCGCGCGTCACCGCGCGTCGCCGGGGAGCAGCCCTGGGCGCGCGGCCTGAGCTTCAGCTCTCTCAGCCCCGCCGCCGAGGTCTCCGGATATCAACTGGTCACCGCTACCGGCTACGCCGGCCCCAGCAGCCCCATCCCCCGGGTGTCCAAGACCGGCGATTGATTCCCCCGCTCGCCCCTCGCGGCTTATACCCTGCCCCCCCCGCGGGCACGCGCGCCACCGGTACCGCCCCCAGCCCCGACCTGCCGATATTGAACCTCGGGCGGTGGCGCGCGCCAGGTTCCCAAAACGCCACATCCCCGACCCACCCGTGTACGCCAGTTCCCTCCAATCCCGTGCCCTGTGGCTGGCCGCGCTGCTGATCGGCATCGCGGCGCCACGGGCCGCGCTCGGTGAGCCACCGACCGCTGAACCCATCGCGGTCCGCCCCGAGGCTGCTCGGCGACTCGTCCGCGAGTGGACCTTCGAGGAACGCCCCGGCAACGTCGAGCCCGTCCCCCGCGACTGGTACCGGAACCAGCACAACCCCCCAACCGCGCCCCGCCCCGGATTCCCGGTCTGGAACGCCGCCGGATTCGATGACACACTGGCCTACCGCGGGCAGACCTCCGTCAAGCTTCCCACCCGGGGCGGCAGCACCGCGCTCACCCTCTCGCGCGGCGTCGTCCCCGCCATGCCCGGCGGGCGGTACCAGCTCACCGCCATGGCGCGGACACAGGGCCTCACCTACGCCCGCGCCTACCTCAAGTTCTGGCTCCTCGACAGCAGGCTCCAGCCGCTCCCGGGGGCCGAGGCCGTCAGCGCCCCGATCGAAACCGGCGGCGAATGGCGCCCCGTCGAGGCCATGCTCGACGGGCGCGACGACGCCGCGTGGGTGCAGATCGAGCTCAACCTGCTCCAGCCCGTCCACGCGCGATCGCGTGGCAAGCACGAGGTGGGGGAGCAGGACTTCTCCGGCGCTGCATGGTTCGACGACGTCCGCCTCTTCCAGGTCCCGCTGGTCGACCTGAACCCAACCCAGGCCGCCGCGGTCGAGCCCGAGACCCCCGAGCTCCGGCTGAGGGTGCAGGACCTCACCGGCGAGCGCCTGACCGCGGTCGTGTCCGTGCGCGACATCGACGACCGGGAAGTCGCCTCGTTTTCAGCGCCGGTCGAGTCCGGCGGGCGCACCACTTCGTGGAAGCCCGCTCTACCGGCCTTCGGCTGGTACCGGGCCGAGCTGACCGTTGACGGCCCCGGCGGCGCCGTGGCCCGGCGCAGCACCCGCTTCGTCTGGCTGCCGGCGCCCCTTCCCGTTGAATCAACTTCGCGCCACACCTGGGGACTGATCGCCGAGGACGTTGCCGCGTCCCAGCTCCCAATGCTCCCGGCGTTGATCGACGCCACCGCGACCGGATCGCTTTCACTCCCGGTCTGGTCGCACATCGGCGCCGGCGAGGCGGACGCCGAAACCTCGCTCAAAGCCGAGACGGCGGTCTCGGCTCTCCTGGAACGACGCCAGGAACTGACCTTCGTCCTCGGGCACATCCCCGAGCGCATGGCCCGCGAGGCCCGCATTGACGCCGACGACCCGCTGCCACTGCTCGCCGGGCCCGACACAGCATGGACCGATCAGGTGTCCCCGCTGCTCTCCCGCTACGGCGAACGGGTCCAGCGCTGGCAGATCGGCCCCACCGGATCGGAAGGCGCCCTGCGCCGAACCGCGCTCGCCGACGATTTGCGAGCCGTCGCCAAGGGTTTCCGGGGGCTCGTCCCCCGCCCGGTCATGACCGTCCCCTGGTTGCTGGACCGCGCCGTCGCGGCCGCCCGCGGCGTGGACGCCGTCACCATCGTGGTCCCCGCAAACATCTCCGACGAGTCGATCCCCCAGTACGCGCCGCAGTGGCTCTCGCCTTCTTCCGCCTCGGTCCCGGAGGCCACGCTGGTCATCACGCCGCCGTCGCCGGACGACTACGGCCAGCGTTCGAGCGTTGAGGCCGTCGTCCGCCGGGCCGTGTCCGCCTGGGGCGCTGGTGTCCCCCGTTTGGCCATCCAACTCCCGTGGACAATGCCCGCCTCCCCTGAGGCCCCGGGCATCGCCGGAGCCCAGCAGGACTCCGGCATCCCCGATTCCGCCCGCACCCAGGCGCTGCCCGATGCGCTGGTGCCCGTCTGGCGGACCATCGCCCAGCACCTCAGCGGCAGAATCCCAACAGGCCTGCTCCCGGTTGTCCCCGGCGTCCAGGCATGGCTGGCGCAGGGAACCGACAGCGGCGCCGTGATCGCCTGGAATCTCCGCGCAGACCCCAAGTTCGCCGCCCTCAAGGGCTACGTCGGCCCCGGGCCCGTCCGCGTGACCGACATCTTCGGCAACGCGGTCCCGTTCGCCAGCGGTCCCGGCGGAACGGTCGACATCAAGCTCGGGGCGTCGCCGCTGTTCATCGAGGGCGTGGACGTCAACCTGCTGCGCCTGCGGGCCGGGCTGCGCGTGGTCCCGCCCAACCTCCCCGCCCGCGCCGAGCGCCACGCCCTGAGCATCGAGATCACCAACCCCTGGCACTTCCCCGTCGCCGGCTCGCTCCGCCTCGCCCAGCCAGAGGAGTGGAACATGTCGCCGCGTGTCATCCCCTTCGCACTGCAGGCCAACGAGACCCAGCGCTACCCCTTCAACGTCTCGCTCGGCGCCGGCGAGCAGGCCGGCACGCGCTCCGTCATCGCCGAGCTCGAGTTCACCGGCGAACGCCGCTACCCCTCGATCAAGGTCGAGCTCCCCGTCGAGATCGGGCTTGAGACGATCCAGATGATCCCCAGCTACCGCTACATCCGCGGCGAGCGCGGCGACATGAGCGACCTGCTCATCACCCTGCTGGTCACCAACCTCGATTCAAAGCCCGTCACCCTCGAAGCGTTCGTCCGTGCCCCGGGGCTCCGCGGCCAGCAGGCCCCCATCAGCGGCCTGGCCCCCGGCGAGAGCGCCGTCCGCCGATTCATCTTCGGCGGCGTGGCCCAGTCGCTCCGCGGCCAGCAGGTTCTCACAGGCCTGAAGGAGCTCGGCGGCACCGGACGCCTCAATATCCCGCTGAGCATCCAGTAGCGTGCGAGTTCAGACACCCACGCCCAGCGCCCGCAGGCTCGCCAGTGCCTGGGCCGCGGAGTCACCCTCGTGGTCGATGCGCACCCCTCTCCAGCCCATGGAGTTCGCCGCGTCGATGTTCTCCTGCAAATCATCGAAGAACACGATCTCTCCGCCCCGCGCCCCCAGCAGCCCCTCGGCCCGTTTGTAGATCTCCAGCCCCGGCTTCGACGCGCCGATCATCTGCGAGGCGCCCTTGATCTTCAGCGCCCGCACCGGCGCCGACGACCAGCCCGGCCCCTCCCCCATCATCCCCAGCCAGTGCGCGTGGTTGGTGTTGCTCAGGCACGCCGTCACGACCCCGGGCGCGGCGTTCAGCCGATCGATCAGGGCGCCGATGCCGGGGTAGTCCGCGATGATCCACGCGTCATGGATGCGCCGGATTTCTTCCGGTGAATACAGGCCGCCCGTCGCCGCCGCGATGCTCGGAAAAAACTCCCCGCACGCGATCCTGCCGGTCTGGTACAGCTCGACCAGCTCTTTCCGTCGGCGCGACAGGTCCGGCCGCGCGAACAGCTCCGGGTCCCTCTCGGCGATCCCCGCCCGCGCGCACGCCTCGCCCCACGAGCGGCAGATGCGCACGACAACGCCGCCGAGATCGAAGCAAACGATGTGAGGCCGAGAACTGGGCATCAGGCATCGGGCACTGGCAGAAACGGAGAGTGGCCCCGCTCTTCCCGGTGCCCAGTGCCTACTCCCCCTCATCCAGCCCGCTCGTCTTCATCACCTCTCTCATCACCAGCGTCGCATACGCCCCGCTGGGGAGCTCGAACGCGCACCGCACATACTCGCCGTGCTCGTCCACGCCCCCCTCCACGATCGGGTCGCGAACCGGCACCCGCAGCGGCCGGCGCCCACCGCCGGTAAAACCGATCCGCCGGTGGAACTTCTCGAGCTGCTCCAGCGTGACGCCAGATTCATCCAGCACGCGACGCTCCAGCTCACCCACGCCCCCGCCCGCCTCGGTCATGCGGTGGCCCCAGATCGGACCCGACGGGCTGATCTCCAGGCTGGCCAGCCGTCCGGGCAGCTCATCGCGCACCAGCTCTTCCGCGGTGATCTTGAACACCGCGCCGCCGACGTGACGGAACGCGAGGTCGCCCTCGACAAACGTCCCGATCGTCCCGGACTCGATCCGCGCCGCCAGAACCTTGTTGAAAAGCGCGCTCTGGAAGGCGTTGACCCAGAACTGCCGCTGGCGGACGTGCAGCGACTCGACCACCTTCCGCGCCGAGGCCCCGCGCGCCAGCGCCTTTACCGCCGCCCGTTCGGTGGGCTGCTGGCTCGGGAAATGCTGCACCGCCTGCTCGAACTGCCCGCGCTGGTAACAGGCCCGGGCCTCGGGGTTGAAATCCGGGTAATCCGGGTCGGGCCCGAGCAGCTCATCCAGCAGTTCCTGGTGCCGACCCATCAGGTCAAACCGCCCCAGGCGGTGGTTGTTCAGGCGGTTGCCGAAGCGCTGCTCGCCGAAAAAGTTGGGCACCCCGGTCTTTTCGAGCGTCCGCAGCACCTTGTCGGCGTGCAGCGCGCCGGTGGCCTTGACGCCGCGGATCTTGATGCTGAACCGGTTCCCCTTCAGGTGCCCCAGGCGCAGCTTGTTGGCGTGCAGGTCCGCCCACAGCACCGTGAGCTTGTCGTGCCGCAGGCTGGGGAAATCCTCGGGCTTCTTGCCGGGGACGTGGACGCTGATCACCTGCCGCGTCACCGCCCGCCGGTCCTTCATGCCCGCGTAGCCCACGGCCCGGTCCGGAACGCCGAAGTGGTGCGCGATGATGTCCACGGCCTGAGTTGTCGAGAGGTCGCGCTTCTCGATGAGCAGGTAGATGTGCTCGCCCTCGCCGCCGGGGTTGTACAGCGGGATCTCCTCGACAAGGAAATCCTCGTGCCGCTGCTTGATCTCGCCCCCGACCGCCGGCACGTCGCCCGTGACGAACCCGACGCCCTTGAGCGCCACCGAGGCGCGCCGCCACGCCTCGTCGGCCCCGGTGCCGGGGGACAGTTCTTGCGGGTGCGATGGCTCAGACGGCGCCGAAGGTGAGTTCATGGTTCGTTCTGCGCCCCCTCAAGCACGTGCTCCTCGACATACACCGGCACCCCCGTGGCGATCCCCAGCGCGATCGCGTCGCTGGGACGCGAGTCCACTTCCATCAGTTGGCCGTCGGCCCGCTTGATCCGCAGCTTCGCGTAAAACGTGTGCTCGGACAGGTCGTTGATCACGATCGATTCCAGCTGGGCGTCGAACGACTCGATCAGGTTCGCCAGCAGCTCGTGCGTCAGCGGGCGCTTCATCTGCTGCCCCTGCAGCCGCCGCTTGATCGCCTCGGCCTCGGAGATCCCGATGAGGATCGGAAACTTCCGCTCGCCGTCCACCTCTTTCAGCTCGATCACCTGCAGGTCCTGCATCTCGCAGATCAGGATTCGGTGAAGTTCCATGAGGACGGCCATAGCGCGGTTGCTCCCTGGCGGCGCACCGGACGCGCCGCCGATCCCAATCGTTCGGCGCGCGCACGAGCGAGTCAACTGCCATCCGCCGATTACCCCGCCCGCTGCGGATCGGGGAAATCCCGGTACAGCGCCGAGCGGAAGTCCTTCACCGCCGCGTACACCGGCCGGTGGAGCGATTCCACCTCGCCCGCCCGGGTCGCGACCACCGCGAACGCCTGCTCCAGCTGCGCCATGTCACGGCACCGCACCGTGATGTTGAACTCCCCCAGCTCCGACGGCCCGAACCCCAGCTTCCGCCGGCGCAGCGTCCACCCTTCGATCCGCCCCTGCGATTGCAGATGCTCCATGTACGCCCTGACATTGGCGGCGAACTCAAGGTCCTTGTGCGAATCCTTCAGGTTGACCCAGATCTCGTAGCTGTCCATGGGGGACACTACGCCGATCCGCGGGTGAGGTTCAGAGCAACCCCAGGCCGCCGGCTCGATTCAGCTACTCCCGCTTCACCGCCAGTCGCCGCAGCAGCTCCGGCGGCACGCCGATGTCGCCCACCTCAATCTCCCCCGTGAATGCTTCTGCCTCGGGGTTCGTGAACCCGACCTTCAGCCCACCCAGCGTCACCGTCCGGTCGGCCCGCACCACCGCCCGCCCCAGCGGGCGTCCGGTGTCGCAGTCCAGCCCGCTGGGGATGTCCACCGCCAGCACCCGCGCGCCGTCGTTCGTCGTGCGCGACCGGTTGATGAACGCGATCACCTCATCGAACGGCGACTCGGGCGCACGCGTCAACCCCGTCCCGAACAGCGCATCCACCAGCACCAGCCACCGCGCATCGTCCGCCGCGTCCAGCAGGTTCTCCAGCGTCCGCGCCGGCGAGCGTTCGTCCAGCTCGAGCGCCGGCACCCGCATCCGCCACACGATCTCCGCGTTCGTCAGGGCATCCCCCTTCAGGTCCCGCGTCTGCACGCACGACAGCACCCGCACGTCGATCCCGCGGTTGTGCAGACGGCGCGCCAGCGCAAAGCCGTCTCCCCCGTTGTTGCCCGGACCGCAGAACACCTGCACCTGCGCGTTGCCCGTCGAATGCCCGTCGGTGATATCGCCCAGAAGCCGCAGCACCGCGCGCTCCAGCGCCGCCGCCGCGTTCTCCATCAGCACGATCCCGGGGATCGCAAGCTCGTTGATCGCCTCGGCGTCCAGTTGGCGGATGCCCTGCCTGGTAAAGACATAGGCGTGCGTCGTCGGCACGGGGCAATCGTACGCCGGGCCGGACCGCTTTGAGATAGGCTCTCCGACGGTTGCCGATCTTTGTCGCCATCCCCCTGATCGCCCTGTGCTGCGCTGCCGGCGCCTGCGCGGCGTACTACGCCGTGGTGTGGTGGCGCGTTGTTCGTGCGAACACCGCCCTGCCGACGCTCCGCCAGGCGCTGCAGTTGCCCCAGCCGCCCGGCGACTTCCCGTCCACCTGCCTCATCATCCCAGCCCACAACGAGCGCGACGTCATCGCCACCCTCGCCACCTCACTGGCGGCGCTCGATGATCCCCACGGGCGCGTCCGATTTGTATTTGTTCTCGATCGCTGCACCGACGACACCGAGGCCGTCCTGCGCCACGCTCTGGGGCCCGCCGACGAGCGCACCGAGATCATCAACAACGAGCACTGCCCGGAAGGCTGGGCCGGCAAAACCCACGCGATTTGGCGCGGCGTGCGTGACTCCCGCGCCGCGCAATCCGCAGAGCTGCTCTGCTTCGCCGACGCCGACACCCAGTTCCATCCCCAGTGCCTCCACGCCGCCTGGCGCCTCATGCACGACCGCAGGCTCGACCTGCTCAGCCTGCTCAGCACCCTCACCGCCGACACATGGTTCGAGCGCACAGCCCAGCCCGCCGCCGGCATCGAGCTCGTCCGCCAGTTCCCCCTCGATCTCGTCAACCGCCCGGGATCCGGGCGCGCCTTCGCCAACGGCCAGTTCATGCTCTTCAGGCGCGCCGCCTACGACCGCCTCGGCGGGCACGAAAAGGTCAAGGCCGAGCTCCTCGAAGACCTCGCCCTCGCCCGCAACCTCATGTGGCTCAACAAGGACATGCGATTGGGAGTCTTCCTCGCCGACGGCATGCTCCGCTGCCGCATGTACCGCTCCTGGGAAGCCTTTCGGCGCGGCTGGAAGCGCATCTACACCGAGGCCGTCCGGCGCAAGGCCTCGCGCATGCGCGCCCAGGCGTGGCGCCAGGCGTTCATCGGTACCGTCCTGCCCACCGCCGCGTTGCTCGCGCTGGTGCTGGCGCTCCTCGTGCTCAAACTGGGTGACGCCCCGCTGGGCTGGTCGCTCATGGCCACGGGCGCCGCCGGCGTCTATGCCTTCTGCGGCGCCATCGGGCGCGCCTACCGCGCCCAGGGGCTTGGAGCACGCTGGCTTCCCCTCTACCCCATCGGCGCCCTGCTCACCGCGCTCATCCAGGCCGAGGCCGCCCGCGACCTGCGGCGCGGCACCGCCACCACCTGGGCCGGAAAGACCTACGCCAGGGAAATCCGCGCATGACCAGAACACCCGGCAACGACCCTGCCCACGACTCGCGCCGCGACCCCCTCGCCCGCGAGCGCAACAGCATCACCATCTACGGTCGGCGCAGCGTCACCGAGGCCCTCGACGCGCCCGACGTCAAGGTGCTCGGCGTCCGCGTCGCCCGCGAAGTCCCCGGTGAGTTCCGCGAGCGACTCTCCCGGCGCTGCCGCGAGCAGGACGTCCCCTTCGAGACCCTGACGCTCCGCGACGTCGGCGCCTTCACCGGCGACCCCCGCAACGACCAGGGCGTCGCCGCCCGTGTCCGCCTCAACAACGCCGTCGAGGTCGAAGAGTTCCTGCCCACCGTCAAGGGCCAGGGCTCACGGGCACCGGCGCACCTGCTCGCCCTCGACGGCGTCACCAACCCCCAGAACGTCGGCATGATCGTCCGCAGCGCCGTCGCCGCCGGCATGCGAGGGGTGCTCTGGCCCACCGCCGGCTCCCCCTGGGTCGATGCTCTCATCGTCAAGTCCTCCGCCGGCACCGTCTACCGCTGCCCCATCGTCCGCTGCCACCTGCTCACCGAAGGCCTCCACGAGCTGAAGCGCAACGGCTTCAAGCTTGTCGGGCTCGACATGGGCGCCCCCGGCAGCCTCTTCGAGTTCACCCCGGCGCACCGCACGGTGGTGATCGTGGGCGGCGAGACCGCTGGCCTCTCCCCGGAAGTCAGCGAGCTGCTCGACGACCGCGTGTCGATCCCCATGGCCGCCGGCGTCGAGTCGCTCAACGCCGCCGTGGCCGCGAGCTTGGTGTGCTTCGAGTTCGCTCGACGCAGACCGGCGCCATAGCGCCGCGCCGCGTGCCACCGAACTCCGTCCTCGGAAACTGGTGCTTCCCCGTTGTGCCACACGGCCGCTCTGAATCCAGCGATCGCGCGCCCCAACGCGTTTCTCCGCCGCCTCCGCATCCGCAATTCAGGGTCGCTTCCCCCCCTTGACCTCCCCCGACCCAACCCTAGCGTTCCTCTGAACGGCGATCGCAGGGACCGCCCTTCAGGAGACAATCAAATGACTCGCTCAACCCTCTTCGCCATCGCGGCGCAATGCGGGTTGGCTGCCGCTGCGTGTGCGCAGCCGGCCCAGTTCCAGGTCAATGGCGTCCCTGACTTCTCCCAGAAACACAACGGCGCGTGGAGGAACTTCTGCGCTCCAACCGTGGGCGCCGACTGGGTGTACTACTACAGCACCAAATACCCCGCGCTCCGCCAGGGCTTCCCGATGGGACCGGGCGCGGCAGCTGATGCCGCTGTCGACATCATCATCGGCATCCCGCCCGCACTCCCTCCCACCTCGATCGCCGGGCTGATGGGCACCACCACCGCCACCGGAACCACGCTCAACGGCTGCGCCATCGGGCTCGACAACTACCTCGAGCTCAACGACGGCAAGCTCAACCTTACGTGGACCACCGCCCCGTTCCTCATCGGCATGTTCCCCGCGCCCTCGGGCATGAACATGTTCCTGCTCGCCCAGCAGACCCTCGCCACCGGCGGCGCCGTGATTCTGGCGATCCACTGGAACGCCGGCGTGCCCGCCGGATATGACCTGCCAGACAACTACGTCCCGCTCGACAGCCTCGGCGCGCCCATGGGGCACGCGATGGCTCTGACGGGTTACCGCACGGGCGCGGCGATGCAGCAAGTCACCAACGACCCGGCCAACAACGTGCCGGTGACCGCCCACAACTGGCCCGGTGAAAACCTCGTCTCAAACATCATCGGGCTCCCCGTCAACTGGACCTTCTTGGTCGGCGGCGTGCAGGCCACCGTCTACGGCATGGTCGTCACGACACCCGTGATCGGCCCGTGCCCGTGGGACCTCAACGCCGACAAGCTGGTCACCACCGCGGACCTCACCATCCTGCTCGGGCATTTCGGGCAGGCCGTTCCCGCCGGCACGCTCGGCGACCTCAACGGCGACGGCGTCGTCAACACCGTCGACCTCACCATGCTGCTCGGCGCATTCGGCGGCAGTTGCGCCTGAGGGAAGCGCAACCACCCGGAGGGACCCGGGGAAGGAGGGAGACCTCCGGGGGGCGGGGGGCGGGGGGCGGGGGGGCGCGCCCGGGACCTCCCGGGCGCGCAGGGGGGAACGAAAGCAGCGGCAAGTCCACATTCGTGCGCACGGATTGGTCGCCGGCGCGCCAGCCCTCCAAACTTTGTGAGACATCTGCAACCCCGCTCCAAGCCAGCCTCTGCGCGATTTCGCCCCAGATCGATTGACACGATCCGTGCGCCGAAACCTGTCCCGCGCCCCATGGGTAGAGGGAGCGATTGGCACGCCCCCTCATCCGCCTCAGGCCGGCTGCAGACGCGCCGCGGCGGAGTCTCGCGTTACGTCGTGGGGTCCCCACAAGCGCGACGGGCCACAACCCCGCCGCGCCGTCCGTACCAAAGTCCCGGCGCCGGGCATTTTCATTGCGTCCAGTTTCCAAAGCCGCACACCGCGAACCACACCCCAACAACGCAAGCACACCGCCATACGCCGCGGAGACCGTTGCACAATCGGGTGCCCCGCCGGTCCCTGGCGGGTCTCTTCTGAGAGTCCCGATCATGCCGCGCGCACGGGCATGCCATTCTCGGGCTCCCATGACACCTCCGCCGCACCGAGGCCTGAAAGGCCGACAGTCTGTTGCCGTGGGCGTCAGCCCACGGTGGCCGCCTGCAATCAGCAAAGGCCCAACGGGCCGGCACACCCGAGCTTCGAGGACTCAGGGCGCGCAAGGCTCAGGCAATGAAGCCAAGTGCGTGTGCCTTGCCGCTCCACCTTCGATAGGCAGGGCGCGGCGGATATCCTGCCCCCATGCCCTACGAATCCCCCGCCCGCTACGACTCCGCCCGCATCCACGCCGCCGCGGTGTACTGCTCCGACGGACGCATGGGCGATCACTTCGACGACTTCCTCCAGAACGGACTCAACCTCCCTCGCTACGACCGCGTCGCGCTCCCCGGCGGCCCCGCCTGCCTCGCCGGGCACCCGCAGGCGAACCTCGAAGAGCAGGGCGTCGTCGATGAGCTCCAGTTCCTCGTGCAGTTCCACAAGCTCAAGCGCGTGGTCCTGATCGCCCACACGGCGTGCGCGTTCTACAGCGAACGCCTCTCGCTCAAGGAGCCGCGCCTGGAGCTTCTGCAGAAGGCCGACCTGGTCCGGGCGGCGGCGGCGGTTCACCGGGTGACAGGCCTCAGCGCCATCGAGGCCTACTTCGCCCGCGTGAGCGAGGGGAAGGTGCGGTTTGAAGGGGTCGAGGTGTGAGGGAAGTTCGCCCGCGTCAATGCGGTCAAGTGATCGGACGCCACCGCCTGTGGTGATTGCTCACAAGCGAGCGATCGGGATGCATGCACCTGTCACATCTCGCGGGACGCGGCGTGTTCAGACCGAAAGACGTTCGGGGCAGGTTGAGCAGGCACACATCCAGCCGGAGTAGAGGCGCCGGCTCCTGGCCCCGGCTGGGCCAGAGTGCGTTGCCGTGGGCGTTAGCCCACGGAACTCGGTGAACCGCGAGCCCCATCGGGGCGAAACTGGTCACCAAAGAGTTCGTGGACTACACGCGGCGGGTACTGATCGCGGAGGTCTTCACCCGGCGACCTTTGCCGGTGCAGACTTCACGGCTTGCGCACGGGTCTCGGACGACTCGCTCTGCATCGCCGCCAGCGCGGCACGCAGCGACGGCTTCGACTTCCGCGGCTTCGTCAGCGCGGCCACGGCCTCGGCGTTGGCGCGCCCACCCGGTTCCGGCGCGGGCGCAGCCGCCTCAGCCGGCACAGCTGCAGCGCCCTCGCCCTCAGGCTCATGCTGCTTGAACGACCCGTCGCTCGACACGTTCTCGAACTTCACCTTCACCCGCTTCGACACGCCGCGCTCCTGCATCGTCACGCCGTAGAGCTGATCGGCGCACTGCATCGTGCGCTTGTTGTGGGTGATGACGATGAAGTGGCACTTGTCCAGGAAGTGGCGGACGATGGACGTGAAGCGTTCGACATTGCCCTCGTCCAGCGCGGCGTCCACCTCGTCCAGCACGCAGAACGGGCTGGGCTTGCTCTGGAAGATGCTCATCAGGAGGGCGACCGCCGTCATGGTCTTCTCGCCGCCGGAAAGCTGGCTGATCGACCGCGGCTCCTTGCCCGGCGGCTTGGCGGTCACCTCGACGCCGCTCTCCAGCCAATCGATCTCACCGGTCTCGGCAACGGGCATGAGCTTGAGTTCGGCGCGCCCGCCGCCGAAGAGGCGCCGGAACATGCCCTTCTCGCTGGCGAAGTGCTCTTGAATCGCCTCGAAGACCTCCTTGAAGCGGTCGCGGCTGACCTCGCTGAGGCGCTTGATGAGCTCGTCGAGCTGCGTGCGGGCGCGGTCGATGTCGGCGACCTGGGCGATCAGCTCCTCATTGCGCCCCGCCAGCAACCGCTCTTCCTCGATCGAGTCGAGGTTGACGTTGCCGAGCTTGCGGATCTCGTCCTTGAGGATTTCCGCGTCCGCCGCGGCCCGCTCGGTATCGGTCCGCTGCGCGGCGCCGGAAGCAATCGATTCCGCGAACGCCGGATGCTCGGCCCGGAGGTCCAGGGCGATGTCCTCGGCGGTCCGCTCTTCGAGATTCTCACGGCGCACTTCCAGCTCGCGCTTGGAGAGCTCAAGGCTGTTGAAGTCGCGGTGGAGCAGGTCGGCCCGCTGACGCGCCCCGACCAGTTGCTCGCCCGTGTCGCGCGATGCCTCGATAGCGCCAGCCAGCAGCGTGGAGACCTCCACCATCGACCCGACCGCGGCGGCGGCCTCCTGGCGCCCCGACTCGATGTCCTTGGCCGCTTCCTCGATCGCAACGCGGTGATCCTCCAGCCGCGCTCGGCGCTGATCGATGCCTTGGGCCAGCGCGGCGCGGCGCCGCTGGGCGTCGTCCGCCGCCGCTTCCAAGCGCCCCAGGTCACGACGCAGGGCCCCGAGCTTCTCGCTCTGCTGGCCCACCTCGACCTTGGCCGACGTCAGGGCCTCGGCGGCGGCGTCCAGGCGCGACTGCGCGCCCTCGAACTGCTGCTCCATCGACCCGATCAAAGACGCCTGCTCGTCGTGCAGCCGGCGCAGCGACTGCGCCTTGTCGGTCAGCTCGGCCTGCTCGGCGTTGAGGGCGCTGATGCGCTCGCCGGTCTGGGCCAGGTCCTGCGCCAGCATCGGACGCTCGCGGTGCAGGCGGGCGAGTTCGGCCTCAGCCCGGTCGCGGCGCGATTCATCGGAGATCACGGCCCGCTGCTCGCTGGCGTGGTGCAGCCGCAGCTCGGCCAGGACCTTGTTCAGGTCGGCGGCCTGCTGGTCCAGCGACTTCATCGCGAACCGGTCGGCCTCGAGCTGCGTGGTGAGCGCCGCCAGCTTCATCTCCAGCTCGGCGAGCTCGGCCCGGCGCTGCAGCAGGCCCGCGCCGGCCTCTTCGCCGCCCGACGCGTGGGCGGCGGCGGGACCCGCGGTCACGCGGCCGTCGGGCTCCAGGATGCACCCGTCGCCGGTCACGAACCTCGCCGGCACGCCGGCGAGGGGGCCGCACGCCAGGAGCATGGCCGCGTCAAGGTCGCGCACGAGCAGCGTGTGCCCGAGCAGCCGCTCGATCAGCCCGCGGTACCGCACGTCGCACCGCACAAGGTTGGCCACCGGGCGGGCGCCGTCGGCGCAGTGCTCCAGGAGCTCGATGGGGAACGCCGGGCGCGAGGCCGCGTGCTCGCCGCACTGCACCGGCAGCATGGTCACGCGCCCGGGCAGCGAGCCGAGCAGCGGCTGGTTCGACGCCAGGAGCGCCAGCGACTCAACCACCAGACCCTGCAGGTTGGCGCCCAGGGCGCTCTCGACCGCCAGGGCGTCGGCGATGTCGACCTCGACGAGGTCGGCCAGCGGCGCGATGACGGCGCGGAACAGCGCCGACGGGTCGGGCTGGTTGGGCTGGTCGGACCGCTGGGCTTGATCGCTTGCCTGCGCCAGCGCGGCGTCGCGCTGCTCGAGCACGGCGCGGACGGCGTCGCCCAGCCCGGCGCGGCTCTGCACCATCTCGTCCAAGGTGGCCCGGCGGCTGTCGAGCCGGGCGTTCTTCTGCTCCAGTTCGTTGAGCCGCTCGGTGATGGCGCGCTGCTCTCCCGAGAGCGACGCCGCCGACGCCATCCGCTCGCTGATCTCGCGCTCGATCCCGGCCGTGCGGGCACGGCGCGCCTCGGCGTCCGCGGCGAGCTGCTCGAACTGGCGCGCCAGTTCCGCCGCCTCGCTGTCGAGCGTCGACAGCCGCAGCTCGGCCCGGGCAGACTGCTCGGCCAGTGTCTGAAGCCGGCGCCGGTCCGCCTCGATCCTCGCCTCCAGGCCGGTCCGCTCGCGGTCGATGTTGGCGGCGGCGGCCCGCTTCTCGGCGAGCGCCAGGCGCAGCTCGGCGGTCTCGCCCTGGGCGGTCTCACGCGCATCGGCCGCGGCGCGGAGCCGCTCTTCACCGGCGGCCAGCGCCGCCTCGGCGTGCTCCAGCAGCGAACGCTTCTCCATCGCCTCGCGCGACAGCTCCGCCGACTGATGCTCGAACTCCGCCAGCCGGTGCGAGTCTTCCTCGATGTGACGGGCCGCGTCGTGCAGGGCACGCTCGCTCATCTCGCGGCGCTGGGCGGCGGCGGCGGCGCGGTGCTCGGCGCCGGCCTTGACGCGCTCGAACTCCTGCTGGCGCTCCACCAGCTCGTGGCGCCGCATCTCGGCCTCGTTGCGTGCCTGCTCGAGCTCGGTGACCAGCGCCACCGCCGAGTCCCGCTGGCCCTGAAGTTCCTGCAGCCTGCTGGTCAGCCCGTTGAGCCGCGTGCACAGGTCGTCGTACAGCTCCAGCGCCAGCGCCCTCTTGGTGGCCCGGAGCTGGGTGTCGAGCTCGATGAACCGCCGGGCCTTGGTGGCCTGGCCCTTCACCAGCCGCAGCCGGCGCTCGGTCGAGTCGAGCTGCTCGCGGGCGCGCACGAGATTGGTTTCGGCCCGCTCGAGCTTGCGCTGGGCCTCGGTCCGCCGGGCCTTGAACTTGGCCACGCCCGCGGCTTCCTCGAAGAACGTCCGCCGCTCGATCGGGTTGGACAGGAGCATCTGGTCCACCCGGCCCTGCTCGATGATCGAGTAGGCGTCGGCGCCGACGCCGGTGTCCATGAACAGCTCGCGGATGTCGCGGAGCCGGGCCTTGGCGTTGTTGATGAGGTACTGCGACGTTCCGTCGCGGTACAGCCGGCGCTCGACGTCGACCGTCTCGGTGTCGATGGGCAGGTGGCGTTTGCGGTTGTCGACTTCGGCGAACAGCGTGGCGGCCTCGGCGGCGCCGTCCTCTTCCGCGCCGGCGGCGCCCGCATCGCTCTGGTGCTCGGCGTGCAGGGCGCGGTGCAGCTCGCGCCGGCTCGTGCGCCGGGCCAGCTCCTCTTCGCTCAGGACGGGGTTCTCAAACGTCAGGGTGACCGCGGCCATCCCCGAGGGCTTGCGACCGGCGCTGCCGGCGAAGATGACGTCCATCATCTCCTTGCCGCGGAGGCTCTTGGCTGAGCGCTCTCCCAGCACCCACTTGATCGCGTCAACCACGTTCGACTTGCCGCAGCCGTTGGGACCGACGATGCCCGTGATCGGGGCGTCGAAGGTGAACTCGGTGCGGTCGGCGAACGACTTGAACCCAACAACAGTCAGCTTGGCCAGGCGCATGAAAAGCTCAGACCTCCTGTCTGCGATGCCGGGGTTGGGCCGTCCTGGCCGCCCCGAGGCCGGTTCTGATGGGAGAAGGCGCCCTTCAGCCGAGCCCAGAACAACGATGATCCGCCGATCCGCCGCTGGCGGAAACAATCGGCAAAACCTGCGCCCGTGGCACAGTCTGAGAGTATCGCGGGAAGCGGGGCCGGGGGCAAGCGGAGGTGGTGAGTTGGACCGGGTGACCGAGGGGGCGCGTTGTCCGGTGGTCGGGCGGTCCAGTGGTCAAGCGGGAACGGATGTTGGTGGCTCGCCGGGTCGAGCCCGCGCCCCGCGGCGGCGCGAGTTTGGGTGGTGGTAGCGCCGAGCCGGGAGTACGCGCCGGCAGAGCGACCGGCCGATAGTCAGAGGCTCGATCCGGGCGTCGGTCCAACTGCCCAACGCCCCTCCGCCATCCAGACCGCCGAGCCACTCGGCCAACTGGCCACTCCACCACTTCCTCCCCCTCGCCCTGCTCTACAACCTCGTCGAACTCCTGCACGAATGGCTGACCCGGCACGACCTGTACCGGTACGTCATGATTTTCTACCAGCTCGAGTTCCGGGTGCTGGCGGCGGCCCTGCTGTCGTTCGGGGTGGTGGTGCTGGCGGGTCGCCGGGTCATCCGGTGGCTGACGGCCAAGAAGATCGGCGACCAGGCCAAGTTCGACGTCAAGGCGCTCGACGAGGCGAACGCCACCAAGGCCAACACCCCAACCATGGGCGGCCTGCTCATCGCCGGGGCCATCGCGGCCTCCACGCTCCTGCTCGCCGACCTTCATAACAGCTACGTCCGTCTGGCCCTGGTGGTGCTGGTCTGGCTGGCCGCTGTGGGGGGGGCCGACGACTGGCTGAAGCTGACCGCGGCGTCCCGCGGCAGCAAGAGCCGCCAGGGGCTGTACGCCTGGGAAAAGCTGGTCTTCCAACTGGGCGTCGGTGTGCTCGTCGGCTTCTTCGCGTACCGCGAGGGGTACAGCAATACGGTCCAGCACAGCCTCGCGCACGTCATCAACCTGCCGTTCCAGAAGACCTTTGACAACGCGGCGGGTCCGGTCAACGACTCGCTGCTGTACTGGTACATCGGCGGCTACACCGTGGTCATGGTGCTGATGATGACGGGGATGTCCAACGCCGTGAACATCACCGACGGGATGGACGGGCTGGCCGGCGGCATCTCGGCGTTTGTCTCGCTGGGGCTGACGCTCTTGTGCCTGATCGCCGGCAACGAGGACCGGGCGCACTATTACCTGGTGCCGTTCGTGCCCACGTCGCAGGAACTGGCGGTGGTGGCGGGGGCTCTCAGCGGTGCGTGCCTGGGGTTCCTGTGGTGGAACTGCTCGCCCGCGAGCGTGTTCATGGGAGATACGGGGTCATTGAGCCTTGGCGGGCTGCTGGGGTACATCGCGGTGGTGGTCCGCCAGGAGTTCGTGCTGCTGGTCATGTCGGGGATCTTCATCCTCGAGATCACCAGCGTGGTCATGCAGGTGGGCTATTTTAAATGGACCAAGGGCAAGCGCATCTTCCGGTGCGCGCCGTTCCACTGGCACCTGCGGATGGGCGGGTGGCCCGAGCAGCGGATCGTGGCGCGGTTCTGGATCCTGACGGTGATCCTGGTGGGCGCGGGCCTGGTTTCGCTGAAGCTGCGGTGACCGCAGGTACGGTCTCGATTTGACGCCGGGCAACCTATCCTTGACGCCGATGGCCCTCACAGACCTCACGATTATCCGGCGCAGCATCTTCTCCCGGCTGTTCTCGTCGGTCACGACGGCGCTCACGGTGGCGGTGGCGGTGGCGCTGCTGCTGACGCTCATCTCGATGCGCCACGCCGGGCGACGGGCGTTCGAGCGAGGCAGCGGGAACATGCACCTATTGGTCTCGCGGGATTCGTCGCCACTCACCGCCGTGCTGAACGGGGTGTTCTATGCCAACCCGCCGCAGCGCCCGCTGCTGTGGAGCGACTACCTGCGCATCACCCAGCAGTTCCCCCTGCAGTATGCGATCCCGGTGCAGCAGGGCGATTCGTACCGCGGGTTCCCGACCATGGCGACGGTGCCGGAGTTCTTCACCGACTTCCGCCCCGACCCGACCGAGCCGTGGTCCCTCGCCTCCGGGCGGTATTTCACCGGTGAGTTCGAGGTAGTCGTGGGGGCGACCGCGGCCCGCGAGACCGGCCTGAAAACCGGCGACGAGATCGAGCTGACCCACGGCATCGGCCTCTCAGATTCAGCCCGGGCCGCCTTCAAGGACGCCGGGGTTGAGCAGGAGGAACCGCATGTTCACGGCGAGTTCCGCTTCAAGGTGGTCGGCATCCTGAACCCCTCGGGCAGCGCCCACGACCGGGCGGTTTTCCTCAACCTCAACAGCACCTGGATCCTGCACGCCCAGGACAGGATGGAGGATGAGGAACGCAACGCCGACCACGCCGATCACTCGCACGACGGGCACGACGCGGACCACGGGCACGAGCACGTCGCGACCCTGGCCGACGTGACCGACGCCGACCGCAAGATCACCGGCATCTACCTGCGCCTGCCGACGCGCGAGGGGATGGAGGCGCCGGCGAACCTGCCGGCGGTGTTCGACGCCCTGCGCCGTGACACGTCGATCACGGTGGCGTCGCCGAGCAAGCAGATCGAAGGACTTTTCAAGATCGTCTCGAACGTGGACCAGATCTTCCTGGCGATGGCGCTGGTGGTGATGCTGTCCAGCGGGATCGCGATCATGCTGGCGCTGTACAACTCGATGGAGCAGCGGCGGCGCCAGATCGCCGTGCTGCGGGTGCTGGGGGCCAGCCGGGGCCGGGTGTTCGGGCTGGTGCTGACCGAGAGCGCCGTGCTGGGGCTGGCGGGCGCCTTGGCGGGGACGGCGATCGCGCTGATCGGGAACCAGGTGGTGGCGGCGGTGATGAAGCAGCGGCTCGGGCTGGTCATTCAACCCGAGCCTCTCGCGGACACCATCATGCTCCTGCTGCTGGGGACAACGCTGCTGGCCAGCGTGGCGGGGCTGGTGCCGGCCCTGATGGCCTACAGGACGAGCGTGGCGCGGAACCTCAAGCCCATCGGGTGAGCATCGCGAACTCAGCGACAGGCAAAAAAAGCGAAAGCCACCCGCAAAGGTGGCTTTCGCTTCTGCCACACGAGCCTTTCGGCGTCGTGCGAGATTCGGTGGCGGGCCTCTCTCCACCATTTCCCCTGATGCAGACCAGAGGCCTGCGAACGTGTTTCGAGATCTGCCGAGCCCGCGGCAAACCCTTTTCAGGTACAGGTTTCCTAGGCCCGTACCCCGACGTGTCTACCCGGGCGGTTCCGGGTTCCCTTCCCTCCGCAAGCCGAGCTTTCGCCCTGCTTGCTATCCGCTCCTACCTCAACGCCTTGAGGATACCACAAGCCGGGGCACACGCCACCCCAGCGGGGTCAAGTTCCCGCAAAATCCGAAAGTTCCCACAAACAGTCACAGCTTGCCCAGCTTCACACGGCGCTTATCGGCCCTTGCTGCCCTGCGGCGGTGGCCCGGCCAGGTGCGCCCAGTGCAGCTTGCGCTCCAGCGTCTGCCAATAGCTCGACTCGGGGTTCCGCACCAGGCGGACAGGCTTTTCGTGTCCCTGCAGGACCAGGCGTTCACCTTCGGACACCGGCAGGAGCACCTGGCCGTCGAGGACCATGGTGGTGCCGGTGGGCGGCGGTTGCTCGGGAGACACGCCGGCGCTGCGTTCCCAGAGGGCGGCGTTGCGCACGGGGTTGGATCGGACAACCGACAGCTCGATGCGGGTTCGGCTGCTGACGACGATGGGGCGGAAGCTCAGGCTGTGGGCGCAGATGGGGGTGATGGCGAGCGAGTCGAGGTCGGGCGACACGATGGGGCCGCCGGCGGAGATGCTGTAGCCGGTGGAACCGACCGGGGTGGAGACGATCAGGCCGTCGCCGCGGAGGTAAGGGCCTTTCATGCCGCCGAGGCGGATAGAGATTTCGATCATCCGGTAGGGAGGGCCGGCGGTGATGACACAGTCGTTCAGGCCCAGGCCGACGAAGGACGGCGTTGATCGGTCGGGGTCGGATGTCCCCGGGCGGAACACCTCGGCGCGGATCATGGTGCGGTCGATGAGGGCCAGGGGGGCGTCGCCGAGCAGTTGGGGCGCCTGGCGGGCGAAGGCGTCGATATCGAACTCGGCGAGGAAGCCGAGCTTGCCGAGGTTGACGCCGATGAGCGGGATGCCGAGGTTGACCCAGCGGCGGGCCTGGGAAAGGAGGGTGCCGTCGCCGCCGAGGACCATGATGAGGTCCACGCCCGGTGGCACGGCGGAATCGGCGGTGGGGGTGCCGGCGTCGAGCTCGCCCGCGAGCCGGCCGTAGCGGCTGACCAGGTCCCGCAGCACCGGCAGCGCCTCGACGACGCGGGGCTTGGAGCGGTTGACCATGAGCAGCACGGAACGGGGCATGGGGGGATTGTACGGGTGAGGGGGCGGAGGGACCGGACCCCTGGTTGGTGGTGGGAGAGAACTGGACACAGAAGTCGCAAAGCCGATTTCTGTGGCACGGGTCTGTGGCACGGGGCCGACGTCCGTGCCACACAAGTCGGCTCGGCGACTTGTGTGCTCCTTCACTCCGTCACTACCTTGCCGTGATGCACTCGGACCGACCGATCCGGCGTCGGCTGCACCGGCGCGAAGAAACAAACCGAGTCAGGTTCGTCACTTTTTCGTGCTACCGGCGGCTGCCGCTGCTGGTCAACCCCCGCATCTGCGGGCTGCTGGTCGAGTTGGTTGATCGTGCCCGGGCTGCGAACGGCGTCTAGATCATCGCCTGGGTGATCATGCCGGAGCACGTTCATCTCCTGATTCTCCCGGGGCCGGGGGTGCCGCTGAGCCGCACGTTGCGCGGCGTGAAGATGGCCGTGTCCAAGCGGGTGCTCGCGAGATGGCGGGAGCTGCGGGCCCCGATCCTGGACAGGATCGCGTCACGCACCGGGCCGCGATTCTGGCAGACCGGCGGCGGCTTTGACCGCAACGTGCGCGACGACGCCGAACTGTCGCGGGAAATACGGTACATCCACGAGAATCCGGTGCGGCGCGGGTTGGTCGATGAGCCGACGGCCTGGCGATGGTCGAGCGTGCACTGGTGGCTCGGGCGACGCGAAGGGGAACTGCCGTGTTGCTACCCGAGGGGCGGCGGGTGGGAGAGGTGGAAGGGGTTTGTGCTGAAACGGCGGGGTTTGTGAACCTGGGTTCGAGCAGGTGGGACCGTCGGCGGGTTGGCTTCTCGATTCGCTACGATTGCGGGGCTGTATCGCGCTTGGCACACAAGTCGCAGAGCCGACTTGTGTGGCACGGTGGGCGGGGACTTGTGTGCCACCCGCCGGATTCATATTAATGGGACTGTTATTTGCGTGGAGGAACCTGAATCATGCAGACGGTCGTGGTTATTATCGCGGCGCTGGGACTGTCATCAAGCTGCCCGGCGGTGCTGCTCACAGGATCAGGATTTGCGATCCCTGACAATAACCCGGTGGGTGGCCAGTCGAGCGTGGTGACGGATGATCCGGGAATCATCACCACGATGTCGTTGCGCATTCAATGGGCAGACGTCACCGGCGGGAAATTGGGTGGGCACACATGGGTCGGAGACCTTGTGGCGACCTTGAGGCTCGCACCGGCCGACGGCGGGCCGGCGTTCACGCAGTTCCTGTTCAACCGCATCGGGGCCACGTCTTCGACTTCATTTGGGGATTCCTCCGACTTCACCGGGAGCTATGTGTTCGCCGACTTTGCGACCGACCCGACGATTTGGCAGGCCGCCGCCTCTGCGGGTTCGGCATCGTCTGTGCCACAGGGCACCTATTGGCCTTCTACACGCGGCGCGGGCTTTCAGTATGAACAGGTGAGCCTGATGAGCGTTTTTGGGGGTCGCGTGGCTGCGGGAACTTGGACGCTGAACATAAGTGACAGTGTCTCGGGCGACACTGGGGGCATTGTCGGTTGGAGCCTGTTTGTGCCGGGGGCGGCGAGCGCGTGGGGGCTGGTGCCGATTTGGGCTTTGACGGTCCGGCGGCGGCGGGAGCCGGCTTCAGCCCGGCACCAGTGAATTCAGTTCATCGTGCCACCGCGCGGCCGGTGGCATCGGAATGGTTCTCGTTATTTCATAGGCGAGAGGGAGCGCCAATAAGGTGGGCGTCGCGAATTCGGTGGCACTCTTTGGGCACGGTCCTGAGCTTCGGTGACCGCGATGCGATTCGGGACTTGTCAGGATGGCCTTCCCAAGGGTTGCCCGGCGGTCCGTTTCTCGATATCATCCCTCTCCCCCAAAAACCGACCCTCCTCGGCTTCGCCGGGGCGGGGATCGGGCAGGATCATCAAAGGCCTCCGTCATGCCCAAGAGCAAACCCCATAAGGGCCTGCTGAAGCGGATTCGGATTTCCGCGACCGGCAAGCTGAAGCACGCCAAAGCCGGCGGCAAGCACCTTCGCTCGCACAAGAGCCCGACCCGCCTGCGCCGTCTGCGCAAGGCGAGCTACATGTCCACGGCGGAGATGAAGCGGCTGAGCAAGCTGCTGTTCATGCGTCTGCGCGGGCGTGAGCAGCCGCGGTCGGCGCTGCGGAAGAGCCCGTCGCCGGCGGAGCGGAAGGCCAAGCGCGAGGCGGCCAAGGCCGCCGCGGCGAAGAAGTAGGCGTTTCACCGCGTCTCCGTGGTGAACGAATGAACCAGTCAGTAAGCCCGTCTGCCGGGACCCAAGCCGGGTGAGAATCGCCCGCCCCGTTCAGACCGTTGAGGAGTTTCGACCATGCCCCGTGCACGCAAGAGCACCGCCCGCCGTCAGAAGCACCGCCGCGTATTGCGGGAGGCGCGCGGCTATTTCGGGACCAAGAGCCGCCACTATCAGCAGGCCAAGGTGGCGCTGATGCGGGCGGGCCGGTTCTCGTGGCGCGACCGCCGGCGGCGCAAGCGTGACTACCGACGCCTGTGGGTGACGCGCATCACCGCGGCGTGCAAGATGCGCGGGACGCGGTACTCGCTGTTCATGAACGGGCTGAAGCTCGCGGGGATCATGCTGAACCGCAAGATGCTCAGCCAGATCGCGATCGAAGACCCGCAGAGCTTCGATAATCTCGTCGCGTCGGCGAAGAAGGCTTCGCTGGCGATGCCGGCGAAGGCCTGAGGCCACCGCGCGGCTCGGTTTCCGCCAGTTCAAGTGAAGATTCCCGCGGGGTACGATTCCGGGACCGGCCGCGGGCCCGTGGCCTGATGCCCCATGGCGACCGCTGTGCATTCCTCTTCCCGACGGACCGTGCAGCGCACCCTCGCCGGCGAGGCGCGCGTGGAGGGGGTGGGGCTATTCTCTGGCGTCGTGGCGCGGGTGACGTTGCGGCCGGCGCCCGCGGGGCACGGGGTGGTGTTTGCGCTGACGGATGGTGGGGCGGTGGTCCGCGTCGCGGCGGTGACGCGGCACGTGCTGGCGCGCCCGCGCCGCACGGCGATCGGGGCCGGCGCGGCGTCCGTGGAAACCATCGAGCACCTGATGTCGGCGCTGGCGGGTTTGGAGATCGACAACGCGCTGGTTGAGGTGGAGGGGCCCGAGGTGCCGGCGGGGGATGGATCGGCGCTGGCGTTCGTCGATGCGATCGCGATGGCGGGCGTGCGCGAACTGGACGTGCCGCGTGTGCGCCTTCGGTGCGCCGAGCCGCTCCGTGTGGATGACGGCGAAGCGAGCATCGAGTACCAGCCTCCGCGGGCGGGCGCCGAGCACCGGTTGGTGCTTGCGTATGAGCTGGGGTTCGCCGGCCCCTCGCCGATCGCGGCGCAGGCGTTCTCGTGCGAACTGACGCCCGAGGTGTACGCGCGGGAGGTCGCGCCGGCGCGGACGTTTTCGAGCGAGGCCGAGGCGCGGGCGGCGGCGGCGATGGGGCTGTTCAGGCACCTGACGCCGAGGGACATGCTGGTGATCGGCGAGAGCGGGCCGATCGACAACGCGTACCGGTTCGAGAACGAGCCGGCGCGGCACAAGCTTCTCGATCTGCTCGGGGACCTGTATCTTGCCGGGGGTCTGATCGCCGGACGCGTGCGGGCGGTCAGGTCTGGGCACGCCTTGAACCAGAAGATGGCGGCCCTCATCCGCGAGCGCGCGATCCAGGTTGAGCCATGACGACCGCACCGCCCACTGATCAAGCCGCCAAACCGGTGATGGACATCCGGCACATCCTGTCGATCCTGCCGCACCGGTACCCCATGGTGATGATTGACCGGGTGACGGAGCTGGACTCCGGCAAGCGGGCGGTGGGGATCAAGAACGTGACGATGAACGAGCCGTTCTTCACCGGGCACTATCCCTCGGCGCCGATCATGCCGGGGGTGCTGATCCTGGAGGCGATGGGGCAGCTCGCGGGGCTGATGCTGCGCGACGTGCTGGACCACCAGGGCAAGGTGGCGCTGTTGATGGCCATGGACGAGGTGCGGTGGCGGCGCCCGGTTGTGCCGGGCGATCAACTGGTGCTGGAAGCGACGGCGAACAAGGCCAATGCGCGGCTGGCGGACGTGAGCTGCACGGCGAAGGTGGACGGGCAGTTGGCCGCCGAGGCGCGGATCAAGTTCATGGTGGTGGAGCCGGCGCAGGTGGGCGTGTTCGCCAGCGGGACGGCGCCGTCGCCGTCGAGGGACACGGTGACCTGAAGGGGGCGCGTGGACGATGGGGACACGGGTACATCCGACCGCGGTGGTGGACCGGCGCGCCGAGCTGGGAGAGGGCGTCGAGGTGGGTGCGTTCTGCGTGGTGTACGCGGGGGCGCGGCTTGGCGCGGGGTGCGTGCTGCACAACCACGTGACGGTGCACGCGGGCGTGAGCACGGGCGAGGGGTGCGTGTTCAGCCCGTGGTGCGTGCTGGGGGGCGAGCCTCAGGACCTGAAGTATCAGGGCGGCGAGACGACGCTGGAGATCGGGGCGGGCACGAAGGTGCGCGAGCACGCCACGCTGCACCGCGGGACCGAGCTCGGCGGCGGCGTGACACGCGTGGGGGCGCGGTGCCTGATCATGGTCGGGGCGCACGTGGCGCACGACTGCATCCTGGAAGATGAAGTGGTGCTGGCGAACAACGTGATGCTGGGCGGGCACTGCCTGGTTGAGTTCGGGGCGGGGATCGGGGGCGGCGCCGGGCTGCACCACTTTGTCACGGTGGGGACGCTGAGCTTTGTCGGGGGGATGAGCCGGGTGACGCGGGACGTGCCGCCTTACACGGTGGTGGAGGGGAACCCGGCGGAGGTGCGGCGCGTGAACTCGACGGCGCTGGCGCGTCGGGGCTGGAGCGCCGAGAAGAGCGAGCGGATGAGGGAGGCGTGCCGGGCGCTGTTCGGGGGTGAGTCTCCGGCGAGCGAGGCGATCGCGCGGCTGCGGGGCGATGCGCGATCGGACGCGGAGACGCTGCGATTGTGCGGGTTCCTGGAGCGGATGGAGGCGGGTACGTACGGGCGGTGGCGGGAGGCGCAGCGTTCGGGCTGAGGCGGCGGTGCGCGAATCGCAGACATGAGAACGGCTTGTCCGTGTCACCGGGCACGCCGTGAATCCATCTGACCTCTCTCTCCTTCCCTTCGAGTGTTCCCCCCCGGGGGCCGGCGGGCATTCCGCCGCGTGGGCCCGGCTGATTGCGGGTCGCGCCTGCAGGTGTGCCTACGTCCCACAGCCGAACTGGCCCAGCAGCACGGTAAGGTCCGCGGTATTGATGAAGCCGTCGTGGTTGAGGTCGGCGGGCGAGCCGGGGCAGTGGCAGCCGAAGGCGCCCAAGAGGATGGCGAGGTCGGCGGTGGTGACGTGGCCGTCGCCGTTGATGTCCGCGCCGCAACCCGGCGGGACAACGGTAATGACGCCCTGCATCGAGCTGCCGTGGGGCACACAGTAGTAGTGAACGGTGCCCGGGGAGGTGAACGTGAACGAGAACTGCTCGCCGGCGGAGAACATGGTGCCGTCGAAGAGCCCGCTGGGGATCAGTGTGCCGGGGCCGGTCTGGCTGGTGGCGGAGTGCTCGATGAAGTCGTTGTTAGTCCAGTGAACACTGTCGCCGACGCTGATGGACAGGACACTGGGCTGGAACTGGAATCCCTCGATGACGACCTCGTGCACCGTGCCGTGGGCGAGTGACGCTGAAGCGGCGATGGTGAGCGCGGACAGGTTGATTCTCATCAAAGGGGGTCCCTGGAGGCCGGGCGAGTGGGGGGGGCGAAAGCGCCGACACCGAGGTCAACGGCGGCGGCGCGGGAGTGAGTGTGTTACTCGCGCGAGGCTCAGCGGCGACGACGAGTGGCCATGACGCCGGCGACGGCGAACAGGCCCGCGGCGCCGGGGGTCGGGATGGGGTTGTAGAACGCGAGAAGCTGGCCGCCCTCGACGAGTTCGCCCGAGATGCCGTAGTGGGCCTGCACGTCGAGGAGGAACCAGCCGTCACCCAGGAGGTCCGAAGCGTCGATAACGCCCGAGGATTCCTCGTCCTGGTTGAAGGGGCTGGTGGCGGGGGAGTAGTCGCCGAAGCGGGCGGCGTCGTGCATGAGCAGGGGGGTGATGTTGTCGGCGAGGATGTTGTAGTTCCAGATGCGGCCAGAGCGCTGGTTGTTGCCGACATCCTCCTGAATGATGACGTTGCCGCGGCGGTCCACGGTGATGTTGTCCATCATCTGGCAACCCTCGGTGCCGTCGAGAAGCATGTCGATGCTGCCTCCGGCGGTGGGGTTGGTGATGTCAGAGAAGCTGAGGCGCCACAGGCGGCTGCGGCCGACGGTGGAGCCGGAGCCGTCGCCGGCGTTGTTGTAGCGGTCGGTGGTGACGAAGTAGTACTTGGAGGGGTCGGTGGGGTCCCAGCAGCCGTCCTCGGGGCGGAGGAACTCGGTGACCCCGGCGGAGGCCGAGGCGGTTTGGAGTTGGGCGCCGGTGTTGTTGGAGACGTTCCCGAGGTTGGCCAGGGAGAACGAGGTCCCGCTGGCGATGCCGGTGTTGCGATCCTCGGTGGTGACGCCGCTGACCTTGATGCCGAAGAGGCCGCCGTTGGTCAGGCCGGCGCGTTCGATGTCGTTGCCGGAGTTGGTCTTGGTGCCGATGTACATGTAGAGCTGGCCAGGGGTGGAATCATCCTGGCCGATGACGAGCGTCTTGTCCTGGGCGTAGGGGTTGGCGACCGAGTTCTCCCAGGAGAACTTGCCGAGGTGGGGGAGCTGCCAGGTCTGGTTGGTGCTGGGCCCGGTGATGATGTGGGCGTACGCGCGGCCCTCGGTGCCGTTCTCTTCGCCGTTCATGAAGATGCGGGAGGTGGTTCCCAGGCCGGAGGCGGGGTTGTAATACGCGGATTCAAGGGCGAGATCGGCGGAGCAGAAGCGGTTCCAGCGCTGGGCGCTGGAGGGGGCGTTGCTCCAGGTGCCGGTGCCGGAGCTGTACTCGTAGGCATCGGCCGAAGAAGTGTTGTGGTCGCGGCCGGAATTGACCTGCAGGTTCGCCTTGCTGATGTTCCAGCGGGAGACGAAGGCGCCGGTCTGACCGTGAGCGCGGGCGACGCCGGAGGTGCCGCCGAGCTCGTGGTTCATCATGAGGGTGAAGGTGCCGTCGTTATTGTCGAAGGCGCCGAGGCCGTCGGGGATGCCGACCATGCGGTAGGTGCCGGAGCCGCTGGCGTGCGCGACGGTATCACCCACGGTGAGTATGGAGGTGACGTTGATGCCCGCCGGGGCGCCCGGGGCGGGGACGAGGTAGGGGCTGGCCGAGCTGCTGGGCCCGGTCACCTGGGCCGCGTGGGCGGCGCCTGCGAGTGAGGCCAGAACGGCCGCGCACAGAGAGGTCTTGCTGGTCATCTTCGCTTCTCCAGTTTGGGAGTTTGAGCAACGGATCGCCTCGGCCCACAGGTAGAGCGAGGCGGGAGAAGGATGCCCGGCGATCACGAAGTTCCGGCCAGTCCCGCGTGTGGGTTCGCGCAAAAAAACAGTTTCGATTGAGTGAGGCGAGCGGGTCGTGCGAATATCTCGTCAAGATTCGGTCGAGCGTCCGGCAGCCCGCTCCCGGAGGTGGAGCGCTCTACGCTTGACGCATGGCGTCCGTAGACCTGTCCAGCAGCCCACGCATCCCGCGGATCATTGAGCTGCTCACCGAGATGAGCAGGATCCAGGACCCGACCGAGCTGCAGCGGCGGTTCGCGGTGGGGATCCGCGCGCTGTACCACACGGGCGGGTACATCTCGCTGAGCGTCCGCGACCTGCCGGCGGGGTGGTACCGGGTGACGCGGGTGGCGCTGGAGCACCGTCCGCCTCCGGTGTGGACGGACAACTGGAAAAACCCCAACGCGATGCCCCTGTACACCGGGGGGTTCCTGGGCTCGATCATCGCCGACGAATCGCCCAAGATCCTGCACCACCTGAACATCAAGGATGATCCGGTGCTGGGTGATGCGCTGGCGGGGATCGGCTCGGCGATGGCGTTCCCGCTGTTCGACTCGGGGCGGGCGCTGAACTGGGGCGTGCTGCTGCGGGAGGCGCCCGAGGCGTTTACGCCGGAGGAGATGGAAACGCAGTTGATGCGCGGCAACCTGATCGGCGGGATGGTGCGCAACCTCGTGAACATCCGGCGCATCAACGAGCTGAACGCCACGCTCAACGAGCAGATGGAGCAGGTGGCGAACATCCAGCGCTCGCTCATCCCGCAGCGGTTGCCGGAGATCGCGGGGGTCGACCTGGCGGCGAGCTACGTCACGTCGAACCAGGCCGGCGGCGACTATTACGATTTCTTCGACATGGGGCGGGGTGACTGGGGCGTGTTGATCGCGGACGTCTCGGGGCACGGGGCCGGCGCGGCGACGGTGATGGCCATGCTCCAGACGATCCTGCACGACTACCAGGACCGCCAGAAGGGGCCCGGGGCGATGCTGGCGCACGCCAACCGCAGCCTGCTGAAGAAGAACTTGGACGGCAGCTTCGTGACGGCGTTCATGGGAGTTCTCAGCGCCGACCGCCGGCGCATGACCTTCGCCAACGCGGGGCACCTGCACCCGGCGGTGCGGGGCAAGGACCGCGCGGTGCGCGAGATCGTCGGGGTGGGCGGGCTGCCCCTGGGCATCATGGACGACGCGGAGTATGCGACCGAGGCCGCGACACTCTCGCCCGGTGAGTCGGCGGTGCTGTACACCGACGGCATCACCGAGGCGTTCAGCCCGCCGCCGGAGCGTCAGATGTTCGGGAGCGGGCGCCTGCGCTCGAGCATCGGGTCGACCGCGGGCGACCCGGCGTCGCTGATCGACGCGATCCACAGCGACCTGTTCGAGCACACGCAGACGATGAACCGCGAGGACGACCAGACGATCGTGGCGTTGAAGGTGCGGGAATGAGCACGGGGGGCGCGATGGGAGATTGGTTCGAGCCAGAGGGGCTGCGGTTCGAGTGCACCATGTGCGGCGCGTGCTGCTCGGGGGGCGAGGGGTTCGTGCTGTTCTCGCGCGAGGAGGGCGAGGCGATCGCGCGCCGGCTTGGCGTGACGGTGGGGGAGTTCACGGAGCGGTACACGCACCGGACGCCGGCGGGGCAGTCGCTGCGCGAGATCCAGACGCCTCACGGCCTGGACTGTATTTTTCTGGACCGGGCGAGCGTGCCCGGGAAAGCGGTGTGCTCGCTGTACGAAGACCGCCCGGCGCAGTGCCGGACGTTCCCGTTCTGGCCCGAGCACATCAGGTCGCCGCGCTCGTGGCAGAAGCTCGGCCGGGCCTGTGAGGGCGTCGGTCGCGGGGGTTTCGTGCCGGTCGAGGCGGTGCGAGTGGAGCGAGAGAAGCAGCGGGCGGTGGATGCGAGGCGAACCGGGGCGTAACGGGGGGCGGCCGCGCAGGCCCGGGCTTTTTCCGCCCGGGCGCGAACCGGCGGCCCGAACAGGCGTCAAACGGGCTGCCTCGGCGTACCATCGGGGCTTTGCCCGCCGAGCGCGCGGGATGGGTGTCGGACGCTGGGTGCCCTTGAATGCCGGAAGAGAACTTGATCACCAAACTTCGATTCGGACTGGTTGCGTTGCTGACGGTGGCGTGCGCGCTGATGGGGCCGGCGGGGTGCGAGAGCGGGCCGCCGCGCAAGGCCAAGCAGGTGCGGGTGATCAACCGCGACGTGGCGCCGATCCTGCGCAACACGATCGGCGCCGAGGCGTCGATGTCCGGGAGCGAGCCGATCATCGTGACGGGTTACGGGCTGGTGGTGGGGCTGAACGGCGCGGGGTCGAACGACGTTCCGCTGCCGGTGCGGTCGTACATGGTGGACGAGATGACGCGGATGGGGGTGGGCAAGGAGCGGGGCTCGCTGCCCGGGGTGACGCCGGAGCAACTGCTGGACGATCCGAACACGGCGGTGGTGGTGGTGCAGGCGGTGATCCCGCCGGGGGCGCCGGAGGGATGGACGTTTGATGTCCGCATCGACGCGGTGCCCGGGTCGTCGACCAAGAGCCTTGAGGGGGGGATGCTGTGGACGACCGAGCTGCGCCGGGGCATCGTGACGCCCGGCGGCCCGGCGACGCCGGCGATCGCGACGGCGTACGGGCCGGTGTTCACCAACCCGTTCGCCAAGCCGGGGGGCGAGGATGTTGAGGCGGTGGATCGGCGCACCGGGTTTGTGATCGGGGGCGGCAAGGTGGTGGCGCCCTGGCCGCTGGTGCTGCTGCTGGATTCGCCGTCGCACGCGCGGGCGCGGGCGATGACGGCGGCGGTGAACGCGAGGTTCCCGCGCGGGTCCAACCCCAAGCCGACGGCGCGGGGCGTGAATGAAGACACCGTCGAGGTGAACATCCCGGCGAAGTACCGTGAGAAGCCCGAGGTCTTCGCGGCGCTGCTGAAGCACACGCGGATCGACCAGCAGTTCCCCGAGGACATCGCGGCGCGGTACGTCGAGACGATCAAGGAGCAGCCCGAACTGGCGGAGGACCTTTCGTGGAGCCTGGCGGCGCTGGGCGAGCTGGCGATCCCGTACTGCCGCAAGCTGTACGACTACCCGGAGCTGGTTCCGCGTCTGGCGGGGCTGCAGGCCGGCGCCAGGCTGGGCGACGCCACGGTGCTGGGGCCGTTCCAGCAGATCATCGACGCCGGCCCTTCGCCCACCCGAACGGCGATGATCGGCCTTTTGGGCGAGCTGCCGGCGGACCCGAAGGTGAACAACTACCTCCGGCGGCTTCTGGACTCGGCGGACCTCAGCGTGCGGGTGGCGGCGTACGAAGCGCTCGACAAGCGGAACGACGGGGTCATCCAGCGCACGCTGGTGGCCGGCAAGTTTCAGCTCTACACCGTTCCCAGCGCCGAACCGACGGTGTACATCACCCAGCAGAAATCGGCGCGGATCGTGATCTTCGGCGAGGCGCTGAGCCTCAATCAGCCGAGCTTTGTTTCGGGGTGGGACGGGCGGCTGATGATCGACGCCAAGGGCGGCAAGAAGGTCCAGGTGTTCTACCGCGATGACAAGGGCCGGGGCACGCTGACGGGCGAGGTGGACCCTTCGCTGACGGCGCTGATCCGGTACATGGCGCACAAGCCGACGCCCGACAGCCCGGAGCCGGGGCTCGACTTCAGCTATTCGCAGACGGTCAGCGCGCTGGCCGAGCTGGTCCGGGGCGGGTGCGTCACGGCGCCGATCGTGCCCGAGCAGGACAAGCTCGCGCTGGAGCTGCTGCGGGCCCAGGCCACGCGGATGGCCGAGGAGCGCCCGGAACTGTCGCCCGATGGGCCGGTCGAGGCACTGCCTGCGCCGGGCTCGGCGCAGGCGGGCGCGGGCAAGGCGGACGATGCATCGGCCCCGGCGCCAGCGGTCAAGCCGCTGAGCAAGCCGGTGCTCGCCGGTGAGCCCGAGCCGCGTCTGCCCGATCCGGAGCGCGAGAAGCGGAAGGCCAAGTACGTCGTGCCGCTGAACCCGGCGCCGAAGAAGAACTGAACCGGCTGCTCACTTGCGCTGCCCGATGAGCACGCAGTAGCCGTCGGGGTCGTGCACGCGGACTTCACCGGCGGGCATGTAGGGCGGGCGCATCACGGTGGAAACGACACCCCGGGGCGACGGCGTTCGCCAGGGGCTTGAGGGCGTGTCGTCGGGTTGTCCGTAGAAGTCCCCGCCGTTGCGCAGGCCGGCGCCGAGCAGCCGGTCGCGCAGAGCCGCGACGTTGTCGGCGTACATGTAGAAAAGCACCGCCTGCTGGGCGGGGTCGACCGGGCCGTCGGCGAGCGCGAACATGAGCTCGGGGCGGTACGAGACCATCATCGCCCAGCGCAGCCGCCCGGCGGCGTTCGGCAGAGAATCCGCGGCGGCGAGGCCCAGCAGGCTGTAGAAATCGACCGAGCGTTCGACGTCTGCCACGTGCGCCATCGGGACCAGGTTGCGGGCGCGATCGGGTCCGATGGTGAGGTTGACTGACGTCATGCCCGTGCTACCCCTGCGGTTCCGGGCGGGTTGCGGCTCAGGGGCACGGCGTGCCGAAGGACGCGAGGAAGATGGTCAGGTCTGCGGTGTTGACCACGCCGTCGTTGTTGAAGTCGCCGTTCGCCGGGCCGGACGCCGATGAGCCGAACCTCGCGAGGAAGATGGTCAGGTCGGCGGTGTTGATGGTGCGGTCACCGTTGAGGTCGGTCGGGCACGGGGGTGGGACGACGTTGAAGCGGACCGTGACCGGGGTTGAGTCGGTGTAGACGCTGTTGGCGTCCCAGACGATGAAGGTGAGGTCGTACACGCCGTAGGTGCTGAAGGCGTAGCCCTGGGCGTGGTTGTGGTCGCCCGGGGGTGTGCCGAATGAGCGTGCCGGGCGCGAGGCGCCGTTGGAAACGCCGGAGGGGATGAACGCGCCGGTGCCGCTGTCGAACACGCCCCAGGCTGCCAGCGAGCCCGTCGGCGGCGTGCCGGAAACGGGCGTGACGGCGGCGAGCTCCCACCCGAAATCGCCGTTGTCGAGACGCCCGGTGGCGAAGTAGAAATCGCTGGTGAGCAACACCTCGTTGCTCGCATACCAGCCGGTGAGCGGGCCGGTTGTGAGCTTGTTGGTAAGGTTGTAGACGGCGATCTGGCCGCTCTTCAACAAGCGTCCTGCTGAGATCGTGTACGCGGTCTCGCCGGCGAGGTAGCCGGCCCTGATAACGCACTGGCCGGCGGTGGTGTCGACGGTCAGGTGGTTGTGGGCGCCGCGGGCAAGGGGAGCCGCGAGGGCGATCACGCCGAGGCAGGGGATGAGCCGAGTTCGTGAGTGCATGGTTTCACCCTTGGGGTGTGTGATGAGGGAGCGTGTCGGCGGGATGGGCGCCCCGGGCGGCGCGAACACAACCGTCCGGGGCGCATGATCTCGCCGGCGCGCCGGGATCAGCGGCGGCGTCGCGAAGGCAAGGCGAGGGCAGCAAGCGCGAGGGCGCCGGCGCCGGGCGATGGGATGACGTTAAACGTCACCGTCACGGGTTCGGAGTCGGCGTAGCGCCCGTTGCTGTCCCAGGCGATGAAGGTGACGTCGTACAGGCCGGGCGCCGAGAAGGCGTAGCCCTGCTCGTGATCGTGGCCGGCGATGCCGGAGTCGAACGAGCGGCCAAGGCGCGTGCCGGCGTCGCTGAACGCAGACGGGGTGTACGGCTCGACGCCGTCTTTCTCGAAGAAATCACCCCAGGCGACGACGGTGCCGCCGCGGTCGATGGAGGCGATGGCGGCGAGCTCCCACTGGAAGTTGCCGCCGTCGAGGCGTCCGGTGGCGAAGTAGAAGTCGCTGGTGAGCAGCAGTTCATCACCGGCGTACCAGCCGGTGGAGGGGCCGGAGTCGGTGAGCTGGACGTCGACGTCGAAAACCATGGGGCTGCCGTCCATGAGCAGGCGTCCGCCCGCGATGGACATGCTTGAATCTGCGGGGAGGTACCCGGCGCGGATCTGGACGGCGTCGCCGGCGGCGCCCGAGGCGGTGTCGACGGTCAGGTGGATGTGGGCGAGCGCGGGGGAAGCGGCCAGCGCGAGGGCGGCTGCGGTGAGTACAAACTTCATCGATGCATCTCCTTCTCCTCCAGCGGGCGGTTTCCCGGGGAGGTGTTTCATTGCGTTTGATGCGGCGGCGCGTCAGCGGGCCGTCGCGGGGTCGAACGGGCTGGTGGCGGGGCTGAAGGAACCTGAAAGATCGCTCCAGGGCCACGACGTGGCGTGCCCGTCGACGAACAAGAAGTTGCCCGCGCCCTGGTGCCGGGTGACGGCGACCTGGGTGCGGAGGTCTTCGGCGTTCTGGAACTGGTGTGTATTGAGGTGATCGACGGTGCCGTCGCCTTCTGGTTCGTAGAGGTAGATGGTCACGCACGGGCGGGGCACGAGCGCCACGCGTTCGTAGGATCGCGTGCGTCCGCCTGGCAGCGGTGTGCGGGTGACGGGGTCGTAGTCAACGCCGGGGGTGAGGGGCTCGAAGTGCTCGTTGGTGGCGTAGCTGGTCAGGCGCTGGTCTTTGTAGGGGTCGAGGGGGCACTTTCGGAACGCGGGCGGGACGCCG
The DNA here is from genome assembly GCA_964510955.1 of uncultured Phycisphaeraceae bacterium. GTDB lineage: Bacteria > Planctomycetota > Phycisphaerae > Phycisphaerales > UBA1924 > JAFLCM01. The sequence continues at coordinate 58,666 of CAZEDW010000022.1, forward strand.
TATTCCTGCAGGCTGTTGAGCCACGAGGTCTTCCTGGCGAGCGAGCCGGTGGTGTGGCTGGAGAGCGGGAAGTGGCTGTCGAAGTCGCTGTAGTACATCACCACCGACTGCCCGATGGAGCGCAGGCCCGAGAGGCACTGCGCGTCCGACGCGGCTTTTCTGGCCGCGCTCAGCGCGGGCAGCAGGATCGACATCAGCAGTGAGACCACCGCGATGACGACCAGCAGCTCGATGAGCGTGAAGGCGCAGCGCCGGCGCGGGCCGGCGCGTTGGATAGGCATGTGGGACCTCGCGGGTCGGAGGCTCGATCGATCACGATGTGAACGAACGGGCCGAGCCGCGAGGCGGTGGGGAGTCGGTATCGAGAGCGCGGGAGGCGGCCGTTTCATCCGCGCTGTGCGGGAGCGGCGCGGGCGATTCGAGCGGGGGAAGCAGGGTCAACAAATCAGGCCTTGGCGTGGGTGGGAGCTGCACAAGAAGCAACTGCGCCAGTCCCTTGCACGACATGGCCGAGATGCAGGCTGCGCCCGGCGCGGGTCGGGTGCTCGCCTCGGCGGACGCGCTCGCGTCGCCGTGCATCGTTGACTGCGCGGCGCACTGGCGACAATCATCGGGATCGGTCGGTGCTGTTCCGATGTGTTCGCCCAGGGCCAGTCGCTCCTTCAGGGACGCGACGCACAGAGAGCAGTGCGCTGAGCCGGGCGCGGCGCGGCGGGCGGCGGCCAGCCACTGCTCGTCGGAAAAACGCACATAGCGGGGAGGCAGGACGCCGTTGGTCAGGGCCCAGACGAGGCGTTCGTGCTCGCTGTGGCAGCAGCAGTGGGTCCAGCACTCGCGGCCGGTCGCGCAGCCGCACCCGCAGTTTTCGCACGGGTAGCGCTCGGCGGCGGGGGCTGAAAGGGCGAGCCACCGGGAAACCGCCGCGGGAGAAGGGATCACGCCGAGCGTGGCGGCGAGGTACGCGGCCACCAAGGCCGCGCAAAGAGCGCGCCGGATGGCGGTACGGAATCGACGCGGCGTTCGCACGGAGATCCATGGTAGCGGGGTGGTATGGCGAACGGATTCAAAAAACAACGGGCCCCGCGTCGGTGCGGGGCCCGCTGGTGGTATCAGGATCGCTGAACCGCGGAGCGGATCAGGCGCGACGGCGGCGGAGGGCCACCAAGCCGGCGATGCCGGTGAGGCCGAAGGCGCCGGGGGTCGGGGTGGCGCTGAAGCTGAAGTCGTCGATCGCGAGACCGGCGTCGTTGCCGATGTCGTTGAAGTCGCTCCAGCGGAGATAGAGGCGATCGCCGGGGTTCAGCACCACGGCGTAGGTGTTGCCGCGCAGGGCGGTCGCCGGCGGGTTGATGGCGCCGTTGGTGGAGCCGAAGGGAGGGCCGATGATGTCGCTGTTGATGGCGTCAGCGGCAGCGCCGGAGGCGGTGAGGAAGTTCGAGTCGCTGAAGCCGGCGGTGTTGCTCGTGGCCCAGCCGAAGGTCAGCACGTTGTTGGTGCTGGTGGAGCCGCGCCAGGCTTCCTGGGTGAAGGCGATGGTGAACGACGTGAGCACGGTGCCGGTGTTGTTGGTGATCATCACGCCGAACGTGGGGGAGTTGCTGCCGGAGGCCAGCGAGCCGAGGGCACGCTCACCCGAACCAACGTTTCCGTAGCTGTAGATGCCGCCGGAGTTCAGGGCACCGGTGTCAGCGCTAAAGGGCATGGCGTTGGTGCTGGTGCCGGCGTTCTTGGTGACCGTCCAGGGGTTGGTCATGCCGGGGATGGCGAACTGGGCGCCGATGGTGCTGGAGAACGGCGACGAGCCCGGCGAGGTGGTGGGCAACTGGTCAAAGTTCTCAGAGAACGTCCCGCCGGTGTAAGACACTTGGGCGTTGGCCGCGCCCGCGAGGGCGATCAGGCCGACAATAGCAAAGCTCAGCTTCATGACGTGCTTCCTCTTCTCAGGCCCCGCGCATTCCAAAGGCGCGGGGCCGAACTCCTGATGCCACACGGTTGCCGAGACGGCACGATTCGCCGAACCGGCCCGCGGGGGCGAGCGGGAGCTTCTCTCTCTCGTCCCTGTGGCCCGCCCCTTGCGGGGAGACCGCGGGATCCGCTCACCCATAAGAATAACCCATGACAAGGCGAGGAACAACGCCCGTGGGGCGTATTCACCGAAGATTCACGGCGAGTTGAGGGGACACCCCGAAGTTGGCCTGGGGCCGGGTCAGGCCGCGAGGGGAGGCGATAACGCGGTCGTTTTGGCCTTGGCCTTGGCGTAGGCCAGCCAACTGAGCGGAATGGTCAGCAGGTACCCGGCAGACAAGGCGGCGAGAACCAGCCAGGCGTCGCGGGTGATCCCGACTACCAAAAGTCCCAGAAAAACGAGCAAGAACGGCACATGCCGGGGCTTCACCCGCACGTGCTTGAGGGCGAACATGGGGATTCGGCTGATCATGAGGCAGGCGATCAGGAAGGTATTGGCGACAATGAGCCACGCCGGGACGTCAAACTGGGGAAACCTGGCGTTGAAAAGCCGGGACTGTTCGATCATGGGGGGGATCAGGGCGCAGGCGGCGGCGGCGGGGGTGGGCATGCCCGTGAAGAACTTGGACATTGCCGGGTTGCCCTTGGGCTTCCGCGGAGCGGCGGTGAATCGGGCCAGGCGGAGGGCACTGCAGAGCACAAACACCAGCAGGGCGGCGAGGCTCCAGGCGGGGTCGGAGCCCTTGTCCATCGCGTGCATCCACTCGTGCAGCAGCAGGGCGGGGGCAACGCCGAAGCACACCAGGTCGGCGAGCGAGTCGAGCACCGCGCCGAAGCGGGACTGGGCCTTGAGGATTCGGGCGGCGAGGCCGTCAAAGGCATCGAAGACCGCGGAGATTGCGACGGCGAGCAGGGCGGGGTCGAACTTGCCGGTGAGTGAGAAGTGGATGCTGGCCAGGCCCGCGCAGAGGGAGCAGGTGGTGATGGCGCTGGGGACGATCCGACGGAACGGGACGATTTTGCGCTGGCGGTTGCGACGGAATCGGCGCGCGAACGGGAGGCGCTCCGGGGGGGCATCCGGGTTTGGGCGGTGCGGGGGTGGGACCTGGTGGATCGTCACGCCGTGGCTCCCTGCGCGAGGCGCTGCTTGGGCTCGACGTCCGCGGGCCTTTCCAGCGGCACGGGAAGGACGGCGAGCACGGTCTGGCCCGCGACGGTCTTGTCCCGCAGCTTGGCACGGACGCGGGCGCCGGCCGGGAGATAGACGTCGACGCGGGAGCCGAATCGGATGAGACCGAAGCGTTCGCCCGGAGACAGCGCCGCGCCTTCGGTGGTCTTGCAGACGATCCGGCGCGCGACCAGCCCGGCGATCTGGACGAACGCGATGGTGAGGTTGTCGGCGGTGCGCACGGCGTAGGAGCAGCGCTCGTTCAGCTCGCTGGCCTTGTCGAACGAGGCGTTGAAGAACGCGCCGGGCTTGTAGGCGATCCGGGTGACCGTGCCTGCAACCGGGGAGCGGTTCACATGGACGTTGAACACGTTCATGAACACGCTGAGCTTGGTCATGCCTGTGGCCTGTTCGGGGCCCAGGCCAAGTTCCGGCGGCGGGGCGCCGGGGCCGATGTAGACGACGACGCCGTCGGCGGGGCAGATCACGGCCCCGGGTTCCCCGGGCGGGGTACGCTGGGGGTCGCGGAAGAACCAGACACACCAAAGGGTGAGCGATCCGCCGACGAGGGCGACGATCCAGCCGGCGACGGGCGAAAGCCACCAGGCCGCAGCGGACAGGAGGAGCGAGCCCATGGCGAAGGCGGCGACCAGCGGCCATCCCTCGCGAGCGATGATGGGATGGTGCTGGGGCGGCTTGTTCGGGCCCGGATCGGGTGCCATAAGGGAGATATGGTAGCGAGAGAGACCTCGTATCATGGTCGGGCTGGCGACGCCGTCCGTTTGTGCTGGGGGTGCATCAGGTCGCGGCGGCGCGGTCGAGCCCACTTCTCGGAGCCCACAGGTCATGTCGAATCAACTCGTCCGAATCGGGTCTGCCCTGCTTGTCGCGTTACTGGTGGGGGGGGCCGGGGTTTCCGGCTGTTCACGGACGTCCCCGGGGGCCGGGGCGGGGGCCGGGGCGGGGGCGGGGGCGGGGGTGGCGCGTGGGGCGGCGCAGCCGGC
>CAZEDW010000023.1:0-61806 GCA_964510955.1 uncultured Phycisphaeraceae bacterium
GCCCGCCGGGGCCGCGGGGCGAGCCTGCCGGCGGGGTGCTCGGCTTTTCGGCGCCGCCGCCGCCGGAATCCTGGGCGATGACAGCGGCGGACAGAATCGCCAGGCAGGCGAAGGCGGCAACCGAACGCGTACGAGACTTGATCACAAGCGGCTCCTTCAAGGGGGACTGGTTGGGCACACCAATGTACCGACTGGCTCGACGAGCGTTGACGGCCTTTACGACCAATCTCGGGCGTGGTGCGTGCGGCGCTCGTCAGTGGGTGGGGGAGGCGGGTGGGACGCCGGGCGCATCGGGCCGAGCCCCGCGCATCAGCCGGTGCAGCGTCAGCAGGGTTCGGCGGTCGTCGGGTCCTCGTTCGCGGAAGCTGCGGTCCAGGGCGGCCTCGAGCATGGGGCGGCCCAGCTCCGGGCAGCCCTGAGCGATCAGAATCGCCCCCAGCTCACCACGAGCTTCGGCAAGAAACAACTCACCGGACGGAGCAGTCCGCGATTGCTCCCGAATTGCGATGCAGCGTTCCGCTGCGTCCTGGGCGCCGGGCAGTTCGCCGCGGGCCAGCCTCACGCGGGCCAGGGTCATGAGCGCATCGGCGGTCGAGCTGTGTGTCTCGCCCTGGGTGCGCAGGCGGATCGCCACGGCTTCCTCGGCGAAGCGCAAGGCCTCGTCGAGGTTGCCGGCGCATTGTTCCACCTCGCTCTGGGCGGTGATGGTGTCGGCCACGTCGGGGCTGTCGCCGCGGTAGGCGCGCCACTTCAGGCGCCGGGCCTCGGCGAGGCGCTCACGGGCCAGCGCGTAGCGATCGGCGACGGATTGGCCGAGGTCCGCGTCGCGCTGGGCCCGGCGGAGCGTCGCGACGCCGAGCGAGTGCAGGATCCGTCCGCGGTCCAGGTCCACCCCCGCCCCCGCTCCGGCATCGAACACCGCCAGCGCTGTTTGATAATCAAGCTCCGCCTGATCGAACTTGGCCCGCTCCAAGTCGAGCGTGCCGAGGTTGATCAGCATGTCGCGGACGTCCGCGTCCACCTCCGGACGCCCGGTCCCGCGGGCGGCCAGCTCGCGCAGACGCATGGTGAGGGCACGCATGGTGCACTCTTCGGCGCTTTCGAACTCGTTGAGGCGCCGGTAAACAACGCCCAGGTACTGGAGGGTCTCGGCGGTCTCCAGCGGATTGGAGCCCTTCTGCCGGACCTTCAGCGCCTGGAGGTACAGGTCACGCCCCTCCGAAGCGCGCCCGGCGTTGAAGGTCGCCGACGCCAGCGAGTGCAGGGCCCGCGCGGTCAGCGCGTGGTCGGGGCCGACGGTTCGGATGCTCAGATCGCGGGCGCGTTCCAGGACGCTGATGGCCGCCTCGGGCTGGCGCAGCTCGACAAGGGCTTGCCCGATGCGCTGCAGGTCCTGGGCGGCCTCCTGGGGCTCCGCCGGCGCGACGTTGGTCCACACCGCGTCGGCGAGCGCCGTGAGGCGCGCGGCCACCGCTTCGTTCGCCAGCGCCTTGCCGGGGCTGACCTGGCGGGCCAGTACTTCCCAGGCCTGGCCCATGATCGACCCCAGCTCGCGCCGCGCCTTGGCGGCGTCGAGCTGCTGAGAACGCAGCACGCCGGCGAAGGTGATGCCCAGAACGATCAACAGCAGCGCCGGGATCGCCACCGCCGGGCGTCGGCGCAGCCACCTTGCCCCGCGGACCAGCGCCCCGACGCGCCTCGCCGTCACGGCCTCGCCGGCGATCACGCGGCGCAGGTCGGCGGCGAGCTCGCCCGCGGTGGCGTAGCGCTTCTGCGGCGACTTCTCCAGCGCCTTGAGCACCACGGCGTCGAGGTCTCGCCCCAGGCCGCGCCGGTGGACCGAGGGCGTTACCGGGTCGATCTCGGCGATTCCCTTGACCACCCGGTGCAGCGGGCCGCTGATGTCGCTGGCCAGCGAGCCGGTGAGCAGGTAATAGAGAATCGCCCCCAGCGCGTAGACATCGCTGCGCAGCCCCACCTGCTCCATCCGTGCCATCGCCTGCTCGGGGGCCATGAACGCGAGCGTGCCGACCATCTGGCCCGGCTGCGAGACCGACGCGAACGCCGCCGCGCCGAGGACGCCCGAGCTTGAATCGATGGCGCGCCCGAGGCCGAAGTCGACCAGGCGCGCGTGCCGGCGCTCGTCGACCAGCACGTTGGAGGGCTTGAGATCGCGGTGCAGCACGCCGCGCTGGTGGGCGTAGTCCACCGCCTCGGCCACCTCCGCCACCAGGCGGACGGTGTCGGGGACGGCGTGCCTTCCCGGCGGCGCGTACTCGTCGAGCGTCACGCCGTCGACGAACTCCATGACGAAATAGAACTCGTCCTTGTGCAGCCCCGAGTCGATCACCGAGACGATGCCCGGGTGGCTGAGGCGGGACATCAGGTCCACCTCGCGCTCGAACCGGCGCGCCGCCCCGCCCGCGCCCGAGCCCTGCAGGATCTTCACGGCGACCCGTCGACCGGTGGACTGCTGGATGGCCTCATAGACCACCCCCATGGCGCCGCGCCCGACCCGGTCGATGATGTCGTAGCCCGAGATTTGCGGGAAGCCCGGGTCCGGCCCTCGGGGGGCATCGGGCGGGACCGCCGAGCCCTCCGGAGCAACACCCTCCCCCTTCCTGAACTGGGAGTGAGGCAGCGGCGGAGGGGGGGGATCGGAGGAAAAAATCGGGGTCTGGCGGCTCAATGCCTCCCTTTCGGGGGTTTCGGCGGCCTCGGCGGGCGGTGCTCACATCGGCGCGGGACCGGTCGAGAACTCGGAATTCCGCGCCGCCGGGCGTGAGCATACGGCCCCCCGTCCGCCCATGACGGTGAGACCCTGACCCCCGCCGGACACCCTCCCGGAAATCGGGACCGCGACCGGCCCTCCACCACGTGTTTCCCCCGGAGGATCCCATGACGACCAGCGAGTTGTGCGAACTGAGCAGCGAGATTCGGCCCCTGTGTGAGAAGGCCGCCACCGGCGACAACGCCGCCCTCGACCGCCTGATCCGCCTGCACCACGCCCGGTTCCTGGGGTTTGCCCGCAAGAAGATCGGCCCGGACTGGCGCGGCAAGCTGGACGCCGAGGACCTTTTGCAGGACGCGCTGCTGGAGATCGCGGGCCGAATCCCCGGCTTTGTCTTCCAAGGCGATGACTCGTTCTACCGCTGGGCCACGACCATCATTGACCACAAGTTCATCGACGCGGTGCGGGCGCTCCGGCGCCAGAAGCGCGACGTGCTCCGCGAGCGGGTGATGAGCCAGGGCGATTGCTCAAGCGCGGGCGGGATCGCGGGGCGGATCACCGCCAACACCCGCGCCGCCAGCGCCGTGACGCGGCGGCGCGACGCCGCCGGCGCGGTCGAGAGCGCCGTGCGCCGTTTGCCCTCGGAGTACCGCGAGATCGTGCAGCGGGTTCATTTCAACGGCCAGTCGTTCAACCGCGTCGCCGCGGAGCTGGGCAAGTCTGAGGACGCCGTGCGGCGCGCGGGGGGGCGGGCGCTGGCCAAGCTCAACGACATGCTGGGGAGCTGCGCCCGGTGGCTGAGCGCGGCGTGAGGCGTGGCGGGGGGGGGTGGCATGCTCTCGTCCGCGAGGGCATGATCTCAGGGCTGGGGTAGGAGGGGGACATGCTCTCGAAGACGAGAGCATGCCACCCAGAGCAGGCATCGAAACGGTTACTTGAGGGGGTTTGGGAGCAGGCCACCCGCCGGCACCCGGCACCCGGCACCCGGCGTGCCACCCGGAGCAGGCCATCCTGCCCCCGCTTACGAATAGTTCAATGCTTCAAATTCGTCCTGAATATGACTGCACTCCCAAATTATTAGCTCAGGCCATTTCTGCGCAAATTCTCTAGCGAAGCTCGAGACACGCGAAGACACCGCAATAAGCACATATTTGTGTGCAATATCATGTGTTTTTCTGAAGTATTCTAGAGGTCCCGTAACCAATTCTTCAATAATTGGCGTATCAACAGTGCTTGCTTTAGCTATTTTCTTGCAGACAACCGCGACAATTGTTCGGACGGAGTCGCCCGTATCCGTGATTGCATCGGACTCCTTGCGACGAAACAGCCGGATTGGATCTGCGGCGTCCCATTGTACAGCGAAGTCAATTCCATATCGTAACTGTTCTCTCAATTCGTTCACAACTTTTCCGCTCTTAGATTTCAAAATATTGCATATTAATTGTTCGAATTGAACAGGAGATAACTCGTTCATCGCATCGGAAAAACTTGTTTTTGACACAGCCTGCGCGACGGATTCCATCGAAATGTCTGAGCCAACTGACTGGGTTCGAAATAACTGCCCAGCTACCTGCATGCGTTCCGTATTCGCATGGCGAAGAGAGCAAGTCACTAGATATTTTTCAAACACGGCATCCGAAAGGTCTGCGCCGTCAAATCGTGTATTTTCGGCAGTGTCCAAAAAATGCGCTCCCCAAATCATCGCGTCGCGAAAATCACATGACCTAATTACTCGAAATTCGGCGCAAGACACTTCCGCTTGGCGAAAATTAATATTGATCAAGTCTCGCTTAAATTTTTGATTCGAAAGATTTGGACGCCAATCCGGCAGCGAGCATCGCAGGTAATTCCATTCGTGAAACCGACCGGAATGCAATAGCGTATGCCCTTGAGACGTCACGAGGCGTGCCAATGGGTGCTGACGAAACAGGGCCATCGCAACAAAAGCACCCGCGGCGATACCCCCAAGAAGCGAAAGTGCGAAAATGAGGTTCGTCATTTGTTCGGATCCCGCTGAAAAACAACGCTCGTTGTCAGCCCTTCGTTGGTCGCATGGATTTGATGAGCATCAACCCGGTTGTAACGGCAGAAAAGGCTCCGAGGAAAAGCGAGATGGCGGTAGCAGTAGTCGGATTGTATGCGGGCAGCAGACCGGAGCAGCTATGCCCTTTTCCCATTTCACAAAAAAACAGACAGAATAACCAAGCAATCGCTGTGCCAACCTGCAGCCAAATCCAGCGGTGATCCACAAAAAAGGTCTTTGGAGCCCTAATTTCGATCACTACGGTTTCCACTCGGGCCGATGGCCTTGGCAGCATCAGGCCAAAGGTCATGGACTGGTGATGGGCCAAAAGAGCTGCCCCGAACCCCATACCGATAGTAGCCAGATCGATCGCCAAGTCAGTCCATGCATGTGAGCTGCAGAAAAAGAACCTGCGCGTCAACAGTGCTAAGCCGCAAATACCAAAGGGAACCACCAAGATTGGCAATAAGCTGGACAACCCATTTCTTGGATCCTGAATTTCACTCATGGCCATGATCAACAATGAATTCTTGTCGAAGTCGCATGCGCATTTGCGCATCTGTCAGTTTTGAAATAGCGATTCAATCACAACCCATCCGGGTCTCTTGCTATCGTATTACGTCAATCACGATCAATTGTCAAGCCAAGCGAACCCGCCGTCGCCGGCACCACGCCTCCACTCTACCTCGCCCACATGGAAGCATAATGCTCAGGATGCTTCTGCTAAATCGCCGCCGCCACCAATTCCTCACCCCGCCTCCACCCCTTCCTGCGCCCTCACCCACACACTCGCATCATGCTCCGGATGCTTCCGCTTCAACGCCGCCGCCACCAGCCCCATGAACATCGGCTGCGGACGCAGCGGGCGGCCCGTTAGCTCCGGGTGGAACTGCCCCGCCAGGAAGAACGGGTGCGTCACGGCGGGCTTGTCCCCCGCGTGCCTCGCTTCCGCCTGACTCCTCGGCAACTCCAGGATCTGCATGATCCGGTACACCGGGTGGCGCCCTGAGAAGATCAGGCCCGCCGCCTCCAGGCGTTCGACATACCCCGGGTCCACCTCGTACCGGTGCCGGAACCGCTCGCGGATGGTCTCGCGGTTGCGGTAGAGCTCGTAGGCGAGGGTGCCAGGGGTGACCTGCACCATCTGGCCGCCCAGGCGCATCGAGCCGCCCATCTTCTCGATGCGTTTCTGGTCGGGGAGCTCGCTGATGACGGGCTGGGGGCAGTGGGGGTCGAACTCGGTGCTGTTGGCGTCCTTGAGGCCCATCACGTTGCGGGCGAACTCGATGACGGCCACCTGGAAGCCGAGGCAAATCCCCAGGTACGGCACGCCGGATTCGCGGCAATACCGCACACACGAAATCTTGCCCTCGACGCCACGCGCCCCGAACCCCCCCGGAACGATGACGGCGTCGAGGTGCCCGAGGATGCTCTTGGCGTTGTCGTCGGTGACATCGGTGGCGCTGATCCACTCCAGCGCGGCCTCGCAGCCGAGCGTCGTTGAGCAGTGCTCCACGGCCTTGTCAATGCTGGCGTAGGCGTCACGCAGGTCTGAATACTTGCCGGTGATGCCGATCGTCACCTTCCGGGGCCGGGGGGCGCTCATCTTTCGGACGTACGCCATCCACCGCTCGCGGTGCCGGTCTTCCTGGGCCATGTCCACGCGGTCGTGCATGCCCAGGATGCTCAGCACCTCGCGGTCGAGGCCTTCCTGGCGCATGGCGTCGGGGATCTCGTACACGCTCTTGCGGTCGTGCATGCTGAAGACGCGCTTCTGCGCCACGTTGGTGAACATGGCGATCTTCTGCAAAACCGTGCTGGTACAGGGGCGGGCGCTGCGGCAGGCGATGATGTGCGGCTGGATGCCCGCCTCCATCACGCGCTTGATGCCAAGCTGCGCGGCCTTGGACTTCTGCTCGCCCAGACTTCCCGGCTCGACGATGTAGGTGAGGGCCACGAAACACACCGAGTTCGGCCCTTCCTCGAACGCCAACTCGCGCAGCGCCTCGATGTAAAACCCGTTCTCGTAATCGCCGACGGTGCCGCCTACTTCCACGAACACGATGTCGGCGGGGCGCTGGCCGTCGCCGTGCATGGCGAGCTCGCGGAGGCGGCGCTTCACGTCGCCGGTGACGTGGGGGATCATCTGGACATCGCGGCCCAGGTAACCGCCGTGACGCTCGCGGTCGAGGATGTCGCGGAAGATCTGGCCGCTGGTGACGAAGTTGCGCTTGGACAGGTTCTGGTCGAGCATGCGCTCGTAGGTGCCCAGGTCCATGTCGCACTCGGTGCCGTCGTCGAGGACGAAGACCTCGCCGTGCCGGAAGGGGTTGAGGGTGCCGGCGTCGATGTTGAGGTAGCCCTCCATTTTCATGGGGGCGACGACCAGGCCCTTGTCCTTCAGCAGCTTGGCGAGGCTGGAGGCGAAGATGCCCTTGCCGAGGCCGCTGATGACGGTGCCGAGGACCACCAGGTATTTGTGGCGCCCCATCCGGTAGCCGTCGGGGATCGGCGAGTAGAACTCGGTGTCAACGCTGGTGCGGGCGGCGGAGGCCAGCAGCGGGCTGATGCAGCCGGCGTCCTCGTAGGTCTCGTCTTCTGGCCGCTGTGGCGACGGCATACCCCCAGCAGAAACCCTGTGGTCCGGCTGCTGACGCTCCGGTCCGGTCGAGTCCTTCGACATGGGCATGCCGGATTGTATCAGCCCCGAGACAACACTCAAGGCTCCGAGAAACTCGCGTTATTCAGTGATCGGCGCAGGTATTCCCGAAGGCCCCCAGCAGCAGCGTGAGGTCCTGGGTGTTCACCACGCCGTTGCCGTTGAGATCGCCGCTCGTGCCTGGCGGGACCGAGGCACCGAAGCTGCCCAGCATGATCGTCAGGTCGGCGGTGTTGACGGCGCCGTCGTGGTTGATATCGCCGACGCACGGCGGCACCGGCACCAGCAGCGAGCCGCGGATCGTCCCGGTGACGGTCAGCGTTCCCAGCGCGGGATTGGTCGGGTCGATCGGGCCGGACTGGTTGAGCGTTGAGACGATGGTGACCACGCGCGCGGCCGAGGAGATCGTGCCGTTCAGGGTGGTCGGGCCCGCCGGCTGGGTTGAGAGGTCGCCGTTGCCGACGCACGGCTGCGGCGGGGTCTGGCCCTGCAGCAGGCTGCACACGATGCCGGTGGCGTTGTAGGCGTAGGTGCCCTGCGTGAGCGACGGGACACCGGGGATGCTGAACGCCCCGGCGCTGACCGGCACGGGGCCCACCGGCGTTCCGGGGGCGGCGTCGTAGGTGGCGTAGTTGTTCACGTCGACCGTGAGGCGCCCGAGGAACCCGTAGTTGAGCAGCAGGTTGATGGGCTCGGTGAGCGCGATGCGGAAGTCGTACGCCGTGATGGCGCCGAGGGTGTCCACGTCGTCCACGTCGATGGTGAAGTAACCGCTCGCGGGCGAGGTATCCGAGCCGCACACGCCCTGCAGGCAGAGCTGCACGGTCACGCTGGACTGGGCGGTGTTGATGGGGACGGTGAACGGGGCCGCGCCGCATTGGGCCGTCCACATCGCGGCGAGGACGGCGGCGGGAACACATCGGGCTGGGCGCATGACGGGGCTCTCCTTCGGGTCCGCCGCGCGGGACAGGGTGTCCTGCGGCGGCCTTTCCTCCATCTCAGCCTACCGCGCGGGAGAGCCCGATCCAAGCCCGAACGATCGCCTTTTTCGGCTCGGCGTCGGGCGGCGTATGCGTCGGAACGAAGACCGCCCCCCGGGATCGCCACCGTCCTCTTCGCGGAGGGACGCCGGTGGTGCGATCTCGAGGGGCGGCGTGCCCGACCAGGGGCCGGGGAGTGGCCCGGCCGTGAGGGGCGGTGTTCGGGTGAGCCGGACCGGCGAGGCCTCAGTGCGGTGACTTCTCAGAGTTGTCGTCCGCCTCGGCGTGCGCGGGTTCGGCGGCCTTGGGATCGGGGGTTCCGCTTTCGGGCTTGCCGGGCTTCTCGGATTGCTTGGTCTTGGAGGCCACGGGCTTGGCCTCGGCCTGCGACGAGGGCGTCTCAGTGGGGTTCTTCTCGGTCGAGGTCTTGCTCAGCAGCGCGCTCTGCCCGGGGTGCTCGCCGAGGAACCGGACCGTGCCGGTGTTGAGGTCATAGATCGCGCCGACGACTTCGAGCTTGTTCGAGTTCACCAGCCCGCGCAGTTCTTCGCTGGAAGTCAGCATGTCCTCGATGCTCTTCCAGACGTTGGCGCGCACCACGATCGGCGCGAGCTGGTCGGGCTTGAGCTCGGGGTACTGGGCGCGGGTCTGATCGACGCTGGGCTGGATGCGCTTGAGGAGTTTGCTGACGGCGCCGTGGGTCTCGGCGCCGCTGGCGGCGGCGGCGACGGCGCCGCACCCGGTGTGCCCCATGACCACCAGCAGCGGGGTGTTGAGGTGCCCGCAGCCGTACTCGATCGTGCCGGTCTCGTCGGTGCCGGCGACGTTGCCCGCCACACGGACGACGAACAGGTCGCCCACGCCGCGGTCAAAGACGCGCTCGACGGGGATCCGCGAATCGGCGCACGTCAGGATGGTGGCGAAGGGGTGCTGGCCCGAAGCGACCTCGCTGATGCGGTCGGAGCCGCAGTTGGGGTTCTGCGGCTGGCCGGAGGTGAACCGGGTGTTGCCCTCGGTCAGCCACTTCATGGCTTCCTCGGGGCTGGGGGCGTTCTTGGTGTCGGCGGGAGCGGCCTTGGACGCGGGCGCTTCGTTGCTCTTGGCGGCCTTGGAACCGGCGTTCACGGGCGCGGCGGGCGTGGTCGCCTTGGTCGACGGCGGCTCGCTGGGCGTGCCGTGCCCGGGGTTGCCGGCCCACGCGCCGGGCGTGACCAGCAGAGTCGTCGAGAGCGTGAGGCAGGGGATCAGGTTCGGTTTGCGCATGGCGAATCGCTCCATTGTGGACAAGGTGTCCGGGTTTTATCGACCCCGCCCCGGCGCAACTGAACCACCGCGGGGCGCAGGCCGGCGAATCTCCCCGGCTCGGGGTGCCGCGACAGGTCCGGCTTGCGGGCGCGGCGACCATGTGGCTACGCTCGCGTCATGGCACGCGGCTGGATAACTCTCGCGGGCGTTGGTCTGGTGGTGCTCGGCGCCGGCGGGTGTGCGTCGGGCCGGGAGGTCCGCCTGCGCGTCGAGCGGGTCGACCAGGCGGGCCGGATAACGCCGCTGGCGATGGCGTTTGTTCAGGCGGTCCCGCTCAACGCCTCGCCGGTCCCGCTGCCGTTGAGCCTTGAGACCGTCGATGAGGCGCTGACGGCGTCGGCCAGCTCCGGGTTCACCGACGCCCGGGGCGAGTTCCGATTCCGCATGGGCGGTCGGCGCCCGCATGATCTGACGGTGTCGTGCCCCGCGAGCCCGGACCTGCCGCCGGGAGCGCCGGCGTGGCGCGGCAGGATCGATACCGACGGGCGGATCGAACCGATAACGGATCAGGTCATCCCTGAAGCACCGCCCCTGCGCGTGACCGCGCTCGGCGCGCCCACGTCGAGCTCCAAACCATGACGAACCGGCGACAACCAACCGGCCACTGGGTACCCGCCGCCCGCGTGCTGTGTGCGCTGCTGCTGGCGGTCGGGGTGTCGCGAGGCGCCGAGCCCGAAGCGCGGCGTGCCGCGAGCGTGCCGGGCGGGCACGGCGCGCCCGTTGCCAAGCGCAAGCTGCTCCGCGAGGGGACCTTTCTGGTGGACCGCCAGGGCTGGCTCCGCCCGGTGGGCGCCGGTCGATGGGCGTTTGTGTTCGACACGACCGAGGACGGCGTGACCGACCCGCCCATGGCGGTGATGCCGAGCCTCAAGCTCGCCGAGATGCGCCGGACGGTCGAAGCCCGCCCGGAAACCGTCACCTTCCGCGTGAGCGGCACGGTGTACGTCTACAAGGGGCGCAACTACCTTCAACCGACCTTCTTCACGACGCTCTCGGGCGAGGTTGATTCGACCAAGCCCGTTTCGGTTGGGGGCTCCGGGGGCTCCAAGCCCGGTGAGTCGGCGCAGAACGCCAAGCCGCCGAGCCAGGACATCCCCAAGGGCAAAGACATGTCCGCTGCGGAGGCGGACGAGACGCGGCGATCGCTGGATGATCTCTTCGGGCACGACGCGGGCGATCAGAACGACCCCGAGTCGCTGCTGCACCGAGTCGACAAGGCGACACCCAAGCAGTCGGTGCCGAGGCCGCAGACCGCCTCGGCGAATCCCAAAACCGAGGAAAACGCCTCACCGCTTGTCCGTGAGGGGCAGTCCACGCCGGCGCGGCGCGGGCGCCTGCTCCGCGGCTCGGCGGGCGAGTTGCTGTTCGTGCCGGATAACGGGACCAGCGCCGCATCACCGGCCCCGACCGGCGACTCCGCGGCCGTCGCCGACGCGTCGGCGGCTCAGCCCAAGCCGCGCGCCGGGATGCGTCTGCTGCCCTGCCTGAATCTGCAAGAGATGGAGCGGCTGTGCAAGGGGAGCTCGGTGCCGGTGCAGTTCAAGGTCGCGGGCACGGTGGCGGTCTACGAGGGCGTCAACTACCTGCTGCCGACCATGTACCTCGTGGAAAGCGATCGCGAGGGCAACCTCACCCCGGCTCAGTAGCCGCCCGAGCCGCGTGTGATATCTTGCGGGGGTGAGCCTCAGCGGCAAGACCACCAAGCCGGCACGCGCACGCCTGGCGGCGGGAGCTTCGGTTGCGCCGCCCGCGGTCAGCGCGCCGGCACCGATCGAGCCCGATCGCGCGCCGCCGGGCAGCCTGCTGCTGGAAATCTCCACCGAGGTCTGCAACCAGGTGGGCGGCATCTACCAGGTGCTGCGATCCAAGGCGTCGGCGATGGTGGCGCGCTGGGACGACCACTACGTGCTGGTGGGGCCGTACGAGCAGCGCCGGGCGGAGGTGGAGTTTGAGGCGCGGACGCCGACGGGGTGGATGAAGCAGGTTGTCGAGCTGCTGGCCTCCCAGGGTTTGAACGTGCACTACGGGCGCTGGCTCGTGCCGGGGAATCCGCGCTGCCTGCTCCTGGAGCACCACCTGCCGACCGCGGAGATCGACCGCGTGAAGTACCGGCTGTGGAAGGACCACCAGATCGAGTGCCCGGCCGGCGACGGGGTGGTGGACACCGCCGTCAGCTTCGGTGAGGGCGTGCGGCGCGTGCTCGGGGCGGTGTGCCACGTTTCCAACACGCACAAGAACCCCGAGAAACGCCGCGTTCTGGCCCATTTCCACGAGTGGCTGGGGAGCCTGGCGATCCCCATGGCGCGGCAGGACCGGATGCCGGTGACGTGCGTGTTCACGACCCACGCGACGCTGCTGGGGCGCTACATCGCGTCCAACGAGGAGAACTTCTACGACACGCTTTCGGGCCGCAACCACGAGGTCGAGGCCGACCGGTACAACATCCGTTGCCAGCACCGGATGGAGCGGGCCTGCGCCCACGGCGCGCACGTGTTCACCACGGTCAGCCCGGTCACGGGCGAGGAGTGCGCCGCGCTGCTGGGCAGGGCGGTGGACATGGTGCTGCCCAACGGCCTCGACATCGCGCGCTACGACGTCGGCCACGAGTTCCAGACGCTGCACGCGACGTTCAAGGAGCGCATCCACCGCTTCACGATGGCGCACTTCTTCCCCAGCTATCCGATGGAGCTGGACCGCACCATCTACATGTTCACCAGCGGGCGGTTCGAGCCGCGGAACAAGGGGTTTGACCTGTGCCTGGAGGCGCTGGCGCGGCTGAACGCGCAGGTGCGCGCGTTCGGCATCCCGGTGAATGTCGTGTTCTTCATCGTCACCAACCGCCCCGTGAGGTTCATGCTCCCGGACGTGCTCCAGAGCGCCGGCGTGCTGGGGGAGCTGCGGGAGGTCTGCTCGGCCATCGCCCACGACATCGAGGCCAAGCTGTTCCCCCTGGCCGCCGCCGGGCAGCGGGCCAACGTCGATCACCTGGTGGACCCCTACTGGGCGGTGCGGTACCGGCGCACGCAGCAGGCCCTGCGCCGCTCGGGGCTCCCGCCCGTGGTGACCCACGCGGTCGAGCACGAGGCGACCGACCCGGTTCTGAACTACATCCGGCAGCTCCGGCTGTTCAACCGGCCGGACGATCCGGTGAAGGTGGTGTACCACCCCCAGTTCATCACGTCGACCAACCCGCTGTGGGGCATCGAGTACGAGCAGTTCGTCCGCGGGTGCCACTTGGGGGTCTTCCCCAGCGCCTATGAGCCGTGGGGGTACACCCCGCTGGAGTGCGCGGCCCTGGGCGTGCCGGCGGTCACCAGCGATCTGGCGGGGTTCGGGCGGTACATCCAGGAGAAGTACCCGGACCACGACGACTGGGGCCTGAACGTGCTGAAACGGCGCGGCAGGAGCTATCACGACGCTGCCGCTGATCTGGCGAGGTGGATGCTGGCGTATTGCCGTCTGGACCGCAAGGGCCGGATCGACCTGCGGAACCGGGTGCAGCGGCAGAGCGAGTTGTTTGACTGGGGGCGGCTGGCCCGCGCGTACCACAGGGCGCACGACCTGGCCCTTGAGAAGTCTGCTGTCTGAGTTGACCTTCACGGCTGATGCGGGCGATGTCCTGACCACAGGGGGGCGGCACCCCGGGCTGGGGCTGCTCTGCGCGGCTTGATGCTTTGTGAAGATCAAAAAGAACAGAGGCGGCCGCATGAGCGACCGCCTCCGTTGATTTGCAAGTGCTCAGTCGGCCGTATTAGCGGCGGCGACGGAGGCCGGCCAGGCCGGCGAGGCCGAAGAGGGAAGCCGCGCCGGGGGTCGGGGTGAGGTTGAGGGTCCAGCTCGCGACGGTGCCGGTGTCGCCACCCGCGCCGTCGGTGATCTTCAGGGTCCAGTTGCCGAGCGAACCGGTGCCGCCGAAGGTGCCGAGCATCGCGACGCGCTGATAGGCGAACGCGCCGGTACGGGTGTGGGCCTCGTAGGTGCCGTTGGCGACCGGAGCGGTCGAGCCAGCGGTGGCAGCGGCGGTCCAGATGTTGTTGACCGAGCTGTCAGAGAAGGTGTAGGAGTTGGTGAAGTCGGAGCTGTCACCCACGCCGGTGGCGGTGGTCGAACCGATGCGGTTCATGATGGTGACGGTCCCGCCGGGGCCGGTCAGGGTCGCGACGAGGTCGCCGCACCAGGTGTGGCCGCCAGCGGCGCCGCCGGTGGTGGCGGGCCAGGTGATGGTCACCGACATGTCGGTGATGCTGAACGCATCGGGGACGACGATGGTGCTGCTGTTGCCGGCGGCGTTGTTGTCGGGGATCGCGAAGCCGCCACCGACGTACGCGGGACGAGCAGCCGCGGTCGTCGCGAGACCAGCAACCGCCACCAAGCTCAGCACAGAAATCTTCCGCATGTTCCTATTCCTCCTCTTGTCTGTTGCCTTCGCCTTGCGGGCGATCCCGATTTCGGGTCGGCCGACCCGGTTTTCAGAGGCCCTGGCGAGGCAACAGCACCGATAGAACGCCAGAACCTGGAAACCGCACTTGGAACCCGGTACTGCACGAGCGGTACGGGGAAATCACTTACGGCTGTCGGCGAAACCGAGCCCGCCGACTCACGGACGAACAAGTTGTTGAGGGGTCGACGTGTCTCGATTCCCTCTGTCGTACACAACCGGGTGGTTCCTAGGCCGCCCAGTTTCAGGCGCAAGCGCCCGACGACACTTTGGAATATACCCCGGATTCCGGTCGTTCCAAACGGTTTTTGCGGATTTTGTGCGACGGGAGTCAAAATTTGGTCGCAACCAGCCTCGAACTCCTTCACGAACGGCTTTGGGTAGCATTTCCCCCGGCATGATTCGGTCCGCCGCGGCACCTTGCCTTGCCTCTGTTCCGACGCTTCGCGGCAAGACCCGCCCCGTCGATCGCCCAACCGGGAGCAGCCCTGATCTTCCTGAGTCCCATGTCCGGTGTTCTGCTGGGGGGTCTGGCCGCGGTCGGCCTGATCGCGTTCTATTGCCTGAAACTCCGGCGGCTGCCGGTTCGGGTCAGCACCACGGCCTTCTGGGAGTCGGCGGTGCGCGACCTGCAGGCCAACGCTCCTCTTCGGCTGCTCCGCACCTCGTGGCTGCTGCTGCTCCACGCGTTGATCGCGGCCAGCCTGTGCATCGCGGCGGCTCGGCCCAGCCTTGACCTGCCCGATGCTCCGGGCGGCCGAACCGTCATTCTTCTTGATCTATCGGCGTCCATGAGCGCCGTGGATGCCCCTGACCCGGCCAGGCCGCAAGGGCGTCGGTCACGCCTGGAAGAGGCCCGCGAAGTGTGTGGGCGGATCATTGAAGACGCCGCCGCCGGGGCAGGGTCGGCCATGATCCTGGCCTTCGCGGCACGACCGGTCACGGTGGCCAACTTCACGCGGGACGCCCAGCAGCTCCGCTCGGCGGTCGCTTCGGTGGCGGGCACGGATGAGCCGGCCAACTTCGACGCGGCATGGCAGGTCGCCTCGGCCCTGGCGGCCCCGAGCGGCTCGGACCCTTCCCCGGCCCGCATCGTGCTGGTTTCCGATGGATGCGTGGCGCTGTCCTCGAAGGCTATCGCCGCGTCCGGGGGTGCCGAACTGCACCGGTTTTACAGGGTTGGGCCGGCGCCCGCCGAGGCCGGCACGGTCCACAACGTGGGGATTGTCGCCCTGAACGCGCAGCGGGACTTCCAGGACCCTGGGATGGTCCACGTTTTTGCGCGGCTGGTCTCGAGCGCCCGCCAGGCGTTGCAGGTTCCGGTTGAATGGAGCTGGACCCCGGGGTCGACCCCCGGCGGTACTGAGACGCCGGATCCCTCCGAGTCCCGGGGGGCGCGGGTGTTGGCGTTTGGGGCTGGGTCGCCTGACGTGCCCGGCGAGGCGTCCCTGTCGTTTGACCTCCGGACGAACCAGGGTGGGGTGGTGACGGTCCGCATCAACCGCCCTGATGCGTTGGCGGCGGACGATTCGGCGTCGGTGGTGCTTGCCGGGGCGCGCCGGCTGTCGATCGAGTTGGTGGAGGGGGTGGGGGTTGATTCGTCGCGGGATGGGCTGCGTGCCGCGCTGGAGACGTTGGAAGCGGGGACGTTGCGGGTGAAGTCGATCAGCCAATACGAGGCCGCACCGGCATCGCCGGGGCTTGATTTGCTGGTTTTTGACGGGGCGCAGCCGTCGAGGCTGCCGCCTGGTGTACCGACGCTCAGCCTGGGGGCGGGCCTTCCCATCGCGGGCCTGCGGCTGGCGCAGGGTGGCGGGCCGGCAGGAGGGGGGATGGTCCCGTTCGTCCAGTGGGATCGCTCGCACCCGGTGATGCGGTATCTGACGCTGGGGGAGGTCCGGCTGTCGCGGGACCGGTGGTTCGGGGTTGCCGAGGGCTCGGAGGCCGCCGGGGCCCAGCCGACCCCGGTGGCGTGGACCGCGTCGGGCCCGGCGATCCTGGTGCTGTACCGGTCCCGGACCCGGCACATCCTCGTCGCGCCCGGGTTGAACGAGTCGACGTGGGCGCGGGACCTTGGGTTTCCGACCTTTGTCGCCAACGCCGTGGATTACCTGACCCTCCGTGCTGAGCACGATGCGGGGAAGTGGTTCGCTGCGGGAGAAGCGGTCGAGGTTCCCGTCGACGATGGGGCCGGGGCGCCGGAGCAGGCTGCACAGGCGCAGTCGCTCGTCATGCGCGCCCCGGACGGCACGGTCGTTCGGAAGGTGGTGGCGGAGGTTGACGGGCGGTACCTGCTGGGAGCGGTCCCCAGAGCGGGGCTGTATCAAGTTGAGGAGGATGGCCGGGCGCGCCCCGTGGCGGTCAACCTGTTGGATGCGACCGAGAGCGCCGCCCGCACGGTTGACCGGGTCGAGGTGGGGCGGCACGGCGCGAGCAGCGAAGCGGGGGCGGGGCGGGGCGCCAGGGAAGTGTGGAGCTGGTTCGTGGGGCTGGCGCTGGGGCTCTTGTGCGTTGAGTGGCTGCTGTTCGCGTGGCGGAGCCGGCTTTGACCCCTTATCGTGGCGGATACGAACCCAGCAACAAGCCGATCCCCGGAGACATTCATGCCTTACACGCCTTGCTTCGCCGCGGCGACGATCCTGCTCATGGTCGCGGGAACGGCCCCCGCCGGTGACACCCAGCCGCCGGCCCCGGAGCAGCAGACCCAGGACAAGGGAAACGGCTGGAGCGTGACGGTCTCGACCTCACCGACGTTTACCTTCCGTTCGGACCTGGAGGACAACGCGGGGCGCGTGAGCGTGTTCCGCAACGACGCCGGTGTGTCTCTGGCGGGCCCGGTGGGGGACCGGCTGAGGCTGACGTGGGGCGTCAGCGCGGGGTACGCCAACTATGACTTCAGCGGCTTCGGGCCGCTGGGCGGGGTGGAACCACTGGACAATGCGTACGAAGTAGGCAGCTCGCTGCTCGCGGTTTACAAGATTGATGACCAGTGGTCGGTCCTGGCGCGCGGGTCGGTGACATCGGGCTGGGCCGAGGACGGGTCGTTCGGCAACGGCGTCTGGGGCACCGGCGCCGCGGGGGTGGGTTACAAGTTCAGCGATTCGTTCAGCCTGGCGCTGGGCGGCGGGTTCATCACGCGGCTGGAGGACAACGTGGGGTTCCTGCCGCTGGTGGTGGTGAACTGGCGGATCAGCGACAAGCTCACGCTGGCGACCACGGGGGTCGGGCTGAAGCTGACGGGCACCCTGAGCGACAGCCTCAACGCGTACCTCCGCGCCGGCGGGGAGTTCCATCAGTACCGCCTCGATGACAACCTCGCCCCGCTGCCCAAGGGCGTCTTGAACGACACCCGCGTGCCGGTGGGCGTCGGGCTTGAATGGAAATCCTGCGGCGGGTTGACGCTCGGCGTGGAGGGCGGTGCGATCGTGTATCAGCAGTACGAGCTCCGCGACAACGACGGTCACCGTGTGGACCGCACCGAGACCGATCCGGCGGCCTACATCGGGGGCTCGGTTTCGTTCAGGTTCTAGAGTTGAGCGGTATCTCCGCGGAGGCGCGACGAACGCGGCGAGACAGAATGGGCTCAATCCTGGACCAGGAATCATGGAACTGAATCGACGCCATTTCCTCGGCACTGCGCTCGGCGCGGCGGCTGCGCCGCTGGCGCTGAACCTGCCCGCCCGCGCCGACGCGGAATCGCCCGCGGGCCGGGCGACAAAGGTCGCAAAGAACCTTGTGTTCATGGTCTCCGACGGCATGAGCATGGGGACGCTCAGCCTCGCGGACCTGTTCATCCAGAGCCGCGATAACCGGCGCTCGCACTGGGTGAAGCTGCTGGAACGGCCGGGTGTTCGGCGTGCGCTGGTCGACACGCGGTCGGCCGACGGGTTCGTGACCGATTCGGCCGCGGCGTCCACGGCGTGGGGCATCGGCGTGCTGGTGGACAACGGGCGGATCGGCCTGACCCCGGACGGCGCGACGCCCGTGCCGATCCTCATGCAGGCCAAGCAGGCGGGCAAGGCGACGGGCCTGGTGACCACCACCCGTGTCACGCACGCAACGCCGGCGGGTTTTTCGTGCAACATCCCGACCGATCGGGAGGACGAGGGGCGGATCGCGGCCCAGTTGCTCGAACGGCGTTACGACCTGCTGCTGGGCGGGGGCCGGCACTTCTTCAAGAAAGACATGCTGGCCAAGCGTCCGGACCTGCAGGTCATTTCCAGCCGGAGCGAGTTCGACGCGTTTGTCGGGGCGGGGTTCGGCGCATCGCCGGTGCTGGGCCTGTTCAACAACAGCCACATGAGCTTCGAGGTCGACCGTGTCACGGACAACCTGGGCGAGCCGTCGCTGGCCGAGATGAGCAGCGCGGCGCTGCGCCGGCTCGACGCGGTGGGCGCGGCGAACGGGTTTGTGCTGCAGATCGAGGGAGGGCGGGTCGATCACGGCGGTCACTACAACGACGCCGCGGGGCTGATCTATGACCAGGTCGCCTTCGACAACGCCATCCGGGCGGTGCTCGACTGGTGCGAGGGTCGCGATGACACGCTGGTGATCCTGACCGCCGACCACGCGACCGCGAACCCGGGGCTGACCGAGTACGGCCCGCGCGGGGTCAAGGGCTTCCTCCGCACGCTGGAGTTCAAGCACAGCTTCGAGTGGATCGAGCGCAAACTTGACGGGAAGTTTCACCTCTCCAACCCCGAGCCGCCCGAGTTCGGTGGGGGCGCCCTGGCTCCGGGCGCGAAGACCGAGATCGATCCGGATCTGCTGCACTCGCTGGTGAAACAGGCGACGGCGATCTCGCTGGGCAAGGGAGAGCTTGATCTCCTGGTCCGCTGGAAGCACGGCGAGCCCGCCAACGGTTTTGCCATGGCGGGGGCCAGGTATGGGCCGATCGGCGCCGTCCTGGCGAACCACACCTGCGTCGCGTTCCTCAGCCCGAATCACACCAGCGACCCGGTCGAGCTGACGGCGCTGGGCCCCGGCAGCGAGCTGGTGCCGCAGCGGTTGGCGATCAACGAGGTGCACGGCGTAATGGTGAAGGCGCTTGACCTGCCGCCGGCGAAGTCCTGACCCGCGCTACGGCAGAAAACGATTGCTGTGCTGGTGAGACGGGACGGCGCAATGGTCGGCCGGCCCGAACCACCCGGTGCGCCGCGCCGCGATGAAGGTGTAACACCCATCGCGGATCGGGCGCGGGACGATCATGCCCGCAGCGCCGAGGACGCCCCAGACGCCGCCGAGGTGGCGCAGCAGTCGCAGGGCGGCGGTTGACCGGCGGTGAAGCCCGCCGGCGTCGAGCAGCACCATGGACTCAGGATCGCCGGGGCTGGTGGCGGTCTCGACTGACCGGTAGGTCGTTCCCTGGAGCGGCGCGAAGCGCAGAACCCGGCGAGCGTCGCGGCGCAGGGTCCACTGAACCAGCCCGGCGCACAGACCGCAGGCGCCGTCGTAGAACACGATTGGGCCGGCATGGGGAGCGCCGTGGCGTGCGGCGTGCGCCATGACTGACGATACGCCCGCGGGCAGGCCTCACCCCGGGTTGATCAGTTTCCGCGCTGCCTTGGCCAGCTCGGGCAGCTCGTCCCACGCGGCGTAGAGGCGGAGCGTCTGCCGGGCGGGGCGCGCCGGGGTTCCGAGCCAGGTTTCGCCGGGCGGGATGTCGTCCATGACGCCGGAACGGGCGGCGACGGTGGCCCCAGCGCCGATGGTGCGCCCGTCGGCGATGGCCACGCCGCCGGCGAGCGTCACGCCGTCGCCGAGGGTCACGCTGCCAGCCAGCGCGGAGCAGCCGCAGATGAGGCAGGCGCGGCCGACGCGGCAGTTGTGGGCGATCTGCACGAGGTTGTCGATCTTGGTCATCGACCCGATGAGGGTGGACCCGAACTTGCCGCGGTCGATGGTGGTGTTGGCGCCGATCTCCACGGCGTCGCCGATCACGACGTCGCCGATGTGGGGGATCTTGAGGATGCCCTTGCCGCCGGGGGCCGGGCGGTAGCCGAAGCCGTCGGTTCCCAGCACCACTCCCGAGTGGATGATGCATGCGGCGCCGATCCGGCAGCGGTCCTGGATGACCGCCGCCGCGTGGACCACGGTGCCGGCGCCGATGGTGACGCCCGAGCCGATGACGGCGTTGGCGTGGATGACCGCGCCGGGTCCGATGACGCTGTCGGCGCCGACGACGACGTGCGAGCCAAGGATCGCCGAGGGATCGATGGACGCACGCGGGTTGACGCTGCGGTGCCCGAGCGTGTCGGGCGGCTTGCGGGGGTCGTCGGCGAGCTCGGTGAGCAGCTCGATGAGGGCCAGGTCCGCATCGGCGACCACCAGCACCGCGCGGCCCGGCGGGACCCGCTGCAGACCGGCCTGCGGGTCATCGAACGCCTTGCGGGTGACCAGCACCGCGCCGGCCCGGCTCGCCAGCCACCTAGGGGCGTGGCGCGCATCGCGGATGAACGACAGCGCCCGCTCGTCGGCGTCGTCGAGTGTGTCCAGACGGGTCAGAACGACATCGCGCGGGCCGTGGAGGTCGGCCCGGAGCTTGTCGGCCAATCCCCCGCTGGTCCATTCGGGCGTCTTCACGGTCAGTTCGGCTTCTTCTCGGCGGGCTTTGCGGCGGGTGCGTCGGCGGGCTTGTCGGCGCCGCCGGCCTTGAAATCGTTGTTCATCTGCTGGGCCACCTGCTCGGAGATGTCCACGTCGATCGAGGCGAACAGCAGGCGCCGGTTCACCATCGCGGCCTGGGCCTGCTGGGGGCTGGCCTCGGAGGGGATCTTCTCCTTGCTGTCGTCGATCATGACGATGTCCCAGCCGTTCTTCTTGGCGAAGTCACGGGTGGCGTCGCCGATCTTCTCGAAGAGATCGATCTGCATGGTCTTCTTCTTGTCCTCGGCGAGGATCTTGGCCGCCTGGGCCTCGCCCTGGACTCGGGCGGTCAGCCGCAGCACCTCTTCGCGCTTGGCCAGGAATGCGGCGCCGTTCTTGGGGAGGATCTCCAGCTCTTCCTTGGCGCTCTTGAGCTGCTTGGCGAGGTTGTTCACGCCGTCTTCGAGCGCCTTGAGAAAGGTCTCGAGCTGCTTCTCGCGGGCGGTTTTCTCGTCGAGCTGGTCGAGCACGCGGTTGAGGTCGATCACCGCGACGCTGGTGGGGCGGGCGGGGCGGGCGACCGCGGCGGTGGGGGTGAGCAGGACGCCGGCGGGGGCCAGCGCCGCCAGGGAGATGCAGCAGGAGAGCGCTCGTTGAATCAGAAGTCGCATCGGAGGATTCTCCAAGGGTGGTGTGCGTTTTGGTTGGTTCGTGCGAACGGGTCGGGCGGGCGAGCGGCGGCGCTCGAATCCCGCGGTTTCAAACAGGACTACAGCTTCATCGCCCGCGCCATCGCGGCGCCCATGTCGGCGGGCGTCTGGGCGATCTCGAAGCCTGCGGCACGCAGGGCGTCGATCTTGGACTCCGCCGTCCCCTCGCCGCCGGAGATGATCGCCCCGGCGTGTCCCATCCGACGGCCCGGGGGCGCGGTCCGCCCCGCGATGAACGACGCCAGCGGCTTGGTGACGTTCTTCCTGGCCCAAGCGGCGGCGGCTTCTTCGTCGCTGCCGCCGATCTCGCCGATCATCAGGATGGCGTGCGTGTCGGGGTCGGCCTGGAACAGTTCGAGGCAATCGATGAACCCCATGCCGCGGACCGGGTCGCCGCCGATGCCCACGCAGGTGGACTGGGCCAGCCCCAGCGAGCTGGTCTGCCAGACCGCCTCATAGGTCAGCGTGCCGGAGCGGGAGACGATGCCCACGGCCTTCTTCTTGGGCGCCTCGGAGATGTGACGGTTGATGTACCCCGGCATGATGCCGATCTTGCAGCCGGCGCTGGTGTAGGGGCTGGCGGCGGAGGTTCCCTCGCCGGTCTTGGGGCCGGGGGTGATGACGCCCGGGCAGTTCGGCCCGATGAGGTACACCCGGTCGGCCGTGGAGCGTCCGGCGTTGTGCTCGTCCAGCAAGGCTCGAACCTTCACCATGTCCTGCACGGGCACGCCTTCGGTGATGGCGCAGATGACTTTGACGCCCGCGAACAGGGCTTCGAGGATCGCGTCGCCCGCGAACGGGGGCGGAACGAAGATCATGGTGGCCGAGGCGCCGGTGGCCTCGACCGCCTGGCGAACCGTGTCGAAGATCGGCAGCCCGTTGTCGTCTTTGCTCCCGCCCTTGCCGGGCGTGACGCCCCCCACAAGCTTGGTGCCGTAATGCAGGCACCCGCGCGTGTGCTGGGCGCCGAAGCTCCCGGTGATGCCCTGACAGATGACCTTGGTTGACGGCGTGACGAGGATCGACATGGGGGGAGGCAAGGATACACCATCCCACGCCGCCGGTCGTGGCGGGCAGTCAGCCGCACAGACGCCCGGTGATCGGGCCCGGCTACGGGCAGGCGGTGCCGAACTTGGACAGCAGCACGACCAGGTCGGCGGTGTTGACGAAGCCGTTGCCGTCCAGGTCGCCGTTGCCGAACGGGGGGATCGCGGCGCCAAAGTTGGCCAGCAGCACCGTTAGGTCCACGGTGTTGACGACGTGGTCGTGGTTGATGTCGTAGACGCACGGCGGCGGCACGCCGAGGGAGCGGATCACGCTGATGGGGCGGATCACGCGGTCCGGATCGGCGGGTGTGACCTGCCCCCTCAAACCGGTCCGACCCGAGAGTGGTACTTTCGGTGTTTGGACCCAAGGAAGGGGCATCGACATGGGCGACACGAGCAAGCGGTTCAAGCCTGAGCAGATCGTGGCGATGCTGCTTGAGGCCGAGGTCGAACTGAGCAAGGGCGCCACGATCGCGGTGGCGGTGAAGAAGCTGGGGATCACGGACCAGACGTAGTAGCGGTGGCGGCGTGAGTACGGCGGAATGAAGGTGGACCAGGCCAAGCGGCTGAAGGAGCTGGAGGCGGAGAACGCGCGGCTCAAGCGCGCGGTGGCCGACCAGGCGTTGGACAACGCGATCCTTCGGGAGGCCGCCCGCCCAAACTGCTGAGCCCGGCGCGTCGGCGCGAACTGGTTGCAAGAGTTGTTCGTGACCTGAGCGTGTCGGAGCGTCGGGTGTGCCGTGTGATCGGGCAGGCCCGTGCGGTGCAGCGGTACGCGCCGCGGCCACTGGATGATGAAGAGCCGCTGACGGCCCGGATCGTGGAGCTCGCACGGACGAACGGTCGTTTCGGCTATAGGCGGGCGACAGCGATGCCGCACCATGAAGCGTGGAACGTGAACCACAGAAGGGTCGAGCGGGTCTGGCGTCACGCCGGTCTGAAGATCCCGAAGAAGCAGCCCAGGAGAGGCCGGTTGTGGCTGAACGAGCCCTCGGGCATCCGGCTGCGGCCGGAGCGGGGAGATTATGTTTGGGCGTACGACTTCGTGACGGCACGGACGCACGACGGCCGGGCGTTCAAGATGCTGACGGTTGTGGACGAGTTCACGCGGGAGTGCCTGGCGATCGACGCAGCGCGGCGGTTGAGCAGCGACGACGTGCTGGAACGCCTGACGTGGCAGTTCGTGACGCGGGGCGTTCCCGATCACATCCGCAGCGATAACGGGCCGGAGTTCACGGCGAAGGAAGTCCGGTGCTGGCTGGGCAGGGTCGGCGTGAAGACCCTCCTCATCGAGCCCGGCAGCCCCTGGGAGAACAGGTATGTGGAGAGCTTCAACGGCAAGCTGCGCGACGAACTCTTGAACGGTGAGGCCTTCTACACACTGAAGGAGGCCAAGGTGCTGATTGAGCGGTGGCGGGAACACTACAACCGGGTGCGTCCGCGCTCGTCGCTGGGATACCGGCCGCCGGCACCGGACACTTGTAGCGGCACGGCTGCAGAGCCGGGCTCCGCTTCGCTGCGCCCGGCTCCGCAGCAGCACATGGGCAACGCCAAACTAACTCTGACTGTGGACTGAATCGTGGGGGCAGGGCATTCTCCCCTGCTCGGCCCTCTCCAAAACGCACAAACCCCTGCCTTGCAGGGGTTTGCGTCGCAAGCACGGGCGGAAGGAGTCGAACCCTCAACCTCCTGATCCGTAGTCAGGTGCTCTATCCAATTGAGCTACGCCCGCGTGGCGCCCGGCGGTCATCGAATCCGATGCCGCGAGGTTGGGGGACAGGGTATCACGCCCGCCCCGCACGGGCAACACGGGGCCCGCCCACCTTTATCCGTTGAGCGCAGGGGCCTGGTCGAGGCCCTGACGCATCGCGATCCGCATGTCTTTGACCTCGGGGGTTTCCGTCCTTCGATCATCGCGAAGGTAGCCCAGGTCCAGAGCCATGGCGGCGGGGCCGCCGCGGTCCTTCTTGATCCACTCCGAGAGATTGACCAAGACCACCTCGCACCCGGCCCGCTCCAGGCGACCGACGAGGTCGTTGGTGACGCCTTCGGGAACGATAACGACCGGCTTGCCGCCCTGGTTTTTGGGGGGCAGTTGCAGTGCACCGGCGGCGTACATCGCCGCGTCGTGGTCCGACAGGGGAATCACCGTCTCGCTCACCCGGGCCTTGCGCCCGAGGATGAGCCGTTGCGACTCCTCGGCGAGGGCCTTCACATAGACCACCAGCACCTTGCGGTCTTCGCCGACGCCGGTGGCCACCATGTCGCCGCGGCAGAATCGCGGGTCGCACAGCGTGAGCTGGTGCACCTCGCGCCCGGTGACCATCTCCGCGAGGGTTTCGCGCAGGCGCGGGTCGCTCGACCACGCGGGCTGCCTGGGGGCGAGCATCGAGAGCAGCCGGCGCGCCGCCGACGGCTCGCCCTCGTCCAAGTGCTCCGGCCCGCAGACAAAGACGTAGTTGGGGCCACAGCGGAAGAAGTCGACGGCGCCTCCGAAGCGGTGATCGAACATCTCTACACGGAAGCCAAGCCCCCGCAGGGTGCGGGCATAGCCGTCGCGCAGGGGTTGCAACCGTGGCTCCAGGGTTGCCAGCATAAAGGTCTTGTCACCGACGCAGGTCCGGGCCGAGCGGTCGGCGAGGAACCCCGCCGCTCCCATGAACGCCAACTCGGGCAGCGCCCGGTCCGGCTGCGCCGCCAGAACGTCGGCCCCGTACCGGCGCATCACCTCGACAAGCCCGTGCCACTGCTTCACGGCGAGATCGACGCTGGGCTTGGACTTCATCGAGTCCGGTCGCAGGTCGCCCAGCCCCGGCGACCGCGCCGCCAGCCCCGAGTAGAAGTGGGGACGTCCGAGCAGGAACGACCGGCGAAGCTGCACCGGGAACTGGCGCGATGACCCGTGCCCCGGAGCACTCACCGGGGCGCGCGAGTCCTCGGCGCCCGGTGGCAGCGTGCCGTTCCCGCCGGGGTTGTGCTGTTGCTCCATCGAAGGCATGGTCCCCACCACAAGTGAGCCGCACGCCGCGCCGATCGACCCGCGTGCGGCCTTGAGATGATACTCACCAGGGCGTCCCTGCAGGACCCCCGCGGGTCCGCGGCCCGGTCGGCACGCGGGATACCCGGCCCTGACCGCTGCATTCCCCGGCGTTGGGCCGGGCCGGCAGGTACCATCGGTGATCCAGTGAACGACGAACCAGCCATCCAGCAGGCCCGCGCGTCGATCGACGCCTTCCGGCGCGACTACGCCGCGGTCCGGGAGCAGCTCGCCCGCGTCATCGTCGGCCACTCGGGCACGATCGACGGCGTGCTGACGTGCCTGTTCTGCTCGGGCAACGCGCTCCTGGAAGGCGTGCCGGGGCTGGGCAAGACGCTGCTGGTGCGCACCCTGGCGCGGGCGCTGTCGCTGGACTTCCGGCGCATCCAGTTCACGCCCGACCTGATGCCCGCCGACATCACCGGTACCAGCATCGTGCGCGAGGCCGGGGGCGCACGGCAGTTCGTGTTCGAGCCCGGCCCGGTGTTCACCCAGCTGCTGCTCGCCGATGAGATCAACCGCGCGACGCCCAAGACGCAGTCGGCGCTGCTGGAGGCGATGCAGGAGCGCAGCGTCACGGCGGGCGGCCAGACCCGAAGGCTCCCCGAGCCTTTCTTTGTGATGGCCACCCAGAACCCCATCGAGCAGGAGGGCGTGTACCCGCTGCCCGAGGCGCAGCTCGACCGGTTCTTCTTCAAGCTCAACGTCGGTTACTCCAGCCGCGACGACTTGAACGAGATCGTCCGGCGCACCACCGGCGGCGCGTCGATCGAAGTGGCCCCGGTGCTGGACGGCCCCCGGATCATCGAGCACCAGCGCCTCGTCGCCAGCGCGGCGATCGCCCCGCACGTGCAGGACTACGCGGTGCGGCTGGTGCTCGCCACGCACCCGACCTCGGACAATCTGTTCGCCCCGCCCGTCGTGAAGAAGTTCGTCCGCGTGGGAGCCAGCCCGCGGGCCGCGCAGGCTCTGGTGCTGGGCGCCAAGTGCCGGGCGCTGGTGGACGGTCGCGCGGCGGCCTCGACCGACGACGTCCGCGGGATCGCGCTGGGTGCGCTTCGGCACCGGGTGATCCTGAACTTCGAGGGCCACGCCGAGGGGCTGACCACCGACGCGGTGATCGAGAACATCGTGGCCACGCTGCCGCACAGCGCCGAGTGATCGGCGCGCCGGGGCCCGGCGCGCCCGCCGTACACTCAGCCCATGGTCCGAATCACGAAGGTCTACACCAAGTTCGGCGACAAAGGGCAGACGATGCTGGGGGACGGCGCCACGGTGCCAAAGCACTCGCTGCGCGTGGCGGCGTACGGGACGGTCGATGAAGCCAACGCCGCTGTCGGCGTCGTCGTCGCCGACCTGGTGCGTCGGCTCTCCGAGCCGAACCCTTCGATCGCACTCGACCCCCGGTCCCGCGCCCATTTCGAGTCCATCAAGGCCGAGTTGCTGCTGATCCAGCACGATTTGTTCGACGCCGGCGCCGACCTGTGCGTGCCCATCGCCGCCGGGGAGGCTCCCGGCGCCAAGCTCCGGGTCCAACCCGCCCAATCGCAACGTCTCGAAGCGCTGATCGACCGCTTCAACGAGCCGCTCGGCGCGCTGACCAGCTTTATCCTGCCCGGCGGCGACACGGTCGCGGCCCACCTGCACCTGGCCCGCACCATCACGCGCCGGTCCGAGCGTCTGGTGAGCGAGCTGCTGACCGTCGAACCGGGCGCGACCAACGCCGAGTCGTTGATCTACCTGAACCGTCTCTCTGACCTGCTCTTCGTGCTGGCGCGCAGCGTCAACAGCGTGACCGGCGCGGGGGACACCTTGTGGAAGCCCGGGCACAACCGCTGAGGCGCCCGCCGGTATCATCGGCAAGCCCTCCGCGGAACACCCGTGCCCAGCCACTCCTACACATACACCAGCGAGTTCAAGAGCGAGTTCGAGGTGCAGCGCCTCGAGCTGCTGCACCGTCGCATCCTGTGGTACTGCGGGGTGGTCGTGGGCATGAGCCTGCTGGCGACCGCGTTCGTGCTGTTCTTCGCGTTCCTGGGCTCGAAGTTCGAGTCCGGGAAGGTGCTGAACCAGATGACGACCCCCGCCGCCATCGTCGGCTGGATCGGCAGTTGCGTCAGCCTGGTGCTGTATATCGCGGTGTTCATGCGCGTCCGCAGCCGCCGGCACACCAAGGAAGAGCTGCTGCGGATCGTCTTCTGGCTCATCGTGATCAGCGGCGCCCTGACGCTCATCCAGGGGCCTATCACCGCCAGCTATCTCAAGGAATCTGGAGGGAAGCTCGACACCCCCACGATGCACGTCGACGCATCGGACGATGACGAGGCCAAGCCGCCGGAGGCGTCGCCCGCCCCGCCGGCCGCGAGCGCAGACTCCACGCCCGACCCCGGGCCCGTCGCGGCCCCTTCCGAAGCTGGCGCAAGGGCGGCCGAGTCCCCGAGCGCGCCCGGCGCCGTGCCGGCGCCGGCTTCTCAGGAGCCGTCCGGCGCTCCGGCCCAGACCCCCAAGGAGAAGAAGCCCAAGAAGCGCGTGACGGTGGACGAGGCGCAGACCGCGCTGGTGACGCTCGGCGGGCTCTGGTCGATCTTCGTGTCGCACTTCTTCGCGTGCCTGTTTCTCCCCTGGACGCCGCGCGAATCGATCCGTCCGGTGGTGCCGCTGCTGGTGCTGAACGCGGTGATCCTGCTGTTCTATGTCACGCGGGCACCGATCGCGATCCCGATCCTGATCGTGCTCTCGCCGCTCATCGCCGCGCCGGGAGCCGGGATCTGCTTCTGGAGAAACTCGCGCTTCCGCGACAGCTTCACGCTCAACACGCTCAAGGGCCGCTACAGCGAGATCCGGCGCGAGCTGGTCGACGCCCGGCGCATCCACGAGTCACTCTTCCCGGCGCCCATCCGCACCGGCCCTGTGCGCCTCGATTACCGCTACGAGCCCATGCGTCAGATCGGCGGCGACTACCTCTACGCACGCCAGATCACCGCCTCCGCCGGCGCGCACGCCGGGCGAACCTACACCCACATCGTCCTCGTCGACGTCACCGGCCACGGCATCACCGCCGCCCTCACCGTCAACCGGCTGCACGGCGAGATCGACCGCCAGCTCGGCGAACGCCCCGACGCCTCGCCTGGCGACCTGCTCACCGGCCTCAACAGCTATCTCCACCACACGCTGGCCAGCCACTCGGTTTACGCCACGGCCCTGTGCCTGTGCATCGACCACGCCGCCGACGCCCTAGCCTGGGCCAGCGCCGGGCACCCGCCGGCGTTTCTGCGCGGCGCCGACGGCACCATCGACCAGCTCGACTCGACCACGCTGGTGCTGGGCGCCTGCAAGGGCGACGACTTCGGGGCCAACCAGCAGGCCGTCGCCTTCCACCGGGGCGACGCCCTGGTGCTCTACACCGACGGGGCCATCGAGTGCCGCAACAGCGCCGGGCGCATGCTGGGCGTCAACGGGTTCCGGGCCTTGTTGGCCGGGCTGCGCCTGCCCGTCGGGACGCCGTGCCTTGATGAGATGATCCGCGCCGTCGATGAGCACCGCTTCGGCCCGATCCAGGACGACACGCTGCTGGTGGAAGTGTCGCGCCCGGTGTGAAACCGCGGGCGGGATCAGCCGTCGAACCCCGCCACGCGAAGCACGCTCGCCGAGCGGCCCTTGACGATCTCGTGCCCCTCGGCCCTCAGCAGTTCGGCCTGGCGCTTCACGCCGCCGGGGAACTTCTCGTTCAGCTTGCCGTCGTCCTTGATGGTGCGCCACCACGGCGTGAAGCGGGCCTTTCCGGCTTCGCGGTCTTCTTCGGCGGCCTCGGCGGCGAGGCGGGCGAAGATGCCAGTGGTAAGCGGGCAGGTGGTCGTCGCGCCGGCGTCCGTCGCCAGCTTGGCCCGCAGCCTGCCCATGGTCAGCAGCTTGCCCTTGGACGCCGCGCGCATGGCCGCGTCGACGTCGAGCGGGCGCGGGATGAGCATGGTTCCCTTGCCCATCCTGGCCTGCCAGATGGGCGGCACGGGCTCGAGCTTGCCGTGGCTGGCGTGCACGGTCTCGAGCTTCTCGCGGGCGGTTTTTCGCCGGGTTTTCGTGGCCATGCCGCATGGTACCGCGGGCCCGCGCGGGAGCGCCGAGTCGGTACATTGTCGCCATGGCCAAGACCCCCGTTGATCCGAACAAGAAATACCTCTCGCACGCCCTCGCGCAGTGGGCCTGCAATCTGAAATACGAGCACCTCAGCCCCAGGGCCATCGAGGCCGCCAAGCTCTTCTGGTTCGACTCCATCGGCTGCGCCCTCGGCGGCAGTCAGCAGGAAGACGCCCACATCCTCCTGGCCCACCACCAGGAAATGCGCGGCGGCTGGGAGGGCAAAAACAAGTGCACCTGCTTCGTCTCGGGCTTCAAGACGAACCCCGTTGACGCCGCCTTCCTCAACAGCCACATGGTCCGGGCCATGGACTACAACGACATCTACTGGAAGGCCGACCCCTGCCACCCTTCCGACATCATCTGCGGTCCCTTGGCCCTGTGCGAGTACCTCGACAAGAGCGGCAAGGACCTCATCCTCGCCACGGTCATCGCCTACGAGGTCGAGCAGCGCCTGTGCGAGTTCGGCGTCCCGGGCGTACGCGAGTACGGCTGGCACCACGCCACGCTGACGGCGTTCGCCGCGCCGGTGGCCGCCGGCCGCGTGCTGGACCTGACGGAAGACCAGATGGTCCAGGCCATCGGCATCAGCGCCAGCCGCACGTTCACGCCGGGGGCGGTGACGGCGGGCAAGCTGACCAACATGAAGAACACCGTGGACCCCTGGGCCACGCGCATGGGCGTCGAGAGCGCCATGCTCGCCAAGCGCGGCTACAGCGGCCCCGAGCACATGTTCGACGGCAAGGAGGGCCTGTACGCCGTGTTCGGGCATGTGCAATACAAGGGCCAGCCCGCGAAGTTCGACACCGAGATGTTCCTGAAGGACCTGCCGCGCGGCGCGGGGGATCACTACCGGATTCTGGACTGCGGGATGAAGAGCTTCCCCATCGAAGCCCTCAGCCACGCGCCCCTGACGGCGATGATGAAGTGCGTCAAGGAGAACAACATCAAGGCCGCGGACGTGCAGGAGATCAAGGTGGAAGTGATCGCCCGCGCGGCGGACATCCTCGGCGACCCCCACAAGTACCGCCCCGACAGCAAGGAGACCGCCGACCACTCGCTGCCCTACTGCATGGCCGTGGGCCTGGTGGACGGCATGGTCACGCCGCTGCAGTTCAAGGAAGAGCGGGTGCTGGACAAGAGCCTGATCCCGGTGATGGACAAGGTGAAGGTGGTGGCCAACGACGAGTTCGAGGCGCTGTTCCCGAAGTTCCAGCCGAGCCGCGTCACGATTACAACAGTGGGGGGGAAGAGCTTCAGCAAGCGGGTGGACGTGCCCAAGGGCGACCCGCGCGACCCGATGACCGCCGAGGAGATCGGCGTGAAGTTCCATGCGCTGGGGGATTCGGTGATCGGGCGCGGGAAGTGCGAGAAGCTGGCGGGGGTGATTTTGGGGATGGAGAAGGTGGGGGATGTCGGGGAGATGATGGGGGTGGGGGTGAAGTGACGCTAAGGCGAGGGGCGGGTGGCCGGGTTCATAGAAAGCGGGTACGGCTGCCGGGGTACGCCGCTTTGGGCGTGCCCCGCTCTTGACTCTCGCGTTACAGCACGGGGTACGACGAGGACGCCGTACCCCGGCACCCGGCACCCGGCCCCCGCAGAGATCAGTAATTCGCGGCGTTGCGTGCCACGCCCCTTATGCGATCAGCGAAAACGCTTTAGGGTCTTTGTAAACTGTTAGAAAAATCCCCAAGCGGTGAGATCGCGGTGATAATTTGACCATTGTCAAAGTCAATTTTTAGCAAATCAGCTCCGCCCGGATCACGCATAACCCAAGTTCCATGCGGTCGTCCGTCGCGCAGGCGAGCATAAAAGGCCGGACTTCCACTTTTCCACGCAATCATATAACACGAATCCAAATCACGACTATCCACATGTCGGGTTGTGGTTGATGTGTTACATGTGCAACCAGGCGCGATAGCCAATGCCATTCCAATGAGCGACGCCACGGGTGAATGTTTGAGCATGGGCCTACTCCTTAGCGGTGTGTCCAGACCGTTTGCACTCCCCGTCCTGTAAGTCGTAGTGACAAGTTAAGTTGTATTTTACCACAACATGACAATTGGGAGACCCGTTCACAGGTATTGGCCAACTCGCACCATTTTCAACAAAGGACCCGCTGTGCGCCGGAGCGTTGGGTTGGCAAAAACAACCAGTAGGACATTGCCGAGTGTAGCCCTGAGTTCGGGCCAACGCTTCACAAATGAACCTCAAGGCGGGTGGCCTGCTCCGAGCGGGCTTTTTCGGGGGCATGCTCTCGTCTTCGAGAGCATGGCGGTCGAGCTAGGGGGGCCGTTCGGGGAATGCTCACGAGGACGTGCGGATGCCACCCGACGAGGACGGCCCGTCGTGGCACTTGGCGCGTTTCGCCGAGCCCTTCGGGGTCGGGGAAACTGAGAGGTGCTCACTCCGGAGGTGTCGTCGCAAAGCCTTCGCCACGCCCCGGCTCCTGACGGTCAGGCCCGGCATCCAGCCACCCGTCCTTGGGTGATTCGGCGGTGGGGCTCGGCTGGCTTAGCGGCTTGGCGGGTGGTGGGGAGTAGGGGATTGGGGGTGTCGGGGAGGGAGGGGAGCACCGGCACGGCGAGGACGCCGAGCCGGTGGCACTGGGCGAGCCGGTGGCGGTTGGAGGCTCGGCGGGGTGGTCGCGCTGGGTGGGGTAGCGGAGCAGGGCGCTGGCGGCTCGGCGGGTGGTCTCGACGCTGGGGGCGTTGAGGGCGCGGCGGGTGGCCTGCTCCGGGCGGGCAATTCCGGGTGGCATGCTCTCGTCTTCGAGAGCATGGGGGTAGAGCCAAGGGGGGGACCCTTCGGGACATGCTCACGAGGACGTGAGCATGCCACCCGATGAAGTCAGCCGAGCGGTGGCCGGGGGTTCGTTTGGATTGTGGTCAATGGAGTGGGTAGGCGAGCATCGAGATCGCCGGGCGACACTCGGCGCCTTTCATACCCCCGCCAATCCCCCACCCCAGGAGCCCCCAACCATGAGCCTCCACTCCCTCGCCACCAAGTTCGTCGAGATGTGCAACCAGGGCAAGAACTTCGACGTCATGGAGGCCACGTACGCCCCTGACATCGTCTCGGTCGAGGGTGACGGCAAGGAGACCGTCGGCAAGGGGCCGGTCATCGCCAAGTCGCGGCACTGGGCCGAGGTGAACGTGTTCCACGGCGAGAAGGTGCGCGGGCCGTACTTCTGCGGCGGGACTGACTCCGCGGGCCGGTTCGCCGTGCACTTTGAGCTCGACATCACCCGCAAGGCCACCGGCCAGCGGCTGACGCTCGATGAGGTGGGCCTGTACACGGTCAAGAACGACAAGATCGTGCGGGAGGAGTTCTTTTATCAGGGGGACCACTGAGCGGGCCGCGACGCCGCCGAAGACCATGAGCCCCCCCCGGGGGGGGGGGCGCAGCGCGGCGGGGCGGGCCTATCATGTGACTCCCGCTCTCTAGGAAGGAGCACGTCATGCGATCGATCGTCCTTGCCTCGGTTGGACTCTGCGCGCTCGCGGGCGTCGCCGGCGCGGCTGTTCTGTTCGATAACGGGCCCATCATCACCAACCCGACGGGCGGCACCGGCGCGATTGCCGGGCTGCCGATCTCCAACGCCGACGGGTTCACGGTGCCGGGGTCGAGCTTCATCTTCTCGACGACCGGGGTGGCGGCCACGGTGGCGACCAATACCGCGTGCGCCGAGGACTTCACCGTGCCGGCGGGCCCCGGGGGCGGCGGGTGGGACCTTGACAGCGTGACGCTGTTCGCGTTCCAGACGTCGCAGACGACGCCGACGGTGACGCAGGTGCAGTTCAACCTGTGGACTGATACGCCGTACAACGCCGGGTCGCCCGGCGCGCCGGACCCGCTGCCGCAGCCCGTGCTGACGGACCCGGTGAGCGTCGCGGCGGGGGTCGGCACGTTCGTGTGCCACCGCGAGAGTGTGAGCAGCACGTCGACGGTGCGCCCGGTGTTTTCGTACACGGTTTCGCTCAACGACCTGCCCAACGGCGGCGTGCTGGCGCCGGGGCACTACTGGCTCCAGTGGAGCTTCGTGGGCGCCACCAGCCCGTCGGCCAACGTGTTCATGCCGCTCGTCACGCCGCGCACCAGCGCTGTTGATCCGAACGCCCGGCTGCTGAACTCGATCGACGGCAGCGTGAGCGGGCCGCGGGTGTGGTTCGAGGGGCGAGAGGGATTCGTGGCCGGTCAGGCCGAGGGGCGCCCCTATGCGCTGCCCTTTGTGCTGAACGGGACCGAGGTGCCCGCGCCGGGCCTGGTGCCGGCGGCGTCGATGGGCGGCGCGGCGCTGCTTCTGCGGCGCCGTCGTGGGCGCGTGGATTGATAGAGCGGTGGGCGCGCGACCGGGGCCGGCTTTGCCGCACACGCTCCTGCTGCGCCCGATAAGCCCTCTGCCTGAATTCGGTGCAGTGTGAAATCTGCCGAAAGTCGGCGTGCGAAGTCTTGATTGTGCCCGGATGGTCGGTATCGTCCGGCCCCCGGCGGAAAAGGACCGCCGGGCACGTCAAGGGGTCGGCGGATCTGTTTGCCCGCCGACCAGCTTTCGCACCAGGAAGGGAACCCGTCGCCATGACTCGATTTGTGCTCGCCGTTGCCGGCCTCGCGGCCTGCTCGCTGTCGTCCTCTGCCGCCATCCTGAACGACTTCAACCTGATCGTCCTTCACAACCTGGACTCGACGTCCGAGGTCGAGGGCCGGACGTTCGTCGGGGGCAACGTCACCAACGCCAACTCGTCCAACTACGGGACCAAGCTCACGCCCGCGTCGAGCTACCTGGGCACCGACGTGCTGACGGTGGTCGGCAACATCAACTCGGGCAACGCGCTGCAGCTCCAGGCCGGGAACCTGCGGCTGGGCGGGTCGCTGGGGCGCACGATCAACTACAACGGCGGCGGGCACCTGATCTCAGACCCCGGCGTGTCGTCGCAGCTGGCGGGTGTCTCGGGCGCGCTCTCGGGCGCTTCGTCGAGCATGTTCGCGCTCACGACCGACAGCACGGCGTCGATCCCCAGCGGTCAGCCCGGCCCGCTGGTGTTCAACTGCACCCCCGGCGGCGACGGCCTGGCCGTGTTCAGCGTCAGCGCGGCCCAGGTGTTCAGCAACAGCCTGGTGCAGTCGCTGGACATCAGCTTCAACGGGGCGTCGGCGGTGGTGATCAACGTCGCGGGCGCGACGGTGAACTTCAACCAGGGCAACATGGTCGGAAGCTTCAACACCGCGTTCGCCCGCGCCAACGTGGTGTGGAACTTTTTCCAGGCCACGTCGATCACCTTCGACCGCGCCATGAACGGGGCCGTGCTCGCCCCCTTGGCGACGGTGCAGAACAACACGGTGATCGAGGGCTCTACGTTTGTCTCGGCGTCTAATCAGCGCGGCGAGGTGCACCTGCCTGGGTACACCGGTTATGTGCCCGCGCCGGGCGCCGCGGGTGTGCTGGGCCTCGCCGGCCTTCTGGCCTCGCGCCGGCGCCGGTGATCACACCCGGATGACAACCTCGTGGCTCGGGTAGCGCACCTTGGGCAGCTGGGCGTAGCGGTCGTCGGCGGCGCGGTAGCCCACCGGGCAGCCCGCGACGGCGGTGAATCCCTTCTCGGTCAACCCGAGCAGCTTGTCGTATGCGCCCGAATCGATGCCCTCCATGGGGCAGGCATCGACCTCGAGCAGGGCGCAGGTCTCCAGCAGGAAGCCCAGGGCGATGTAGCACTGGCGGGCGCACCAGGCGTCGAGCGCCTCGGCGGGGCGGCCGTTGATGGTGCCCAGCATCATGTTCTTGTACGCCGTCACCGCCTCGCTCATCCCGCCGCGGGCGTCGGCGATGCTCTGGGCGAACTTCTCAACGTCGCCGGCGTTGATGCCCTTGCGGGCCGCGAAGACGACCATGTGCGAGCAGTCCTGCGGCTGGGTCTGGCCCCAGGAGATCGCGGGGAGCTGCGCCTTGATCCTGGGGTCGGTGATGACGACGAAGCGCCACGGCTGCAGGCCGAAGCTCGAGGGTGAAAGGAGCATGGCCTGTTCGATCGCCGCCCAGGTGCGCTCGGGCACCTTGCGGGAGGCGTCGAACTTCTTGGTGGCGTAGCGCCAGCGGAGCTGGGCGAGCAGTGCGTCTTGTGAGATGGTCATGGCGACTGATCTGTGGCGAGTGGGTGCGTTGGAACGGGCCGATGGTAGCCCGGCGCGCGACCCAGCTTTCGACCCTTGGCGGGTACCCGCGCGCCACCAAGTCACCTCGGAGTGCGTGTCTGCGCTGAGCCATTCCAGGCTGCCAGATCAGCGCGCCGTTGAAGGGCGCCGGGCTTGGGCCCGGCTTACTCGTCGTCCGCCGATCCGCCGGTCTTCGCCGGCGGCGCTCCCGTCGCGTGCTTCTTCATGACTTCCTTGCGGATTTCCTCGAACAGGTCGGGGTTCTCGCGGAGGAATCGCTTGGAGTTCTCGCGGCCCTGGCCCAGGCGGATCTCGCCGTAGCTGAACCAGGCGCCGGACTTCTCGACCACGCGATCGTTGATGGCCAGGTCGAGCAGGTCGCCGCTGGTGGAGATGCCCTCGTCGAACATCATGTCGAACTCGGCCTCGCGGAAGGGTGGGGCGAGCTTGTTCTTGACGACGCGGGCGCGGACGCGGTTGCCGACGTTCTGCTCGCCCTCCTTGATGGCGCTGATGCGCCGGATGTCGATGCGGATCGAG
This sequence comes from uncultured Phycisphaeraceae bacterium, assembly GCA_964510955.1. Classification (GTDB taxonomy): domain Bacteria; phylum Planctomycetota; class Phycisphaerae; order Phycisphaerales; family UBA1924; genus JAFLCM01. The sequence goes on from CAZEDW010000023.1 coordinate 36,339, forward strand.
GCGTAGAACTTGAGGGCGCGCCCGCCGGTGGTGGTCTCGGGCGAGCCGAACATCACGCCGATCTTCTCGCGGATCTGGTTGATGAAGATGACGGTGCACTTGCTCTTGGCGATGGCGCCGGTGAGCTTGCGGAGGGCCTGGCTCATGAGGCGGGCCTGCAGACCGGGCAGGCTGTCGCCCATCTCGCCCTCGATCTCCGCCCGCGGAACAAGGGCCGCGACCGAGTCGATGATGATCAGATCGACGGCGTTGGAGCGCACCAGGAGCTCGCAGATTTCCAGGGCTTGCTCGCCCGTGTCGGGCTGAGACACCAGCAGGCTGTCGACGTTCACGCCCAGGCGGCGCGCCCACGAGGGGTCCATGGCGTGCTCGGCGTCGATGATCGCCGCCACGCCGCCGGTCTTCTGCACGTTGCCGGCGATGGTGAGCGCCAGCGTGGTCTTGCCCGACGATTCGGGGCCGAAGATCTCGACCACGCGCCCGACCGGGATGCCCTTGCCACCCAGCGCCAGATCCAAGGAGATGGAACCAGTCGCGACACCCGGGATGGACGCAAAGGCGTTCTCGTCCATCTTCATGATCGAGCCCTTGCCGAAGGTCTTCTCGATCTGCTGGACCGTGCGCTCCAGCGCCTGGGCCTTCTCCTTGGCCTCGGCGGTGCTGATGGGATGAGGGGCGCTGGGTTGCTTGGTCACGGGCGTGGTGGTGGTTGGAGCGGCGGGCACATCAGCCTCCTTGCGACGAGGGATGGGGCGACCGCTTGGCGTGGTCGCTTCGCTGTCAGTATCCGCGATCGAGGCCGTGTTGGCGCGGCCATTGTGGTTGGGAACGGCGGGGGCGGTCGGGGCAAGGGTTGCCATGGGTTTGCTCTCCAGCGAACGGTTTTTCGTTCGGTAAATGAAAGGATACCAGTTGTTCGGATTTCGTCAAGTAGTTCGGTTGAATTTTGGCAGAAAAAAATCCGAACATCGCGCGAATCAAGTACCGATCAAACCTGCTTGCGGCTCGGTCTCGCGGGGTGCGGACAGTGACCGGGCGGGGTGGCGGACTCACGTCAAATCGCTCCAAGATCGGCTCAGATCCGGCGGTTATCCGCCATGACCCCGCCCGAGTTTGGGAAATTGAGAGCACTTCCGGGTATTCCCCAGATACGGATTGACCCTGTCCTATCTTGAGCTAGGTTGAAGTGTCTCAATGGGGTTCCGGGGACTGTTCGGTTGTTCTTTCGAGTCGAGTAGGAGAGAAATATGTCGCAGCAGAATCGTTCGCGTCGTGGTCAGGTTGCGCTGTCTGGCGCCCGCATTTCGGCGTACGCCGCCGGCAGCGCCGCGGCGCTGGCCGCCACCGGCACCGCCGAGGCCCTGACCGTCGTCAATGTCAACCAGCACATTGCTGACACCGTCCTGGGTGGCGGCGGCGTGGGCATTGACCTTCAGTTCGGCTCCACGCCGTACCACTTGGCCCTGGCTCACGGCATCGGCACCACCAACGCCGCCACCGGCTACGCCTTCACCGCCGCCGACGCGTTCGGCTCTCCGGCGGTTGATGTCGCCGGTTTCACCGCCAGCGCGTACAACTACGTCAGCAAGCTGGCGCTGGGCGCCCCGGTCGCCGCTCAGGCGTTCCTGGCCGCTTCGCTGTACGGCACGATGGCGTTCAACGGCGGCTACGGCAACGACCAGTGGCTCAGCGCCGGCACCGGCTACGTGGGCGTGCGGTTCAACACCAACCAGTACGGCTGGATCCGCGTGACCATGGACGGCGCCCCGCTGAACTCGTTCACGGTGGTTGATTACGCCTGGGGCGACCCCGGCGAGGCCGTCTTCGCCGGCCAGGTCCCCGCTCCGGGCTCGCTGCCCGTGCTGGCCCTGGGCGCGGTCGGCGTCTCGACCTGGCGTCAGCGCCGGCGCGCCGCCTGATCGTGCTCTCAGGCCGATCGGCTGGTCCGGTTATTCTGCAACACTCCACGCAAGGCCGCCTGCACGTCGGGCGGCCTTGTTGTTTCCACACCGGTTTTCGCCGATGTTCTAGGACCGAATCGGAGCGCTGAATGACGCAAGTGAAAAAACCCAAGGTCCTGCTCGTTGGCTGGGACGCCGCCGACTGGGAGCACATGTCGCCGCTGCTCGAGCAGGGGCAGCTCCCGACCATCAGCGGCCTGATCAAGCGGGGCGTCGCCGGCAACCTCGGCACGCTCGAGCCCATGCTCTCGCCGATGCTGTGGAACTCCATCGCGACCGGCAAGCAGCCCTACAAGCACGGCATCCACGGGTTCATCGAGCCGGACCCGGTTCACGGCGGGGCACGCCCGTACAGCAGTGTCTCGCGCCGCTGCAAGGCCCTGTGGAACATCCTGTCGCAGAAGGGGTACCGCTGCAACGTGGTCAACTGGTGGGCCAGTCATCCGGCCGAGCCGGTGAACGGCTGTGTGGTTTCCAACTGCTTCGCGGGCACCAAGCCCGATGCCGGCGGCGTGCCGCGGTGCACCCCGGGGGTGGTCCATCCGGCGAAGCTCTCCGACGCGCTGGCGCAGAACAAGGTGTTCCCGGACGAGCTGACGGGCGAGCAACTGCTGCCGTTCGTGCCCCGCGGTGCCGGCATCAACCAGAACGACGACAACCGCCTGGCGATCCTGGCCAACAACGTCTCGGAGCTGCTCTCAACCCACGCGCTGGCCACCGACGTGATGGTGAGGTCGGAGTGGGACTTCATGGCGGTGTACTACACCGCGATCGACCACTTCAGCCACGCGTTCATGATGTACCACCCGCCGCGGCTGCCGTGGATCCCGGAGGAAGACTTCGAGCTGTACAAGGACGTGATCAACGGCGCGTACCGCTTCAGCGACATGGCGCTGCGGCGGCTGATGGACCTGGCCGGCCCCGACACCACGGTGGTGCTGTGCTCGGACCACGGCTTCCACTCGCGCGAGCTGCGCCCGCGGTTCCAGCCCAACGAGCCCGCCGGCCCGGCGGCGTGGCACCGGCGGTTCGGCGTGTTCCTGGCGGCGGGCCCCGACATCAAGCAGGGCGACCGCGTGGTCGGCGCGACGCTGCTGGACGTGGCGCCGACGATCCTCTCGATGTTCTCGCTGCCAAGCGCCGAGGACATGGACGGGCGGTCGCTCGACGAGATCTTCGTGAAGAGCCCGGACGCCGGCATGATCCCTTCGTGGGAGAGCGTGCCGGGTGAGAGCGGGATGCACGCCGGGGGCGCCGCGGTCTCGGCGGGGAGCGCCGCCGAATCGGAGGAGCTGCTGCACCAGTTCGTGGCGCTGGGGTACATCGAGGCGCCGGGGGCGACCAAGGAAGAGCAGGCCGAGGCCGCGGACACGGAGGCCAAGTACAACCTGTCGCGCAACCTGGCGTGGTGCGGCAAGCACCAGGAGGCGATCGAGGTGCTGACGGGGCTTGTGCACCGGGCGCCGTGGGAGTCGCGGTTCCTGGCGTACCTGGCCCGTTCGTGCGCCGCGGCGGGCCACCTCGGGGCGGCCGAGCACGTGCTCCGCTCGGCGTTTGACCTGGACAACACGCTCCACGCGGGGATCCGGATGATCTGGATCGACGTGCTGCTGAAGCGCCGGCGGTACACGGACGCGGCGCGGGCGATGCAGGCGCTGGCCGACCTGGGGCCGACGCAGCCCGACGTGCTGAACGCGCTGGCCCGCAACTACATGCGGATGGGCGAGTGGGACAAGGCCGAGCGTCTGCTGAAGCGGTGCCTGGACATCCACCCCGCCAGCCCGGAGGCGAACGAGTCGCTGGCCCGCATCTACTGCCACCGCGGGATGAACCAGGAGACCATCGACACGGCCCTGAACGCGATCAACACCGTGTACCGCATGCCCGAGGCGCACCTGAGCATGGGGATCGCGCTGACGCGCTCGGGCAACCCCGAGCCGGCCGCCAACGCGTTCCTGACGGCCCTGCGCCTGCAGCCGAGGATGCGGGCGGCGCACCGCTGGCTGAACTACATCTACCACTCCGAGCTGAAGGACCCCGCCAAGGCCGAGCACCACAAGCGGGAGGCCGCGCGGCTCGAGCGGGAAGACCGCGCGGCAGCCGAAGCCGCCGCGGCCGCCGCCCCGCGCGACCCCGACGCGTTCAAGGTCGAGCTGCCCGCGCTCGGCGACGAGTTCGAGCGCGACCGCGTGCTGGCGATCAAACGGCAGCCGCCGGTGAACCCCTCGGTCCCGAGCGGCAAGACGTTCGTTCTGGTTTCGGGGCTGCCGCGCTCGGGCACGTCGCTGATGATGCAGATGCTCGAGGCGGGGGGGCTGCCGGCCAAGACCGACGGCGAGCGGGCCGCGGACCCGGACAACCCCAAGGGGTACTACGAGTGGGAGGCGATCAAGGGCGTGGTGCGCCAGCCCCAGATCATGGACGAGGAAGGGCTGGACCGGAAGGCCATCAAGGCGGTGTCGGCGCTGCTGCCGCAGATGCCGTACCAGCACCGCTACAAGATCATCTTCATGCTGCGCCCCGTGGAGGAAGTGGCGAACTCGCAGGCGGCGATGATCGAGCGCCTGCACACCACCGGCGCGAAGCTCTCGACCGAGGCGCTGTGCGCCGAGCTGCGCGAGCACCGCGACCAAGTGCTGCTGTGGCTGTCCAAGCACCCGCGGGCCGAGCACCTGGTGATCGACTACCCCGCGCTGGTGAAGGACCCCGGCGGGCAGATCGACCGCGTGGCGAAGTTCCTGGGCTCGGAGCTCCTGCCGCACCCGGAGCAGATGCGCGGGGCGATCGACGCGTCGCTTTACCGCAAACGCGGCTCCTGACGGGGGCCGACCGCTGGAATCGCATCAAATCAGCCGGGACGACTCGTCCTGCGGCATGTTCGCGTTGCGCAACCACCTGAATCCGCAGAGGCACAGCGCCGCGTACCCAAAGATGCCGAGGGCCGCGAGAACAATCCCCAGGTACGTCGCGTCGAATCTACTGGAGATCGATGCTCGCGCTCTACCCAGAGGACTCGGCCCGTTGACGGCGAGGACGAGCAGATCGAGCCCGATCAGCAAGCCTGCCAAAACAAACCACGAGGAGGCAATGCCGGCAATCAGACTTTCAGGGGAACCACCCGAGTGCCAGTTGCACAGCTTGGCGAGTATCCGGCAGAGCCAGAGCACCACAAGCATGACAAACCCGAGGATCACACACAGGAGAAAATACGCGACGATCAGGAACACCCCGCTGGCCAGAAGGTACCCCGTCGAACCCCGCCCGCTCATTGACAGGGCGCCCATGGCGGGGAAACCCAAGATTGCGCCGCTTGTTGCCAGGAGATTGGCCCGCATCAGATCTGAATCGATGCGCCGGCTGATACGCGCAACACGAAAAAGCCGCCTAGGCGCCCCCAGCGCGAGCGCCACCGTCTTGAGCCAGTTCACAATCGTTGATCGTTGCTGAAACGGCGTTCCGACGCGCCGCAACGGGTGAGACTCGGTGACCGGGGTCCCACATTCAGAGCATCGACCCGTCAGTGACAAGTCGGAGATGTCGTAGCCACACGACTCGCACTTGGGAGCCTCACTCAACCGCATGGCGGACAGGGTACCCACCGGACGATGGAATCGGCGATCGAGCCGGGCCCGATTGGGCATGCTCAGAACGGGATATCCAGGGCGAAGCTGAAGAACTGCTTGCGGTCGCCGTCGAAATCGCGGACCGGCACGGCGAAGTCGAACGCCAGCGGCGCCTGGCCGAAAGCGGGGATGTAGAGCCTGAGGCCCAGGCCGGCGCTGACGCGGTAGTCCTTGAACGAGGCGTCCTGGTTGAGGGTGCCCGAGTCGATGAAGGCCACGCCCGAGACGATGTCCTGGAACAGGGGCTTCTCGATCTCCGGCCCGAAGGTGAAAGAGAAGTCGCCGCCCACGTGCTCGTCGCCGACCTGGCCGTTGTCGTGGCGGACGCCGAGCGGGCCGATGCCGCGGAAGCGGAAGCCGCGGAAGTTGCGGCCGCCGAGGAAGAACCGTTCGAAAATGGGCGACTCGTCCTGCGGGAAGATGTAGCCCGCGCGGGTGCTCAGCGAGAGCACGGTCTTGCGGCCGAGATAGTCCTCGTCGATGGAGATGAAGACGCTGTGCTCGGCGGTGACCTTGGAGTAGTTGAAGTCGCCGCCCAGCGCGCCGACCTGCTCGAACCCCAGCTCGGTGCGGGTGCCCTCGGTGGGGTGGAAGCGTGAATCGACGGTGGTGCGGGTGAGGTCGAACCCCAGGCTGGTGAGCAGGTTGTCGCCCTGCACGTCGAACACATCCACCGGCGACTTGCGGTCGATGCCGGAGATGTTGATCGTCTGGGCGCGGAGCGTGACGGACCCCACCCAGCGTGTGCCGAAGCGGCGCCCGATCCGCAGCCGGTCGCCCAGGCGCTCCTCGTCGTATTCCCGGAACTCGCGCTGGGTGAACGAGACGGTGTTGGAGACCGCGTAGGGGGTCTCCAGGAACGCGGGCTCGCCGATGGTGAGCAGGTACTGCGACTGCTTGATGCCCGGCTGAAGGGAGAGCTGGAAGTTCTGGCCCGCGCCGCGGAAGGCCTTGCCCGAGATGAACTCCGAGAAGCTGTCTGGCGTGTCGGCGAGGTCGAAGTTGCGCTGGTTGAGGTTGATGACGCCGAACACGTTGGCGTCGGAGCTGACGGCGGCGCCGAAGTTCAGCGAGCCGGTGTCGGTCTCGGTGACCTCGACGAGCACGTCGCGGTAGCCCGGCGCGTCGGGGCTGGCGGGCTGGATGGTGACCTTGGGCGGCGCGCCGTTGGCGGGGTTGGTCTCAAAGAGCCGGCTCTCGCGCAGGCGCTTCTCGGTGTCGGCGGTCTCGGTGGCGTCCAGCCAGCGGTCGGGCTTCACGGTCACCTCGCGGCGCACCACCTTGTTCTGCGTCAGGGTGTTGCCCTCGACGATGACCAGCCCGGTCTTGAACCGCTCGCCCTCGCGGACGTACACCCGCATGTCGATCTGGTGCGTGCCGGGCGGCTCGTCGACCCGCAGCTCTTCGGAGACCACCTGCACGTCCACGTACCCGAGCTTGTGGTACGCGCCCTTGATGGTCTCGATCGCCTGGTCGGCGTCCTTGCGCCCGAACACCCCGCCGGGCTTGAGCTCGACCAGGCCCAGGAGCTGCTCCTGCGTGAACACCTTGAGGGGCGCGGGCGCTTGCTCGCTGTTCTGCTTTCCCTGCACCGAGATCGAGCGCATCGAGTAGAGGGCGCCCTCGTCGACGACGAAGGTGACGATGGCTTCCTTGGAGTTCGGCGCCGGCTGGATCCGCCGGCTGGCGCGCACGTCGAGGTAGCCGCGGTCCTGGTAGAACTTCACGATCGCCGCCACGTCGCGGTCGAGCACCTCGTCGTCCAGCGGCGCCGTGACGAACCAGTTGGCTTCCTCGGTCTTCAGCTCGGGCCGGAGCTGCTTGGCGGGGAAGGCCTTGTTGCCCTCGAACCGGATGACCGTCACCCGCGTCTTCTCGCCCTCCCGGACCACGTACTGGATGATCCCGTCGTTCTCGAGCTGCGACTCGTCGAGCGTCACGCGGACCTGGTAGTAGCCCTTTTCGCGGTAAAGATTCTCGATGGCCCGCTGACCCTGGCCCACGCGGTAGTCGTCGATGGGCACGCCGCGGATCAGGGCCACGACGTCGCCGGTGACGCGCGCGATGTCCTCATCGGGAACCTCGCGGTTGCCGACCACCTGCACGTCTTTCACGACCGGCGCCTCGGTGACGACGAAAACGACCGCGACGGAAAGGTCGGCGCCCACCTCAACCTTGGCCTCGATGCCCCGGAACTCACCCAGCCGCTGCAGCCGGCGGCAGTCCTCGCGCACCGTGGCCCATTCCAGCGGACGCCCCTGAACGGTGCGCACCTGATTCTGGAGGAACGGTTCCTTGACCCGCTTGAGACCCTCGAAGCGCACCGCGCTGATGGGGCGGCCTTCGTACGGGCTGGCGACCTCGACGCCCTGGTCCGGTGCGCCCTTGGGCGGTGGAGCTTCAGCCTTCGCGTCGCGACCCGCGGGACTCTTGGCCGGAGTCGCCGCCGGAGTCGCCCCCGGAGTGGCCCCCGGAACCGGATCGTCGGCCCACGCCGAGAGTGCCATGGCCATCCCGGCGGAGATTGCGACGATTCGCGCCAGGCTGGGCGCGTCCAAGCGGGGGTTGCCGGGGGCGGTGGGGGAACGCACGGGACGCGGACGATACCGGCGAGCCGCCGGGGTCACAACCCGGCTCGAAGCGGCGTCGGCGCGCCCGAGCACCGCAGCGATCGGCCTGGATGCGAGCCGTTCCAGCATCGCTCCGAGCGCCGAACTTTCCACAATCGCGGCCGGGATTGAGCGGGCGGGCGCACGACGCTACGCTCGCTGATCCAGGTCCGGGTGTCGGGCCGAAAAGGATGTCCCGGGGCTGATGTCTCGGTCCGCACGCCTTGACGCGACGCGGTTTGTTTCCCGCACTCTCTCTAGGGGTTCGCCACGGATGAGCGGCTTGATGGGTTGGTCGGCCCGGGCTCGGCGCGTCATGCTCCCGGCCATCGCGGTGGGGTCTGTGGGCGCGGGGGTGCTGGCCCAGTTCGCGCCCGCGGCGATCCTCGATCTGCGCGCCGCCTCCACCGCCGAGCTGGTGGGGGTGCTTGCTCTCTTGTTCCTGCCGCTCATGACCGTCTCGGCGGTGGTGATGGATCGTCGGCTGCGGGTCCGGCGAACGCCGCACACGGTCGCGCCCGCCCCGTCCCGCATCACCCCCGTGGAGGCCCCGGTGGCGCCCATCCCGAATGCCCCGGGCGTTTCGCTCGCCGAAGCCCGTGATCGTCCCAGCACTGCGCCGAGCGTTCCCCACCCGCCGCGCCCCCGTCCGGCGATCCAGTTCGTGATCGAGCCCAAGCCGCAGCGCGAGATCATCACGCTCTCGGTGCCGGCCCACCGCGCCGCGTAGGGTCGGTTGCTCAATGAGGAGTCGTGCCAGTGGGCGCCCGCACCCGCACGGGGATGCTCAGGTGCACCTTGGCGCGCCACTGGTCCGGGGGGCGCGTCCACCACAGCAGGTCACCGGCATCCATGGCTGCGCCCGGCGTCTGAGTCGCTGGAGGCGGGGCCTCGACGAACCGGGCCGGCGCGCTCGTCTGCTTGCTCACATCCCGACGGAGCGCGTCCAGTTCCGCGGCGAGCAGATCGCCCCCCGAGGCCGAATCGAGCGCCAGGCGCAGCGGCGTGCCGCCCCCGACCGTCGCATCAGGCGACGCCATGCCCGCGGAGGTGGGGGGCCTGGCCGACGCGATCAGTTCGCCGCCGCGCCCGGATGCGAACGCGACGAGTTTGCGCCGGACCTCGTCGGTGGTTCCGGCGTCGACCTCCAGCACCAGCCTGCCGGCCTGCGCCAGCCGGACCAGCGTGGGGGCGTCCAACGTGGAAGGCGAGGCGTCCGGCGCGTTCAGGTTCTTGAGCCACTCGTCCAGCAGCGCGGTGTCCCTCGCGAGCGTTGCGGGAGCCTTCCTGATGATCTTCTGGTCCGGCGCCAAGGGCCCGACGAAGTCTTCGGTGACCGGGGGGGCGAGCCCCGCCGACGCGAGGATCTCATCCACCCTATCCACGTCCGCCAGCTCGACATCCGGAGCCTTGGGGGGAGCGGCGGGCGGCTTGGAGATGTCCATCAACGGAACGTGCTTGGACGGGAGCTCGGCCCGCGAGGCCGTCGGCCCAACGCGCCCCACCATGAACCACACCCAGCCCCCGATCAGCACCATTCCGAACGCCGCCGCCGCCAGCATCTGCCGCTGACGGCGCAGCGCGAACGCGTCGCGCGCGCCGCGGATCCGCCCGGCTGTGGCCGTGGCGCCGGCGAACTGTTCCATCTGCTCCGACCGGGCCGCGGCGATGGCGGCGTCCGCCAGGTGATCCGGCGCCTCGGGGTTCATTTGATCAGCCAGCTCCTTCAGAAGCGACCTCTGCGATTGCATCCTGGCGAGCTTGTCGGTCAGCACCCGGTCGCGACCCAACGCCGCCCGGACAGAACGTTCCCGCTCGGGGGGCAGGTCGCCCTCGATCAGGCCTTCCAGGTCATGTTCGGTGATGGGTTGTTCCATGGCCCGACAATCGCCGCGCCCCGCCGCGAACCCCGCGGCGGGTCTGAGAACCGGCGAAAGATAGACGCACGCCCGCCCCGCCGGTTCCGTCCCTGCTACGGCGTCGGGCCGGCCAAAGTTCGGTATTCGATCGCCCCGCGGGATGCCCCACGGCCCCTTCCGCCATCGCCCAACCTGGCATGGGCGCGCGGTTTGGTGGCGGGGGGGCGGTGCGGGTCGGGGTCAATCTGGCGAAGCCGGGATAACCTCGAAGATCTCTCGCAACGCGGACCGCGCCCGGAAGATGCGGCTCTTCACCGTGCCGGGCGGGATGTCGAGGATTTCGGCGATGTGGTGGTAGTCAAGCCCCTGCATGTCACGCAGGATCAGGATCGCCCGTTGATCGGGGTCCAACCGGGCGAGGGCCTCATAGAGGCGGGCGAGGTTTTCCTTGAGGGCGGCCTTGTCGGGCACGTCGGCCTCAACGATTCGCCCGCCCTCGTACTTCAGGGCGTGGTTCGGAGCGCCGGTGCGCGTGCCGCCCAGGGTGGTTCCCGCCTTGGTGCCGACGCTGGTCCCCAGCAGCTTGCTCAGCAGCGAGCCGAGGAGACTGACCCCGCCGAACGAGCGGAACATGGCGTTGGTGCCGCCCATGGTTGACGCGGACGGGTCGCCTCCCATGGCGTCGAGCGAGACGGTCCGCCGGAGGCGATTCTTGCGGAACGCCGTGAGGCACACGTTCATCGCCACGCGGGTGAGCCAGGTGGTGAACTTGGCGCGGCTGTTGAACTGGTCGAGGTTTTTGATGACGCGGTAGAGGGTCTCCTGAGCGAGGTCTTCGGCGGCGTCACGGTCGCCGGTCATGCGGAGGCAGATGGCGTAGACGCGCTGCTGGTGGGCGGTCAGCAGTTGCGACAGCGCGCCCTGGTCGCCGCGCCGAGCCAGGAGCACCAGCGCCTGGTCGCGGGCGTCCTCGGGGCTGATGGTGAGCGAGTCGATGTGGCTCGTGGATGCGACCAGGGCCGGGCCGACGGGGCGGCTGGCCGGCGGGGGAGGCGTGGTGGCCCGGGGGCCCAGGGTGTGCGCGACAACAGTGGGCGCCGGGGCGTCGGGGCCGGGGTGCTTCATTCCGCCGGGCTTGTTCGACGCCGAGGGGCGGTTGATAGCGGGCATTGTGCGGCTGGAGGTGGGCATCCAACACGGCCTGCCCTCGGAATCGCATCCAGATTCGGAGTGCAGAGCTTTCATTATTTCATCGACGAACCTTCCAACGCCGAGCCAAACCACAAACAAGCCCGGCGGGGCCAAGCGAACCCCGATACGATCCAAACCCCATCGGGGTTGCCACGCATGAGCACAAAGCCGATCCACCACTCGGGAATGGGGATTCAACACCCAGACCCCGCGCCGCTCGTCGCCGGGGCCCGGGCGCCCGCGGACCCGTGGGGCCGATTTTCCTCCCCGCTCGCGGGCCGGTACTCATCGGATGCTATGCAGCGTATCTGGTCGCCCCGGCGGAAGTTCGAGGGTTGGCGACGCATATGGCTCGCTTTGGCCGAGGCGCAGTACGAGCTTGGACTTGGTGTAAGTCTGACGCAGGTTGAGGCGCTGCGGAACGCGGTCGAGATGACCCCGGCTGACTTTGAGCGGGCCGCCGGCCACGAGGCTCGTCTGCGTCACGACGTGATGGCGCACGTCCACGCGTTCGGCGACGCCGCCCCCGAAGCGCGGGGCGTGATCCACCTGGGCATGACCAGCCAGGACGTGAACTGCAACGCCGAGGCGCCGCTGGTGCGCGACTCGCTGGAGCTGGTGTGCGCCAAGGCGGCGCGGCTGGTGTGCGACCTCGGGTCGCTGGCGATGCGCCACAAGGCGGTGGCGTGCCTGGGGCTGACGCACTACCAGCCCGCCCAGCCGACCACGGTGGGCAAGCGCGCCGCGATGTGGGGCGCGGACCTGGCGCTGTGCCTGGAGCGCCTGGAGTTCACCCGAGATTCGCTGCGCCTGCGCGGCCTGAAGGGCGCCACCGGGACGCAGGCCTCGTTCCTGGCGCTGTGCGACGCCGACGCCGGCAAGGTCGACGAGCTCGAGCGCCGGTTCGTCGCCAAGCTCGGCTGGCCCGCGGGACGCCTTCACGGGGCCACCGGGCAGACCTACCCGCGCGTCACCGATGCGCACGTGCTCAACGAGCTCGCCGCGCTGGCCGCGGCGTGCCACAAGCTGTGCAACGACATCCGTCTTCTGGCGGGTCGGAAGGAACTTGACGAGCCGTTCGAAGACGAGCAGATCGGCTCGTCCGCCATGCCCTACAAGCGCAACCCGATGCGCTGCGAAAGGGCCACGGGATTGTGCCGGCTGGTGATGTCGCTGGCGTCCAGCGCCCTCGATACCGCCGCCACCCAGTGGCTGGAACGCTCGCTCGACGATTCGTCCAACCGCCGGGTGACGCTGCCGGAATCGTTCCTGGCGATCGACGGCGTGCTGGACACCCTGCACTCGGTGTGCGACCCATCGCAGCCGGGGGGCGGGCTGGTGGTGCATGAAGCAAGCGTGGCGGCGAACCTTGCCGCCGAGCTTCCCTTCATGGCCACCGAGGTCCTGCTGATGGGAGCGGTCAAGCTCGGGCGCGATCGCCAGGCGGTGCACGAGGCCCTGCGGCGTCACGCGCAGGCGGCGGGCGTGATGGTCAAGCAGCACGGCAAGCCCAACGACCTCGTCGATTGGTTGCGGGACGAGCCGCTCCTGCAGGGCGTCGACATCGACGCCGCCCTCGACCCTCGCCGGCACGTCGGCCTCGCCGAACGCCAGGCCGAGAGGTTCTGCGCCGAGACAGTCGAACCGATCCGCCGGCGTTACGCCGCCAACGTGGCGGCGCTGGAGCCCGTGCGGCTGGCGGTTTAGCGGCACACCGCCGCCCCCGAGCCCCCGTCGCCCCGCCCTCCGGAAGACCAGGAAGATGTCCGGGGCGTGGAAGCGGGGGGGCTGCTACATTACCCCGGTCGGGGAACCGCAATGCCCCCGCTGGCGGATGGATTCCGCAGGTCCGGTCTGGAGCGCGTTCATGGCCAAGATGTTCTACAGCCTCGAGGAAGCCGCCGCCAAGCTCAAGAAGAGCGAGGGCGATGTCCGCCAGATGGCGGCCAAGGGCGAGATCACCGAGTTCCGCGACGGCGACCGGCTGATCTTCAAGCGCGAGCAGATCGATCTTCTCGCGGGCGACGACGAGGCCGACATGAGCAGCATGATCCCGCTGGCGGACTCGTCGGCGGGGGGGCCGGGGCTGGGCCTGGGGCTGGCTGACTCGGCGGTCGGACGCGAGGGGCCCAAGGAACGCACCGGCATCAGCGTGTTCGACGCCGATGAACTCGAAGGCGGCGCCGACGCCGCGGCCCAGACGCAGCTCGACGTGGGCGGCGGGCAGCTCGAGAGCGTGAACCTGGAGAACTTCGGGTCCGGCTCGGGCCTCATGGAACTGACCCGCGAGGCCGACGACACCTCGCTTGGCGCCGGGCTGATGGCCGACGTGGCCGCCGGGACCGCGGCCGGGATGACCGGCACCGGCACCAGCGCGGGGCCGGGCGCCGGCGCCATGGGAGAGGGGGGCCTGTTCGAGGGCAGCGCGGGGACCACCGAGTCGCTGATGCCCGCTGGCGCGATGATGGTGGCCGCCGAGGCGTATGACGGAAAGGGAAGCGGTCTCGCCGCGGGCCTGGCCATCGGCGCAATGCTTTCGCTGGCCTTCGGCATGGCCGTCGTGCTGATGGGGATCTCGGGCGCGATGCCCAAGCAGATACTGGACGCCGCCTCGCCCCTGATCTACTTGGCCGCCATGGCCGGCATCACGCTGATCGCCGGGATCGTCGGGTTCGTCGTCGCCAAGTAGTGAGTTGAAGGTGTCTGGCCCGGAGCGTGTGCCCGCGCCGCGGCGCCTGCTGCTTCGGCTTGGCTCGCGGGCCCGCCCGATGCGCGATACGCTGGCGCGCATGCCCAGCACCACGCGGCATGTGGCCTTCGCTCTCGCCCTGGCGTTTTTCGCCCCGGGGGCGGTCGCGCAATCAAACAAGTACGAGCTCCAGGACGACCGGACCCTCGTGCAAACCGGATCGCCGCCGACCGAGGGAGACGAGGGGCTCATGGCCCGCGCCCGCGAGGCGTTGGCGCACGATAACCCGGCCTCCGCACGCGGTCTGCTCGACGACTGGATCTCCAAGAACGATCGCTCCGCCAGCCCGTATCTCGCCCAGGCCTACCGCCTGCGCGGCGACGCGTGGGTGGCGCTGAACGATCCGTACGAAGCGCTCTACGACTACGAGACCGTCGCCAAGCAGTACACCCAGACCGAGGAGTTCGTCACCTGCCTGGACCGCGAACTGGCGATTGCCCTCCGCTACGCCAACGGTGAGAAGCGGCGCACCTTCCTGTTCTTCTGGGTCGACGCCTCGGACCTCGCCGTCGAGCTGTTCATCAGAATTCAGGAGCGGCTGCCGGGAAGCCAGCTCGCCGAGAAGGCGGCGATCGAGCTGGCGGACTACTACTACCGCCAGCGCGAGATCAAGCTCGCTGGCGAGGCGTACGACCTGTACCTTCAGAACTTCCCCAAGGGCCCGAACCGCATGAAGGCGGCGCAGCGGCGGGTGTTCTGCGATATCGCCCGCTTCAAGGGGCCGCGCTACGAGTCGTCGAGCCTCATCGACGCCTCGAACCGGATCAAGGACTTCCGGCGGGCCCACCCGACCGAGGCGGAAAAGTCCGGGCTTGACGCGGCGCTTCTCACGCGCATCGACGAGTCCGCCGCGGCCCAGATGCTAGAGAACGCCCGCTGGTACCTCCAAGTCGACGACGAGGCCTCGGCCCGGTTCGTGATGGGGCGGCTCATCAAGGAACACCCCGGCACCATCGCCGCCGATCAGGCGCTCGATACGTTTAACGCGAAAAAATGGGAACTCCCCGGCGTCAAGCCCACGCCGTCGAGCGAGCCGGCGAAGCAACCCGATGCGCCCCCCGCCCCAACCCCCGGAACAGCCCCCGCCCCCGGGACGGCGTCACCGGAGGCCAAGCCATGACGCGCTGCCCGCGTTTACGCCGCGCCTTGACGAGCGCCCTGGTGCTCATGGTTCACTGCTCTCTGGGCATTGCCCTGACGGCCTGCTCCTCCGACCCCACCAAGGGCTACGCCTTCGGCTCGGGCCACCGCACCGACATCCACACCATCGCGGTGCCGATCTTCGAGAACACGACGTTCCAGCACGGCCTGGAGATGCAGCTCACCGAGGCGATCATCAAGGAAGTGCACCGCACCACGCCGTGGCGCGTGGCGCCGCGCGGAAGCGCCGAGACGGTCCTGACCGGCGAGATCACCTCCGCCGAGATCCGCAAGCTTTCCAGCCAGCGCGAGACGGGGCTGATCCAGGAGGCCGCCGTCGACCTCTCGGTCAACTTTCAGTGGAAGAGCGTGACGGACGGCAAGGTGCTGATCGCTCGCAAGAACTTCCGCGCGGCGCAGAACTTTGTGCCCGCCCGCGGTGCACAGGAGCGCCTGGAGTTCGGGCAGTCGTCGGCCATCGATCAGATGGCCAAGGACATCGTCGCCGAGCTGCGCTCCAACTGGTGAACCGTGCCGCGGCGCGTCAGGCCTTGCCCGCTGTGATGTCGAGGCTGGTGATGAAGTCGCTGGGCCTGGTGCCCGGTGGCAGGGCCTCAACGATCCTGCGGTACAGCGGGTCCTGCCAGTCGGTCATCGCGTCGATGTACTGCGGCTTGGGGGTCAACGCGATGCTCGACAGCCCGGCGGCGGCCATCTGCGACCGGGTCTCTTCGACCAGCACCGCGCCCGCGACGCACCCCACCAGCGCCTCGGCGTCGGCCCGCACCGCGTCGGGCAGCGGGCGCAGCAGCGCCAGGTCGGAAACCGCCACCCGGCCGCCGGGCCTGAGCACCCGCGCGATCTCACGCCACACGCGGGCCTTGTCGGGGGAGAGGTTGAGGACGCAGTTGGAGATCACCACGTCGACGCTCGCGTCGGCGACGGGGAGATTCTCGATCTCGCCCAACCGGAACTCGACGTTGCTCAGCCCCGTCTGCGCGGTGTACGACGCGGTGTTCTGCCGGGCCTTGGTGACCATGTCGGGTGTCATGTCGACGCCGATCACGCGACCGGTGGGGCCGACCTTCGGGCCGGCCACGAAGCAGTCGAATCCCCCGCCGGCGCCGAGGTCGAGCACGACCTCCCCGCGGCGCAGCGACGCGATCGCCGTGGGGTTGCCGCACGAAAGCCCCATGTTGGCGCCCTCGGGGGCCGAGGCCAGCTCGCCCTGCGAATACCCGATCGCCTGCGCGAGCTGCTCGGGCGAGAACGTCGCGGGCCCGCAGCACCCGCCGCCCGCCGGTGAGCCGGCGCAGCAGCTCCCCACCTTCGCGGCAGACGCGGCGCTCTGGGCCGCGGACCACGACCCGGTGCGGGCAATGGCGGCGTATCCCTCGCGTACTTTTTGGCGAACGAGTTCCTCACGGGCCGCGTCGCCCGGCGCGGCCGGCGCTGTCTTGCTCCCGCCGCAGCAATCGGGCCCGTAGCAGGCTGTGTTGGTTGAGTTCTTCATGGGTTCTCCGTTTCAAGGGCCCGGTGTCGCGCCGCCTTTGAACAGCGCTCCGGGCAGGGTTTCAACGAACGCACGGATCTCGTCTCGCACGCGCCGGTAGGGCGCCATGGCCTCTTCTTCAGTGCGGGCCGCTCTCGCAAGGTGCGGCGGGTCGTCGAATCCGACGTGCACCATTCGCGCCGCCGGAAAGACCGGGCACGCTTCTCGCGCCGCGTCGCACACCGTGACCACCACGTCGAACAACACCCCGAGGTCTTCGGGCCGCTTAGACGTGTGCCCGGAGATGTCCACGCCCGCCTCGCGCATCGCGCGGACCGCCAGCGGGTTCAGGCCCTGAGGGCGGGTGCCGGCGGAGAAAGCCTCCAGCGACCCCGCGCGCAACGCCCGCGCCCACCCCTCGGCCATCTGGCTCCGGCACGAGTTCCCGGTGCAGAGAAACAGCACCCGCGGGAGATCAGCAGCAGCCATCGCCGCACCCCCCTCCCTTTTCCGGGCAGCAGTCCTCGATCGCGTCGGCCAGCGAGCGCAGGGCCTTGCACAGCTCGGCGTAGCGGACGCGGTAACGGACGATCCTCCCTTGCTTGCTCGATTCCAGCACCCCCGAACGTGCCAGCAGCGACAAGTGCCGGGACACCACCGACACATCAACCGAGCAGCACTCGGCGACCTCTCCAACGGAGCACCCGCGCCCGCACTTGGCGATGCAGGCGATCAGCGACACCCGGGTCGGATCGGCGAGGGCCTTGAAGAGCGCTGGGTCCAGCAACTCGTCCACGGGTCCGCTGCGGGCGGCGGCCTGTTTGGGTGACGCGGGAGGTGGGAAATGTTTGCGTACTTGCGTCATTATGCAAATATAGGAGCCGGGTGGCTCGAGGTCAAGGAGGTGCGCCAATACTGAGGAGTCAGCACCGGTGTCGTGGCTGGCTCGCCCCTCGCGCGAGGCGCTTCTGGTGCTGTTGCGGGTGATTGCCGACGATCCAAAGGACCTCTTGACCGGCGGCCTTTTTCCGTTAGTATGTCAGTGTTCTGGGCGGGTCTTCCTTCGGATTTGGTCTGGAGAGGGATTCCGCCCCGCCGGTGTGCTTCCGGTCCACTCCCCAGGAGCGGCCCCATGGTCAGTTCTTCCAGCGACGACGACGACGACAACTCGTACGCCCGCCCCTGACCTCGCCGCTCCGCGCACCCATCCGTGCCGGGGCCGGCGGAGCACACGCCGCATCCACCCACCACGTTTCCGCCGCGAGTTGCACGCCCCGTGCCGCCCGCCGGTGACGACCGATCAACACCCCCAACCTCACCGGCGCGCCAACCCCGCGACGCCCGACATTCCCGCTCATCCCCGTCCCTGATCCCACCCCGTCCCCCTCCGCGACCTCCGCGTTCGCACCTCACCGCGTCCGCACTCCCGCGATAGTCCAAAGGATTCAGCCATGGCCGTCAGCAAGGAACTTCTCCACACCCGCAATATCGGCATCTGCGCCCACATCGACGCCGGCAAGACCACCGTCTCCGAGCGCATCCTGTTCTACACCGGCAAGAACTACAAGATGGGCGAGGTGCACGAGGGCACCGCGACCATGGACTTCCTGCAGGAAGAGCAGGAGCGCGGCATCACGATCCAGTCCGCCGCCACCACCTGCCCGTGGGTGAAGGACGGCATCGAGTACCGGATCAACCTGATCGACACCCCCGGGCACGTCGACTTCACCATCGAGGTCGAGCGCTCGATGCGCGTGCTCGACGGCGCGGTGGCGGTGTTCGACGGCAAGGAGGGCGTCGAGGCTCAGTCCGAGACCGTTTGGCGCCAGGCCGACCGCTACAACGTCCCGCGCGTCTGCTTCATCAACAAGATGGACAAGATCGGCGCCGACTGGGAGTTCAGCTTCAAGTCGATCCGCGAGCGTCTGGGGGCCAACCCCATCGCGCTGCAGATCGCCATCGGCTCGGGCAACGAGCTGGCGGGCATCATCGACCTGGTCAAGATGAAGGCGTTCTACTTCGACGCGTCCGAGCTGGGCGCGGTGGTGGAGGAGCGCGAGATCCCCGCCAACATGAAGGACATCTCGGAGCTCTACCGCCACGAGCTGGTCGAGGCCGCCACCCACTTCGACGACCACCTGCTGGAGAAGGTGCTCAACGACCAGCCGCTCACCGAGGCGGAGATCAAGAAGGCCATCCGCATGGGCGTGTGCCAGCGCAAGTGCACCGCCGTCTTCTGCGGCGCCGCCCTCCGCAACATCGGCGTGCAGCTCCTGCTCGACGGCGTGGTCGACTATCTCCCCAGCCCGCTGGACAAGTCCGACGTGCAGGGCACCAACCCCCGCGACGCCGAGGAGAAGCTGAGCCGTCCGCACTCCGCCGACGCCCCCTTCTCGGCCCTGGTCTTCAAGGTCGTCGCCGACCAGCACGGCGACCTGACCTACATGCGGGTCTATTCCGGCACCCTCAAGAAGGGTGAGCGGGTGCTGAACCCCGGCAACAACAAGCGCGAGATCGTGTCGCGCATGTTCGAGATGCACGCCCAGAACCGCATCCCCCTCGAGTCGGTCTCGGCCGGCTCGATCGTGGCGGTGGTGGGCATCAAGGACTCGTTCACCGGCGACACGCTCTGCGACCCCGACCACCCCATCCTGCTGGAGCGCATGACCTTCCCCGAGCCGGTCATCAGCATGTCCATCGAGCCCAAGAGCGCCGAGGACAAGCGCAAGCTCGGCGACGCCCTGACCGTCATCCGGCGCGAAGACCCCAGCTTCCGCTCCAAGTTCGACGAGGAGACCGGCCAGACCATCATCAGCGGCATGGGCGAGCTGCACCTTGAGATCATCAAGAACAAGCTCGTCCGCGACATGAAGGTCAACGTCGAGGTCGGCAAGCCCCGCGTCAGCTACCGCGAGACCATCACGGGCACCGCCGAGTACGTCCGCGGCCTGTTCAAGAAGCAGACCGGCGGTCGCGGCCAGTTCGGCGACTGCACCATCAGCATCGAGCCCTTCACCAAGGCCCAGGCCGAGGCCGCCGAGCTGGATTTCGAGGACCAGATCGCCTTTGAGAACAAGGTCGTCGGCGGCTCGATCCCCAAGGAGTTCATCCCCTCGGTCGAGCACGGCGTCCGCACCACCGCCGCCACCGGCGTTCTCGCCGGCTACCCCCTCATCAACGTCAAGGTCACGCTGGTCGACGGCTCGTTCCACCCCGTGGACTCCAGCCAGGTCGCGTTCGAGCAGGCCGGCCGCACCGCCCTCATCGAGGCGTGCAAGCTGGCCCGCCCGACGCTGCTCGAGCCGATCATGAAGGTCGTCATCACGACCCCCGAGGAATACTTCGGCAACGTCTCGGGCGACATCTCCAGCCGTCGCGGCATGATCGTCGGCTCCGAGGAGCGCGGCAACGCCCGCATCCTCACCACCGAGGTGCCGCTGAGCGAGATGTTCGGCTACACCACAGCCCTCCGCTCGATGAGCCAGGGCCGCGCCACCAGCACCATGGAGCCGCTGGAGTACCGCCCCATGCCGGCGAACCTGATGAAGGAAGTGGTCGAGGCCAAGTAAGGACTCGGCAAACCGAGGCAACTCACAGACCCGGTGGAACTCCACCGGGTTTTTTGTTGGATTCTTGGACGGCGAATGTGTCCGCACCGGTACCATCGGGCCGAGGCCCCGCCACCGCCTGTCGGGACTTCAGTGGAGGATTTCATGCCCAGACTTCACCCGCTCAGCCTTATCTTGCTCTCCGCCTTGATCCACGCCGACGCGGGCGCCGCAACCACCATGCCCCAGCGCTACCAGACCACGCTCCGGGGCGATTTCGTCATCATCGGCAACACGCTCGGCCACGACGCCGCCGCGAACGTGCCGCCGCCGATCGTGGGGAACGTCGGGGCCGTAGGCATCAACACCACCGAGAACGCCCCGGACGTGTACTGGCGGAGTAACTCGCCGGTGAACGGTGGGGCCGAGGCGAACACATCGATCGCCTCCACCCAGGCCCGCAGCCAGGCGGTGCTCACGCTCCCCGCCGGGCACACGGTCAAGTACGCCCGTCTGTACTGGGCCGCGACCGGCAACGCCCCGCTCCCCGATACGCAGGTCACGCTGTCGCGTCTGGGCGCCGGCGGCTTCTCGACCGCCGTCATCGCCGATGCCACCGGCACCAGCCTCAGCAACGCCTACCAGTCTTCGGCGGATATCACCGCGCTGGTCCAAACCCGTGGCCCCGGCGCGTACCAGCTCGCCGACGTGGACATCGCGCCGTTCGTTGACCAGAACAACGCCGGGCTGTTTGCGGCATGGAGCATGGTGGTCATCTATTCGCTCCCCTCCGCCCCGCCGCGCGAGATCACCATCCACGACGGCATCGGCTTCGTCGCCTTCGGCAGCCCCGCCACGGCCAGCATCAACCGCGTCCAGCCACTGCCCCCCTCGGGCGTCAGCGCCCGGCTGGGCGTCGTGGTCTACGAGGGCGACGCCAACGCCACCGGCGACTCGCTGCTGTTCAACAGCAACATCCTCTCCGATGCCCTGAATCCGCCGGGCAACTACTTCAACGGCACACGCAGCTTTCTGGGGACTTCCCTCTCCACCGCCGGCGATCTTCCGCAGCTCAATGGCCAATCGGCCAGCATGTGCGGCATCGACATCGACGTCGCCGACGTGACCGCCCTCGCCCCCGGGCCCGGTCCCGGAGCCGCCACCGTAACCATGCAGACGGGCAACGCCGGCGACCAGTACCACACCGGCTATGTGGTGCTCTCGGTTTCCGTGCCGCTCGCGTGCATCGGCGACGCCAACGACGACGGCGTCATCAACACCGCCGATCTCACGATTGTCCTGGGCAGCTTCGGATCCGCCGTCACGCCGTACACCAGCGGTGACTTCAACGGCGACGGCGTC
This sequence comes from uncultured Phycisphaeraceae bacterium, assembly GCA_964510955.1. Taxonomy (GTDB): domain Bacteria; phylum Planctomycetota; class Phycisphaerae; order Phycisphaerales; family UBA1924; genus JAFLCM01. The sequence continues at coordinate 57,873 of CAZEDW010000023.1, forward strand.
GTCAACACCGCCGATCTCACCATCGTGCTCGGCCTGTTCGGCTCCGCGTGTCCGTAGGCAGCTCCCGTTTGCTTCATGCTGCTCCTACGATCCCCGCGTGATCCCATCGAACACCCCGGCGACCCCGGACCCAGGCACGGCGCCCACGCCGAAGGCCCCCGTGACGCTCAAGACGCTCCGGCGCATGGCCAAGGAGCAGCGTCCGTTCGCGTGCCTGACCTGTTATGACGCCACCACCGCGCGGTGGCTCGAGTGTGCCGGCGTGCACCTGCTGCTGGTGGGCGACACCGCCGCCGAGATGGTGCTCGGGCTGCCCTCGACCATCCACATGCCGCTGGAGGTGGCGGTCGCGCTCACCGCGGGCGTCAAGCGCGGCGCGCCGCAGACCATGGTCATGGCCGACATGCCCTTCATGAGCTACCAGGCCAGCGCCGACGACGCGGTCCGCAACGCCGGGCGGTTCATGACCGAGGGATTGGCCGACGTGGTGAAGCTGGAGGCCGACGGCTCGATGGCCCCCCTGGTGGACCGCCTGACGCGCGCCGGCGTGCCGGTATGCGGGCACGTGGGCTGCCGCCCGCAGCGCTCGGCGGTGACGGGCGGCTACGCCTCGACAGGGCGGACCGCCGAGTCCGCCGAGCAGATCGTCCGCGACGCCGCCGCGCTGGCGGACGCCGGCGCGGTCCTGCTGCTGGTCGAGGCGGTGCCGGGAGAAGTGGCGGACCGGATCATGCAGCGGTGCCCCGGCGTGCCGCTGATCGGCATCGGGGCCGGGCGGTCGTGCCACGGGCAGGTGCTGGTGCTGCAGGACCTGCTGGGCCTCAGCGTGTGGCAGCCGGGGTTCGCCCCCGTGGTGGCCCACCTGGGCGTCCAGATCGAGCAGGCCGGGCGGGAATGGGTGAACCGGGTGAGCGAACGCCGCGTAACCGACCATCGCTACGAAACCGTTCAGGATACCCCGCCAATAAGGCGATGATGAAGCCTGTGCCGCCGACGTCCGTTCTCGGAACAGCGGTGGGACTCAAGCGACGGCGAGTGATGCGACAAGGCCTGCAATGTTCGGCATGTTCGGCATGTTCGGCACTGACCTCCGCGGACGGAAGTCAGTGGCACGGGAGAAACCGATGCGACGACTGACATCCATGGCGCCCGCCCTGCTCGTGCTGGTGGTGATCGGTGCCGTGCTGCTGGCCGGTCCGGGGTTCCTCAAGGACCTGCAGTTGTCGCGCATGGAAGCGACCATGCAGCTCGCGCAGGCACGCCTCGACGGCGCTTCGGATCGCGGGGGCGCCAGCGCCGAGAGCGGCGGGGGCCGGCTTGATCGCGAGGTCCCCGTCAGCCGCGCCGTCGCCCAGGCGGTGCTGCCGGGGGTCGTGCACATCAACGTGACGATCAAGATCAGCGACGAGGACCGCAAAGCGGCCGAAGAGGTCCGCAAGCGATTCCGTGAGGTCCCGTCCGACAAGCCTGACGAGGAGAGCAAGCTGCTTGAAGAGTTCCGTAAGCGCTTCGGCGATGCGCCGCTCCCTCCCAACCACCCCGGCATCCCCTCGACCGGCTCGGGGTGGCTGTACGACAACGCCGGCCACGTGGTGACCAATGCCCACGTCGTCCGCGACGCCGACGACATCCGCGTCGAGCTGTACGACGGGCGGGTGCTGCCCGGCACCGTGGTGGGGCGTGACGACGCCACCGACGTGGCCGTCGTCGCAATCGATACCGACAAGAGCCTCTTCCCGCTCAAGCGCGACGCCGAGTCTCCCGTCGAGGTCGGCGACCGAGTGTTCGTGTTCGGCTCGCCCTTCGGCTTCAAGTTCTCCATGAGCCAGGGCATCGTCTCGGCGCTGGGCCGCAGCGAGGCCGCCGGGTTCCTCGGCGTGCTGGGCGGCTACACCAACTACATCCAGACCGACGCCGCCATGAACCCCGGCAACTCCGGCGGGCCGATGGTCAACGACCGGGGGCGGGTGATCGGCATGAACACCGCCATCGCCAACGGCAAGACCGATTCGGGCCATTTCGAGCAGGGCCAGAACGCCGGTCTGGGCTTCGCGATCCCGATCGAGACAGTGCAGACCGTCGCCGACCAGCTCATCGGCTCTGGCATCGTGATCCGCGGCTACCTGGGCGTGCGGATCGCGCCGCCGCGGCTGAGCTCGCCCGAGGCGCTCGCCCGCATGGGGTTCAACGGGCGCGGCGTGCTGGTCGCCACCGCCGACCGCCCCCTGCCTGGTGAACGCGGCGCCGACGACGCCGACCGTCCCCGCGACGGGCAGCCCGAGTCGCCCGCCACCAAGGCCGGCATCAAGCCCGGCGACATCGTCACCGCCGTCGCCGGCAAACCCGTGGCCGACGGCGACGTGCTCCGCTCGCTCATTTCCATCCGCACGCCCGGCTCGCGCGTCGAGATAACGGTCTGGCGCGAGGGCAAGCAGCTCACGCTGACCGCCACGCTCGGCGCGGCATACTCCACCGGCTTCGCGCTGCACCCCATCCCCGGCGGCGACGCGATGTCCATGGAGCAGCTCCGCCAGTGGGTCCGCGGGCAGAACGATTCCAAGACGGAGTGAGCGGGGGAACAGACGCGACGCGCCGCGAGATCGGGGATATGCTGGCCGCCCCGGCGTAGTTTGCTCGGCACGCCGCCGAGATGCGCCGGGCCTCGCAGGTTTCCCCGCCCATGCCATCAGTCCGCACCCCCATCGTCGTTGGCAACTGGAAGATGAACACCGACCGCGCCGGCGCCGTGGCGCTGGCGCTGGCCACCGACGCGGGATCGCGCGAGCTGACAGGTGTCGAGGTGGGCGTGTGCCCGCCGCTGGTCTACGCCGACGCCGTGGCGCAGGCGCTCCGCGGCGCCGGGTCGCGGGTGATCATGGGCGTGCAAAACGTCTACCACGAGGGCAACGGCGCCTTCACCGGCGAGGTCTCGGTGGCCATGCTCAAGGACCTGGGCGTCCAACTGGTGATCTGCGGGCACTCCGAGCGGCGCCACGTGATCGGCGAGAGCGACGAGCTGGTGGGCAGGAAGGTTGCCGCCGTGCTGAACGCGGGCCTGCGCTGCATCCTGTGCGTCGGCGAGACGATCCAGCAGCGCGAGCAGGGCATCACCGATTCGGTCAACGAGCGCCAGCTCCGGGCCGGGCTGAAGGACGTGTCAGCCTCGCACGCCGACCGTCTGGTGGTTGCCTATGAGCCGGTCTGGGCCATCGGCACCGGCAAGAACGCGACCCCCGCCGACGCTCAGGCGGCCCACAAGGCGATCCGGGGCGTCCTCGCATCGCTCTACGGCCCTCAGATCGCCAACACCATCCGCATCCAATACGGCGGGTCCATGAAGCCCGACAACGCCCGCGAGCTGATTGACCAGCCCGATATCGATGGGGGACTCATCGGCGGCGCGGCCCTGAAGGCCGACAGCTTCCTGCCCATCGTCCGGGCGGCGGTCGGGTCGCGCTGAGCGCCCTACACTCCCCCCCCTCCAAATCCCCGGTTCAGACCTCCGCCCGCATCGGCGGGCCGTCGGAACTGAGGAACTCATCCACCCAACTACCTGCCAAGACCCTCGGAACCCCGCATGCACCTTCTCGCCTTTGACGTCTCGCAGTGGCTCGTCGGCCTCCTGGTCGTTTTCTTCCTGTTCATCAGCCTGTGCATGATGCTCATCGTGCTGATCCAGCGCCCGCAGGGCGGCGGCCTCAGCGGCGCGTTCGGCGGCGGCGGCGCGGAGGGCGCCGGGCAGACCGCCTTCGGCGCCAAGACCGGCGACGTGCTCACCACCGTCACCATCGGCATCTTCGTGGTTTTCCTGGCCACCGCGGTCGGGCTCAACTTTGTGATCCGTCGCCCCGCCGGAGCACCCGAACCGGTCGTCTCCGCCCCGGCTCAGCCCGGCGCCGCGCCCGCGACGACTCCGGCCCCGGCGCCCGCGCCC
>CAZEDW010000024.1:0-61601 GCA_964510955.1 uncultured Phycisphaeraceae bacterium
GGGGGCGGGGGCGGGGGCGGGGGCGGGTGACGCCGGATGACCTGTCCAGCGTGGGCGACGGGAGTGCTTGAAGGGCGGTTGAATCAGGAGCCCGCAAGCGGCGCTCGGGCGGAGAAAACGCTGCGTCCCCTACGTCCCTCCGCGGTCACCTTTTCCCCGGTTCGGACGATCCGTCGTCGAGCTGCGGAGGCTTGCCGAAGTCGCTTCGGGTGGGGGCGGGCTTGTAGGCGTAGCCGCTGTTGGGATTGTCCTTGTCGTAGGTGAACGCGTCGCGGTTGCGAACGAAGTCGCGAACGTAGCGGGCGGGGATGGCGAAGCCCATGCCCTCGCCGAAGGGGATCTTCATGTTGGTGACGCCGATGCACTCGCCCTTGAGGTTGAAGAGCGGGCCGCCGGAGTTGCCCGGGTTGATCTGGGCGGTGGTCTGGATGAAGGTCAGGCCCTCGAAGTTCCGCTGCGTGGTGGCGATGACGCCCTGGCTGAGCGTCCGCTCGAGACCCAGCGGGTTGCCGATGGCGAAGACTTCCTGGCCGGCTTCGAGCTCCTCGACGCCCTGGATGTACACGCTGGTGAACTTCTTGCCCTCGGGGTGCTTGAGTTTGATGAGCCCCAGGTCGAGGTGGTTGTTGACCGCGATGATCTCCACGTCGTCGATCACCATTCGTTTGAGCTCGGTCTCGGTCTGCTCGAAGACGGTGGCCTTGAGCTTGGTCTCGCCCTGGATGACGTGGGCGTTGGTGATGGCGAAGCCGTCGGGGTTGATGATGAACCCCGAGCCCAGGCCGCTGGGCGTGGACACCTTGATGACCGCCTCGCCGATCTTCTTGGCGAGGTCCTTGGGAGTGCCTTCGGCGAGCTTCTTGGCGGTGCGGTACAGGTCCTTCACCCCGACTTGTTCATCATCGCCGGTGTCCTTCTGGGCCCGGAGGATCGACTGCACCTGTGAGCGCGGGATGTCGATCACCTGCACCCCCAGGTCGAGCCACAGCGTGGTGGCGGACTCCTTGATGATCGGCGCCATGATCGTCCGCCCGTCCGAGAGCGTGACGGTGTCGAGGTTTTTGAGCGCGGCCGCGGCGGGCGCGCCTGCCGAGGGCTCGGCGGCCTTGGACGCCGTGGGGGCGTCCGTGGGCTTGGCGCCCTTCGCCGGCGCACCGGATTCACCCGCGAGCGAGAGCGTCGCGGCGACGAGGAGGGCGGTGGTGGCGATGGCGCGGCGCGCGGTTTCTTTGAGCGTCATGCGGCGACTCCGTTCTTCCGCTCTGGCGCGGGGGCCGGCGCGGGCATTGGATTGTACGCTCGGGGAAGGGGTCGGTTGCCCCGGGTTTTCGGCGGCGGGACGCTCGCGGTAGACAACGGTGCCCTCCCCATCTGAGACCTCGCGACCGCCCCGGACCACTACCTCGGAGTTGGTTGTTGAGTCTGGACACCGGCCGAGCCCCCGCGGACACTTAGCCCAACCGATGACACTCGAGTCGCCGCAGAGCGGTGCTGAGGATCGAAGCCCTCAACAGGGGTCCCGGTCGTGGGCGCGAGGAACGGGCACGCCGATGCCGGCGCCGACGAGTTACCCGATCACCTCCACCGACCCCGCCGTCACGTCGTCTGACAGAGCATCGGTCTGGGCATAATCCAGCACCGCCTGCACCAGCGTTTCGACATCCTGGCCGGTGCAGGTTGACGGGGCGATGGTCTCCAGGGCTCTCTCGCGTCCAAACTGTTCACCGAGGGGGTTGCACTGCTCGATCACGCCGTCGCTGCACACCACCAGGCGGGCGCCGGGCGGGAACGCGACGTCGACGGCGGCGTAGGGGAACTCGGGCTCGACGCCGATCACCAGGTTGCCCTCGGTGTCGTGATGTCGCGGGCCGGCGCCCGGGGCGCGGATCATCCAGTAGCCGTGCCCGGCGTCGACGCAGCTCGCCGTCCCCGCCGTGGGATCGATGACCGCCAGGAACAGCGTGATGAACTGGCCCTCGCGGTTGCGCTGGGCGATGTAGCGGTTGACGGCGCACATGGCCTCGGCGGCGCCCATGCCGGTTGCGAGCATGTCGCGGAGGTGGGTCTGCGCGACGGCCATGACGATGGCCGCCGCCGCCCCCTTGCCCGCGACGTCGCCCAGGAACATCCCGACCTTCCCGTCTGGCATCTCGACAACGTCGAACAGGTCCCCGGAGGCGAAGCGGCCCGGGCGGGACTTGAAGCTGTAGCTGACCCGACCCAAGGCGCCCGAGGGTTCCGGCAGGATGAACTTCTGGGCCAGCCCCGCGGCCTCCAGCTCGGCCTTCAGCTGCCCCCGCATCCGCTCGACTTCGAGCCGCTTCAGGTTTCCCAGGGCGGTGCCGTACATGCGGGCCAGGGCCTTGCAGAATGCTGCGGACTGCGAGTGCACGGCCCGTTCACCCTCGCGCGCGTCGAGGTACAGGTACGCGTCCACCGCCGAGCCCAGGAAGATCGGAGCGCACACCGCCGCCTCGATGTTCAGGCTCACGATGCTGACGGCGATGTTGCTGACGCCGGGCGAGTCGGCGGTCATCGAGACGATCTCGCCCTTGCCGGCCTCGCGGATCAGCGAGCGGCTGAAGGAGAAGCGGCTGCCCGGGGCGGCGCCCTGGGGCATCGACGCGATCACCTCGACATTCTCGTCTCCAGCCCCGCGGCGCAGCACCGCCCCGCGGGCGAAGCCGGTGCCCTGAAGCGCGGCGGTGAGCACGGTCTCGGCCAGTTCTCGTTCCGTCGCGGCGTTCTGGGCCAGCGCCGAGCTGTCGATCAAGAGCGCCAGTCGCTGCTGCGCCAGGGTGGACAGGTCCGCTACCTGCACGGTGGTGACGCGCTGGGTGATCGCCATCGCGTCGGTTGTTGCAGCGACATTCGCCGGCTTGGCGCCCCCGAGCCGGGCCCGGAACGTCCACGGGTCGATGCTCAAGAGGTCGCCCGACCGCAGCGGCGTGGGCTCGTTCGGCTCGAGTTTCACGCCGTTGTGAAAGGTGCCGTGCTTGGAGCCCAGGTCTGTGATCTGCCAGCCGGCGCCGCCGGGTCGGGCCTTGAACTGAAGGTGGCTGCGCGACACCGCCTTGTCGGCGAGTTGGATGTCGCAGGTGGACGACCGCCCCAGCAGGTAGACCTTGTCGGGGGTCAAGGTGACCGCGGGCAGGTCCGGGCCGGAGACCAGGTCCAGCGAGAGCGGCAGCGTGGTGATCTGGGTGTGGGTCGGGTCGGCCATGGATTCGGAGCGGATCGTAACCGCTTCCTGCGCCCGCGGCCCCGGCGAGATCACGGACGATTCGGTGGTATTCTGCCCGCGACCCGTGCCGGAGCCCCGGCATCGAACCCGTCCCCTCATTCAGCCAGCGGAGCACGCCATGAAGCCAGCGGGTGACATCCACACCATCGCCATCAATACCATCCGCACCCTGGCGATGGACGGCGTGCAGGCCGCCAACTCCGGGCACCCGGGTACGCCCATGGCCATGGCCCCGGTGGCGTACACGCTTTGGAACGAGTTCCTCCGCTTCGACCCCGAAGACCCCATCTGGCCCAACCGCGACCGCTTCGTGCTCTCGATGGGGCACGCCTCCATGCTGCTGTACTCCCTGCTGCACCTGGCCCAGGTGAAGGCGGTGAACAAAGAGTACGAGCAGGTCGGCAAGCTCAGCGTGCCGCTCGACGACATCAAGCGCTTCCGCCAGATGGACAGCCGCTGCGCCGGACACCCCGAGTACCGCTGGACCAGCGGCATCGAGACCACCACCGGCCCTCTCGGCCAGGGCTACGCCACCAGCGTCGGCATGGCCATGGCAGGTAAGTGGATGGGCGCGACGTACAACCGACCCGGGTTCGACATGTTCGGCTACGACGTGTACGCCCTGGGCGGCGACGGTTGCATGATGGAAGGGGCTGCTTCTGAAGCGGCAAGCCTCGCGGGCCACCTCAAGCTCGACAACCTCTGCTGGATCTACGACAACAACAAGATCACCATCGAAGGCCACACCGAGTGGGCCTTCAGCGAGGACGTGGCCACGCGGTTCATCGCGTACGGCTGGAACGTCTGCCGCGTCGGCGACGCCAACGACCTTGACATGCTCCGCCGCAGCTTCCGCGTCTTCAAGGAAACCCACGGACGCCCCACGCTCATCATCGTGGATAGCCACATCGGCTACGGCTCCAGCAAGCAGGACACTCACACCGCCCACGGCGAGCCTTTGGGCGAGGAAGAGATCAAGAAGACCAAGAAGTTCTACGGTTGGCCTGAGGACGCCAAGTTCCTTGTCCCGCCCGAAGCGCTCCAGGCCTTCAAGGATGGCATCGGCAAGCGTGGCGCGGCGGCTCGCGGCGACTGGATGAAACTCTTCGACCAGTACAAGGCCAAGCACCCCGACCTCGCCGAGCAGACAATCAACATCCAGAAGCGCCAGCTCCCCAAGGGCTGGGACAAAGACATCCCGACCTTCCCCGCCGACCCCAAGGGCATGGCCGGGCGCGACGCCAACGGCAAGGTGCTCAACGCCGTGGCGAAGAATGTGCCGTGGCTGCTGGGCGGGGCGGCGGACCTTGCCCCGTCCACGAAGACTCGGCTGACGTTTGAGGGGGCGGGGGATTTCAGCCCGCCGCGCGAGGCCTTCGACCATCACGCGCCCAAGACCACGCTGGGCTGGGGCGGGCGCAACCTGCACTTCGGCATCCGCGAGCTGGCGATGGGCTCAATTCTGAACGGGTTGAGCCTTTCGAAGGTTCGCCCGTTCGGCAGCGGATTCTTCGTGTTCAGTGATTTCTCGCGTCCGGCCATCCGCCTGGCCGCGATCATGGAAATCCCGGTCATCTACGTCTTCACCCACGACTCCATCGGCGTAGGCGAAGACGGCCCGACGCACCAGCCCATCGAGCACTTGGCCGCCCTGCGCGCCATCCCCGGCCTGCTCACCATCCGCCCCGGCGACGCCAACGAGGTGGCCGAGGCGTGGCGCGTGGTGATGCAGATCCGCCACGAGCCGGTCTGCCTCATCATGTCGCGCCAGGCGATGCCGACGCTGGACCGGACGAAGTACGCCGCGGCGAGCGGCGTAAAGAACGGCGGCTATGTCCTGGCCTGCAACGCCCCCGACGGCAAGCCCGACGTGATCCTCATGGCCACCGGCACCGAGGTGGGTCTGGCCGCCGAGGCGTACGAGAAGCTCAAGGCCGAGGGCGTGCGGGCGCGATTGGTGAGCATGCCGAGCTGGGAACTCTTCGAGCACCAGGACCAGGCCTATCGCGACAGCGTTCTGCCGCCGTCATCGACGGCGCGAGTGGCCGTCGAGCAGGCGAGCGGCTTCGGCTGGGAACGCTACCTGGGCACGCGCGGAGAGATGGTCGGCATGAAGACCTTCGGGGCGTCGGCGCCGCTCAAGGAGCTGCAAAAGAGATTTGGCTTTACCGCCGACGGCGTGGTGGCGGCTGCGAAGAGGGTGATGGGGAGGGAGTAGTGGATGGGTGGGATATCCAAGCAGACGTGGGTACATCACACGGCGTTCCTCACCCCACTTCCACAATCAACTCCGTCGCCAACTTGCTCTCATCCCGATCCCAGTGCCCATACACCTCGATCCGCAGCGACCCCGCGCGGAGCCCCTGATCGGCGATCGCCTGGTTCAGCGCGGCGTACGCCGTGCCGAGCTGTTGGTACGGCCCGACGTGCTTGATCCACGCGTGGCGCCCGAGCCGTAGTTCCATCCGCTCTAACCCGAGCGCTGCGGCGTCGGCGGGGCCAGCGGATGACTCCGGCTCAATCCCGGCGAACACCCGGTCGCACCCGTCATAGACCACCCAGTTGATGCCTTTGTTCGCCACCGCGCCGCCCCTGAGCGCCGGCCACACCCGGTCCAGCAGCGACCGGATCTCCTGTCCGTAGGGTTTGGCCTTGTCGTGCGCCAGCGAGGCGCCCAGCAACGTTACGTTCAGCGGCATGGACCGGATTTCAGGGTTCATCGCTGCTGAGCATACGTGACTGACGGCGTGTGGCATGTCCGACTCCGCCCGGAGATGCCGGCCGCCTCAACCTCATCCCCGCCTTCACTCGCGGGTGCGCCCTGAACACACCCCAAACTCGGTTCCGGTGAATCTCGTTGGAATTTCCGCCGAGCAGCGGCTGCTTTGCGCACGAACTTCCGCCGGCGCATTCCGTGCCCCGTCCGGGGGGCGTCGGCGCCAGAACACCCGCGAAAGGAACACTCGCATGAACCGCCACACGCTGCTCAACTTGATCATCCCGACCCTGCTCGCCACCGCCGCGGCGTCGCCCGCGCTGGGGGTCACCAACTTCTGGACCGGCGGTGCCGGCGATAGCTCCTGGCACAGCGCCGCCAACTGGAGCCTCGGCCATGTGCCGCAGGCGTCCGAGGCCGCCGTCTGCAACTGGGCGCCCGGTTCCACGGCCATCATCATTTCGAGCTTCGCCTCGTGCGACTCGTTCACCAACACCAACCAGACGGTGATCGCCGGCGGGTATTTGACGGTGTATCGCACGGCGTACCTCTCCGGGCCCGTGTTCATGTATGGCACCTACCCGATCCTGGACAACCGTGGCACCGTCACCATTAACGCGGACACCCAGCTCTATGCCGGCGCCATCCGGCAGGTTGGCGGCGCGGAGACCGCGTTCGCCGGCGGGCACACCCACACCATCATGCCCAACGGCAGCTTCTCTTTCGAGGGCGGCACCATCCGCAATCAGGGCTATTTCTACGTCAAGAACGGCGGATTCTCGCTGGGCAACTACAACGACTCCGACCCCCTCACCGTCTTCTGGAACGAATACTCGACCTCCCAGGTCATCTTCACCACGCCCGGGCACATCTACGACCCCACCAGCGGCCCACACGACGGCGGCAACTCGGTGTTCATGAACAATGGCGGCCTGATCCAGCAGGCCGGCGGCTACAACATCATCGAAGCCGACGTGCAGTTCTGGCAGCGCGACCAGTACTCCTACGTCCTGCTCCAGAACGGCGCGGCGCTCGACATCAAGACCCCCGTCAACCTCGACGCCAACAACCGCCTCGACACCGGCAAGTGGCTCGCGCAGAGCAACTCTTACTTCGTCTTCGCCGGCGCCTCGCGCTATGTCAACACCATCGGCGCCACTGCAAGAGTGTCGCTCGACGGGCCCGGGACATGGATGTACGGCCTTGACCAGCTCTCGCGGATCGACGGCGAGCTCGACCTGATGGGCGGCAAGGTGGCCACGCTGCTGACCCCCACGGCCCTCGTCAATAACGGCGTCCTCGTTCTGGACCTGCACAGCCAACTCAACGTTTACAGCTCTTTCACCCAGACGCCGCAGGCCAGCCTCTACCGCTACGCCGACGACGCCGACGCGACCGTTCCGGCGGTCAACGCCACCGGCTACGCAAGTGTCGCGGGGTACGTCGGGTTCGCCTCGTATGACCCCGCGGCGCCGCTGGGCAAGCTCTACGCCCTGGTCCGCGGCGCGTGGGGTCGCAGCGGCACGCTCAACTCGTTCTCGGCCGACTGGGCTTACGGCTACGCCCTTTACGACAACACGTACACCTCGACCGACACCTTCGCCCGCGTCGCCCCGCCGTGCGTTGCGGATTTCAACCTCGACGGGCACGTGAACACCGGCGACCTGGTGATGCTGCTGGCGGTGTTTGGTCAGGGAGTGGCCCCGACAGAAGTCCGCGACATGAACGGCGACGGCGTGGTCAATACCCTGGACCTCACGCAGTTCCTCGCCCGGTTCGGGCAGGCATGCTGAAACAGCAGGAAGAGGCTCAAACGACCCTGATACCTCACCGCCGGAGCCCTTCACGGGTCTCCGGCGTTTTTCGTGATTCACGCGACGGGGGCCCGTGCCTTGCGTGGCCGGGCCGACGGGGCGGCGCCAAAATCAGCAGATTTTTGCGGTATTCGGTCGATCAAACTGGCGAATCTGTGGATGCTCGCCCCGACTCAGGGTTATGCCATGCGCTTTGCTCTTGCCGCGTTGACTTCGCTCGTGCTCGCTCTCACAGGCTGCTCGTCCGACGGCGGCTCGTCGTCGAGCGCCAAGCCGTCGTCGAATGCCGCGACGGCCGCCGCCCGCGCTGATGCGTGGACCGCGCCGACGACCTTCCGCTTCGCGACGCTGGGCACCGGCGACGCGGCCAAGGTTGAGGGTGTGTTTCAGCGGCGCGACCTGCTGTACCGGCGGACGAGCGAGATGCCGCTGGCGTACGAGGTCAAGGGGCTGCGGAACGCGCAGGACTTGAGCGAGGTGAACACCGAGCTTTCGCGGGTGGCGGATATCCCGTTCGAAACCGCGGTGATGAACTTCGGGGGGCTCGATCCCGCCGCGTCCGCGTACACAAACGTCGAGATCAAGGTGACGCCGGGCGCGGAGGCGTTCGTGGCCGACGGCAGCGCGGCGGCCCCGTGGCGGCGCATTTTCGTCGACAAATCCGGCGCGTGGAAGGGCTTGGTGAACACCAGGGCGACGGTCGCCAAGCAGGCCGGCTGGCTGTACGTCGCCGCCACCAAGGACGGCTATACGCGGTACTCCCGCGTGAACATCGGCACCCGCACGGCGGAAAATCTGAGCTTCGTTCGCTTCAAGGAATCCACACTGCCCGAGCCGAGCAAGATCGGCAAGAGTCAGACGGCGGAGGGGAAGTCTGAGGGGTTCAAGTGGCCGTGGGAGTAGAGAGCGGGCGGGCAAGGTGCAAGGTAGACGGTCGGCATCCGGGCCAATGATCTGGACCTCCGATGTCTATTCGTCCTTGCGCTCGCGTCCCGCGGCGGAGAGCCACTCGGGCATCGCCCGTGGTCGGCCGGTTGAATCGACGCATGCCAGCGTGGATGAAGCGGTGGCGAGAAGGGTCGTTCGTCCACGGCCGTCGCCCTCGTCGCGCCAGAGCTCGTACTCGTGATCCAGGCGGGCACGCCCGGTGCCGGTGACGCGGGTGAGCAGCACGAGCTGATCGTCGTAGCGGGCGGGGGACTTGTAGCGGACGTCGAGACGCACGACGACCAGAAAGACGCCGGCGGCCTCCATCTCCGCGTAGCTGATCCCGGCCGGGCGGAGCAGTTCGGTGCGTCCGATCTCGAGCCAGGGGATGTAGGCGGCGTGGTGGGCCACACCCATGGGGTCGCACTCGCAGTAGCGGACGCGCAGGCGGGTCTCGCCCGAGGCGGGGATCGGGGCGACGGGGGGCTGGAGTGTGCCAAGGCTCGGGGGGCGGCTGTCTCGCATGGGTGGGGAGCGTAGGGGAGGGGGGCGCGGCGGGGACGGAGGCAGGGGGGGGCGGGCGGTTTCAGACTTGAAACCTGCATCCTGGGGGCCACAGGGTGCTACACTTGGGCATCATGGGCCGGCGTTCTCCGCTCGGGCGGGGGTGCTTGATGAGCCCGAGGATTATTCTTCACCCTGGAGAGTGCAACATGAAGAACCTGCTTCTGATCGGCGCGTTCGGCGCGATGATGGTTGTCGGCGGCTGCGCCAAGGGCGCCAAGAGCCAGGCCAGCATGGGCGAGGTTTCCTCCGAGAAGGGCGCCTGCTGCAAGGACAAGGCCGCCGGCGAGTGCTGCAAGAACAAGGACAAGGCCGCCATGGGCGCCGTCTCGGGCTCTTCCTGCTCCGAGAAGAAGGACTGCTCGGCCAAGTGCTCGGCGTCCAAGCAGTAAGAACTGCTGCGTTTCATCCATGCCACGACTCCGGGCTCGCTTCGGCGGGCCCGGTTTGCTTTTGCGCGTCCCCAGCCATTTGCCCGCGCAAGCCGGCAACCCGGACGCCGGACGATCGTGACGCTTCGGTCCTAGGTCGGCGAGACCGCTGCAGTGATCAACTCGCCGCCGCCGCCTCGCGTTGGGCCTGCTCCTTCCGCCTGCGCTGAAGCTCGGCGTCGATGAACCCATCGAGCTCGCCCGCCAGCACGTTGACGGGCGAGCCGCTCTCGTGCCCGGTCCGGTGGTCCTTCACGCGCGAGTCGTACAGGACGTAGCTGCGGATCTGCGTTCCCCAGCCGCGATCGACGCTGCCGCCGGCGGCTTCCTTGATCTGGGCGTCGCGTTTCTCCTGCTCCATCTGCTCCAGCTTGGCCTGCAGAATGGAGAGGGCCTGCTTCTTGTTCTGCGGCTGATCGCGGTAGGTGCTGCTCACCACCATGATCCCGGTGGGCTTGTGCACCACCCGGATCGCGCTGGCCACCTTGTTCACATTCTGGCCGCCGGGCCCGCTGGCGCGGACGAACGGCGTCACCTCCAGGTCCTTGTCGGGGATCTCCACCGCGGACTCCTCGAACTCGGGGGTCACGTCCACTGTGGCGAAGCTGGTCTGCCGCTTGCCCTGGGCGTTGAAGGGCGACACCCGGGCCAGCCGGTGCGTGCCCCGCTCGCACTTGAGATAGCCAAAGGCGTAAGGACCGCTCACCTTGAGCGTCACCGAGTCCAGGCCCACCTCAGTCCCGTACGACTTTTCGATCTCCTCGATCTTCCACTCCGGGTGGCTCTTCTCCAGGAAAAGGACGTACATGCGGAAGAGCATCTCGCACCAGTCGTTGGCCTCGGTGCCGCCGTCGCCGGCCGACATGGTGATGAAACAGTTGCGGTGGTCGTGGCGACCGCCCAGCAGGCTGAGCAGCTCGACTTTTTCCATTCCCTTGCTGACCTTGAAGAGCGACTCGTCGGCCTCGGCGAGCAGGTCCTTGTCGCCGGCCTCCTTGGCCATGTCATAGGCCAGCTTGGCGTCGTCGAAGGTCGTGATAAGCGAGCTTAGCGCATCGACCTGCGCCTTGAGACCCTTAAGCTCAGAAACCACCGACCGCGCGGCCTCCGGCTTGTCCCAGAACCCGTCGGCGTTCATCTTCTCTTCGAGTTGGCGGACCTGATCGCGCTTCTTGTCGTAGTTAAAGAGAGTCGCGGATCGTCAAGATCCGCGCCTCGAGGTCGGCGATTACCGGAGCGTGTGCGTCGTAGTGCATGGGGCGGATGGTAGCCACCCTCGGCGCTCATAGCATCCGGCATGGCCACACGCCCACGTGACCGCCAAAGAGCCAAGAGGCTCGTGAAGCAGACGCGGACCGTCGTGCAGCAGTGGTCGTTCGTGCTCGCGGAGGGGTTTGGCCTGCGGCGTCCGACGCACCAGATGCCGGCCCCGATCTGCGACCTGGACGCCGGCGCGTGGTCCGCGGCCTCGCTCGGGGCGTGCTGGCTGGGGCATGCCACGGCCCTGCTCCGCGTCGGCGGGGCCACGGTGCTGACCGATCCCCACTTCGATGACCGCGCGGGGGTGACGATCGGGCGCCGCAAGATCGGTCGCCGCCGGGTCGTGGCGCCTCCACTGATGCCGGAAAATCTCCCGCCGGTGGACGTGCTGCTGCTCAGCCACGCCCATATGGATCATTGGGATACGGCGTCGCTGCTGCGTCTGAGCCAGACTCCTTGGGCACACCGCACGCGCGTGCTTCTCCCTCGGGGCACGCGCCGTCTTCTGCCGCCAGGGTTCGGGGATGTGATCGAGCTGCCCTGGGACCAGGAGATCCGGATCGACAAGCTGGTCGTGCGGGCGATCCGCCCACGCCACTGGGGCGCCCGGTTTCTCGTGGACCGCGGGCGCGGCTACAACGCGTACCTGCTCGACGCGCCCTCCCGCCGGGTGCTGTTCGGCGGTGACACCGCAATGACCGATGCGTTCGATCCGCTCGGCGCCGATCAGCGGTTGCTCGACCTGGCGGTGATGGGGATCGGCAGCTATGAGCCCTGGCACGATCAGCACGCGACTCCGGAGCAGGTCGCCGAGATGGCCCGGCGCATGAACGCGCGCTTGCTCATGCCGATCCACCACGCCACGTTCCATGATTCCAATGTCCCGCTCGACGAGCCGATGCGGCGCCTGGTTCGCGCCTGGGACCCGGCGCGAATCGTCTGCGGGCGCGTCGGCGAGCTGTGGCTGGACTGACCGGCGGCTCCGCAATCCCCGTGCGAGGCGGGGGAAACGCGGGAAGCTGCCCGACCTGTGCCTACCTCCCCGGTAAGCCCAGCAGCGCCTCAACCAGGAACGCGGTCTGAAGGTTCTTCGCCTCGTTGCTCACGCGTCCGAAGCCCCAGTGCTCGTTGGGGGCGCCGGTCGATGCCCACACCTTGCGGCGCACCAGCGCCGGGTCGGCCCCCACGTGCTGGTAGTGGCCCTGCAGCGCATCGAGAAACCCGCGCATGGCGCTCCAGGGGACCCACTGGTCCGCCTCGGAGTGCAGCGCCAGCAGCGGGATGGGGCGCCAGGTTCGGAGCCGGCCGATCGGCGCCAGCCGCTCCGCCGCCTCGCGCTGGTACAGCCCGCGCTCAACCAAGGGAGCGAAGTCACCGGTGGTGGCCTCCACCGCGGCGGCGCTGAAAGGGTGCTCGGAGCAAAGGCGCATCAGGGTCACCATCCCGCCGGCGGACATTCCGCCGATGGCGCACCGGGTGACGTCGAACGCGCCGCGCCACCTCGGGTGGGCCAGGTCTGCGAGGATGGCGTCCACTTCCTCGACCGCGGCCGCCACCACGTCCAGCGTGCGCTCCGGGCGCTGCAGGTGAGGGTCCAGGCGCTCGCCGTGACCCGGCAGATCGACGGCGCACACCGCCAGCCCGCCGGCGTCGCAGCGCAGCCACCGCAAGTACCGCCCTGGGTCGAGCTCTTTATTGACGGTTCGCCCATGGAACCACAGCATGACGGGTCGCGGTGTGGGGGCCGGCCGCGAGAGCGCGTCGGCGTCATCCACGGCCAATCGCCAATCCGGGTCTGGGTGTGCCAGCAGCACCGGGACGGTGCGGTACGGGCCGAGCCGCGCGAAGAGCGTCCGCTCGCGCAGGGCGACGGGGAGTTGTGAGAAGCGCGGGTCGATTCGCGGGATTGTCGCAGAAACTGTCACGACCGCACAAACGGGTTGCTTCGCTTCTCGCGTCCGATGGTGGTGGGGGGGCCGTGGCCGGGATAGACCGTTGTGTCTTCGGGAAGGGCGTAAAGCGATTCCTTGATCGAGCGCACCAGGGCCTTCTCATTGGAGGTCGGGAAATCGAACCGTCCCACCGAGCCGGCGAACAGCGTGTCGCCCACGATCGCGACCCGGTGCTCATCGTCTACCAGGGTGATCCCACCGGGTGAATGCCCCGGCGTGTGCAACACCCGCCAGCGGGAGTCGCCCAGCTTCAGTACCTCTCCGCCGCGCAGCAGCCGATCCGGAGCGCGACAAGTGACGTACGGCGGAAAGCCCGCCGACAGGTTCAACGCCGGGCTGCCAGTGAACTCCCGCTCGCTCTCGTGGAGCCAGACGCTCAGTCGAGGGAACGCCTCGCACACCTCGTCCACCCCCGCGATGTGGTCGGCGTGGGCGTGCGTCAGGATCAGCGCCTCGGGGCACAGCCCGAGCTCGTGAACCCGATCGATCAAGGCTCCGGGGCCGAAGCTCGCGTCGATGATCCAGCATCCCCGGTGCCCGCCCCCGGGTGCTCCCGCGGATGCCCCCCCGGAGGTTGCCGCGCGCTCGTGAACCGCATCGGTCGCGCTGGCGGCCACGACATAGCAGTTGGTGGCGAAGGGGCCGAGGGTGATGGTCTCGATCAAGGGGGCCGACATGGATGGGGAGCTTATGCGTGGTGGGTGCATAGTCGCGGCACGCAGTGTCACCGCGGGCGACGCACTAAACGGCTGGGTCGCCGAAGTTGGGGAGAGCGTGCTCGCCGCGGCCACGCGAGGCCGGGTTGCGCTGGTGCGTCCGCAATTCTTGCTGATTCCTAAATATTGATTTGACAAATCAAATAATCAGGCTATGCTCCCCCATGCACCTGCGTCAGGCGATGGCGGCGTTGATCGAGCACTACCCCCGCGTCTTCTTCGCCTGCCACCAGAAGCACGTCCGCGACCCGGCCACTAGCACGGCGGTGTCGTCGCACCAGGCCTCGGTGCTGGACCACCTCGATGAAGTTCAGCCGACCGGGGTCTCGGAGCTGGCTCGGCACATGGGGGTGACGCCGTCCACCATGTCGCTCACGCTGGACCGCCTGCAGCAGCGGGGGTATGTGGTTCGCGAGGCGGACAAGCGCGATGCGCGCAAGACGATGCTGCGGCTCACTCCGGCGGGGGCGCGGCTGCGGGATCAGCAGTCGGTGCTCGACCCGGGCCTGGTGCGGTCGCTGCTGGAGCGGCTGGAGCCGGGGGAGCGGGGGCGGGCGATCGATGGGCTGGCGATGCTGGCCCGGGCCGCCGCGAAGCTGATGAAGGATCGGAGCGAGTCGGGCGCGTGGGCGCAGCGGCGCGCGGACGCCAAGCTGGAAAGGAGCCGGGCATGAAGTGGGTGCTGATTGTTCTTGGGGTGGCGGCGTTGTTGGTGCTGTGCGTTGTGGCCGTGGGGGCGATGCTGCCCAAAGGCCACAGCGTCACACGCTCGGTGTCGCTCAAGCGTTCACAGGCGGACGTCTGGGCGGCGATCACGAACGTCGAGGCGTTTGCGTCCTGGCGCAAGGGACTGAAGAGGGCCGAGCGCCTGGCGGACGAGAACGGCATGCCGGGTTGGAGTGAGATCGACGGGCACGGGCAAGTGCTGCCGCTGCGGGCCGAGGTGTTCAATCCGCCCACGAAAATGGTGACCCGGATCGCCGACCCGAAGCTGCCGTTCGGCGGGACGTGGACGTGGGTGCTAACGCCCGAAGGTGACGGCTGCCGAATCACGATCACCGAAGACGGCGAGGTCTACAACCCGGTGTTCAGGTTCGTGTCGACGTTCATCATGGGTCATAGCGCGACGCTGGATGGGTACATGAAATCGCTGGAGGCGCACCTGGCCTCGAACGCCCCGTCGGCGTGCAGGCCCGACGCATGAAGCGTGGTCGCCACGGATGGCGCGGATGGACACGGATGAAGATACGCTGAATCTGCCAAAACTCGTGTGAATCCGTGCAATCCGCGGCTGTTCTGATCGAGCGTTCGGGCTTCGAGTTGTTCGGCGCTACGGCGTCGCGAAGGCCCTCTCCGCAACATCGATGGCGCGGACCATCGCGGCGGCCTTGTTGACGGTTTCGGCAAACTCGGCGTTGGGATCCGAATCGGCCACGATCCCGCCCGACGCCTGGAGATGGTAGGTCCAGGCTTTCCCGTCGAAGAGCGTGGTGGGGACGACGATGGTGCGGAGCGCGAGGGCGATGTCCATCTCGCCGTTCAGTCCGGCGTAGCCGAACCCGCCGCCGTAAGGGCCGCGCCGGACCGGCTCGAGCTCGTCGATGATTTGCATGGCGCGGATCTTGGGCGCCCCGGAGATGGTGCCGACGGGGAGGCAGGCGCGGAGGGCGTCCCAGCAGTCCACGCCCTGGCGGAGCTCACCGGTGACCGTCGAGCTGATGTGCATGACGTGGCTGTACCGCTCGACCTCCATGACGGCGGGGAGGCGGACGGTGCCGGGCTGGGCGACGACTCCGACGTCGTTGCGCCCCAGGTCGACAAGCATGATGTGCTCGGCTCGCTCCTTGTGGTCGGCGAGGAGCTCACGCTCGAGGGCGGCGTCCTCGGCGGGCGTGCCGCCGCGCTTGCGCGTGCCGGCGAGCGGGCGGTTGGTGAGCAGCATTGAGTTTCCGGAGCGCCGGACGCGGCAGAGGATCTCGGGGCTTGACGCCACCAGGATGCAGCCCTCGGCCTGCAGGTAGGCCATGTAGGGGCTGGGGTTGACGGCCCGCAGGGCGCGGTAGACGTCGAAGGGATCTGCCGGGCTGCGGCGTTCGAACCGCTGACCTAGCACCACCTGGAAGATGTCCCCTGCCTTGATGTACTCCTTGGCCCGCGCCACCATCCCGGCGTGAACGGCGGGGTTCATGTTCGAGCGTGGCGCGGTGACCGGGCGTCCGGCGTCGAGCACCCCGGCGGGCAGCGGCTTGCTGTGTGTCTGGAGCGAGCCGACCGTCCCGGCAAGCCGCTCGCACGCCGCATCGAACAGCTCGCCGAGCCTGATCGCTGTCGAGTCGGGCGGGACCTCGATGAGCCGGACGACGTGCACGACCTTTTCCGCGTGGTCGAACACGACGACCTCATCATAAAACCCCATGTGAAGGTCGGGCAGCGCTCGGTCGTCGGGCGGGGCCGAGGCGAAGGGGAGCTTCCCCGGCTCGGCGTAGCGGACCGTGTCGTAGCCGGCGTACCCCACCCAGCCACCGAGAAAACACGAAGGCAGCGGCCCGTCGCCGGGCACCGGCTCGGGGCGCACCAGGTGCAGCCCGTCGGTGAGACGGCGAGGTACCAGCAGCGGGTCTGGCTCATCGGATTCACGGGTGCTCCACGCGGGGCCGCGCCGGTCGGTGACGCGGACCCTGTTCTCTCGCGCGACCACTTCGATGACGGGGTGAGCACCGAGGATGGAGTGGCGGCCCTGGCGTTCGCCGCCCTCGACGGATTCGAGAAGGAACGAGGGGGCGGTGCGCTGGTCTTGAACAACCAAGCGCCGGTAGGCCAGTACCGGTGAGAGCTGGTCGCTGAGCAGACGCACGCCCAGTGGAACTACGACAGACCGCCCGCGGGGCGCGCTTTGGAGCGCATCGCGAGCGACGGCGGCGAAGCGGTCTTTGTTCAGCGAGGTGAACACCGGGGCGGAGTGTAGAGGGCAACCCCGCGACGGTTCGGCCCCCGGCCCGCACCCCGCTCTTGCCAAGGGCCCCGCTCGATCACGGGTGAGGCGCGATCCACAAGCCTTGTTGCCGGCACCGTGGGCTCATTCAGGTGGCACTTGCAGGAGGAGCAGGTCCGCGTTCAGCAGGACGATGCCGGCCTCGGTCTGGGTGCCGGGGCCGGGGATGCCGAAGTCATCCAGGATGTGGAGCTTCCAGTGGGCGCGCAGGCGTCGCTGGTCGGCGTGACCGGCGACAGGTTGAAGCTCGAAAGCGACGTCCACCGGGGCTGCCCGGCCCTTGATCGAGAACGTGCCGTGCATGGTTCCGCCGTCCGGCGTGCCGGGCACCACGCGCTCGATGGTGTACGTGGCGGTCGGGAAGGCGTCGGCGCTGATGAACATGGCGCTCAAGGCGTTTTCGTCGATGTCGGCGGCGCCGAGGGTGACGGAGGCGGTGTCGGCGTCGAAGCGGCCGCGCATGGTGTTGAGTTGACCGCTGAGAGTGATCTCGCCGCGGACGCGGGTGGTGCGGCCCTGGTATTCGGCGTAGGGCGGCGGGAAGGTGAAGGTGACGTGCGAGTGGACGCCCGCTACGACCTGCCACCGCGTGGGAGTGGGCGGGGCCTGGGGCGGGTCGGAGGGCGAACGCGGAGCGCAGCCGAAGCAGGCCGCCGAGGCGGCGAGCGCGATCAATGTGCGGGGGGGCATCAGGCGTCCTTGCGGGCGCCGGCGATGGCGGCGCGGACCTCGATCTGCTCGCCCACGAGGTCGGTCATCTGGCCCGGCTTGAGATTGAAATCGCTGCGGTTGATCTTGAAGGTGGATCGGAGGATCAGCAGGTCGCCCTTGGCTCCCTGCATGCGGTCGCCAAGGCGCCCGGCGTGGTACGTCGCGGTGACGGGGATCACCTGCTCCTTTGTGAGGCCGGCGACGGTGATATCTGCCACGGCTTGCACATCGGACGCGCCCTTGGCAACGCCGGGCTTCGCCTCCTTGACGCTCTTGATCTTGACGGTGATCGCGGAGTTGACCTTGGCGTTGAGGAAGTCCTCGCCCAGGGCGACCTTGGTCATCATCTCGTTGGGGAACGACAGTTTCTCGGTGGGGATCGAGAGCTGGCCGGCGAGGCTTTTGGGATCGGCGGGGTTGAAATCGATCTTGCCCGAGACGCCGCCCGCGAAGCCGGTGATGGGCTCGAGGGTGGAATCGACGGAGAACGCCACGCCGTTGACGCCTTTCAAGTCGGCGAAGTCGAACTGAAGGGTGCCGGCGGCCGCCGGCGTCGCCGCGGGGGCTGGGCTTGGGGCTGAGGGCGCCGGCTTGCCGGGTTCGGCGGCGACGGAACCGAGGCCGAGGGCTGACAGGGCGATGAGTGCGAGGGCGGGGCGGCGTGTCATGAATCAACTCCGGTAGAAATAACTGCGCGGGATCAGGATTCTGGCACGACTGTAGCCGCTGACGGCTCACATACAAAGTTACGCGGGAGAAACCGGCTCGATGCCGGGCTGACCGCGACCGCTCCGGCCCGTGGGGAAGAGGATGCTCAACAGCGTCGCGGTCGCCAGCGTCGCCATGATGACCAGCAGCGAGGCCCCTGTGCCGATCTTGATGGGGTGCGACGGGGAGAAGCCCAGAAGGTTCAGGTGCGGCGGAACGCTCAAGAGCAGCAGTTTCACGCCGACAAAGGCGAGGATCAGGATCAGGGCTGGCTTGAGGAACCGGAATCGGGCGATCATGGCGGCGAGACAGAAGTACAGCGAGCGCAGCCCCAGAATCGCGAAGATGTTGCTGGTGAACACGATGAACGGGTCCGGGGTGATCGCGAAGATCGCGGGGATTGAGTCCACGGCGAACACCAGGTCGGTGATCTCGACGAGGATCAGGGCCAGGAACAACGGCGTGACGGCCCACCCGGCCCGGAGCGTGCCGGCACGGGGCGGTTCGACGGCGGGGAGCCCTGTAGCCGGGTCGATCCGGTACACCGGGGCCTCGGTGCGCCGCGTGAAGAACTTCTGGCCGTCGTAGAAATCGGTCACAGGCCAGCAGCGGCGGACCAGGCGAACCACGATGTTCTTGCCGGGGTCGGTCTCGCTCTTGATGAGGGCCATCTTGATCGCGGTCACGACCAGGAATGCGCCGAAAATGATGAGAACCCACTCGTACCGCCGGATGAGTTCGGAGCCCAGAAAGATCATCCCGCCCCGCATCACCAGCGCGCCCATGATGCCCCAGAACAACACGCGGTGCTGGTACCGGGCGGGGACGGCGAAGAACGAGAAGATCAGAGCGATGACAAAGATGTTGTCCATCGCCAACGACTTCTCGATGACGTAGCCCGTGAGGTACTGAACGGCCGCCGTTCGCCCGGAGACCTCGGCCGAGACGACGTGTGCGCCCTCATAGACCGGCGTCTTCAGGCCCAGGCCGAGCCAGTGGCGTTCATAGGCGAAGTACACGAACCCGGCGAACGACACGCCGCAGGTGAGCCACACGACGGACCAGCCGATCGCCTCGCGCATCGAGACCTCGTGGGCGTCGCGGTGAAACACCCCGAGGTCGAGCGCCAGGAACACCATGACCAGCGCGATGAACCCGACGTAGGCCCAAACGGTCAGTTCGGAGGTGTGTTGTACTGTGGAGACTTGCGAGAGGGTCAGCAGATATGTCATGCTCTTTGGCGCCCGCGGGCTCTCCCGGCCGTGAATCGCTTGCGCGACGGCGGCCGCTCCCCGCGGGGGGGGGCAGGGTATCGCGCCCAGGTCGGCGCGGTGAAGGCCGGGGCGTGTATGTCCCCGATTCACGGCCGCTGGACACGAAGTCGCGAACCTTGCGGCGCCGGTGCCCGCCGAGGCGTGAGGCCGGGAGTCCCGGGTTGCCGGCTGGCCCGCCGCGTGGACCGCGAGCCCGGGGTCAAAGGCCTCTGTGCCGGCGACCCGAACAGCCGATATTGTTCGCGTCGCTGTTGCACGTCCGCTCACCGTCGGAGCTTTGGCCCCATGCGAGGATCAACTCGAGCCGGATTGGGCGTGATGGTGCTGGTTCTGCTGTGGATCTTTGTCTATTGGTGGTACATGCCCGCCGCCGGAGGCGAGGAGCGGGCGATGGACCCGGCGGTGCTGACGCCGCAGACCTCGGACGTCGCGCCTTCGGAACCGGGCCCGGGGGTACAGGAAAAGGTGCCCGCGACGAGTGAGACGCCGGCGCCCAAACCGCCTGATGCCGGGGTGAACCCCGGCGCGGGACCGGGCGGCTCGGCGTTGTCGCCCACGATCGCGACTCAACAGCCCGCCGCGAGCGCGCCGGCGCCTGGTACGGTGATCCCGCCGATTTTTGATCTGTATCGCGTGGTGAAGGGTGATGACGCCCAGACGATCTCGCTGAAGCGGTACGGGACCAGGTCGCACTGGCGGAGCGTGCTGCGGGCCAACCCGCTCAAGGATTTCACGCGGCTGAAGCCGGGCGACGTCGTCAACGTGCCGCGCGACCCGGGCAACGTGCAGGGGGTAGAGGTCAAGCCTGAGGCCACGGACTTCGTTGACTACATGGTCGTCGACGGCGACACGCTGAGCGGGATCGCCACTGCGCTGTACGGCAAGCAGACCATGTGGAGGGCGATCCGCGACGCCAACAAGGACATCATCAACGAGGAAGGCACGAACCTTCGGCCGGGGATGAAGCTCAAGGTGCCGCCGCCGACGAGCGGCGCGAAGGCGGGCTCGCGCTGAGGGCGCGGGTCACTGCGGCTTTGTCGTCGCCGCCGGCGCCTCGTCCGTGGCGATGGCCATCGCCACGACGCGGAGCATCAATGGCTGCTCGTGCGGGCCCGGACCGAGCAGGACGAACGGCATCTGCGGGTTCGAGGTGGCGCGGGGCACCCACGAGTCGGTCAGCGCACGCGATTCCGGGCCCGCCGACGGTCCGTCGGGCGACGGTGAGACGCGCTGGAACATCAGGCCGCGCGGTGTCGTGAGAAAGAACCCCGGCGACGAAGGGTCGCCGGTGGACACCGCCGAAACGGAGCGCTCGGCCAGCGGTGTGAGCGTGCCGAGCGCCGGGTCCAGCAGACACATGCGGCCCATGAACGGCTGGTGGAAGAGGAAACCGTCGGCACTGGAGCCGCCCGCGAGCGGCTGCACGCAACTGGCCGCCTGGTAGGCGCTCATGGGATCGGGCGTGCGACCGATCAACCGGCGAGCCCTGAGCGGGCCCAGCGGGGTCGTTGCGGCGTCGGCGCTGCCCGCGACGCTGAAGGCCTGCACCTCGATCCCGTCGGGGCCGATTGCGAACGCGACGGCGTCGGCCCCGCGCGACGCGAAGGCCGGGAACCAGTACGACACCTTGGGTGTGGCCAGCACGCGCTCGGACGGTGATGCGCCTGCGGCACGGATGACCAGAGCGCTCTCGGGCTGGTCGATGTCGCGGCGCGTGAAGATCAGCTCGCCGCCAGGGCCGAGGGCCGCGTGTGCGTTGACGGCCTTGCCCTGCGCGAGCCACTGTAACTGGCCGTCGCCGAACGCGAGCTTGCCGATCCAGCGTGAACCGTCGGGGCGCTGGGACTCGACGAGCACGCCGGAGCCGTCGGCGTCGCGCCCGAGCATGAGGCCGGGCGGCAGCGACGAGGGGAGCTCGACGCGCTTCGGAGCCGCGGCGGTCAGGTCGAACACCTCGACGTGGCAGCGGGGAACGGTGGCGCCGGCCTGGGCCAGCACCGTGGGCCAGGATGGGGCCTCACCCACCTGCGTGGCGAGGTAACGCCCGTCGGGTGAGACGACCGGCAGGGTCATGCCGTCGAACGGCACGACGCCCAACGGCTTGACCGCGACCCGGACTCGCGCGTCGGAGGATTGAGCCTGGTCGGCGGGTCGGGCGATGGGGCCCTGAGGCAGCGTGAAGGGCGGCGCCGTTTCCGAGGGCTGCTCGGCCTGGGGGCTGACCAGCGTTCCCCCGGAAGCTCTGCGGACCGGGACACCCCTTGGTTTGTTGTCGAGACGCTCAGAGACGCAGGACTGCAGGAGCACGCCAGCACCCAGCACGGCCACAGCGCGGCACCGAAGCACGGTCACGGCGAGTGCTCCGTTGGTGCGGGGGCGTCGGTCGCGGGGGCCAGCGCCTTGTCACGCTCTGGGATCACGCCGGTGTTGTCGGGCGCTTTGAGCTCTTTGCGGAGCTCCTGCAATCGCTCGCGGGGGCGTTCGTTCACGTCGTCCATGCGCTCGGGGTTGTCGACCACCACGGGGGTGATGAAGGTGACCAGCTCGGTCTTCTTGATGGTCTTGTCGATGGACTGGAAGAGCAGACCGATGAGCGGGATGTCGCCCAGGAGCGGGACCTTGCGCTTGATGTTGGAATCCTCGGTACGGAGGATGCCGCTGATGACGATGGTCTGGCCGTCCTTGACGATGAGCTGGGTCTGGGTTTGGCGACGGTCGACGATGAAGCCGCCGAACAGGGTCTGCTGGGGCTGGATGCTCGAGAGCTCGAGGTTGACGCGGAGGTCGACGTCGCGGTTGACAGTGATACGGGGACGGATGCTCAGGCTGATGCCGACGGCCCGGTAGTCGAAGCTCTGGACGAGGTTGCCCTGGCTGTTGGTTTGGCTCTGGGTGATGAAGGGGATGTCCTGGCCGTCGAAGAACGTGGCTTCCTGGTTGTCGCTGGTGAAGATCTTGGGCTCGGAGAGGATGTTGACGTCGGTCTTCTGCGCAAGGGCCTGCAGCAGGACGTTGACGTTGGCGTTGAGGTTGAGGACCGAGGTGCTGAATGCGTCGCCGAGGATGCTGTTCTTGGTGCCGGTGGTGGTGGTGCCGACGCCCAGGGCGTTGTCGGCGCGGTTGGGGGTGATGGTCTGGTTGGACCAGCGCAGGCCCAGCGCGGTGGCGTCTTCAGAGCTGAGCTCAACAACCACCGCTGAGATGAGCACCTGGCGGCCGGGCTTGTCCATGGACCGGATGAGGTCGACCACGCTCGCGCGGTACTCGGGTGACGCCATGACCATGACGGCGTTCTGGCGCCAGACCGGGACGATGCGGACCTTGCCCACGAGGTTTGAAGAGCCGCGGTTGTCGGTCGGGACGCGGGCCCGCTGCCACCAGAAGGTGATGCCGTTCTGATTCTGGTTGTTCTGGTTGGAGGTGTTGCCGCTCGAGTCGGTGGTGGCCGATTGCTGGGCGGTGGCGAAGGGGCTGACGCTGGACTGGTTGGTCGAGAGGCCGCTCTCGGAGCGGTCGATCGACGCCAGCGTGCCTTCGAGCGAGAGCAAGGCGTTGAGCTGCTGGGCCATCTCTTCGGCGTTGGCGTGCTTAAGCTCGACGAACTCGGGCAGGCCGGCGCCCTGCGGCTGGTCGACGCCTTTGATGATCTCGTCGATGACAAAGAGATTGTCCGGGCTCTTGGAGATCACGACCAGCCGGCTGGCCTCGGGGATCGCCTCGAACGAGAACTGGCCGGCCAGGCGCCCGACGCCCTGCCCGGCCTGCGACGAGGTGGACTGCCCCGAGGGCGTGCCGAACAGGCCTTCGAGCAGAGTCTTGACCTTCACGGGGTCGGAGTTCTTCAGGTCATAGATGCGCGGGACAACAGCCTCCTCGGGAAGGGGCTTGTCCCAGATGTCTTCGACCTGGCGGCGGATCTGCGAGAGAATCGACGGTTCGCCCAGAACGGTCACGGAGTTCTGCTGCTTGTTGGACGTGACGCGGAGATTCCCGGAAGGGGCGACGTTGCCCGCGGCGGGGTTGGCGTTCTGCTGCTGCGGACGGTTGCCCTGGCCGCCCTGCCCGCCGCCCTGGCCACGGTTGCCCTGCCCCCCGCCCCCGCCCCCACCGAAGGGGAAGCCGCCGCCGAAGGGGAAGTTGTTGCCCCGGTTCTGACCCTGGGCGCCGGTGCGGCCTTCCTCGAAGAGGTCCTTGATGTTGCTCGCCACCTGCTCGGCGTCGGCGAACCGGAGCCGGAAGGTCTCGGTCTGCAGCGCTGCGGCGGAGGGACGGTCTAGGTTTGTGATCAGCTTCTCCATCCGCTGGATGAGGCCGATGTTGCCGCGAACGACGACCTGGTTGGACTCTTCCTCGACGACGAGCTTGGCGTAGTCGGGGACGGAGTCCTTGAGGGCCTCGCCGACGCTCTTGGCGGTGCTGTGGGCCAGCGAGAAGACTTTTTCGGCGATGGTGCCCAGGTCCTTGCGGTCGAGCGTGGACTGATCGGCCGGGATCACCGGGACGTCCTGGCGGACGATCTCGGCGATGTCGCGGAGCATGATGCGGTCTCTGGTCTCGACGACCGCGACGCCGTTCTGCTGAAGCGCCAGGAAGACCAGGTCGAGCGCCTGGGTCTGCGGCAGCGGCTGGTCGTTGATGATCGTGATCTTGCGGGTCATGATCTCCTGCTGGGGCAGGACGACCTTGCCGGTGGACTCGACGATGAACGGGACGATGCGCTCGACGGTGACGTTCTTGAAGGCGAGGGTGGTGGTCTGACCCTTCACGATGCGCCGGCCGAGGTCGTCGATCTCGTATTCCTTGGGCGGGGCCTTGACCTTGGGCATCTCTGACCCGCCGGAGCCGCCTGCGTTCCCGTTTCCGTTCTCGCCGGTGGGGACGGGCTTGGCCTCGATGGGCTTCTTCTCTTCCGGCGCTTCGGGCTTTTTGTCGGTCTCGGGCTTCTTCTCGGGAGCGGCTTCAGGCTTCTTCTCGGGTTCCTTGGCGGGCGCGCCGCTGGGATCGGTGGAAGGGCTTGGCTGGTCTTGGCGCGCGATCGCCACGAACGACACGCACAGTCCGGCGACGATGACGAGCGACCATGCTGACGCGGACGCGAAGCGGCGGGGGGGGGAGATGGGCTGAGCGGGTCGGCGGTTGGTCATGGGGTCCATCTTGGTTCTCACTTGTCCGATCCGCCCGCGGCGGCGCCGGTCGAGTCCGGCGACGCGTTGGCGTCCTCGCTCGGCTTCTCAAGGAACTCGGTCGTGGTTCTGCTGAACAAGGTGACGTCGAACTCGACGCCTCTCCACCTCAGACGCGCGGCCCACGGGGGGCTGACATCAACGACCGCGAGGCCGGAATCTTCGGGGTCGCCCAGGGCGAGGCTGCGCCCGTCGTCGAACCACACCCGGTCGTACACCATGGCCACGATGCCTGGGCCGGCGTAGACCGTGGGGGCCACAGGTTTCTCGTCCTGCTTGGCCTCCGCGGGGTCCGGCGCTTTGGGGGCACGGGGGGCGACGAAGACCGACCGGCCGGCGTACTGGGCGACCCGTTTGTCGAGCGAGGCCTCGTAGGCGCTGATGCGCTCTTTCTGGGCCGCCTCGGGACGGTCGTCGATCTTGCCGGGCTGGGCCACGGCCTGGCCCAGCAGGACGGCGTTCCACACCACCGCGACGCCCGCGACGGCGCCGAGCACCACCGCCGAGCCGCCGAGCGGGCCCAGGGGCTTGAGTGATTGGACGATCGGGTGCGCCATTACTTCCGCGCTCCCTTCTCCACATAGATCCACGCCTCGGGCGTGATGGTTGCCTGCACCCGTTTCTTGTCGGGCACGACGCGGAGGTTGATGTCGCTGATCTGGGTGATGATGGGGGAGCGCTCAAGGTCGGCGATGACCTTGGCGACCACTTCTTGAGACGCTTCGAAGGAGACTTCGGCGCTGATGCGCTGGACCTCGCGCCCGGCCGGGATGGCGCCGCTCATGGCGTCCCGCCCGAGAGGTGCCGGTCGGCGCTTGCTGGTGCGCTTGCCGCTTACCTCGTGGCCCTTGAAGGCGACCTCGATGGCGCGGTCGAGGTCGGCGCTGACGGTGGTGAACTCAGCGGGCAGCTCGACAAGGCCGTAGTGCTGGACGTTGAGCTTCATGCTCTGGTCGGCGCTGGCGCGCCGGGCCGCGTTCTGAACGGCCCGGTTGATCGCGTTGTCGGAGCCGTCGGCGGCATTGTTGAGGCTGTTGGTGAGGTCGATGAGAGGCTCGGCGACGCCGAGATAGACGGCCAGGGCGAGCACGGTCCACACGGCCCACCGAGCGGCCCTGGAACTCGTGCGGTGCCAGGACCGGAACCACGCGGTGCCGCGTGAGACCATGCCGGGAGAAGTGGGGGTGTTGCTCACTTGGCGCCGCCCCCCTTTGTCTCGGCCGGAGCCGAAGCGGCGCCGCTGCGCATGCTCGCCTTGGCCTCTTCGAGACGGGCCTTGATCTTCTCAATCTCCTCTTTCAGCCGCTGCTTGGTGGCGGCGTCGATGTCGGCGCGGCTCGCGGCCTTGCGGCGCTGCCCGAACTCGGTGCCCGCCTTGCTGAAATCGAGGGCCTTGATCTGGGCGTCAGTGAGAGGCGGGGGGACGGGCTCGGCGGGCTTGACGGACGAGGCGCTGTCGCCCGCGCCGCCCGGGCCGCCTCCGCCGGGTCGCCTGTTGCGGTCGCGGGTGGGCGCCGCTTTCTTCTCGCCCTTGCTCGTTTCCTCTTCCGGCTGGGCTTTACGGGCCTCTTCGCCGTAGAGCTTGACGGCGAGCGGGGTCTTGGCCCAGTCTTCGACGCCCTTGGCCTCAACGTGCGGGTTCTTGATCACGCCCTGAAGGTCGAACTCAACGCCGTCGTCTTTTTCTTCGTTGCGTCCGGCGAGGCAGTCGGCGAACACGCCGCTGGCGTTGAGCTTGCTCGTGAAGGTGGTGATGTCCGCGAAGCTGGCGGCCTTGCCGCGGAGCGTGAGCCGTTTGTCGGCGGCGATCATCTGCACGCTGTCCAGCGTGATGCCCTCGGGCATGCAGCCCGCCAGGTCCGACAAGAGTTTGACCATCGGCAGACGGCGCTTGTCGAGCTCGCGGTAGAGGGCCAGGCGCTGGTCCAGCTCTTCAGGGTCGGCGCCCTTCTGCTGCGCCTCGATGGCGCGAGCCTTGGACTGCAACGCCGCGCGCCGTGCCCAGGCGGTGCCCAGCGGGACCAGGAGGAGCACGCCAACCGCGATGACCAGCAGTGTGGTGGCCCGACCGGGGGCGTTCACCCACGCGACAAGCCGCTCGACCGGCGACAGGCGGACCACTGGCGGATTCGCCGTGAGGGCCAGCAGGGGGGCCGTGGCGGGGCCGGCGAGCAGCGCCATGGCCGCCGCGCCGGCGGCGACGCCGTATTCACGCTGCCAGTTCAGGTCCGATGCTCGCCCGCCTCCCAGGCCGCGCCCGGCGCGGGCGCGTGTGGACTCGTCCATCCACAGGGCTCGGGGCGATTCGATTCGAGCGCCGGTGTCGGCGGATTCGATCCCGAAACGGTCGGCGGTCTCCCGCACCAGCACGGTGACGGCGTCGCTCCAGCCCCCCTCGTCCTCGGCGTGCTCACGCAGGGCCCGGACGCTCGAACGGGTGCCGTTCCACGCCAGCATGGCGACCGACCCCGAATCCCGGTCGGCGTAGACGGCCAGCGTGGACTGCCTCGGTTCGACCAGGCCCGTGAGGGCCACCAGTTCACTGGTGCACGACTCGATCTCGGGCATGATCGGCGGTTCGGCCGCCCCGCCTCCCGCGGGGGTGGCTCCGCCGGCGGTGTCGGCCCATCCCAGGACCATCGCGGCGCGGCTGCCTTCAGACGCGGGGCCCGGGATCACGCCCGAGCCACGACGGTGCGCCGGCAGGCCCGCGGGCAAGTGGGCCTCGGCTAGAAGCTGCAGCGACGAAGCCAGTTCCGCTTCGGGTGCATCGGGCACCTCGATGACCCGGCTCACGAACGCCGACGCGGGCAGGACCCGCACCAGCCGCTCCGCCTTGAGGCGCGTCACCGCCTCGATCACGGCGCCCGCGTCGCCGGCGGGAACGGTGAGGGATTCGACGATCCGGACCGGCCCCGAGCCGGCGCCGGCGCCGCGCTCGGCGATCACCAGACGCCACTTGTCACCCTGGCGGTGCAGGGCGGCGACGCGCCTGGAGGTTGCGCGGGAGATGGGGGCGCGGGCTGTGGTCAACGCAGGAGAAGCTCCGTGAGCGGTGCGGGGAGGGCGGTGCGGTTCATCACCGCCTGGAGCTCGACCTCCACGCCCGTGTTCATGTCCGTTCCCTTGCAGGTGACGATGTACGCGTTGCTCCGCACGTCGATCAGCTGCGCCAGCGTCGCCACGGTGCGGGCCGAGAAGCCCAGGTCGTAGCGCAGGTCCATGATATGAGAGAAGCCGGTGGCCCGCCGGTTGCGCTCGAAGATCAGCGAGTCGGCGATGGCCGCGTTGATCTCGGGGAGATAGTCGAGCTCCTCGCGCTCGCAGGTGTTGATGTTCAGCCGGCCCGGCTGGGGGCCGGACTCGGGGTCGGTGAGCGTGCATTCGTCGAGCAGCGTCATGAGCTGGTCCTGATCGAGCTCCTGCAGGGCACCAGCAGGGACGCTCTGACCGGCCAGTTGCCGCAGACTTCTTTGAATGAAATCCGCCATTTTCGGCGTGCCGGTGAAGCTGTAGTCGAGGATGGCCTTGGCCTGGGTCGCGTCCATGCCCGGGACCCGGGCGATGAGCTGCTCGGCGGTGGCCGTCTTCAGGTAGAGGCGTTCCTTGCCGGAGGCGGCGAGGCCCTCGTCGACACTGGACGCGGTGACGAGGGCGGACCAGCCGGCGTCGAGGATGTTGTCGCCGTTATCGTCGGGCCAGGACTCGGCCCGGTCGCGCTCCTCGGGGTCGAGCACGCCGTTGAGGTTCCAGTCTTCGCCGCGGACGTCGCGGGCGTCGACGCCGGCGACCAGTTCGAGCTCCGCGATGGAGCGCATGGGGGCGTTGCGGGGCTTGTAGGGCGACGGTAGGCGGAGGTAGTAGCCCTCTTCGGCGCCCTGCTCGCTCACCACGTCGTCGGAATCGACCCAGTCGATGATCGCCGCGGCCTGGTCCTCGGTCATGTTGGGGAGCTGCATCAGGTCGTTGGTCGACATCTTGGAGATGTTGAGCTTGGCGCCGGCGTCGGCGGGGCCGGGCTTGTCCTGCTTGCCCTCGGTGTGGTTGATGGCCCAGCGGGCGCCTTCCAGGTTGCCGTAGGCCACGTCGCGCATGTCGATGATCTCGGTGAGGGGGTTCTTGTCGTCACGGTTGAGGATGTTGCGCTCGAAGCGGGCCAGGGTGGACTCGAGGCCGGCGCGGGCGGCCCACTTGGCCCGGACGCGCGCGACGGCGTCACGCCCGGAGGTGGCCTGCGCCAGCGAGGCGGCCTGCAGCGAGACCAATACCACCGACGCCAGCGAGATCGCCAGCAGCACGACCAGGGTGGCGGAGCCTCGCCTCATTTGGTGCTCCCCTGCTTGGCCTGGCTCGTGGCGGTGACAAAGGGGACGGGGACGCGGTCAAACGCCACCACGCGCCGGGCGGCGGCCTTCTTCGTGCCGTCTTCGCTGGTGGCCCATACCGTGAGTCGTACCGCGTGCGGGTAGCCGTCGCGGTCGCTGTCCCAGCTTGGGTACCACACTTTGCCGTCGAAGGCATCGATGGAAAGGGCGGCGATCCGCTCGGCGAGGGGGAACGCGACGCCGCCGCCTTCGGGGTTCTCGTCGGGGACGGGGTCCACGCGGCGCCAAAGGATGGTCTGCGCCGGCCCCGCGCCCCGCGCGGGTTTGCCGGCCTTGGGGTCGAGCGCGGCCCGCTCGTCGGCCTGGATGCGATACTGCACCTCGTAGTGGTCGCCCTCGGGCTGAGAGCCGATGGGGCGGGTGGGCTGAAGGCTCTTGGTGAACACCAGGAGCTGGTCGGCGGCCTGCTCGCCCTCGCCGGCGTCAGAGATGAGCACGCGGGCGCGGTACAGGTCGCCGTCACGCACGAAGTTGGTGAGGTTCAGCGCGATGCGGTCGGCGGCGGTGGTGGCGCGGACGAAGGCCTGGCGCCGGGCCTCGGACGTGGCCTTGGCCTTCAGCGCCTGGGTGAGCGCCACGGTGGTGGCGCCGCAGATGCCGGCGGTGATGAGGATGCCCACCAGCAGCTCGATGAGCGTGAAGCCGTGTTCACCGCGGAGGCGCGGTGTTTGCGGAGTTGGATTGGCGATTTCAACCCGTGTCATCGCCCGCCCCCCGATTGGGTGCTCGTGGTGGGGTTGTCGCGGGCGGCGCGGTCTTCGGCCTCGGCGGGCTTGCGGTCCGGGTCGGGGTCGTCGCCGACGCGCGGGGCGATCATCGTTTCAACCGCAAGGCTCTGCGGCTTGCCCGAGCCGCGCCACTTCACCTCCGCACGGACCAGCGCCGCGTTTCCCTCTCCCTGAGGCGTGATGGTGACCTCGTAGGTGTACGCCTCAAACGGGGGATCGCAGGCGCCCTTCAGCGGGAACGCGCTGGGGTACGCCTCGTAACCGGTTGCGAGCACGAGGTTGAGTCGTTCGTCGACCAGCGCGGCGGCGGTCGTCAACTGCTCTCCCTTGGCCTGTGCAGAGATCGCCGACCCCGTCAAGCCGATCACCGCGGTAAGGGCCATGCCCAGCAGGATGCCGCCCACGATGGCGTCGACCAGCGCGAAGCCGCGCGGGCGCCGCTTCAGATGGGGGACGCTCACCATGCGCGGTCCCCCATCCCCGATGCGTCCAGGTCAACTGATCGGAGGGCGCGCGAAGCCGGACCGCCCGCGCCGACTTCGGTAATTTCCGCGGCCGCGGCGTAGGGCAGCACCAG
Organism: uncultured Phycisphaeraceae bacterium; assembly: GCA_964510955.1. Classification (GTDB taxonomy): domain Bacteria; phylum Planctomycetota; class Phycisphaerae; order Phycisphaerales; family UBA1924; genus JAFLCM01. Next base: position 30,183 of record CAZEDW010000024.1, read on the forward strand.
CAGGTACCACTGCTGCACGGGGCCGCCTCTGCGGGCGGCGAACCGGTCCTTGTTCCCGTCATCGGTCTCCACCAGCATCTCGATCGCCGGGCGGACGCGGCCCGGGGCGATATCCAACTGCCAGCCGTGGTCGTCGGCGGTCACGCCGTCCACGAGGGTCTGGGAGATGCGGACGCCTTCGAGCGTGACGGGGGGTGCGAGCGGGTCGTTGCGCCAGACGCCGGGCTCGCCGGGCCGCCCGCGCGAGTCGTCGCGGGTGCGCCTTACCAGGAGCTCGACGCGTCGAGTCTCGGCGTCGTACGTGATGCGCTGCGACTCCGCGCCGGCGGCGGCGCACGAGTCGCGTCGGGCGGCGACCGAGAGCAGCTCGGCCAGCTCCTGCACCTTGGCCCTCGCCTTGCGCTGGGCGGTGTTCACAAGGCGCGGCGCGATGAGGCCGCCGGCGATGCCGAGGAGCACGATCACGACGATCAGCTCGATGAGCGTGAATGCTCTTTCACCGCGGAGGACGCGGAGAGCGCGGAGGGAGGCGGGGGAGTGGGTGGACGACTTGGGAATTTGGTAGTCCCTGGCGTTGGAGCGGTCAGTGGCCGTGGGGCGCGGGGCTTCGCAGAAGGGGTGAGACCCTCCGCGTACTCCGCGTCCTCCGCGGTGAATACTTCAGGGTTTCACGATGTCGGCGTTGTCGCCCTCGCCGCCGGGCTTGCCGTCGGCCCCGTAGCTGACGATGTCGAAGTCGCGGTTTTTCTGGCCGGGGATCACCAGCACGAACTTGTTGCCCCAGGGGTCTTTCAACTGGTCCGGGTTCTGCACGTAGGGCTCCCACTTCGCCTCTTCCACGTTGGAGGGGCGCTCGAACAGGATGTCGATGGTGGAGCCGTCGGACGGCGTGCCGTGGTCGATCATGAAGTTGGTCATCTGGTTCGCCAGGACCGCGGCGTTTCCCTCGGCGACCGAGCGCTTGCTCTGCCCGATGCGGTTGAGCAGGCGTGGGGCGATGAACGCCGCCAGGATGCCGATGATCACGACCACCACGATGGCCTCGATCAGCGTGAAGCCGCGGGATCGGCGCGGTTTTCTCGATGCCCTGGGAGCGTGTTGATTTGGTGTCTTCTCCATGATGGTCCCTCGTGTATTCCGGCCTTCGGCCCCCCGGCCGGCGCCGGGGGCGTGTTAGATCTGCCTGCTCGCCGCCTCCTGCAGCTCCAGCAGCGGCAGCAGGATCGACAGCACAATGAATCCCACCGCCAGGGCCAGCACCACGATCAGCAGCGGCGGCAGGACGGTGGTCACCAGCTTCACGGTTTGCTCGGTCTTTTCCTCGAACGCGTCGGCGGCCTGCGTCAGCATCTCGTCGAGCTTGCCGGTCCGCTCGCCGAGGCCCACGATCTGCACCAAAAGCGACGGGAAGAAGCCCGTTCGCTCCAGCGGTTCCGCGATGGTGCTGCCCGAGGCGACCTCCTCGGAGACCGCCTCCATCGCCTGCTCCATGGCCTTGTTGCCCAGCACCGCCCGGACGATCCTCAGCGACGACAGCACCGGCAGCCCCGCGCCCACCAGCGTGCCGAGTGTGCGGGTGAAGCGGGCCACCGCGACGTCGCGGAGCATCGGGCCCATCAGGGGCAACTGGAGCAGGAACCGGTCGAACCCCAGCCGGAAAGCCGGCTGGCGCAGCGCGGTTGAAAACACCCAAAGCGCCATGGCGGCGCCGCCGAAAATCAGCCACCACCATTGGGTGAACAGCCCCGCCAGACTCTGCACCACCACGGTCGGCCACGGCATCCGGATGCCGCCCTGGCTCGCCACGGCCTTCAGCACGTTCGGGACCACGAACGTCACGACCACGATGATGGCGACGCCGATCAGCACGCCGATGATCGCCGGATACAGCAGCGCCCCCAGCACCTGACGGCGCAGCTTCAGGTCGCGGTCGAGCAGCTCGGCGGCGTGCTTCAGCGTCTCCCCCAGCTTGCCGGCGGCCTCGCCCGCGCGGACCAGGCTGATGACCAGGTCGGTGAACGGCTTGCCGTACGCCTGCATGGCGTCGCTGAGCGGGTCTCCCGCCTCGACCGCGGCCAGCAGCGATTCGAGCATCGCTTTCTGCTTCTGGCTGCGCCCCTGGCGGGCGATGGTCTTCAGAGCGGCGACCAGCGGGAGGCCGGCGTTGACCGCGGTGCCCAGGTCGCGCACGAACGAGCACAGCTCGGCCCGGCCCATCGCGCCGCCGCCCTGGCGCGGAGCCGCAGCCTGCTCAGCAGTAGCGGCGCCATCGAGCATCTCCTCGAGTTTCGCTGGGGTCTCACCCCGCTGCAGCAAGGCCCTCACCGCGGAGGCGCGGTCGGGGGCCTCGACGGTACGGAACACCTGCGCGGCGGCGCCGGCCCCGCCCCCCCCCACGAGCTGGTATCGGAACACCGGCACGCTCAGCGCACCTCCTCGACGTCCTGCGTGGCCCGCATGACTTCGTCGACGGTTGTCCAGCCCTCGGAGGCCTTCACCAGCCCGTCGCGGCGCATGGTGCAGTAGGTCGGGCCGGCCAGGCGCACCAGTTCCTGGGCGCTCATGCGCTGCGTGATCGCGCCCCGCATGGCGGGGTTGACCTCCAGCACCTCGTAGTAGCCGATCCGCCCGCGCGTGCCCGCGTTGTCGCACTTCTCGCAGCCGGCGCCCTTCCACGCCTCCCCGCCGGGGAACAGCGAGTGTTCGCCCGGGGCCAGTCGGTGGCGAGCAGCCTCGGTCAAGGGCGTCCGCGTCTTGCAGAACTGGCACAGCCGGCGCCCCAGGCGCTGGGCGATCACGCCTTCCAGCACGCTGGCCAGCAGGAACGGCTCCACGTCCATGTCGAGCAAGCGCCCGACGGCGCTCGCCGCGTCGTTGGTGTGCAGCGTGCTGAAGAGCAGGTGGCCGGTGAGGGCCGAGCGGACGCCGATGTCGGCGGTCTCCTTGTCGCGGATCTCGCCCACCATGATCACGTCGGGGTCCTGGCGGAGAATCGCGCGGAGGCCGGAGGCGAACGTGAGGCCGCGCTTGGGGTTGACGGGGATCTGATTGACGCCGCCCAGCTCGTACTCGACGGGGTCTTCGATGGTGATGATCTTGAGGGACGGGTCGTACAGCTTGGTCAGCGCCGCGTACAGCGTGGTGGTTTTTCCCGAGCCGGTGGGCCCGGTCACCAGCACCATGCCGTGCGGCAGGTCGATGAGCCGCTGCATCGCCTCCTGGTCCGGCGCCCTCATGCCGAGCTTGCCCAGGTCGAGCTGCACGCTCTCCTTGTCGAGGATGCGCATCACCACAGACTCGCCGTAAATCGTCGGCACCGTGGACACGCGGATGTCCACCTTGCGCCCCTCGAACCGCAGCGTGATATGCCCGTCCTGGGGCACGTACCGCTCGGCGATGTTCATCCCTGCCATGATCTTGATGCGGCTGGTGATGGCCGGCTGGAGCTTCTTGGGCGGCGACGACTGCTCGACCAGCACGCCGTCGACGCGGTACTTGACGCTCAGCTTCTTCTCGAAAGGTTCGACGTGGACGTCGCTGGCGCGTCCGCGGACGGCTTCGAGGATGATGAGGTTGACAAGGTTGATGAGCGTCGGCTGCTCGGCCATCCGGTGCAGCTCATCGGCGTCGATGGCCTCGAGGTTGGCCACCAGGTCATCGGCCTGCTGCTCGCCTCCCTTGGTGAGCCGCTGGGCCACCTCAGCGGCGGTGGTGCCGTAGTGCTCACGCAGGAGGTCGCGGAGGATCGGCTCGGCGATGGCGTGGCGCGTGACGGGGAGCGAGGCGAAGACGCTGATCTCGTCCGCGGCCGCATCGTCCTGCGGGTCGAGCATCGCGACCTGCAGGCGTCCTGCCTCGGTGCGCATCGGCACCGCGCGGAGGCGCATCGCCTGCTCGGCGTTGATCATCCTGGCGGCGCTCTCCTGCACCTCGGGACGCTGCTCGATCCGGCGCGCGGCGTGCCCGTTTGAACCCCGCCCGCCCTCGGAGAAGGCGGCGTTGCCATTCATCGCGCCCGTGGCGGGCGCGGCGTGTGAAGGTGTGGCGGTCAGATCAAGTCTCCGTGGGCTGGAGCGTTCCTCAAGGCAAAACCGACGAGCCGACGATTTGTTGCCGAATGGTAGGGAATCGGCGCTGACTGATAACGGGGGCGGACCGGGGCGCCTTCCACGCGCGTTTCAGGCCGCGCGCAGCGCACCCTCGCCGCCATTCCTCGCGACGGCGGCGGGAAACCGCGTCCGTTCAGTGACGAAGCGGGCTCCCGCTCGGCCCGACGCCTTGGTGCCACCGAGAAACGGTCCGCGGTCAGTTTCGCACGTCGGTGGTCATGACGTGGATTTCCATCTCGCCGCCGTCCTCGCCCGCGTCGGTGCCGGGCCCCGGCCCGCGCCGCTCGCGCTTGGGGGGCAGCTTCGCTTTCTGAGAGTCCGTGAGCGTGGACTTGATCTTGTCGAGCGTCTTATTTTCCATCTCCCGCTTGGCAGCGCGGGCCTTTTTGACGGCCTCGGGCTCGTCGCCCATGCGGACCATCATCGCCCCGTTGGGGCCGTTCATCATGCCTCCCCGGTCGCCGCTGGAATCGGCGTCGGCGATGGCCTTGGCCAAAGCCTCATTCGCGGGCGCCAGGTCATGCTGGTACTGCTCCTGGATCGACTTGAGGGCCGATTGCTGGTCGCCGCTCAGGTCGCCCATGGCGAGCGCCGCTTGCATCGCCTTCGACGTGTACGACTCACGGTAGACATCCGGAAAGGTCTGCTTCTTGACCTCGTCGGCCCACTTCGACGCCAGGCCCTCGCCCAGCACGCCCTGGATTTCACGGGCGAACTTGGAGTTCACGTCGCGAACGCCCAGCGATTTCTCGCGGACCGCGGCCATCGCCTTCTGCATGGCCTCCGGGTCCATCGGCCCGTCGCGACCAGGGCCGCCGCGAACGGGGTTGTCCGCCTGCGCCTTGGCCTTCTCCTGCAGTGCCTTGTCGAGCTCGTTCTCGTACTGCTCGAACAGGCTTCTGAGCTGCTCGGGGGCGCCGGCAAACGTGGGGCCGCCGATCACGCCGGTCTTCTCTCCCACCTTGACCAGGTCGACCGATTCGCCAGAGAGCCCCATGAACCCGGGGGTGTTCGACTCACGCCGCCGGAGCTTTTCCAGCCGACCCCAGTTGGCGTCCTGCTCGGGTGTCAGCAGCAGCTTCAGGTCGCTCAGGAAGTTCCTCTCAAGCTCGGCCCGCTTGTCGCGGAGCTTGCCCATCACCGCGGGCATCTTGTCGCGGAACACCGAGGGGTCGCGCGACTCCTGAAACTCGGCCTGGATCTCGTCCATCTTCTCGCGTGTTTCCTTGGCGAGTGGGGTGAACTCGCCGACCATCGCCTCCACCATGCTCTTGGCCGACGCCTTCTGTTCCTCGGTCAGGTTGAGGAGCTGGGCGTAGCGATCGACGTCGCGCGTGGCGACCGGCGCCCGGAACTGCGAACCGCCCCCCGGACCTCCCCCGGTCGAGGAGAACGTGAAGGCCTGCCTGGCCTCGGCGTTCGGCGTGGAAACGCTCAGGCCGGCGAAAGCCAGCAGGAGGGCGGGAACCAAAGCCGCGACGCGGCCCGTTTGGATGGTGCAGGGCATGAGGGGTCTCCAGGCTCTCTTCAGAAAGCGAGCGCAACCAACCGCTCGCGCTTTGGCCAAGACGCGCCGGGCGTATCAATCCGTCACGGGGGCGGATTGTAGGGATTTGTTGGGATCGTCGCGGTGCTGAACGGGTCGCGCGAATAGCTCGATTCGTATCAGGCTAAGGATTGCCCCGGCGTCCGGATCAGCTCCCCGAGCGCCCCGCTCCCTGCCCGCCGCCGGTGCCGCCGCCCCCGCCCGGCAACATCCGGCGCCAGTTGCCCTGCTGGGGCTTTTCCGGAAGCTTGGCCTGCTGGGCCTCGTTGAGGACCGCCTTGACCTTGTCGTACGTGGCGCTCTCGAGTTCGCGGCGCTGGTCGCGCACTTCCTGCGAGCCGTCGTTGCCGCCGCCGCCCATGCCGAACATCTGCATGGCGGTGCGCTTCATCTCGGTCTCCTCGATGGAGGCGGCTTGTTTCTCCTGCAGGCCCGAGAGCTGAGTCTCGAACGAAGTCTTGATCGTCGTGAGCTGGGTCTTCTGGTCTTCGGAAAGGTCGCCCAACCCCAGCGCGGTGTCGAGTGCTCGAGTGGCAAAGGTCGCGCGGTAGACGCGCGGGAAGCTGGCCTTCTTCACTTCTTTTTCAAAGTCAGGCTGCGCCTTCTCGGGCAGGCCGGCCCCAACCTGGCGGGCGAAGCGCTTGTTCACGTCCTTCACCTTGGCGGCCGCGTCGCGCGACTTGCTGAACAGCGCCTCGATCTTGTCCATCTGCTGGTTCATCCAGAGCTGCATGCCCTGTTCCATCCCCTCCTGATACGCCTTGTCGCGCTCGGTCAGGGCGCGATCAAGCTCGCCCTCGTACTGGTCCAGCAGCGGCTGCACCGCCTGGCGGTCGGCGTCGGTCAGCGATTTCAGGTCGTGCACGATCTTGATGAGGTCGACGGTTTCACCGCTGACCAGGCCGCCGCGCGGCGCGGACTTCTCCCGCCGGTGGGCGCGCTCGACCGCGGGCCACTTCGCGGCCTGGTCGTCGGTGAGCAGCAGCTTCAGGTCGTCGAAGTACTGCTTCTCGATCTTCTCGACCTTCTGCTGGAAGCCGCTCATCAGCTTGGGCGCGTTGCGCCACAGGCTGTTGTCGCCCGAATCCTGCGCCTCGTTGCGCATCGACTCGAAGGCCTGGCGCATCTCCTGGCGGATCGAGTTGAAGTCGCCGTTGAACCCCTCGAGCATGCTCTTGGCGCTCTCGAGCTGGTCCGGGGTGAGCTTCAGAAGCTCCCCGTACCGTTCGATTTCCTTGGAGTTGATGGTCGGCTCGTCAAGCCCGCCGAACATCCCGCGCCCGGGCTGGGCATTGGCGGTCGGGGTGAACACAAGGGTCGCGGCGGCGGCCAAGGCGCACGCCCAGATGCACGCGGCGCGGCGTGCCAAGGAACTGAGTGTCTTCGTCACGGCGAACTCCTCACGAGGGAAACGGCACAAACCCCGGCTACCCGTGGGCCAGGGTGTCGTACCCAAAGCTCAACCACTGGGGCGGGAGATTGTTGCACCCTCACAGCCGCCGGACGAATCCTGCGGCGGCTGGCTCCGGTCTGGTTGGTGCGAATGGATGGCGTTCCGGGAAAGGGTCAGCGGCTCTCCCCGGCCCACCCGAGACGGTGCCGGCACACCTCTATCCCCTCCGGACGGGCGGCTTTGACTCCTCCAGCGGCGGCTATTCCCGTGCCCGCTCCGCGAAACGGCGGGCGGCCGAGTCCAAGGCCCCCGCGACCACTGCATCCTCCAACTGGTGCCGGTCCATTCGACGGACCAGCGACATGACCGCGTTCACCAGTTCCACCCGCGCCGCGACCAGGTCGGCGGCGGGGGTGGGATTGCTTTCGGGTACCTGTCCTCGCCACGCGGCGACCGCCTGGGACCACAGGCCGCGGCCTGTCGTGCACAAATCGTCGGTATCGCAGAAGCAGCAGGCGGATTCCATGGGTTCGTCTCCAGGCGGTTTCGTCGGTGGGAAGCCCACCGGGAACAACGAGATGGCGTTGAATACACCTCGCCGCTCACGCGATTTGGTGGCGACGGCCCGCTTCTGTTCCGAACAAGTTCCTAATCAAGGAGACGAAGTGGGCGACGCCTCGCCATAGACAAGCGCCAACGGCGCGAGTGCGAGACGGGATCCGGAAGGAAATCGGGAAAAAAACTTGTTCGCCCGGCGCGACGCCGAGAGTGGCTTCCGTGGATGGGTGAAAGCAGGTCGAACGACGCGGCGCCGACCGGTGAGGGCGGCCCGCCGGCTCAAACTGTTAACGGAACACCTGCGCTGGCTCCCCCCCCCGGGGAGGGGGCCTACTCGTCGAAGGTGGGCTTGGCGGTCTCGACCTTTTTCAGCGGAGCGGGGAGCTGGGCGAGCTGTTCCGGGGTGAGGATGGCGCGGAGCTTCTCGACGGCCTTCCTGTCCGCCTCGCCCTTTTTGGTGCTGAGGTCCATCCATGCGGTCTGGTCGAAGTACATCTGCTGGACCGCCGTCGGGTCGTCGCTCTTGGAGCCCTCCTCCATCTTCTTGTCCATGGTCTGCGCGTACTTCTCATACACGCCCAGCAGCTCCTTATCGTGCTCCTCCATCGTCGCTTCGATCTGCTGCTTCTGCTCGCCGGTGCAGTCGCTCAGCTTCGTCGCCTTGTCCACCGCCTTGGTGAGCGAGGCCTGCCCCGGCATCATCCCCTCCATCATGCTGTAGGCGCTCTTGTAGTACGCCACCTGGAAGCGGTTTCGTTTGTTCTCGGGAACCAGCGGTGTCAGCTTCTTGAACGCCGCCGTGTTCACTTCCGCTGCCTTGCGGGATTTCTCGTTCATCTGCTTGACGATCTGGAGTTGCATCTTCTGCATCTCCGCGGCGTCCTTGTTGGCCATGTCCTTCATCATCTCCGTCTGCTTGGCCTCGAGTTCCTTGCGGAACTGGGCCATCTCATTCATCGAACGGTCGATGTCCTCCTCGTAGCGGTCCATGGCGGCCTTCAGCTCGTCGGGCAACGGGTCGTTCCCCATCACGCCCTCAACGATGGACACCAGGTCGGCACGCGCGGAGTTGAACATTGCCGTGCGCGTGCCCTCCTTGCGCCGGACGCGGCGCTCGATCTTGACCCAGTTGTCCATGAGGTCGGGCGGGACCATCGCCTTGAGGTCCTCCAGGAAGCTTTCCTTGAGCTTCTTGGTGTGCTTGCTGTATTGCTCATAAACCGGCCCCGCCTCGGCCCAGACCTTGGGGTCATAGCCGCCGCCGGACTTCTCCTGAAGCGACTTCTGGTACTCCCGGATTTTCTTGGTGGCGGTGTCGTATTGACCGCGATAGGCCGTGAACAGATCGAGCACCGCCTGGCGCTGGTCGGGCTTGAGCCCAAGCACCTTGATAAACCCTTCGGCGTCGCCGCGGGTGAGCGCATCGGAGTACATATCCATCGCGGCTTCCTGGGCGTCGGCGATGGCGTCCTCAACCTGTCGAGCGAGGGCGTGGCGAGACGCAACCAGCCCGGTCGCGGATGCAATCACCACGGTCGCAGCACAGAGAGCACGATGAAAATGGGTCCGCATGGGATTGCTCCGTCCACCGTAGTTTCAAACGCGCAGCGAACGGTGGGTCAACACTGTACCCGTCTGGACTGCACTGGGTTCCAACAAACTCCCGAACTGGAGCCGATCTATCCTCGGTCTTGCGTGGCGAGAAGGCCAGTGCCATTTGTCTTGCTTCTACTCAAACTCCAGATTTGGCAATGACTGCACCTTGCGTCGTGCGCCGACCTCGGTCAGTTGCTCCTCAGTCAGCGCCTCGGAAAGGGCCGTCGAGACTCGGTCTTCGAGCTTCTCGTACCCCTTGACCAGCTCAGGGGGTGGCTCAGGGTTGTTGCCCTTGGCGGCCAGCTCGTCGGGTTTCGCCTTCCGCTCCCACTCCTCGAATGCCCGGGCCGCCTGGTCGGCCAGCCGCAGGTGCTCGTGCTCGATGTCTTTCAGGAGCGATTCCAACTTCGCCTTGGTCACGCCGGTCAGCCCAGGCAGCTCCAGCGCCTTGCGCACCGGCTCCTCGGCGGGGGTTTTTTCGTACAGCCATGGGTAGGCCTGCTGCGACACTTTTCGACGCAGCTTGAGAGCGACCTCCTCCGGGAGCGCGTCCTCGAGCGCCCGCGAGCTCCGGACACACAGGACGCGCTCTTCTCGAACAATCGCCCGCCAGTCCCTGTACAGAGCCTTGGTCGCCGCGCCGTCTTCGCTGCTGGTCGCCCTCAGATTCTCCGCCATGTGCCCGCGGATGAACGCCGCCTTGCGTTGCAGCACCGCGTCCATCGCCTGCTCCCAGTCGTCGAGCTGCGATTTCAGTTTGCCCCGCTGCTCGGGCGAAAGCAGCGGGGGAGGGCCGTCCACCACCGCGAGCAGGTCCGCGGTCTTCTCCTCGTACACGGGCCCGAGCATCTGAGAGCGCCGCAACGCCCGCATCGCGTCCTCCCACTTGGACGACTGTTCGGTTGTCAGCAGCAACCGGAGATCATCAAGGAACTGCTGTGCCAGCCGCTCGGCGTGGGCGGCGTACTTCAACGTCCCCTGATCTTTGCGCGCCAGGACTTCCGGGTCTTTCTGCTTGCGCTCGAGCATCGCGTCGGCGAGGCGGCACCAGTCACGGTATTTCGCCGCGGCCTGCTGGTGCTGGGCGACATAGGCGGCGTGCAGGTCGCCGGCGCCCTTGCGCTGCTCGTCGCTCATGCCGAGCGCCGCTTCCATGCGCGTCAGCGCCACAGAAGAGACCATGGGGGCGTCGGGATCGCCGCCGATCCACCAGGGAGGGCGGGGGGAGCAGGCGGGCAGCACCATCAGTGCCACGAGCGTGGCGAAGCCGGCAACGAACCGAATGAAACGTCCCACGCCTTAGCCTCCCGCGAGTTCATGCCCCCGGGCGGTGGCGGCCACAATGGCGCCGCGAACAGCCTCGGAGACCGACGCTTTCTCGAGTACGCCCACCGCCGCCTCTGTCGTGCCCCCCTTGCTGGTCACCGCGGTCCGGAGCGAGGCGGGACTTTCGCCCGGTGACAGCTTGAGCAGCGACGCGGAACCCAGAAGCGTCTGGCGGACCAGCCTGTCGGCCGCGTCGTCGGCCAGGCCCGCCTCAACGGCGCCCCTGATCATCGCCTCGGCAAGATAGAACAGGTAAGCCGGGCCGGAGCCGGAGACCGCCGTCACGGCGTCCATCGCCGCTTCCGGCACCATCTCGACGACCGGGCCGACGCCACGGAACAGCGTGAGCGTCAAGGCCTCGTCGCCGGGGCGTGCGCCGGTGCCGAGGGCGACCGCCGTCGCGCCCTGGCCGATGCGGGCCGGCGTGTTGGGCATGGCCCGGATGACGCGGGCCGAGCCGCCCAGGGCTGCCTGCACTTTGGCGCTGGGTGTGCCGGCGAGGATGGTGATCGCCACGCCACGAAATCCGCTGAATCCCTCGGCGGCCCATTGAGCCGACACGCCCCCGAGGGACTGCGGCTTGACGGCGAGCAGCACCTGGGTCGCATCGGGAATCATCCCGCCCCATGTGCCGGCGACCTCACCAAGGGACCCCACGGCGCGCACGCCGGCGTCCGCGAACGCGGAGCGTGCCCCGGCGTCCGGCTCAACCACAACGAACCGCTCGGCCCGCATCACATCCCGCTCGACACATCCCAGCACGAGGGCTCGGGCCATGTTGCCGCCGCCGATGACTAGCAGGAACTGGGCGCTCACAGCGGGATGGTAACCCAGTCTCCCGGCCACCCGGCGATCCCTACAATGCCCCCGCTCATGGCCATTACCTACGCCCTGGATTTCGAGAAGCCTCTCGCCGAGCTGGAGAAGCAGATCGCCGAGCTGCAGGCCGGTGCGACCCAGGGGTCGCGCACGCCCGCTGGTGCGGTCGCCGTGGCGGAGGCGCCCGAGGCCCCGGCCGAACCCGCCAAGAAACCCGGACGCAAGAAGACAAAGGCCGACGGAGTCGAGGCCTCCGGTGAAGCGGCTTCAGTGTCTCTTTCGGCGCCCCCCGCCGAGCCCGGCGCGCGGCTCGCATGGCTCCGAAGCGAGCACCAGCGTCGCCTCGGTGACATCTACTCAAACCTTTCTGCCTGGCAGACTGTCCGCGTCGCCCGCCACCCGCAGCGCCCGCAGTTCCGAGATTACGTCTCGCTGTTGTGCAAGGACTTCTGCGAGCTGCACGGCGACCGTCGCTTCGGCGACGACCCGGCCATCGTCACCGGCTTTGCGCGCGTCGGCTCGCACAAGGTGATGCTCATCGGGCACCACAAGGGCCGCGACACGCAGGAGCGGCTGGCGTGCCACTTCGGTTGCGCCCACCCCGAGGGCTACCGCAAGGCGCTGCTCAAGATGAAGCTGGCCGAGAAGTTCGGGCTTCCGATCGTGACGTTCGTGGACACTCCCGGCGCGTACCCCGGGCTGGGGGCCGAGCAACGCGGACAGGCCGAGGCCATCGCGGTGAATCTGATGGAGATGAGCCGGCTCGAGGTACCGGTGCTGTCGATCATCATCGGCGAGGGTGGCTCCGGCGGGGCGCTGGGGATCGCCGTCGCCGACCGCGTGGCCATGCTCCAGCACGCTTGGTACTCCGTGATCAGCCCCGAAGGTTGCGCGGCGATCCTCTGGAAAGTCGCCAACGAGCAGACCAACACCGAGGCCGCCCGCGCCCTCAACCTCACCGCGAGCGACAACCTCCGCCTGGGAATCGTTGACGACGTGATCCCCGAACCCGTCGGCGGCGCCCACCGCGACCCGCGAGCCACCGCCGCCGCGATCGAGCTCTGGGTGGCCCAGTCGCTCACCGAACTCAAGAAGACCAAGCCCGCCCAACTTGTCGCCAAACGCTACGAGCGGTTCCGAAAGCTCGGTCGCTACGCCGAACTCCGCGACTGATCGTCTTGCCTGATGCCTCCATGCCTCCTGTCTTCATGCCTCCCCCCCATGCTCATCCGTAACATCAACGAAGCCGCCGAGAAACCCGTCCAAATGGACGGCGTGAAGGGCGTCCAGATGGCCGTCATGTGCGGGCGCGAGCACGGCGCACCGAACTTCGCCCTGCGGTCGTTCCGGGTTGAGCCCGGCGGCCACTCGCCCCGCCACGCGCACGATTACGAGCACGAGGTGTTTATCGTCGACGGCGGCGGCGAGGTGCTGCTGGAGGGGGCGTACCGCCCGCTGAAGCAGGGCGACGTCGTCTACGTCCCCGCCGACCACGAGCACCAGTTCCGCGCGGGCCCGGCGGGGATGCGTTTTCTGTGTCTCGTCCCGGTCTCCCGCAACTGCGGCGACCCGACGCCGGGGAGCTGACGCCGGGGGGCTGACGCCGGGGGGCTGACGCTACGCGTCGGGGCCCATCCCCACGACCGCCACGCCCAGCTCGTCCGCCAGCGCCAGCGTCTGCGGCTTGTCGAGGATGATCACGTCGCCCGCCGCGACCGCGATGCAGCCGCCGCCGGCCCGGTGCAGGGCGCGGACGGTGTCGGGCCCGATGGTGGGAACGTCCGAACGCCGATCGTGCCCCTTCCGCGCGCCTTTGAGCAGCGTCCACCCGGTGGCACGGTGAGCCGCGCAGAGTTGCCCCGCCCGCTCGATCATGCGGTCCGTCCCCTCGACCGCCTCCACGGCGACCACGTCGCGTCCGCGCACCGCGATCGACTGGCCGATGTCCAGTCCTAGAAGCTCGTTCAGCATCGGCCAACCGAACTCGATGTCGGCCCGCTGCCCAACGCTGGGCTGTCGCCGGGTCATGGGGCCGGGCGTGGCCATGTGGTCGGGGATGTGCGTGGTGGAGTCGATCAAGAGAACGCCGTCGCGGGCCAGTTCCAGGGCGATCAGCCCCAGCATGTTATGGCTGCGCCGGTCGCGTCGAGCCGTGAAAAAGTAAAGCCGCAGCGCGCTGAGGTCCGGCAGCAGCCGGAACGCCGCGCCTTTGTTGTGCACGAGGTTCGCTTTGTCCACCTTTCCCACCATGACGGCGTAGCGTGCCCCCATCTTGCGCAGCTTGCGCGACCAGCTCCCGATTCGGAGGACGCCCGCCTCCATGAACCCGTCGCACAACCCCGGCAGCTCGCGCGGATACTGACCCGCCAAGCCCAGCCCCATCACCCGGTGGCCGGCCTTGCGCATCCCCTCGGCGACCAGGACTGGCAGTCGACCGCCGCCGGCGATGACCCCCAGCGGCTCCGGAGGCCCCGGCGCCACCGGTAGATTCGTGACCGGACGTGTTCGGACGCTGAACGTTGCCATGAGTTCGTGAGTCCGCGGGAAGGGGCCGAGGGCCGTCGCCCGCTGCGCCAGCGCCCGCGGGCATTGTACGGGCCGCGTTGTCCGCGTCGGATGCGGGTATGATCGTCGCGCGGCGGGTGTTCCGGCGCCCCCGCGAAGGACCGTGCCATGCCGAGCGCATTCCACGACAAGCTCCGCGCGATCAGCGCCGACCTGCACCGGCAAGGGCACCTGGTGCTGGCATCGGTCGCCGACGCCGTCGAAGCCGTCTTTGAACGCCGCGTGGCCAAGGCGCGGGCCGTGATCGAGCGCGACGTACAAATCGACAACGAGGACGTGCGCATTGAGAAGGCCGCCGTGCAACTGCTGGTTGACGAATGGGGGCGCGAGGGAGTGACGGCCGCCGATATTCGCGCCGTCATGACGATCGTCAAGGTCAACAACGAGTTCGAGCGCATTGGCGACCTGTCGGTGGCGATGGCCGAGCGGGTTGAGGCGCTGGCCGGCTCGGGCGTCAGCCTGTCGCCCCGGTTCCGCGTCATGGCCAACAGCGTCATCGGCATCGTGCGCGACACCAACACCGCGCTGGAGAAGATGGACACCAAGGTCGCCCAGCGGGTGCTCGCCTTCGACGACGTGACCGAGCAGTTCCGCACCGCGATCCTCCGCGAGCTCGAGGAGGGCCTGGTGCGCGGCGTGCATACCGTTGACTTCGGATTCGCGGCCAACCGCGTGGCCCACAGCCTCGCACGCATCGCCGATCACTGCACGAACGTGGCCGAGCAGGTCATCTACGTCGCAACCGGCATGATCGTCCGTCACCAGGGCGAGAGCTGGACCCGGCCGGAAGACCCCGGGGCCTGAACATCGAGACGGCGGGCCGCGCGCTTGGGTCAGTGGGTGGCGGGACGACGATACCCGCAAGTTGCCGGCTGGTTGTCATTGCTCCAGCCTCCCCGCGGATTCTTCCGCGGTGGCCCGGCCGAGACATACACTGTCTCCCAGGCACCCTCCGCCCTAACGCCCCGTCAACCTCAGCGGCACCCTCGTCATGCCCCCCCTCACCGCACCGCCCTCCGATGTTTCCCGGCGCCTCGATCACGCCGGGCAGAGCCACGTCCTGAAGTTCTGGGATCAGCTCGACGACCGTGCCCGCCGGTCGCTGCTGGAGCAGATCGAAGCGATTGATTGGGACGCGGTGCCGCAGTGGGTGCGGGCGTACGTCACCTCCAAGCCGATGGCGCAGGTTTCTCCTGAGGATTTGGAGCCCGCCCCGTACTACCCGCGCGATCACACCGCCCCGGGGCGCGGCTGGAACAAGAGCAAGTACGAGGTGATGGGCGAGGACCTGTTGCGCCAGGGCAAGATCGCCGCGTTTACCGTGGCCGGCGGGCAGGGCACGCGCCTGGGGTACGACGGGCCCAAGGGGGCCTTCCCCGGCGGCGCGGTCACGGGCAAGCCGCTGTTCGTGTGCCTCGCCGACTGGATCGTCGCGGCGCAGAAGAGGTACATGCGGACGATCCCGTGGTACATCATGACCAGCCCGCTGAACCACGAGGCGACCATCGCGTTCTTCAAGCAGAACGACTACTGCGGCCTCAACCCGCGCGACATCACGTTCTTCAGCCAGGGCGTCATGCCCAGCTTCGACATGAACACCGGCGCGATCCTGATGGCGGGCAGGGGCGAGATCGCCACCAACCCCGACGGTCACGGCGGCTCGCTCCGCGCCCTGTGGACGTCCGGCGCGATCAACGACATGCGCGCCCGCGGGATCGAGCACATCAGCTACGTCCAGATCGACAACCCCTTGGCCCGCGTCATCGACCCCGTGTTCATCGGCCTGCACGCCTTTGCGCCGGATTCATCCGGCGAGATGAGCAGCAAGATGGTCGCCAAGTCCGACCCGGACGAGAAGGTCGGCGTGTTCGTCAGGCACAAGGGCAAGGTGCAGGTCACGGAGTATTCCGACCTGCCCAAGGCGCTCGCGTCGGCCCGCAACGCCGACCACACGCTGCGCTACAACGCCGGCTCGATCGCGGTGCACATGATCGGCGTCAACTTCATCGCGGGGCTGAACAACGAGGGGCGGGGAACCCCCGGCGGCAGCTTCGCGCTGCCGTTCCATCGCGCCGAAAAGAAGGTGCCCTGCGTCGACCCCGCCACCGGTGCGATGCTCAACCCGGCCAAGCCCAACGCCGTCAAGCTTGAGACTTTCGTCTTCGACGCGATCCCGCTGTGCCGGTCGAGCATCGTCTACGAGGCGGACCGCATCGACGAGTTCGCGCCCATCAAGAACGCCGAGGGCCCCGACTCGCCCGAGACCTGCCGTCGCATCCAGACCGAGCGGGCGGCCCGCTGGCTGGAGCGCGTGGGTGTCAAGGTGGCCCGCGACGAGCGGGGCGAGTGCCGATGTGTCATCGAGTTGCCGCCGACCACCGCGATGGGGCCCGAAGACCTCGACGCGTCACGGCTGCCCAGGAGGATCGACGAGGGCCAGAAGCTGGTGCTCTGAGGCGCGAACCCAGGGGGGCAGGTCTCGCACTGTCAACATCGCGGCCCTATGACGCCAGATTTGGGGTCCAAGTGCCCATCTTCAGTGGGTTTATGGGTGGGCGCGGCTTTTTTGCACGGTGTGTTCGCGGGCGAGTGTGTTGAATTCCTCCTCAAACCGTTTGCACTGGGCCTTTTCGTCTGATAACTTAGAGAGGATGCTGGCGCACGGATCGCGCGCCCGGCGTCCTCGCAGGTCCTCCGGCACCGAGCGCCCACCGGTGCCGCGTCAGACGAGGTGTGTCGATCGGTCGCGGCATGTGCCCGCGGCTACGGACGGCTCATTCGTTTCGCCGGGAGCGCATTGGCGCGGCTCTTCCCCGGCGCGCGGTGAAATGCCATGAGCGACATCGGGGAAAACCCCAGCGTGCTCAAGGATGTCTTGGGCACCGTCAAGTGGTTCGATCACAAAAAGGGATTCGGGTTCATCGTCGGTCCCGAAGGCCAGGACGTGTTCGTTCACTACACCCACATCGACGGCGAAGGGTTCAAGGTGCTCAAGGACGGCGCCTCGGTGAGATACGACGCCGAGAAGGGCGACAAGGGGTGGCACACCACCCGCGTCTCCCGTGTCGATCCTGAAGTGCACACCCGCCCGGTGCAGGGGTTCTCTCGCTCACCGAGACGATAGAGAATCCCGGCGCCCGATCAGTGATGGCAGCCGCACCCCGGGCCGCACGCGCCCTTGGGCTTGGCCGTCGATTCGTTCGACGGCGAACCGAGAATGGAAAATCCCTGAATGACCCGGCGCACAGGCTTGCCCGACTCCGGGTGCTTTGTCAGCGGCGCGTCGTGGATGCTCTGGCTCACCTCAAACCTTTCGGAGGACGGAGAGGGCTTGCCGTCCGCGGTCACCGTTTCATACACATAGGTAGGCATGGTGGTTTTCTCGAAGTGGATGGCCCCGGAAGCGTTGCTCGCGTTCGCTCGGCTCGCGGTCTGCTACTCGTATCTCTTTACGGATTGTATCCGCGGGGCCTTCAACTCCTGGGTCCCGGTCCCCTGTCCCTTCCTTACGCGTAGCTGTGCAGGCCCGAGATCACGAAGTTGATGATGATCCAGTTGAACAGCATCACGGCGCAGCCCGCGACCGCCAGCAGGGCCGTCCACAGGCCCTTGTCTCTGACCTTCAGCCGAACGTGGATGAGCACCAGGAACACCAGGAACGTGTTGAGCGCAAAGACCTCCTTGGGGTCCCAGCCCCAGGGGCGTCCCCAGGAGTGGTCGGCCCATATCGCGCCCATCACGATACCCGCCCAGAGCATGACAAAGCTCAGCTCCATGAGCACCAGGGTGGCGCCGTCGAGCACCTCCAGCAGCCCGGCGCTCCGCGCGGCCTGACCGGGCCCCGCCGGGAGGTTGCCGATCGCTCCGGAGCCACCGCTGCGGGCAAGCTCGAGGACCGCGCCGGTCCCGCCCGCGCGGGCGTGGGCCGCCGGCGCCCCGAAGAAGCGGCCCACCAGGTACAGCAGGGCCGTCACCGAGGCCATGGCGATGAGCGCGTAGCTTGCGATCACGACGTTGGTGTGGATGTACAGCCAGATGTCGTGCAGCACCGGCATCATGTTGCGGATGTTGGCGTCGAGCTGGGGGATGTACGCGGCGCTCATGAGGGCGGCCATGCTGGCGACCGCGGCGGTGAGGGCGAACAGGTTCCGCATCGCCGTGCGCCGCGCGATCATCTCCAGGATGCTCGCCAGCACCGCGCCGAACCAGACGCTCGTGGTGACGGCCTCGAACATGTTGGCGTTGGGCCACCGCCCCGAGACATACCACCGGAGCATGACGGCGGCGGTGTGCAGCGCGAACGCCGCGGTGAACGCCCCAAGCCCAGCCGCCCGAGCCCCCTCCCACTTGTACGCCACGCTCATCAGCAGAAACACCACGGCCACAAGGTAGAGCACCCAAACCCACGTCAGGTGCGACAGCTTGAAGTACAGGCTCTCGGCGTTCAGGCGCTCCAGGTTGGGGTACAGCGTTGGGTTGGCTTCGTGCAGGTGAGCCGTAAGCGTCGCGACGGCCTGGTTCACGCCGGCGGCGTCCTCCGCACGCCACGCGCTGACGAAGTCCTTCCACGACTGACGAAGGTCTGAGACCAGTTGTTTGGGCAACTGCTCGATCAGCGCGGGGTTGTCGGCGTCCTGCGGGTACAGGTCGTTCATGCTCAGCCAGGCGGCCTCCCGGTCCCCGCCCCCCGGGACCGGCGCCGGCGGGATGAGCCGCAACTGGCGCGACAGGAGCGCGGGCTCCTTCAGGTGCAGCGCACCCTGGACGTCATCGACGAACTTCGCCGTGCGGATCAGGTCGCGCGACCAGTTCCCCAGCATGGACTGCACGCCGGGCTGCGCCAGCAGCTTTGGAGAAATGAGCCCGGTCTTCATGAACTGCTCGCACCACGCCTTGTCGGTGCCGGCCTTCGCCAGACCCGCCGCCATGTCGGCCCGCATCGACTGGTTCTTGATCCACACGATGTCCTTGTCCTCGTAACGGTCCGGACGGATCATCAGGTCCAGGTACGAGAACACCGGGGGCTGTCCCTCGATCTTGTGCGGCCCGCTGACATACTTCAGCGTGTAGCGGGCGAAGCTCTCCAGCGAGTTCAGCCGGCCCTCGGTGTGGACCGCCAGCGCCTCGAGCTTCCTGAGGTCCACCTCCGAGGCGAAGCCCGCCGGCGCCGTGTTGCTCGCGCGGAGCGAACCCCACGCCGCCAGGGCGGCGATACCCGAGGCCATCAACAGCCCGACGATCCAGTACAGGACGTTCTTCATGGCTTAGCGCTCCTCCGTGGGATCGAGCAACCCGGCGCGTTCGCTCTGCGAAACCATCGCACCGCCGCGACGCGTGCCGTTGGCGTGCGGTGCGATCCGCTCAGCCGCCAGGCGCCCCGCCGCGGCGGCCTCGGCCAGCGCCCGGTCCTTGGCCTTGCGCTTCAGGATCGGTTTGACGTAGAAGGCGTACATCATTCCAAGCACACTGACGCAGCACCCCGCGAGCTGCACATACACGCCCTCGCGGTTGCCCACGCCCAGGCCGGTGAAGTTCATGCCGCCCGAGCCGGTGTCGCCCTGGAACCTCGCGCCGCGCGGCGGGTCCCAGAAACTCTGGAAGTACCACATCCCCTTGTGCTCGACCGGCGAGTTGGTGCTCATGGTCTGGCCCGGCGTCCAGCCGTCGGGCAGCGACGGGTCTTCGAACCGCAGCACGCTGGTCCAGTCGCGGATCGAGCCCATCTTGCCCGGCTCGAACCCGCCCACCTGGCTGGTGAGGATGAAATCATCCAACGCCACGCGCGTGGGCAGCGGCGCGCTGCGCCGGGAGAACATCACCTCCACCTCGCGCCCGTCGTCCAGCGTCAACACCTCCGGCGTCCACCGGCTCAGGGCCGGGTCGGCGTGGTTCTCGTCCTGGAAGCTGTACTGATGGCGCGGCAGCCACATGGTCGCCGTCTTGCCGGCGCGGGTGATCTCCAGCTTGATCATGGAGAACGAGAAGGCACGGTCGGAGTCCTTGTCGCGCTGCGCCACCGGCACGATCGCCGGGCGCTCCTCGATCCGCCCGTTCGTACCCCAGGAGTTCAGCGTCATCTGCAGCTGATCGTTCACCTGCACCGGCTTGCCCACCGCGAGCGGTTCCTCGCGCGGCGGACCCTCCAGAGTCAGGATCGCCCGCAGACCGATCTCGCCCGGCCCGGCGACGAGCGTGACCGGTGAAAGCAGCGCGGGCCGGTAGGTCGTTGACACCGACTGATCCGGCGCGCTCATGCCGTGCTGCGCGTCGCCGGCGCCGTCGGACACGTCGCGTGTCCGCTCGCTGTCGTCGGCGACCCACCTGGTAAAGGTCTTCTCGGGAGTCCTCAGCTCGACGATGAGAATCCACACGCTCGACGCCGCCCCGTTCTGCCCGGCGTCGGGGAGCGAGAGGTTGTCGGCGGCGCCCCGCACCCGGAACGAGTAAGCCCCTTCCGTACCCGGCACGTCGCGCCATGGACCCGCGCCGCTGGTGTCCACGTCCTCGGGCTTGATCGCGAACTCCTGCGTCACGTTCAAGGCCGGCACCCGGATGGTCAGCTTCCGCTCGCCCGATGACTTCAGCTGATCGAGCGCGGCCTGGTCGTTCACCCAACGGAAGTTCACCAGCCCGTTCACGGCGCTGCTCCGCTGCGGGTCCAGCGCGGCGAGTTGAAGCGTCTGCCCGCTCCCCATGGCGGTGTTCTCAAACCGCAGCTCCGCCACCGGGAACAACTGTGCCCCGCCGGTGGGCACCACCGCCTGTTGGGGCACGGCGTACCGCAGGTACCCCGTGACGCGCACCTGCGCGTCGCGCAGCGGGTCGTTCTCAGACTGCGGCGCCGCCGCGATGTTCAACGCCTCCACCGGCACCCGCGGGTCATCGGGCGGCGCCCACACATCCTCTGCGCTCGGAACGTAATCGTTGTAGCGAGGCAGCCCTTCGATCGGCCGCTGCACCCAGTCGCGGTCCCCGGCCTTGCGCAGGTACAAGGCCGAGGAGTCCTTGATCCAGAACCGGTCCTGCGGTTCGTAGGCCAGCTTCATGTCGATGTCTTTGTCAAAGATCGTCTCGCCGTTGGATTCCGCCAGCTTCTTGAACCGTCCCTTGCCGGGGATGACGTCCTCGGTGTATTGCGGGAACCCCGCGAGCATCTGACGCATGTACTTCTGCTGATCCGGGCGCGTCACCGCGACGGTCACGCTGTAGGCCTTTTTCCCCTTGTCCGCCTCGGCGAGGATGGGCCACGCCGGGTTCGTGTCGGCGACCTGGAACACATACACCCCGCCCGGCGCCGGCACCTCCAGCCGGTTCCCCGGCAGCACCGGCAGCACCGCCGGGCGCGCCGAGGGGTCCTTGCTCCAGCGGATCACCACGCTGCGGCGCACCACCGGGGCATCGCCCTCGACCTTGGTCCCGAAGTACCACACGCTGCCGATGCACAGGATGATGATCCCCGCGTGGATCATCCACACGCCGAGGTTCGTCCGGTTCAACCGGATGCGCCGGACGGTGGTGACGACGATGTTGGCGCAGATGAGGGCGATGAGCGCGTTGAAGAACCACGTGTGAAACCACTCGAACTCGGTAAGCTCGATTCCCCGCCACTGGCGCACGAACTCGATGTGCCAGTTCTCGCCCTTGAAGATGTTGAGCCCGGTGGGATAGAACAGGCCCGCCGACCCGATCGAGCAGTAGAAGAACAGGATCGTCAGCAGCACGATGCCGAATCGCACGCTCGAAAACAGGCCGACAAGCCACCCGATCGGTCCGCGCGCGAGTGCGCCGGGAACCGGTGCGGAAGGTGGCGAGTGAGATTTCGATGCGTGGGGTGGGAGTCTTGTCATGGGGGAGTTCCGGGGCCGGAGCGGCCCCGTCTCTGGGCGATGGACCGATCCTAGCCGCCGCGCCGCCTGCTAGCCTGTCCCCATGCGTCTGGGCACCAAAGTCCTGCTGCTCACGCTCGCGCTGGTCGTCGGCCTCACCGTCGCCGTGCTTGCGATCGTGCGCGACCGCGTCCGGGCCCAGGAGCTGGTCCGCACGCCGGCGGCGATCCACCGAGCGGTGTCGGAGTACTTCGAGCGGGTCGAGGCCGCCGCCGAGAACGCGCGCACCGTGGCACGCCTGCTCTTCGGAGAGCCCGGGGCCAAGTCGGTGCTCAGCAATCTCAACCAATCCGGAGCCGCGGGCGAGAACGACCCGGCAGCAGTGCAGTTCCGCGATTACATCTTCGTCGAAACCGGCTCGCGCGAGCTGCGAGCGACGCTCGCGTCCGGGGCATCGGTCGCTCCGGCCTTTCACATTCTGTTCAACGAACGATCTGACCGCCTCACGTCGATCGCCCCCGGCGACCCCGCGCTCGACGCGGCGATCCGAGACCCCGCGATCCATTGGGACCTCGACCCACTCATCGACGGCAACGCCCGTCGGACCGTCCGATACGCGCTGCTCGCCGGCGATCTATTCCTGGTCATCGGCGTCCCGGTCTCAACCTCCGCTCGAGCCGACGACCCGCCCACCAACGCGTACTTCATCGGTTACCGCGTCGACGACGCCTGGGCAACAGGCTTCCTTCGGAGTGAGGCCACAGAGACTGGGAATGCGGCGCTGGGCGTCTGGTTTGTCCGGCGCGATGGAGAGCGGTACGTGTTGGGGGGTGACACATCTTTCGGCGATCCCTCGAAATGCGTGAGCGCGGTGTTCGCGTCGGGGGCGGACCTGCCGCTGGACGCCCCGCCCGCTTCAATGCGCATTGCGCTCCCCCCCGTCCAAACGCTTCTGGCAGAGGTTGTGGCCTATGAGCCCGCCCCAGGTCAACGGATGGTCCTGGCGGTCACCGCTTCCCTCGACAGGGCGCTCGAGCCGATGGAGCGCCTGCTCCGCACCATCACCCTTGTCGGCGTCGGCGCCGTCGTGGTCGCTTTCGTCGCCTGCCGCTGGATCGCCGCCCGTATCGCCCGCCCCGTCAAAGGGCTGGTGTCCGCCACCGGGCGCATCGCCGAGGGCGACTTCAACGTCGCGCTCTCCACCTCGCGCCGGGACGAGATCGGCGAGATCGCCCGTGGCCTCGACTCCATGGCGCGCGGCCTGGCCCAGCGCGATTTCATCAAGGACACCTTCGGCAAGTTCGTTGATCCCTCCGTCGTCGCCGGGCTGCTGGAAGACCCGCAGCGTCTCCGCCCCGGCGGCGAAGAGCGCGTGCAGACCGTGCTCATGTCCGATCTCGAGGGCTTCACCGCCCTCGCCGAGGCGCTCCGCCCGGAGCAGGTCGTTGCGCTGCTCAACGAGCACCTCGGCGCCTCGTCGGACATCGTTGCCGAGCTCAAGGGCGTGGTTGACAAGTTCATCGGCGACGCCGTCGTCGCCTTCTGGGGACCGCCGCTCACCGACGACCATGCCCACCGCGCCGTGGTCGCGGCGATGAAGATGGTCGACGCGGTCCGCGCGCTTGCCCCGCGCTGCGCCGAACTCGGCGTCCCTGCGCTCCGTCTCCGCGTCGGGGTGTCCACCGGCGAGATGCTGGTCGGGAACATCGGCTCGGCGAGCAAGTTCAACTACACCGTCATGGGCGACGCGGTCAACCTCTGCTCGCGCATCGAGGGCCTGAACAAGCACTACGCGACCGGTGTGCTCATCACCGACGCCTCGGCCGCGGCGCTCCCGCGCGAATGGACCGTCCGCGAGATCGACACGGTGCGCGTGGTGGGGCGGGCGACGCCCGTGCGGGTGTTCGAGCCGCTCGCGGCGCCGGATGCCCCCGGCGACGCGCGTCAAACCGCCGAGGCGTTGGCCCGGGCCTACAGCCGGGCGCTCGACCACTACTGCACGCGCCGATTCGAGGACGCCGCGGCCTTGTTCGACGAGTGCTCGCGCCGCTTCGACGACGGCGCGGCCCGCGCCATGTGCGAGCGCGCGAGGCTCTTCGCCGTCAGGCCGCCGCCGCCGGACTGGGACGGCGCCTGGTCACCGGGCGTGAAGTGACCCACCCCGCCGACCCGCGTCGGATCCCTCGATCGACCGCTATTTCTTCGCGGCCTTCTTGAGTTTCTCCGCACATTCCTGGCAGCACACGACCGTGGTCTTGCCGTCGGACTTCACGGTGATGCCCTTGTCCTTGATCTCCCAGTCGCACACGGGACACTTGGCCATGTCTGGATCCTCGTCTGGATGCTTCGTCGCGCCGACGTCCGGCCCGAACTGCACACAGCATGCACCGCCGCCGCCTCCCGGGCTTGGAACGGGTTGCTCAGTTGCCAAGCCGACGGCGCCACGCCCGGAGGTCTGAGTGATCGCACTTCCGTAGCGCCGCCGGCGGCATCCCCACCGCGCGCGTGAAGGCGTTGGTGAAGTGCGAGTGATCGAAGTAGCCGCACGAGAGCGCGACGCGGGTGAGGTCGGTCTCTCCCGACAGCATCATGTCGATCGCGCCACGCAGCTTCAAGCCCGCCGCGTACGAGCGGATTGTTTCCCCGGTTTCGCGCCTGAACGTACGGCTGAGATGGAAGGCCGAGCAGTGCGCCGCGCGAGCCAGCGAGGCCAGCGACGGGGCAGCGCCCCGCGACCGGACGAGCAACTCCTTCGCCGACGAGACGCGCTCTCGGTCCGCCTCGGTTGTTCCACTGCGCGCGGCGCGCCGCGAACGCGCCCCGAGAACGTCCAGCCCTGAGCGGATTGCACGGGCGGCCAGTTCGAGGGCGACCTCTTCGACGGCAATGGCGCCGCGCGACCCCGATCTCCCCTCGACGAGCGCACGGTAGAGCCCCCGGTGCAGGAGGTCGGTCCGCTGATCGGTCGGGGCGCTCATGAGGCCCTCGGGCAACGCGGTCCCGTCGGCGGATTCACCGGCATGCCCGCTCGTGACCGCGCGCAGCTCGCTCTCGCTGAGCCGGATGATCGTGCAATCGTCGCCGCCCGTGTCGAGGTGGCCGACGCGGTACGACGGGCCGGGCCGGAAGAACAGCACCTGGTTCGCGTCGGCGACGATCCGCTCACGCCCGAAGTGCTTGACGAACGCGCCCCGCCTGACAAAAACGATCGAGACCGAGTCAGAGTGCTCCTCCGCCCCGCACGCCGTGCAGTCCGGACGGCAGCGCGACGACGTCACGCTGGCCACCGGCCCGGTGAAGAGCGATGTGAAGCGGAGGAACGCTGGCATCGGCGTGAAGCGTAGCGGGCGCAGACCCCGACAGAACGATCACCGAGATCGCTCGGCCCCGGTCGCGAAGATCTGGAACCTGTGCCCACGCACCGTCAGCCCCAGTCGCTTGCAGATCGCTTCGCGCAGCTCCACCAGCTCCGGCACCTCGATCTGCAGAACCTGCTGCGTGTCCACACGGATTACCAGGTCCCGCGGCTGCCGGCCGTACGCGAGCTGGTAGTGCGCGTGGTCGGCGTCGAACAGCACCTGCTGGATGATCCCCGCGTCCTGCAGCAACCGGATGGTCCGGTACATCGTCGCCTTGCTCACCCGGTACCCGCGCGAACGCACCCGTTCCAGCAACTGGTCCGCCTGGAAGATGTCGTCGATCTCCAGCAGCACGTCGAGCACCTGGGCGCGCTCAGGCGTGTATTTTTGGCCTAGCCCCTTCAAGTACCGCCGGAACACCGCGCAGAGAGGTTCAAGCATTGTCGGCGGGAGCACGGAGCCAGCCCCGGTGGTCTGCACAAGGCCGGGCGCTCCGGCCCCCGGGGCGCCTGAAGCCGCGGCACGAACGCTCGAACTGGCCTTCACTCGCTGTCGCATGCGCTGATCCTCTGCGTTGAGACTAGCGTCTCAGCCGTTTCGACACCACCCGCCGCCGCGCGGACCCGAGACCGCCCGTGCATCGCCCGCCCGCCCCGCCGGTACCATGATCCCCTTGATCCACCTCCGCCGCCCCGTCCGGCAGTCCGCGCCACACAAGGAAAAACGCCATGCCCAAGCCGTGCCCCGTCGTCCACTTCGAGATCGGTTGCCAGGACATCAACAAATCCCGCGCGTTCTACGCCGCCGCGTTCGGCTGGGACTACATGCCCGGCGCCCCCAACATGGCGATGGTCGGCAACCTGGGCCCCATGGCCCCGACCAAGACCGACGGCATCGGCGGTCACCTGAACTCGCTCGGCCACCCGCCGCACCAGTACGTCACCTTTTACATCATGGTCGATGACATCGAGGCCACGCTCACGCAGATCACGAAGCTCGGCGGCACTATGCTGATCCCCAAGCAGGAAGTGCCAGGTATGGGCTGGTTCGCGTGGTTCAAGGACCCCGAGGGAAATGCACTGGGGTTGTGGAAGGTAATGATGCCTCGCTGACCGCACGCGTCTCGGGAAGTCCAAGTCGCACCAACTACCCGCATGACTGCCCGAATCGGACCAAAAGCGCTGTTAGGTCTGGCGTTGTCACCACGCCATCACCATTGATATCCCCTGTTGATCCGGGCGCAACCGACTGGCCGAACCGTGCGAGCAGCAGCGTGAGGTCGCCGGTATTCACGATGCCGTCGTGATTCAGGTCCGCCGGGCATGGCGGTGGGAAAATAGCAACGATGAAGTTGTCAACCCCGCTCGAGGAGTTGATCGGGGCGCCGCCGCCGGTGCCATTGCTGGAAAAGAACCCGAATCGCAGCGGGGCGCCGGCACCGGAGAAGTCGGGGGAATCCGGCCCGTTATGGAAATCTGACGACGCAAGGCTGACAAACGCCAAATCCGTGCGCCAGCCCGAGTTGGTGAGCGCGGTAAACGTCGGCCCGAAATAGATGGTCTCACCTTGCTGAATGACCAGCCCGAAAGCCACCGCAGCGCTCGTGCCGCCATTGAAGCAGTTGACGTCCAGCGACATGCCCACGGCGTCCACCGCCCCGACGACCGAGCCTTCATGGAGATGGACCACCAGGCCCTGAGCGATGTTCTGTGTGCTGAACTGATGGATGGTGCGGTAGGCGTCGGGGTTTCCACCGGCGCCAGCCTGGCCCACAGAATAGCCGAATCCGCCAGTGGGGTTGAGCACTGTTTCAGTCCACGACGATGGGTCCATCGTGCCGTCGTTGATGAGTACGTACGAGCCGAGTGCCGTCATGCTGGCAGCGAGCACGACGGCCGCCGGAAGCACGCAGAGCGCGCGGTTTGCCATTGTCACTCCTTGAGGCGTCATAGGCGGGAGTGGACACCATACCGCGGGGCGTATTGAGTTCAATGAGTGAGTGGCAAGATTCCCGCGAGCCGCCAATCCAGCTTTGCCATCCGGCCTGTTTAGTACCGGTAGTGCTCCGCCTTGTACGGCCCGTCCGCGTGCACCCCGATATAGCTCGCCTGATCCGACGACAGCCGCGTCAGCTTCGCCCCCAGCTTGCCCAGGTGCAGCCGCGCCACCTTCTCGTCCAGGTGCTTGGGCAGGGTGATCACCTTCTTGTCCATGTCCTCGCCCGCCTTCCACAGGTGCATCTGGGCGATGGTCTGGTTGGTGAAGCTGTTGGACATCACGAAGCTCGGGTGACCCGTCGCGCAGCCCAGGTTCATCAGCCGCCCCTCGGCCAGGATGATGATGCTGTGCGCCTTCACGCCCGCCGCCTTGTCTTCCTTGAACCGGAACTCGTCGGTCTGCGGCTTGATGTTCACGCGCTCGCACTTGCCCTGCTCGCACAGCTTGTACAGCCCGGCCATGTCGATCTCGTTGTCGAAGTGCCCGATGTTGCCCACGATGGCGTTGTGCTTCATCTTCTTCATGTGCTCGACGGTGATGATGTCCTTGTTGCCCGTCGCGGTGATGAAGAGGTCCGCCGTGGAGACCGCGTCCTCCAGCGTCACCACCTCGAACCCGCTCATGCACGCCTGCAGGGCGCAGATGGGGTCGATCTCGGTCACCTTCACGCGGCACTTCTGGCTGGCCAGGCTCTCGGCCGAGCCCTTGCCCACGTCGCCGTAGCCGCACACCACCGCCACCTTGCCGCTCAGCATTACGTCGGTCGCCCGCATGATCCCGTCCACCAGCGAGTGCCTGCACCCGTACAGGTTGTCGAACTTGCTCTTGGTGACGCTGTCGTTCACGTTGATCGCCGGGAACAGCAGCTCGCCGCGCTCCTGCATCTGGTACAGCCGGTGCACCCCCGTGGTGGTCTCCTCGCTCACCCCGCGGATGTACGGCACCATCCGGGTCCAGAACGTCGCGTCGTCCTGCAGCTTGTGCCTGATGACGCTCAGCACGATCTTGAACTCGGCGTTGTCGGTCGAGTTCGGGTCCGGCAGCTTGCCGCTCTTCTTGAACTCCAGCTCGGCCTTGTACCCCTCGTGGATCAGCAGCGTCGCGTCGCCGCCGTCATCGACGATGACGTACGGCCCGTTGCTGCCGTTAGCGTCCGCCGGGAACGTCAGCGCCTGCAGCGTGCACCACCAGTATTCCTCCAGCGTCTCGCCCTTCCATGCAAACGTCGGCACGTTTCGCTTGCCCGGCCGACCGGCCACCATCGCGGCGGCGGCGTGGTCCTGCGTGCTGAAGATATTGCAAGACGCCCAGCGAACCTCCGCGCCGAGGTCCACCAGCGTCTCGGCCAGCACCGCCGTCTGGATCGTGTTGTGCAAGGACCCCATGATCCGCGCGCCCTTCAAGGGCTGCTTGCTCCCGAACTCCTCGCGGCACGCCATCAGCCCCGGCATCTCGTGCTCGGCCAGCTCGATCTCCTTGCGCCCGAAGCGTGTCGTTTCTGCCGAGGTGTCCTTCACCTTGAAGGGCATGTCACAGGTCAGCGGCAGACCGGTGTTCAGGAAGGGCTTGGAGGCGGTCTTGGGAGCGGTGGGAGTGGCGGTGGCGGTCATGGTGGTTCTCTTCAGGATCGTCCTGCTGACTGGGTCGTATGGGTCGCATAGGACCCACAGGTCCCATGAAAATCTCGTTGAAGGTCAAGGTCGCTCGGCAGTCGCGACAAACAACCCCGGACCCTTCGCCTCCGCTTCCGGGGGGATCGGCGTTATCCGGGTATCGGTGAAGCCCGATTCGTCCAGCAGACTGCGGATAGTTGTCTCGTTGAATCCCAGGTGAACATGGCCCATGGTATGGCGGTACGCCGCGCGGTCATGCTCGAACATGTCCATCACCAGCAGCCGCCCGCCGGGCTTGATGATGCGGCGCAGCTCGCCCAGCGCCTCGCCGAGCTCGCGCACATGGTGCATCACCAGGAGGCACATCGCGGCGTCAACACTCGCGTCCCCGAGCGGCAACGCCTCGATCGGGCCGTCCACAAACGTGACGTTTCTGATGCCCACCCCTGAAAGCCGCTTCCTCGCCGCCTGCAGCATCGGCTCGGACTGATCGACCGCGATCACCTGGCGGACGAACGGCGCGATCAGCTCGGCACCGTTCCCCGTTCCGCACCCAATGTCCGCGACCACCCAATGGCGCGGCAGCAGCCCCATCATCGCTCGAAGGGTGACCGACCCACCGAACAGCTCGGCCCGCACCGCGTCCCACTCTCCGGACACGCGCCCGAAGAATGACACGCTGTCCGTGCGCCGCTCGGCCAGCACCCCCTGCAGACGCCGAGCGTCCTCGTCGAAGTGCGGGTCGCCGGCGCGGGCCAACTGCTCCCGGATCGTCAGCCATAGCGCCCGCGCCTCGGGCGGCAGGTCGTCGAGCGTGAGCCGGTAATACGCCGCCGTCCCCTCGGCCCGCTTATCGATCCACCCCGCCTCGGCCAGCACCTTGAGGTTCCGGCTGACCGTGGACTGCGGCAACTGCACCACCCGCGAAACCTCTCCGACGGACAGATCGCTGGACTCAAGAATCCGGGCCAGGCGAAGCCGCAGTGGCTCGCTCAGGGCGGCCAGACGGTGGGTCAGCAAGATGGATGGGTCTGCGCGTTTCATCCGTTTATGCGGATGAAGTGTAGAAAGACTCAAAGGCCTGTCAAGTCGCTGCCAACGGCAGGTGGCAGGTCTGATAACCAGCGTTTCCGCCAACCGCCGGTGCCTCGCGCCAGGGGGCAGGGTCGCACGCAAGCCCGAAGGCCGCTCCTCTCGCTTCTCAAATCTGATTCAATGTCCCTCCGCGCCCTCCGCGTCTCCGCGGTGAAAAAGGAGTGCCTATGCCTCTGTTGATCAAGAACGGCCGCATCATCACCGCCACCGACGACTACCACGCCGACGTCTACGCCGCCGGCGAAACCGTGACGCGCATCGAGAAGGGCATCGACCCCAAAACCTGCGCCCCCGGCACCGAGGTGATCGACGCCGCGGGCAAATACGTCTTCCCAGGCTTCATCGACCCCCACGTCCACGTGTACCTGCCCTTCATGGGCACCTACGCCAAGGACACCTGGGAAACCGCGAGCCGCGCCGCGCTGGCCGGCGGCACCACCACCCTGATCGAGATGATCTGCCCCGGCAAGGGCGATGAGCCTCTCGCTGCCTACGAGTCCTGGCTCAGTAAGGCGCAGGGGCCATCCGGGGGGTCGCACTGCGATTTCACCTTTCACATGGGCGTAACCCGCTGGGACTCGCTTGCCGAGAGCCAGTTCCGCGAGATCGTCAGGCGCGGCATCCGCTCGTTCAAGGTGTTCCTCGCCTACAAGGGCGCGCTCGGTGTCGATGACCGCGAGCTGTACCACACCCTCAAGCTCGCCAAGGAGCTCGGCGTCGTCGTCACCGCCCACTGCGAGAACGAAACGCTCGTAGACGAGCGGCAGAAGGAGCTGATCGCCGCCGGCAAGCTCGGCCCGGAATGGCACGAGCCGTCGCGCCCCGTGCAAGTAGAGGCCGAGGGCGTGCACCACCTGATGACCTTCGCCGAGCTGACCGGGGCCGAGGTCTACATCGTCCACACCAGTTGCGAGGAAGCCGTCCACGAAGCCCACTGCGGCATCGCCCGCGGCGTGAAGTGCCACATCGAGAGCGTGATCCCGCATTTCGTTCTGGATTCGAGCCACGCAGAAAAGGCCGGCTTTGAAGGCGCCAAGTTTGTGATGTCGCCCCCCCTGCGGGCGAAGCGCCACCCTGAGTTCCTCTGGAAAGCCCTCGCCGCCGGGATGGTCCACACCGTCGCCACCGACCACGCGCCGTTCGACTTCGAGACCCAGAAGGTGATGGGCAAGCCGCCCCAGAGCAACTTCACCAAGATCCCCAACGGCATCCCCAGCGTCGAGCACCGCGTGAACCTGCTCTACAACCACGGCGTGTGCACCGGACGCCTCAGCCTCAACCGCTTCGTCGAGTGCGCCAGCACCGCCGCGGCCCGCATCTTTGGATTGAAAGGCAAGGGCACGGTCGCAGTGGGGGCCGACGCCGATCTGGTGGTGTACGACCCGGCCTACCGCGGCACTATCTCCGCCAAGACACACCAGATGGCCACAGACTACGACGCCTTTGAGGGGTGGGAGATCAAGGGGAGGGCGAGCGCGGTCTCGGTGAGAGGGACGGTCAAGGTCAGGGACGCAAAGGTGACCGCGCCAGATCGAGATGGCAGGTTGTGCCCTCGAGAGAGTTAGAGCCTCTAACACTATGCGTTGTTGAGGGTTCTGAGGCAGATGAGTGAGCAG
>CAZEDW010000025.1:0-24121 GCA_964510955.1 uncultured Phycisphaeraceae bacterium
AAAGCGGGTGAAGGGACTCGAACCCTCGACTTTCACGTTGGCAACGTGACGCTCTACCACTGAGCTACACCCGCGGGGTGTTCTGATTGTCCCGACCGGGTCGGCCCGGGGGCCGCCGGAGGGGGGAGGAAAAAGTACGCGCCCCGAGGCTTCCCGTCAAACCGCATCCTCGCCCGCTCACACCGACTCCCAGCCCGATTTCAACCCTGCCCTGGCGGTTATCCGGGCGTCCTCGCCCCGATCGGAACGAACCAGGGCGCCGAACCGGCCGACTTTCATCGGTCAGAGCCGGCGCCCGCTCGCGTGCCCGCCCCAACCCGTTCCTAGCGTCCCCACCAGCCGTGCCAGCACTTGCCAGCCCCATCTTTGCCCGGATGACCCGAAGGCTCGTCGCCTTTGGGGCGGCGTTGGCGGCGCTTTCGCCGGCCCGCGCCCAGTTCTTCGATCCCCCACGCGGGTACTACTACTTCGTCCCGGACCTCGAGCACGGCGTCTTCAACAACGGCGCCATCGGTCCGTTCTTCAAAACCCTGATGTTCTCGCGGGTGGACATCGTCTGCCTCGGCGACTCCAACCAGTTGCTGTTCGGGCGCGGCTGGGACGAGGCCCTCGCCAACGCCTGGGGTGACCGCTACGGGCTCTACGCCACCGGGCTCATCTCCGCTGGCGAGAACCAGGGCGCCGGCGCCGGCACCGGGTGGAACTGGCAGGGGCTCTTCCCCGGCGCCGGAACAGGGTTCTTGTACACCGGGGCCCCGCCGTTCTTCGACAGCTTTCTGAATGCCTCCGCGGTCCTTCAACCCGTGGGATACCTCTACCTGCCCGACGGCGTCAGCGCCAGCCCCGCTTCCAACATGGGGCTGCAGATGAACGCCGACTTCGTCCTCGACGTCAACGCTGGGCTCCGCTTCTGGACCACCTTCGCCACTTTCAACCGCGCGTCGCCCGCACCGTTTCATCCACTGGTGCGGCTCTCTGACGATCCCTTCACGATCCTGACTCCGCCGGCGACCATCGACGCCGCCACCGGCGCCGACGGCGTCGCCACCGTGCCCTTCGACCTCGCCCCGGCCCCGCGCGACGCCGGCATCAACTTCCGGCCCTTCGAGCCCGGCCTCGCCCCCGTCGGCCCGTTCATCCAGTACTACACACGCGTCGAGCGTCCCGACAAGCCCGTCGGCGTCAGCGTGCACACCCTCTACGCCTACGGCGGTCAGTCCGCGCGCGACATGGGCGCCGCCCTTCAATCCGCCAGCGATCAGCAGCTCTCGCTCTATTTCTCGCTGGTGCGCTCGCTCCAGGGCGCGCGCAAGAGCGTGCTGATCCGCATCTCCACCGGCGTTAACGATCGCTCGGAACTGCTCCCCTCATTGGGGCCGACGCCCATCACCCCCGGCAACGTTCCCGCGGCCTTCAAGGCCAACCTGCGCGCCATCATCGACCGCATCAGCGCCGTCTGGACGCTCAACCAGTGGCCGCCGGAAGAGCTTTTCTTCCTGATCAGCATCTCCACCCCCATCCAGGGGCCGCCCGACGATTCACTGCTCCTGGACTACCGCGCCGCCGCCGACCAGCTCGCGCTCGAAGTGCCCCGCACCGCGGTCACTCACTTCGAGAAGCTCACCACCTTCGTTGAACTGCTCCGCGAGCAGTACCTCCTGGGCGGCCTCGATTCATTCCACCTCCGCCCCGTCGGCCACCTCGAAATGGCCCGACGCGAGCTGCTCGCCGCCCAGGATTACGCCTGCTGGTGCGACCTGAACACCGACGGCACGCTCGACACCGAAGACCTCTACTACGACGTCTCCAGCCAGTTCAACGCGCTCCAGGCGCCGGGCGCCACCGGCCCCGACGGCGACGGGGCGCAAGCACGCTCAACCCGCCAGCGCGGCGCACCCATGGCCGGCACGCGCAACGCCGACACCGCCCCGGTGCCCGGCCCGCGCACAAGCCCCAAGATCACCCGCGCCGTGAGGATCGACGAGAAGCTCGACATCACTTCCGCGCGCTGAGAAACAACGCGACGCGCCGGCGTGCCCCACGGTTCAGCCCAGCCCCAGCGCCTTGCGCTTGGCCTGCCACTCGGCCTGCTCGCGCTTGTTGTCCGTCGCGATCTCGCCCTTGCCGGCCCGGATCGCCTCGACCTCCAGCTTCGTCAGGCGCACCGCGTCCATCTCATAATCACGGAACGCCTCGACGGTGATCGGCACGATCGGCTCGATCAGCGCGCACATCGCCCGCGCGTAGTCCTGGATCTCCTGCTGCGCGTGGGCGTCCATCCGCAGCGACAGGAACCGCAGGATGTTGTGCAGGTCGCACTTCCAGTACCACTCGGTGAAGATGTTCTGCGGCAGGCCGATCCGGGCCAGCTCCCGCGCCACGCCGCGCTCCGACAGCGACAGGTACTGCTTGTAGTTCGCCTCGGCCCTGTCGAGGTAGTCGAGAAACTCCTGGGCCGTCAGCGCGTCGATCGGCTCGTCGCCGCCCTGGCGGTTGACGGTGCTCTGCTTCCGCACGCTGTCGATGCTCGGGCGGTAAAAGCGGTCGGTCATCACGCTGTAGCGCCCGCTGTACTCGTTCACGTTCGCCGTCCGGTGCCGGATCCACTGGCGCGCCACGAAGATCGGCATCGCGCAGTGGAACTTGAACTCCACCATCTCGAACGGCGTGGTGTGCCGGTGCCGCAGCAGATACCGGATCAGCCCGCGGTCCTCGGACACCTTTTTGGTGCCCTCGCCGTACGAAACCCGCGCCGCCTGCACGATCGCCCCGTCGGCCGTCGACCCCGCCGGCACCACGCGGGGCATCACATCCAGCAACGCCACGAACCCGTGGTCGTGCACGTCGATCTGCCAGCGCTGGCAGCCGCCCATGAGGTCCACTACGTCGCCGGCGAAGGGGGTCTTCTTCACGGACGCCGACGCCGTACCCACGAGTGGCGCGGGCGCGGCGCAGCCCTTTGCTTCCACGTGGCTCACCGCACCGGACCCGAGCTTGGTCGAATCTGAAGTCATCGTCTCCTCCATGAACCGACGCAGCATACCGGATCGCGCCCTGCCGCCGACACCCGCCTCGCCGCCCCTTCCGTGCACAGCAAAGCCGCTTTTTTGCGCAAAGCTTGGTCGTGATTCCTCCCTCCCCCGAATTCTTGCAAGACACGTCCAACCTCAATCACGCCAACACATTGCCGGTTTCTTCAACGCGCGCATCGCCGCTCCACGGCGCAAAATCATGACCCGCGCACCCTCTATAGGAGAGGTCGATTGGCACGCCCTCTCCTCACCCACGGTCGGCTGCAGACGCCCAAGGGTGAGCCTCACGCTTCGTTCCAAGTCCCGCCGGCGGGCATTTTGATCAACGCTACGCACAACACGTCCGCACACACATTCTCACCAGCCCAGTTCTCTCCAGAGTCACCAGAGCCCATCCGCAGAAATCAGCACTTTGACCTCGCCCTCGTTGGTAAGCCAGTTGAATCCGCCACACCATTTCGCGAACGGAGCCACCTTTTCGGCGATTTCCGCCCACCCTTCACTTGTGTATTCCATGACAAACGCCTCCCCGGACGTTGGGCGTCGCACGCCAATGTTCTTGCGACCCACTCGGAACACGATCTGACACTCAGAACTCCAGTAGACCCAAGCCTGCTCGTGCAGTCGAAACTCCGTGATCCGCCCATCAGCGAGCCCCTGACACGCCGCCGTCAGTGCTTCAGCGTCAGCACGACCAAACCCCCACAAACGAATCAAGGGGCACTCTCGCGCGCCGTCAGCCAGAAACTCAATCGAAAGCACGGCCATTACTCCCAGAGCCCGTCCCGCACACACCGTTCCCCCCCACCACCTCGACAGCCCGCCGAGCCACATCCCCCTCAAACCCCCGCCGCACGAGCATCCCCAGCAGCCTTCGTTTCCGCGCGCACGCGTCCAGCCGCGCCGGCAGCCGCTGCGCCCGCCGCCGGACCAGCGCCACGGCGTCCTCCAAGGCGTCGCGCCCCCGCAGCGCCTCACGGGCGGCCCGCTTCGCCAGTTCACCCGCCACCCCCGCCACCCGCAGCTTCGCCTCGATGAGCCGCGCCCCCGCGGGCTTGCGGGCCAAGATCGATCGCGCCTTGCTCGCCGCGAACGCCGCGTCGTCCAGCAGGCCCGCGCGGGTCAGGTCGCCCGCGACCGCCCTCGCCGCCTCCTCCCCCACGCCCTTGCGCACCAGCCCGCGCACCAGCCCCGCCGTCGAGCACGCCGAACGCTCCAGCCGGCGCAGAGCCATCCCGCGCACCCTCGCGTCCATCGCCCCCTGCGCCAGCGCCTCGGCCAGTTCCACGCCGATCTCCACCCCCACCCGAACGCCCAGGCGGTGCGCCCGA
Source organism: uncultured Phycisphaeraceae bacterium (assembly GCA_964510955.1). Lineage (GTDB taxonomy): Bacteria > Planctomycetota > Phycisphaerae > Phycisphaerales > UBA1924 > JAFLCM01. Next base: position 4,364 of record CAZEDW010000025.1, read on the forward strand.
ACGATGTCGAGACTCGCCAGCGTCCGGCGCCCGGACTTCACCACCACCAGCGCCCCGTCGCGCGGATGCGCCGCGACCTGTGTGATCCGCATCCCGATCAGCGCATCCACCACCTCTTCGGGCGTGGCCCGTTTCGTCCGCCCGGCTTGCTTGCGCCCGCCCCAGCCCACGCTACGCCTCCAGTTCCTGCAATAACCCGGCGATCTCGCTGGACGCCTTGGCATTCGCGTCGCGTGTGGCTCGCTGTAAGCCGACCTCCAGAACCCCTCGGGCCTTTTCAACCTCCCCCGCCGCCGCCAGCGCCTTGGCCTTGTGGAAATACGCGTAGTGATACCCGGCGTCGAGCCCCAGGCACACGTCAAACCAGTGCAGCGCGGCGGCGAGTTCACCCATCTTGACGTGCTCGTGCGCGAGCATGTACGCCACGTCCGGGTCGTCCGGGGTGGCGGCGTGGAGTTTCTTGAGCTGTTCGAGCCGGGGCATGGCGCACCAAGCGTAGCGTGCGTCCCGCCCCCGACATTGATAGGCTTCGCCCCAGATGCGTCAGACCCTCATCAAATGGACCCTCGTGGCCGGGGCGGGCCTGGTGGTCGGGCCGCTCGCCGGGCGGCTCTGCTCCATGCTCCGCGCCCCCGACGGCGGCCCGGACGCCACGGCCCTGCTCTGCACCTCACCGGCCCTGGGCCTCGCCGCCACACTCGGCGCGATCGCGCTGGCGGGCGTCTACGCCGTCATCGCCTCGCGGCTGCTCAACTTCAAGTGGGGCATGATGTGCGGGGGGATCATCACCGGCTGGTCGGCGTGGCAGAGCGGACGCGCCGACGCCATCCTGCGTCGCGCCCAGTCTTCGGCGCCCTTGTGGACGCTCGCGGTCGAAGCCGCGATCTACGCCGTGCTTGGACTGACCATCGTGCAGGCCGCTGTCAGCGCCTCGGACAAGAAGCTCGCCGGGCTCGGTCAGGACGACGGCGCCCGCCAGGACGGGCTGAAAGCCGCCGCGATCGCGGCACTGTTGGGAGGCGTGGTCGCATGGGGCGTGGCCCGCAGCGAGATGGTCGGGCAGACGTTCGCCGCCGTCGTCGCCGCCGCGGTGGTGGGCACGCTGGTCGGGCGCGTCGTCGGCCACCGCGCCTCGGTGCCCGCCTCGGCGCTGGGGTGCCTGCTCGTCGGCGTGGCAGGCCCGATCATCGGCGCCTCGATGCACGGCCCGCGCGTCATCGACGCCCTCTTCACCGGCCAGCTCTTCCCGCTGGCGCGCATCATGCCCCTGGACTGGCTCTCGGGCACCCTGGTCGGCGTGGCCATCGGCGTCTCGTGGGCCGGCTCGATGGTGGAAAAGCACGCCCCCGCCGGTGCCCCGTCGGAAGCTGTTTGACCAAAGCACGCAGCGCCGGGGGGGACCCCGGCGCTGCGCACGAGTCGTTCGTCGTTTCTTCCGCGGTCGCCGTCGAATCAGGCGGCCTTGAGCTGCTGCCGCTTCTTGCCCACGGTGCGCTGCATCGGCGTCGCCCGGCGCATCGGCTCGGTGTTCATCGCGTCAACCAGGTCCTGCGGGTCCTCGGCCCACAGGTCGGCGCCGATCTCCTCGGCCAGGCCCTCGGCCCGGTTGAACACGCCGGCGCCGACAACAATCTGCATCCCGTCGCACGCGCCGATCTCGCGGATGGTGTCGATCAGGTTGCGGATGGCCGGCAGGTCGCTGGGGGCGCTGGCGAACATCAGCAGCACGTCGGGCTTGTTCTCCTGGACCGAGGCCAGCACCTCGTCGTTGGCGATCCCGCCGCCGGCGTAGTTCACCGTGTACCCCGCCGCCTCCAGCATGTCCACGCCCATCTGCCCGCCCAGCTCGTCGGCGTCGGTGGGCCCGCAGAACGCGAACACCGTGCGCCCGTTCGGCGCCGAGCGCTCGAACTTCTGCGCCTGCTGGTCCACCAGCACACGCAGCAGCCGCGTCGCCTGGTGATGCGCCAGCGTCGTCAGGCTGTCCTTGCGGAACAGCCGGTCGATCAGCTCGTAGGTCGGCCAGAAGACCGACGAGAGCACCTCCTCGGGCTTCATGCCCGAGGACTCGGCCTCGGCGACGATCGCGCGGGCGCCGGGGCGGTCGCCGTTGACCAGGACTTCGAAGAACCGTTCGTTGAGCAACTCGACATTCATGGGGTCTCGCTCCGTGATTGAGGAAAGAACTGTGGGCGGGTACGGGGCTCGTCCGTGAGACCCTGTGGGTACGCCGTGGACGCTGGTGTCCGGGGGGTTTCATCGTTCGTCGAAAGCGAAGTTCCACAGCGTCGTGAAACGAGTCCCGATAACGCGGGCGGGAGGTCCGAGTTGTGTTTTCTCGGCCCGGCGGGCAAGGTTTCGGGACGTTGCCGGCGCGCCGCAGGCGCGAAATACCGGACGCGCGGCTTGTCAAGGTCCGATCACCCCCTTGACACCGGCCCGGTAACACACATCGCGCCCGCGAGTATCTTGCCCGCGATGGGAAACCCACTCCGCCGCCTCGCCATGACCGCCACCCGCGCCGGGCGCGAGGTGCTGTCGATCATGGACGCCACCGACGGGCTGCTGGCGATGCGCGAGGCCGTGTGGCTGTACCGCTCCGCCGCGGGGGCCAGGACCATCGTGGAAATAGGCTCGTTCCGCGGGCGTTCGTGCGTTCTGCTGGGGCGCGGCGCGCTGGCCTCGGGCGCCGGCGCGGCGCTCCGCATCACCGCCATCGATCCCCACATGCCCAGCGGCGATGCGCCGCGGATGAAGTTCAACGCCGAGGATCATCAGACGTTCCTGCGCACGGTCGAGCGGTTCGGCGTTCTGCCGCACGTCAACAAGCTCATCAGCGATTCGCGCCGCGCGCTGGAAAACTGGGACGGAACGCTGATCGACCTGCTCTGGGTGGACGGCGACCACACCTACGAGGGCGCGCTCTTCGACATCGCCCAGTGGGGCAAGCTGGTGGCCCCGGGCGGCCTGATGCTGGCGCACGATTACGGGCGGTACGAGGGCGTTACCCGCGCCTGGGATGAAACCGTGCGCCCGACCGGGAGCGGGTGGGGGCCGACGAGAATCGTGCGCACCATCGCGACGGCGCGGAAGCTGGGGTCCTGAACGCCGGGGCGCAGGGCTACAGCTTCGCCTTGCGGCTCCACGTCGGGCCCGTGGGCGAATCGGTGACGACGATGCCCAGCGCGGCGAGCTCGTCGCGGATTTTGTCGCTCTCGGCCCAGTTCTTGGATTTGCGGGCCTCGGTGCGCCGGCGGACGAGGTCGTCGACGTGGGCGTCGCCCTCGCCAGATGTCGGCGCCGCCGTGCCGAGGGACATCACGCCCAGGACGGCGTCGAAGACACGGAGTGCCCCGCCGTCCGCCTTGCAAGGCGATGTTGCGCGCCCGATCCAAGCGTTCAGCGTGCCCAGCGCGCCGGCGATGTTGAGGTCGTCGTTCATCGCTTCGGCGAAGGCCCGCGAAGCCTCGGCGGCCCCGGCGCTTTCCACGCCCGCGCCCCCGTCGGCACGGGCGAGAAACTCGCGCCAACGGGTGACCATCCGCTCGGAGTCCTTCAACCCCTGCTCGGTGAAGTTCGCGTTGGAGCGGTAGTGGGTCTTGATCAGTTCAAGCCTGATGGCGGCGGGGCTGAAGCCCTTGGCGACCAGGTCACGGACGGTGTAGAAGTTGCCCTTGCTCTTGGACATCTTCGCGCCCTCGACCTGCAGGAACCGGGGGTGGAACCAGAAGCGTGAGAACTGAGCCGGCTCGTGGCCGCGCGAGCCATTGGCGCAGCGGCTCTGGGCGATCTCGCACTCGTGGTGGGGGAAGATGTTGTCCTCGCCGCCGGAGTGCAGGTCGATGACCTCGCCGAGGCGGCTTTTGGCCATGGCGCTGCACTCGATGTGCCAGCCGGGGTAGCCCTCGCGGAGGCCGAAGCGTTCGGCGTCGGCCTTCGCCGCGCCGGTGAGCACCGCCGCCGGGTCCCAGCGCATGAGGTGGATGGGGTCGGCCTTCCACAGCATGAAGTCCGCGGGGTGCTTCTTGGCGGCCTGGGCGTCGTCGCTGACGCGCCCGCCGGCGCCGCTGCGGATCTTGTCGAGGGTGTTGCCGCTGAGCTTGCCGTAGTCGGGGAAGGTCTGGGTGTCGAAGTAGACGACGCCGCCGACCTGGTAGGCGTGCCCGCGCCGGAGCAGCTCGACGATCATCTCGAGCATCTCGCGGACCATGCGGGTGGGGCGGGGCATGATCGCGTCACGGGCTTTTTCGTCGCCGCCGGCGGCTTTGACCGCGGCGTCGGCGTCCTGCACCACCTTCATGCCGAGCAGGCGCGCGTCTTCGATAAAGCACGCGGCGTAGTAATCGGCGATGGCGTAGGGGCTGCTCGGGTCGATCTTCGCCGCCACGTCGGCGGGGAGCTTGCCGGATTTCTTGTCTTCCAGCAGGCGCTTCCTCGCGGTCTCCATCCGGTCCTCGCCGGTGGAGTCCAGCGCGGCGTCGTCAACCAGGTGGCCGACGTCGGTGATGTTCATCACCTGGCGCACCTTCAGGTTGGGTCCCAGGGGTGACTCCAGCCAGCGGCGCAGCACATCGGCGGCGAGGAAGCTGCGGAAGTTGCCGATGTGGGCGAAGTCGTAGACGGTGGGGCCGCAGGAGTAGAAGGTGGCCTCGCCGGGCTTGAGGGGCTCGAACGGCTCGGTGCGCCCGGTGAGGGTGTTGAAGAGTCGGAGGGGCATGGGGGGAGGATATGGAACGCGGGCGCGGGGGAGAAATCGCAAAGCTCAAATGGCAAATCGCAAAGAGGAGGTGCCGGTCCCGGGTCTCTGATGGCTTGGGCGTGCGGCGCGGGGAGGGGTTACTTCCCGCGGCCCCAGGCGCGAATCAGGGCTTGCTTGACCACGCCCATGCCCGGGATTCTGGCGCCCAGCCGATCCACCTTACCCAGCACGCGATCGCGCTCGGCGCCTTCTTCGGGGATGAGCACGGCGGCGATGGGGAGCCAGATCACCCCCAGCGCACAGCCGCACAGGGCCAGCTTGGTCATCGACCATACGCCCGGGTGCCAGGGTCCGAGCCACCTGGTCATGGCCCAGCCGGCGGCGGCGACGGGCACGACGCTGATGAGCGGGCGGAGGTAGACGCGCCGGTACTGCTCGGCGACGCCCAGGCCGCTGACGCGCCGGATGAGCAGGGGGACTTGCACGCCGTACATGGCGATGCTGGTGATGCTGGTGACCCACGCGGCGAGGTGGATCGCGTCGCGTCCCCACGAGCCGACGAACAAGGCGAGCGCTCCCCACGTGAGCAGCACCTTGGCGATGGTCATGATGAACAGGCCGGGCGCGAACCTGCGCAGGTGCCCCATGCCCAGCAGGATGGTGAGCGCCGAGCAGCCGGCCTCGATCACGACGACCGCCGGTGCCATGATGAGCACGAAGCGCCAGATGATCGCGACCACCTGCTCGGTGCTGATGCCGGCGTCCATCAGGGCGTGGTCCTCGGCGAGTTTCTTGCCCAGCCAAGCCTGGATGAGCGGGCCGACGAAGACACCGACGACGACCGCGCAGAAGGTGGTGATGGCGGCGGTGGACCGCATGGCGGCCAGGAGGAGGCGCCGGGTGATGGTGTGCTCGCCGCGCTCGTGGAGGTCGGCGGTGACGGCCTCGGCGCCCATGAACAGGCCGCCGCCGAGGATGCGCATGTAGCCGCGGAGCGTGTTGATGAGGCTGTAGACGCCGTTGAAGACCGGACCGAAGAAGGCGTTGAAAAGGACCTGGTCGATGTACCAGTAGAACTGGTTGGAGACCGGGAGCGAGCTGGACAGGCCCATGGCCTGGGCGTAGTGGCCCACGAGTTCGCCGTCGATATCGGCCCGGCGCACCCGGGCGTCGGGCTCCAGGGCATGGGCGCGCCAGACGCAGACGCCGACGTGGAGAACGCGCACCACCAGGCGCCCGAGGATGTACCAGAAGATGAAGTTGGGCCGGGCGAGCCACAGGACCGGCACGGCGACCAGGAGGTCCTGCACGCGCTCGAACGTGCGGTGCACGTTGTTCTCGACGACGCGGTGGGCGGCCATGAAGAGGTTGACCCACGGGGCCGCGCCGAGCATGAGCACCAGCATCAGCCCCTCGCCGAGGATCATGAGCTTGACGGCCCCCTCGGAACCCTCGGGCAACTGGGGCAGGAAGGCGTTGAAGGGGGCGAGGACCAGCGTGAGGACGAGGGCGGCGGCGGCGGCCAAGATGGAGGCCGCGAACGCCGCGCTGAACGCGCGCCGGCGCAGGGCGGCGTCGCCGGACGACCAGGCGGCGGAGAGCTCGCGCGTGAGCAGCGGCTGGATGAAGTCCTGCAGCGCCGGGCGCGTCAGGGCGAAGAACATGTGCAGGCCGAAGAGGGCCAGGCCCATGGCGCCCACCAGCATGGGGGACATGACCAGACTGACGCCGAGCATGACGGCGTAGCGGGTCCAGTTCATGGCCACGATCAGGATGACGTGTGAGCCGGTGGCGCGCCGCGCCGGTCCGGGGGCGGGGGGCGCGCCCGGTTCAGCGGGGTCTGCGGGTGAAGCCGGGGCCGACGCCATGGGTGCGGACTGTATCGGCACAACGGGCCCCTTCCCGGGTGCGGGGGCGAATCGGCGGCGGGGATCGGGCTTTCCCGACGGCCCAGACCGGCTTTTTGGCATGTCTTGTGCAGCGGGTTTTCAGACGCGGGGTTGAACCGGGAGGTGTCTGATTCCGTACAAGATGGTGTAACCCGAACCGGCCCAGCGGGGGGGCACAAGCACACCCCGGAAGTCCCGGTTCGCATGAGTCTTCTCTCTCTCCTCCAGCGGTCCACGCCCACGCGGGTCTGGGCCGCTTTGGCTCTGATGCGCCCTGACGGGGTTACTGGGTGGTGTCGTTGGCGGCGAGCTTGTACGCGGTCACGCTGGCCAGCGTGAACCAGAGGAGGTCGAAGAGGGTGAGCGTGCCCCAGAAGTAGCTGAGCGAGAACGCCGCGGTTGAAGAGTTTGCGAACAGGTCGAGCCTGGCCTTGGCGTCTGCGATCTGTGCGTCGCGCTCGTCTTGCGAGTTGGCCTGCCACTTGGCGCGGCATTCGTTCACCAGCGCCAGAGGGTAATCGTTGAGTTCCTCGGCGGTGTCCTTGTTCTTGCCGTTGCGGAATACCAGCGGCTTGCCTGCGGCGGTCAGCTCTTCGACACGATCCTCGACCATGCGGGCGATCATGTACTCGTCGTCCACGGCGGCCACGAGCTGCGTCGCGACTTGCGACTGGAAGTGGCCGAGCGCGAAGTAGACCGCGCCGAACTTCCCCAGCAGGACGCACAGGACGGCGGCGAGGACCGCGGCGCTTCCTGAGGCGGGGGTTGCGTGGTCCTTGCCACCGATGAGCACGAGCGCGCCGCCGCCGGCGAGGGCGCCGATGCCCCAGGCGAGCCAGCCGATCTGCAGGTGGAGGAAGTAGGCGATGGCGGCCCAGACCGCGGCGCCGAGGATGCCGCCGAGGACGCCGCCGAGGAGGGCACGGGGGAAGAGCATGGGGGTGGGCTCCGGGGTGGGTTTCGAACAATCATAACGTCGGCGGCCACAGGGGCTCCATCAAAAGTTCATGATTGGTAAACCCAAAGCTGCCTGTTGACTCCATGCTGAACCGCGATTTAAGGGGTGAGCACGAAGTCAAAGCCCGCGGCGTCATAATCCTTGACGGAGGGGCGCTGGCGCGGAGTGCCCGGGGGTGGGGTACCGCCGTTGTCTTCGGCATCGGCGCCATAGGAGTAGAGCAGATACCCCCTGCACCACGGATCAACCAGCGGGTCCTGCGTGCGGTAGCCGAATGGGCGACCGTTGACGGGGTCGAGGGGATACGTCGACAGGAAGTCTGGAACCAAGGAAAAGAGGTCCTGCGGGTACTTCCCATTGGCGAGCCGGTACCGTTCGAGAGCCAGGACAACGGCGGTTGCGGCTGATTGAAGCTCATCGTAATCGGCGCTGCGGAAGCACCGGTCCCACGCAGGCAGCAGCGCATCGAGCACGCGCAGGCCCGTGGGCTGCAGGGAGCGTGCGGATGGGGGCGCGGGCGGTTCTGGCCCGGCGGAGAGAATCCGTTCGCGAACACTCGCTAGCGGTTCAGGATGAAATCGAAGCCCTCGGCTTTGTACGCGTCGAACCACTGGAGCGACGACGGCGCGTAGCCGGCGTTGTCGGTTCGATCGGCGCCGAAGGAGTAGAGTATGTAGGAGCGGCAGCGGCCGTCGAGGAGCGGGTCCTGGCGCGTGTAGGCGAGCGAGCAACCGGTCAGCGGGTCGGTGGGCACCGTGGGCAGGTAGTCCGGGACTAGGGAAGCGAGCGAATCGGGGTAGTCGGCGTGGTCGATTCGGTAGCGCTCCAGCGCGACCATCACGCGCAGACCCTCGCGTTGGAGAGACCCGAAGCCCAGTGTGCGACAGGCGTTGCCGAGAGACCCGCTGATCGCATTGACATGCGCGTACTCTGACAGGACAAGGCCGTAGTTCTCTGCCCGCGCCCACGCGGGGCGGCGCAACTCATCGAGCAACACATCGAAATACTCGTTCAGCGCCGCGACATTGGCGCGGTAGGTGCCGTACTTTCCGTTGGGCGGCGGGGGCCACGACATCCCCGCCACGGGCGCCGCCGGGGCCGCGGGCCCGCCGGCTTTGACCGTCGCCACGTCGCTGAACTCGGCGGCGGTTCCCTCGAGGCAAAAGGCACGCTCACCCTCGATCGCGAAGCACGGGCCGGGGTCGTCGGCGTCGAGCGAGGCCAGCTTCGCTTGCAGCTCGGGTATCCAGCTCGGAGGCACGCCGTCGATGACGGCGCGACGCACCGCGCCCAGCGTCAACGACTCGCAGGCGGCGCCGACAAGGCGGCTGATGATGAGCGGGTCGCGGTACGTCGCACGGATCACGGCGAGGTTGGCGCTCAGCGCCCGCATGAACTCGGCGCGGTCCCCGGCCTCGGCCGCGAGCGCGAGGCGGGCGCCGTTGATCTGGCAGAGCCGGCGCGCCATCGAAAAGTCGTTGACGCTGATAGCCTGCGATGGGTCGATGATCCCCTGCGGCAACTGGCGGCAGGCGCGGCGCGACGCCGCCAGGCGTTCCATCGCGTCGAACGCGCCGAGCTCGCGCATCCGGGCTAGGCATCGCACCGCAACCAATCCCATAGCGCGCTCCTCGGCGGCGCGGCTTTCGCTTGGCGCTGGGCTCTCCGGACGGATGCGGGAGTAGTCCGGAGTCTCGGGTCCGCCGTAGATCGACTGGATCGCGTCGGACGCCGACTGCACGTCCGACTCGGCTTGGACGCGCAGGGCGTCGACTGCCGCCATCAGCGCCCATGCGTCCGGCGAGCCGTCGTCGGGGGGACTTACGCTCTCGGCGAGCTTGCGGATATTGGCGCAGCCGACGCGCTGCGACGCGGCGTACGCCGCCTGGCTTTGCAGCCGCCACTCGCGCGCGACCCACCAGCAGCCGCCGACGAACAGCGCCGTCACGGCCGCGATTGCGCTCACGCGGAGAATGCGGCGGACCCGTTGCGGTGTGAGCCAGAGAGGGCGGAGCGTGGGGATGGGCGCATCGAGCCTCACGCGGCGCTCGACGCCCGAGGGGTCCGCCAGCGTGGTGAACGAAGCGTCCACCTCGGCCTCGAGGCCGCACTCGGGGCAGCGGACTTTCAGTTCGGCGGACACCGGGAGGCCCAGCAGCAGGTAGGTGCACGCCCGGCAGCGCCCCTGGCTGCAGAGTAATCGGCGGATGCGGAGACGGAGTAACTGGTCGCGAGCGACAAACGCCGCGACGACGGTGAGGAGGAAGCCGGCGCCCATCACCGCGGCGGCCCCACCGGGTGGAGATGCGTCATTGCAATGGCTGTCGGCGCCGGGTGAGTACTTAAACCACCTGGGGGCGATGGCGTACCCGAGAGCGAGCGTGCCGGTGGTCATGGCGGCAACCAGCAGCGTGACGAGGGTGGCCCGCAGGATCATCGACAGCCGGCTGCGGCGCGCGGCGTCGACAAAGAGCCGGCACCGCCGGTCGTCGAAGCGGTCGAGCTCGGGGAAGGCCCGCCAGATGGTTCGGGCGATGAGCCGCATCTCCTTGGATGTTACGGCCGGGGGCGGGCGGGTGATGCACACAAGTGCGGCAAAGAAAAAGGCCCCGGAGAGCCGGGGCCTGTGGGGGCGGTTTTCACCGAGCGGGAGGTGTCAGGCTCAGCGGGTTGGCGTTCCTACGGTGCCGGTGGGGACCGCGACCGGCGTCTTCCCCAGCACCGCGGGATCGAGGGGGAGCGGGGCCGCGGGGCGGCTGGCGACGCAGACGCGTCCGAAGCGGAGCAGGAACTGGGTGAGGTCGGCGGTGGTGATGACGCCGTCGTGGTTGAAGTCGAACATTGAGCAGGTGGAGACGGTGCGCCCGAACCTCAGGAGGAACTGGGTGAGGTCGGCGGTGGTGACCTGCCCGTCGGCGTTGAAGTCACCCGGGCAGGACGGGGTGATCGTCATGGCGCCCTTCCACTGGCTGAGGTCGTTGCAGATGACGTTGTTGGTGAACGACGGGGCGACGAAGATCGAGTAGCTGCCGGGGGCGAGGGTGGCGGAGACGCAGACCTGCGTGCAGGCGGCGGCGCTGTTGAAGTCGTAGATGGGGATGGAGAAGCAGTCGTCGGCGACGCCGAGGATGCCTGCGGTGATGTCAAACTGAGCGGTGGCGCAGAACTGGACGGTCTCGTAGGACTCGACGGTGAAGCTGAAGAAGTCGGTGTCGCGGGTGAAGCCGTCGAAGGTGCCGGTGCCGCAGAGGGTGGCGCCGCAGGGGATGGCTTCGTAGGCGGCGGGGCTGCTGTTGCAGCCGCCGTTGGTGTTGGCGCCGCAGGCCTCGGCCTCGGGGTAGGCGCCGGGCGGGCAGGAGACGCAGTCGCCGGGGCACTCAAGGGACAGGGTGTAGGCGCCGCGGTTGCCCGAGCCCCACGCGGCGACCTGGACGTAGTAGGTATTGCCGGCGGTCAGGCCGGCGAGGTTGAGCTCGGAGAAGTAGTTGGCGTTGTTGAGGTCGATGTCGTCGTTGCAGGCGATCTGGATGAGGTTGCCGCAGGTGCCGACGTAGGCGGCGAGCAGCGTGTCGTTGGCGTTGCCGCCGGTGACGGGGCCGGTGAAGAGGCGCGCGGTGGTTCCGGAGGCAACGAACTTGTACCAGACGCTGCCGGAGCCGTGGCCGGAGCCGCCGAAGCGGCAGGTGAAGAGCGGGTCGGAGGCGGCGTCGGTGGCGTAGGTGTTGTCGAACTCGGAGTAGGTGTTGCAGTTAAGGGTGATGGCGTCGACGCACTCGTCGTTGATGGGGCGGCAGGCAAGGTCAAGTTGGGTGTTGCCGCCGCCGGGGCTGAAGCCCCAGTCGCCGAACTGGAAGTAATAGGTAGTACCCGCGTAGGCGATGAAGTCGAAGGTGATGGGCTCGGGCTCGTCGCCGCAGACGATGGGCGTGAGCGAGTCGCAAGCGCCCGCGTAGACCTGGATGGTCATGTCGTACGCGGTCAGGTCGGTGAGGGTGCCGAAGACGTGACAGGTCTTATCGGCGGTCCACTGGTACCACACGTTGTTCTGCATGACGGTGGTCCCGCCGGCGTTGCAGTTGCCGGGGGGCGCGCCCGCGCCGGCGGTGCTGTTGTTCTGGGTGACCGTGGCGGGGAGCGACGCGATGACACGCGCGCCCAGGCAGGTGTCGTTGTCGGCGTTGGTGGTGAGCTGGACCTGGGTGTTGCCGCCGCCAGCGCCGATGCCCCAGTCGCCGACCTGGAACCAGTAGGTGGTCGCCGCGGTGGCCGGGAAATCGATGACGATGGGCTCGGGCTCGTCGCCGCACGCGATTTGCGTGAGCGAAGCGCAACTTGCGCCGCTGTAGACAGCGACGATCATGTCGTAGTTGGTGAGGTCGGTGACACGGAGAGTGGCGGTGCAGTTGGTGGGAGCGGTCCAGCGGTACCAGATGCTGTTCTGCATGGTGGTGGCGCTGCCGCTGTTGCAGGAGCCGGGAGGCCCGTCGGCGGCGGCGTTGGAGTTGTCCTCGGTGTTGGAATAGGGGACGGTCGAGATGACCCGGACGTTGGCGCAGGTGTCGTTCTGCGGCGGCGCGTCCATCAGCTGGATCGTCATGCTGTACTGGTTGCGGGTGTCGGGGTAGGAACCGCCCTGGTAGAGGTAGGCGTGGATCTTGACGGTGGCGGAGCCGCCGTAGTTGCTCCAGTCGAGGGTCTCGACGTTGGACGTGGAGGAACTGGAGTCAACGAGCGTGCCGCCGCAGGCGTTGTAGAGCTGAGCGTCGATGTCGCCGTAATCGTGGGTGAAGTTGAAGGTGACGACAATGCGCTGTCCGGCGGCGACGCTGATGGAGTACCAATCCTCGCTGCCGACCTTGACGATGCGGCCGTTGTATGTGCCGGTGACCACGGCGCGGGCCGTGGCGCAGGTGTCGTTGGGCTCGGAAGCGTCGTCGCTGCCGCCGTTGAGCCAGGTGCTGATGTTGGGGAAGGTGACGTCGAACCGGCCCCAGTCATCGCCGCTGCTGAGCGCCGAAGCGCAGTGCGAGAAACCGCAGTGGAGCTGGGCGCGGAAGCGCGAGGAGGCGTCGTACCAGCCGCTGCCGGACGAGCCGGGCTCGGTGCCTGAGACGTTGTAGTTGGTCCGGATGTGCGAGTTGGCGGAGCACGAGAGGGTGTAGTTGGCGGTGCCGGCGGCGTGTGACATGACGCCGCCAAAGGGGCAGTGGACGCCGAAGCCGGCGCTGCCGCTGGCGAGGAAGTTCGGGTCGAACCCCTGCCAGAGGCGGGCGGTGGGCAGGGCGCCCTCGATGAGCATGAAGGAGTAGTCGGAGGTTGCGCCGCTGGAGAGCTGGGTGGCGACGCGGCTGCGCGGGCGGGTGAAGTAATCGGGTACCGAACCGTTGCAGCTGTTCTGGTACCAGTTCCAGACGAACTCGGCGGTGGTGGCAGAGGCCTGGGTGTTGAAGCAGTGGTTGGCGGTGATGTAGTAGGGCGTGAAGTCGCCGGCGTAGGTGTTGAGCAGCTCGCCGGTGCAGATGAAGTTCCCGCCGTTTTCGACGTAGTTCACCCGGCTGACGCCGTTCTTGAGCGCGTCGCCCGCGGCGACGCAGCGGACGTCCACGCAACCCTCGGGTGTTGCCCTCTCGACGCCGGCGTTGGGGTCGATGTACATGTGAGCGACGTCGGCGACACGGAAGGGCGTCCCGGGGTTATTGATGTCGCCACCGGCGGCCTTGAGCGCTTCCAAGGCCTCGCCCGTGAGGTGGTACTCGATCCGGACCGACGGGCCGCGCAACGAGGTGGACCATGCCTCCCCCGAGCCGAGGTCGCCGTCGCCCTGGAAGGGGCCGCTCACCAGCGAGGGGTCGACGAGCGACTGGACGCTGAGTGTGGCGCCCAAGGGAAGAGCCATCTGGTCGAAGTGGACGCGCAGGCCGAAGGCGTTGGCCGAGGACAGGTCCATGACCCACAGCTTGCCACCGGCGCCGTCATTGAGCCAAGCGCCGGACCGCTCCGCGGCACCGACGGGCAGCACGACGCCGACGCGCATGCGTTTGTCGCCGTTGGCCGCGCGCTGCTGGTCTTCTTGCAGCAGCCAGCGGGAGTCAAAGGCGGGCAGGAGCAGGCCGGGCGGGTTGCCGACCGCGAGGTGGTGAACCTCGGAAACCGGACGGAACATCGCCTTGACTGGCTGCAGCAGCAGCCGGTTGTCACTCAGCCCGTCGGTCACAGGGAGCGGGCGTGCGGAAACGGAAACAGCCAAGGCGCAGCAGATGCCCGCCGTGGCGAACGAGTGTCGGAAGCACAACATGGTTTGTCCTCTCTTGATAACAAAACGCCTCGGCGAGCTTCTCCCCACGCGCCGATGACAAGGGCAGCCCCTGGCGGGCCACACCCTCCTTCACCCTTGAATATGCCCTAAGCGGGCCGGTATGTCTAGCCGGATTCCGCGATTCGGTTCCAGTTCGCGCCCTGACGTCTAGAACGCCTCCAGTTTGAGCAGTTTCCGCGCCCCATGGCTGAACGGAGCCCGTTGCGGGGTCGGCGGGCGGTGCGCGCGAGCGAGCCCCGTCATGGCGTGCGGTTGTTTGTGTGATGAGTCACCCGCGCACGCGGGGCCCGGATCGCAAGACGTTTGTGCGCAACCGGTTAGCGCTGTGCGAGCGGCATGCGCAGGGGCTTGTCCACGCTGTCGGCGGTCATGCCGGCCATGGGGTAGTACTTCACGAGCGCCTCGCCGAGCTGGCGGGAGTCGGTGAGGACGAAGTAGCACGGGCGCGGGATGCAGCGCGAGGCGAAGCGCAGGGCGCGGACCAGGTGATCGGGGGTGGTGGCGATCATCAGCTCATCACCGTCGAACCGCATGGGGAGCACCCGGAACTGCCAGGCCTGGCGCCGGTCGACGAGGCGCAGGGCGCCGTCTTCGAGGCGCTCCTCGGCGGGGGTGATCTGGCGGGTGAGGCTGGCGTACTGGGCGACCCAGGCGCGCTCGACCTCGTCCTCGCTGATGCCGAACAGGTCCTCGGCGAGCACGCCAAAGGGACGGTGGGCGTGCTTCTGATGGTGGAGGATCTGCTGCACCTGGTTCTCGGTGAGCAGCCCCTGCGCGATCATTACTTCACCAAGTCGGAGACCCATGACGACGCCCTCCCGGAACCGCCCCCGGCACGGCGCCCGCGGATACACACACGCGGTCGCCACCGGGGCGGCGTGATGTCATCGTCGCACGCCGTGCCGGATCGAAGTGAAGAGGGCCCGCGGCGCGAGATCACGGCGGTGATGCGCGGGTCGTGGCGCGTCCGCGCCTTGAAAGAAGTGCGCGGGGGGCGGCAGCACGAATGATCGAAAAGTTCCGGCGCCGGGCTTGCACCCGCCGGGCGCGTATCACAGGGAGCGTCGCGACGGGTTCAATAAGAGCTTTTAGGGCAGCGTTGGAACGGAGGGTGGCTCCGGCCCCCGCGCCCGCCGGCGTTACGCCGCGGGTTGGAACGGTTCCGATCACCGCACAGACGGGTTGGAGACACCGCCCGAGAACCAAACTCGGCGGATTTTGACACCGGCGAACGGGGCATTTGTAAGTGTCTCATTTCTGGTCAGGGGTCGGCGCGAGGGGAGCGGAGTGGCCGTAGTGCGCCGCCAAGGGCCCGTTTGAGGGGCGGGACAGGCAATAACTCCAAGTGACGTGGCCCAAAGCGTGAGGAAGGGCTTGATTCGCCGCCAGGATTGGATTATCGGTGTACCTGCATCCACTTGCTTTGCTACCGCGAAGAATTGGATGGTTACAGGGAGTCCGACAACCGGAGGCGAGAATGATCCGTATACTCGATGCAGGCCGTTGTTCTTCTGACATCCGCAACGCGTTCACCAGCCGACTGGCGGCCTCGGCGAAGGCGCTCTCCACGACGAGCGACCCGAACGATGATTCCAACGCGGGGCTGAAGGTCCCGACCAACCGGCTTCAGTTCCGCACCTCCGAACTTGCGCCCGCCACGCGCCCGGCGCCCCAGGCCGTCCAGTCCGCCGGAACCTCCGGCACCCCCGGACTCATTCAATCATCCCCCCGCCTGGGGAACAAGCCTCATGTGGTGACAAAGCCCGAGGCGGCAAAGGCCGCGGGCTCCGAGGCGGCCTCGGCACGGGCAACGGCGCCCGGCGAGTCCTCCATCGGTGACCACGCCAGCGCAGACCAGCAAGCCATGTTCGAGATCACCATCAGCGGCAAGGACGGTCAGGTGTTCAAGCGGGTCGAGCTCGCCGGCGAGCGCCCCGTTCGGATCGGCCGCAGCCCCGAGTGCGAGATCCAGATCCCCCTGGCGTCGGTGTCGCGCGAGCACGCCCAGATCGAGCCGGTCGACGAGCGCCACTGGGTGATCCGCGACCTCAACAGCACCCACGGCTGCCTCGTCCGGGGCCAGCGCATCCGCGAGCTGACCATCACCCCCGGCTTGGTGGTGGAGGTCGGGCCCGCGGTTCTCAAGTTCGAGGAAACCGCTACCCGCGTGGGGGCCGAGATGCTCAAGGCTCTCAAGGACGTTGACGAGGACAAGCCGGTCCGCGTCCGGGGCACGCTGCTGCCGGATGAGACGATGCGGTAAGTTGCGATATCAAATGACGAGCCAGAAGCCAACCGACGCCCGGACCTGAATCCGGGCGTCGTTGCTTTCCAGTGTCGCGGCGCGAACCGCTACCATCCGCGTCCCCCACTCGCGGTCCCGGACGTCACCGTCCCCCGGACCAAGCTGAGACTCCTTGGAGGTGCGCATGGCTGTTCGTCTGACAATGCACCAGCTCCTCTACAACATGAGGAAGACCAACGCCTCGGACTTGCACCTGAAGATCGGGCTGCCGCCGGTGTTCCGGGTGAGCGGGGAGCTGCGGATGCCGCCGAGCGTGCCGCCGCTGTCGGCGGAGGACACCGAGCGGCTGTGCAAGGAGATCATCCCGCCGGCGATGCTGCCGCGGTACGAGGAGCGGGGCGACCTGGACTTCTCGACATTTGAGGACACCGATGACCCACAGCCCTCGGCGGCGACCGCCTCGGCTGGCGGCACGGACATCGGGCACGCGACGATCCAGGGCGGGGTGACTCCGGTGGCGGGGCCGCCCAAGCGCAAGGACCGGTTCCGGTGCAACGTGTTCCGGGCGGGCGGGGGGATGCACGCGGCGATCCGGCGGGTGCGCCCCGACATCCCGAGCTTCGAGGCGCTGCGCCTGCCGCCTGTGTACCAGAAGCTCGCCGACGAGACGGGCGAGGGGTTGATCCTGGTGGTGGGCGTGACGGGGTGCGGCAAGAGCACGACCCTGGCGTGCATGCTGGAGCGGATCAACCAGACGCAGGCGATGAACATCGTGACCATCGAGGACCCGGTGGAGTACCAGATCCACCCGGCCAAGAGCATCGTGAGCCAGCGCGAGATCGGGACCGACGTGCCGAACTACGGCAGCGCGCTCAAGTACGCGGTGCGCCAGGACCCCGACGTGATCTTCATCGGCGAGCTGCGCGACCACGACACGGTGCTGGCGGCGGTGCAGGCCGCCGAGACGGGGCACCTGGTGTTCGGGTCGTTGCACACCGCCGACACGATGCAGGCGTTCAGCCGCATCGTGGAGTTCTTCCCGCAGCACGAGCACGGGTTCATCCGCGCGGCGCTGTCGAGCTCGCTCAAGGCCGTGTGCGCGCAGCGGCTGCTGCCGGCGAACGTGGACCGCGCGGGTGTGGGCGTGGTGCCGGCGACCGAGGTGCTGATCAACAACGCGGTGGCCAAGGAGCGCATCCGCGAGGGGGCCGACAGCGATCTTCCGGCGATCATCAACAGCTCGATGCAGGAGGGGATGCGGAGCTTCACGCACTCGTTGGCGGAGCTGGTGGAGTCCGAGATGGTGGCCCTCAACACCGCGCTGGAGTTCGCACCCAACCGCGAGGCGCTACGGAGCCGGCTGAAGGGCGTCGAGGTGAAGCAGGGCAAGCTGGTGGGGAGGCTCAAGGGATAGGAGTTCACCGCGGAGGCGCGGAGGGCGCGGAGGGCGCGGAGACAGGATTGTGTTTGCACACAGCTGTCGCGTGCGTTCACCGCGTCTTTGAGATGTGAATGCGTTTGATCGAATCCGGTGCAAAAAGAACGACCACAAGGACAAGGACTGATGATGCTGACCCGCGTGCTCACAATCGCTGCCGTCGCTTCGCTGCTGCTGGCTCCGTCCGCCCCGGCGCAGAACAAGGCGACGCCCGAAACGCCGCGCGATCCGAGAGGCGGCGAGAAGGTGCCGGAGCTTCCGGAAGTTGTGAAAGACATGCTGAGCGGCAAGCCGCCGGTGAAGGGCGCGGGGGTGACGCCGGTGGCGCATGTCGAGACTCTGGGCAAGGGGCCGGTGCACCTGGTCCTGGTGCCCGGGCTGGCGTGTGACTGGACGGTGTGGAAGGGGTTCATGGAGCGCAACGCGGATCGGTACACCATGCACGCGGTGACGCTGCCGGGGTTCGCGGGGTCCGAGCCGCCGGCGCTGCCGCCGGACACCGCGCCGGCGCAGCCGGTGTGGCTGGACAACGCGACCAAGGCCATTGGCCTGGCGATCGACGAGCTTCACGCGGGCGCACCGGTGCTCGTCATGGGGCACTCGATGGGCGGGTTCCTGGCGATGCGTTCGGCGCTGGCGTTCCCGGAGAAGGTGGCGGCGGCGGTGTCGGTGGACGGGTTCGCGGCGGTGCCCATCGCGGGGCCGGCGACCATCCCCGTGGAATCGCGCCAGGGGATCGTGAACACGCAGATGGGCACGTGGTTCGAGACACAGCTCGCGGCCGATGACAAGGCGGGGCTGAGGCGGATGTTCAAGTCGGCGGTGAGCGACGCCAAGCGGGGCGAGGAGCTGGCGGCGTACGCGGCCTCGCAGCCCGCGGAGACCGTGAAGCGGTACTTTTACGAGTATCTCGGCTCGGACATCACCACCGACCTGATCAGCGTGAAGGTCCCGGTGCTGATCCTTGCGGCGCAGACGAAGGTGGACCCCGAGCACCCGGAGGTGACACCTGTGCCGAGCCGGGACACGTGGACCAACCAGCTCGTGAACGCGACGTCGAAGATCACGCTGAAGTTCATCGAGGACTCGCACCACTTCATCCAGGAGGACCAGCCCAAGGAACTGGATGAGAAGGTGGCGGAGTTTGTGGGGACGGTGACGAAGAAGTGATCGCGCCGGCGAGCGGGTTTCTGACCGGCGGCCGGGGTGGACGAGCGAAGGCACCGACCTGAAGACAGGTCGGTGCAACGTCAACGCAGGCCCAGACCGACTTTCTCGATGCCTGCGCCGTAGCACGACTCGTGAACGCGGACGACGTCCTGGTAGGGCACGCCGACGGCGGGTCGGACGATCATCTCGAGCTTGCTGGTAGCCGGGCCGCGCGGCATGGCGGCCATTTTGGCCGCGAAGGCCTCGATGGGGGCGCGGGTGAGATCGAGCGCGGTGACCAGCGTGCGCCCGTCGGTCCCGGTGTCCATGACAACCTCGACACGCTGGGCGAGCGGGTCGCGCGGCGACTGCGATGTGGCGGAGGAGCCCTGGGCCCCCTTGCCTCCGGCGACCACGCCCGCGCGGAGGTACCAGTCGGCGCCGACGAAGGCGGCGGAGGCCATGAAGAAGACAAGGATGACCATGACCACGTCGACCATGGGGGTCATGTTGGGCCCGAAGTGAAGGGTCCAGCCGTGCAGGGCGTCGCGCCGGCGGAAGCGGCCTTTGGCGGCGCGGGCGGTCATGGCGCGTGCTCCAGGGCGAGACGGACGGTGGTGGCGCCGCCGCGGGCGCAGGCGCTGAGCACGGGCTGGACCGCGCCGTAGGGGAGGTCACGCTCGGCGCGGACCTGTACGACGCTGAGGGGGCGCTCGGCGAGTCGGGTGCGGACCCACGTTTCCAGGGCGCGGGGCTCGCCGAGGCGGCGCTCGTCGGCGGTGACGGTGGGCACGAGCGCGGGCCAACCCCCGGGGCCGGGTGCCGGTGCGCCGGGGTCGGGCGCCGGCGCCGCGGCGCCGGGCGCGGAACGGCGCACCGTCACCACCAGCACGTCGGCGGCCTTCTCGGATTCACCCTGCGATGACTTGGGCAGCCGCAGGTCGGCGGAGCGGTCCGTGGCGAGCTTGCCGACCAGCAGGAAGAACACGATGAGGCACATCACCACGTCGATGAGCGGGGTGACGTTGATGGCCTCGAAGCTGTGCTCGGGATGGGTGGGTCGG
>CAZEDW010000025.1:24221-61231 GCA_964510955.1 uncultured Phycisphaeraceae bacterium
GGTCGGTGGCACGGCGCGATGTCATTGGGCGCCTCCATTGCCCGGTTGGGCGGGGCGGTTGACAGGGGCCGCGGGGCCGCGACGGGCGAGCCCGGCGGCGGGGAGCATCTCGACCAGCTCGGCGCTGACGATCATGGCCTTGTTGCAGATACGGTCGATGCGCGAGCGGTAGAAGCCGAAGATCGTCAGGGCGGGGACGGCGAGCAGGAGGCCCAGCAGGGTGTGGAAGAGCGCCTTGCTCACGCCGAGGGAGAGGTTCGCGGGGCTGGCCTGGCCGCCGGCCTGGCCGAGGGCGGCGAAGGCGATGACCATGCCCCAGACGGTGCCCGACAGGCCGAGCAGGGGGCCGAGGTTGCCGATGACGTTGAGCGGCTCGACGCGCCGGAACCAGCGGGCGCACTGCTCGCTGGCGGCGAGCTCGGCGGCGTCGCGGACGGCGGCCTTGTCGTCTCCGGGGGCGTTGAGGCCCGCGAGCACCACGCGGCTGACGAACGCGTCGTCGGCCTCGACGAACTTGCGGAGCTCGCCCCAGGCGCCCGCGCCGCTGAGCTTGCGGACGGCGTCCTCGGACTCGGCGGGGATGATCCTGCTCTCGCGGACTTCGATGAGGGCGATGACGATGATGGCCCACGCGGCGATCGATGCGAGCACCAGCAGGATGGTGAACATGTCGAACGACTGGCCGAAGAGCTGCCAAATGGACACCTCGCCGCCGGTCTGCTCCTGCGCGGCGGCGACCGCCGGGCCACCGGGGCCACCGGGGGCGCCGGGGGCGGGGCCGGACTGGCGGGCGACGGCGGCGGAGCCGACGGCGAGGGCGAGGATGATCGCGATCTGCGTGGAGCGGAGCAGGAATCCCCGTCCGAAGCCGAAGCGGGCGGGGGCGTGAGCGGTTGGTTGCATGCGGGGGGGAGTGTAGAGGAGGGGGCGTGGGGAGTGGGCAGTGGGCAGTTGGGCGTGGGCAGTGGGCGGAGGGGGGTCGTGCGAGTGATTCTGATGCTCAACTGATACCGGGGTTCCGGCCGGGCGTTTCCCTACAATCGCGGGCCCGTGCGATCCCGGACGGCGAATCGTCGCGAGCCGGTGACACCGTCCGCCGACCGCCGACCTTGCCCGTTCCTCTCCGTCTCCGATTGCTTCCGGTTCCCGTGTTCGCCCGGCAGTCCCCCCATTCTCCGACCCAACCCCCGCTCCGATTCTTCTCCGTCCCCTCCGAGTTCTCTGAGTTTTTCCCATGAACAGCCCCACCAACATCAGCGTGATCGGCGCCGGCCAGATGGGCGGCGGGATCGCGCAGGTCGCCGCCGTCAGTGGCTTCAGCGTCACCGTGTTCGACTCGTTCCCCGGCGCGACCGACAAGTGCGCGGCGGTGCACAAGAAGTCGCTGGCCAAGTTTGTGGAGAAGGGCAAGCTGAGCCAGGCGGACATGGACGCGGCCCTGGGGCGGGTCAAGTTCGTGTCGTCGCTCGATGCGCTGCCGAAAGACACGGACTGGGTGATCGAGGCGATTGTCGAGGACGCCAAGGTCAAGGGCGACCTGTTCGTCAAGCTGGCGGCGATGTTCCCCCGGCCCGAGGTGGTGCTGGCGACCAACACCAGCAGCATCTCGATCACGCAGATCGCGGCGTCCGCGGGCGCGGCGGCTCCGCGCGTGGTCGGCATGCACTTCTTCAACCCCGTGCCCTTGATGCAACTGGTCGAGGTGATCCCCGCGATCCAGACCGACCCGGCGGTGACCGAACGGACGATCAAGCTGGCCGAGCGGATGGGCAAGACGCCGCTCAAGGCCCATGACCGCGCCGGCTTCGTGAGCAACCGCGTGCTGATGCCGATGCTGAACGAGGCGTTCTATGCGTGGATGGAGGGGGTGGCCGAGCCGGAGGCCATCGACGGCATCATGAAGCTGGGCTGCAACTTCCCCATGGGTCCTTTGCGCCTGGCGGACTTCATCGGTCTGGACACCTGCGTTCACATCATGAACGTGCTGGCCGACGGGCTGAACAACGACCGGTACCGGGCGTGCCCGCTGTTGAAGCAACTGGTCGCCGCGGGGCGGCTGGGGGATAAGACGGGGCGCGGGGTGTTTGAGTATCCGAAGAAGTAGGAGGTGAGGGCGCGGAAGCGGGTTGGTCCACGCAGCGCGCGCGAACGCGTGGAGCGGTCATTTGTTACGCCGCCGCGCAGGCGTCTCACGCGTGTCTCGAGAAAGAATGATGGAACCTGATCCCTCGGCATCAGTCTCCGGCTGGAAGATTCGGGTAAAGCAGGGCTTGCTCTGTTTGCTGCTGCTCTTGATCGTTCTCGTTATCGCGGGGGCGGCGCGGATCGTGTGGCACATGACGCGGCCGGCGCTTCCCTTGGTGAACTACAAAGCCCTTTTCGGGCAACTGGTCGAGACCACCCGCCACGAGCTGAAGTTGCCGGCGCAGGGGGAGGACGCCGGAGTGCTGCTGGACCAACTGGGCGCGACCATGTTCGGTGCCTGGGACGCACACAGGGCAGCGTCGGAAGCGGCATTCGACGCGATGTCACCCGACGAACAAGCATCGCACAGGCTGGCGACGGTCGATCTTTGGACCGCGCTTGAGCATGCCGGGCCCCTTCGCGCTTGGGAGCGACTGCGAGAGGTCAACGATTACCTGGATTTGATCGATTCGACCGACGCACCGACGCTCCTCAGTCGCGTCCCGATGTCTTCAGTTCAACACACCGTCCCGGGCACCACCCCGATGATGTTTGCACCAGCGAAGGACCACCGCGGGCGGGTGCTTGACGCGGCCGCTTACCTTGGGCTGCGCATCCGACTGGATGCGGAGGACGGCCGCTTCGGCGAGGCTCCCGAACGGATTCGCCTGATGATTGCGCTTGCGCAGCGGTGTGAGGCCCAGTGCGGTCTGACAAGCTTCATGCTCAGCGCCGGCGCGCGGTCGGCGATTGCGGAGTCATTGCGATTCTTCGCGGGCAATCAGCGGTGCGATGCGAAAGCACTCTCAGAACTCGGGACGATCCTCGCGGCGCTCCCGGAGTTGAACTGCACGCCGAGCATCGAGGGCGAGCGGCTCATGGCGCTCGAAGTAATCCAGTCGATGTTTCACGGCACCTTTAGCGGGTCGACAGCGAGGGGGAGTTCGGCACCGACGACATCACTTTTCTTCAATCTCATGGCGACGCACGGCGAGAGCGTTGACAAGCTGAACGAGCTTCTGGATGCGTGCAAGGAGTTCTCACGGCTCTCGCCTGCGGAACGACGAGCGCGGGCGGCCGAGTTCAAGCAACGTGCTCGGGACATTCCTAAACGGTTCTTCATCGTTGGCACGGTCGCCCCCGACATGACCAGCCTGGTGCTGAACGCCGACAGCGTGAACTGTCGGATGCGCGGTGCGCGGATCATGGTGGCCTTGGCGAGGTACCGGTGCGACCACGGGGCCTACCCGGCGACGCTTGATGAGTTGACGCCGGCGTACCTGCACGAGACGATCCGCGACGACTTCGCACCGGACGGTCGGTTCTGCTATGTGCGGGGCGCGGTGAAGCCCGATGCGACGGACGCGGAGTACCTGCTGTACTCGATCGGTTACGACGGGCGGGACAACGGCGGGGCGCGCTCCAAGCGGGAGTTCGAGGCGTTGAGTGAGGCGGGGGCTGGGACGGATTATGTGCTGTGGCCGCCGGAGGGCGACAAGGCAAGCCCGTGACCCTGCGAGAATTTGTGCGGTTCCCCGGCTTTGAAACGTGGAACTTCGCAGGAAGTGGCTGCGTCGATCAGCAACTTCAGTGGCGGCCCCTCGGGCCTCCGGGCACAAACGCGAGGCTCCCGTGGGCTGACGCCCACGGCAATGAGATGGCGGCCCTCCGGGCCTCGCTGGAAGGGCTTTTGCGCCGGCGCTCGGGGTTCACGTGAAGAGTGGGCACGGAGAGCCGACGTCCCTGGACTACGCCGTGGCGGCGGCGGCTTTGTCTCGGGCCTGGCGCTCGGCCTTCTTGCGGGCGTTTTCGTCGAGCAGGCGTTTGCGGAGGCGGACGGCGGTTGGGGTCACCTCGACCAGCTCGTCGTCTTCGATGTACTCCAGGCACTGCTCCAGCGAGAGCTGGCGTGCCGCCTTGAGCCTGACGAAGGCTTCCTTGGTGGCCTCGCGGAAGTTGGTGAGCTGCTTGGCGCGGGTGATGTTGACGACGAGGTCGTTGTCGCGGTTGTGCTCGCCGATGATCATGCCGGCGTAGACCTTGTCCTGCGGGACGACGAACATCACGCCGCGCTCGGCCATGCCCTCGATGGAGTAGGCGGTGGCGGTGCCGGCGTCCATGGAGATCAGGACACCTTGACCTCTGCCGGGCAGTTCGCCCTGGGCTGGGGCGTAGCGCTCGAAAGCGTGGTGCATGATGGCCTCGCCCTGGGTGCTGGTGAGCAGGCGTGAGCGGAGGCCGATGAGGCCGCGGCTGGCGATCTCGAACTCCAGGTGAGTCAGGGTGTCGCCGCGGGGCTCCATGGTTTCGAGGATGCCGCCGCGGGCGCCGACGAGCTCCATGACGGCCCCGACGTGCTGGTTGGGGGCGTCGACGACGAGGACCTCGATGGGCTCGTGGAGCTGGTGGTTGATTTCCTTGGTGATGACCTTGGGCTTGCCGACGGAGAGCTCGAAGCCCTCGCGGCGCATGTTCTCGATGAGGATGCCCAGGTGGAGCAGGCCGCGCCCGGAGACCTGGAACTCGTCGCCCATGCCGAACTCGACCTTGAGGGCAACGTTGTGCTCGCACTCCTTCATCAGGCGCTCGCGGATTTGGCGGCTGGTGACGTACTGGCCTTCCTGGCCGGCGAAGGGCGAGTCGTTGACGCGGAAGATCATGGTGAGGGTGGGCTCGTCCACCTTCACGGGGGGCAGGGGCTTGGGGTCGGCGGGGTCGGCGAGGGTGTCGCCGATGTCGATCTTCTCGATGCCGATGACGGCGCAGAGGTCGCCGGCGGCGACTTCATCAACTTCGACGCGCCCGAGGCCCGAGAAGGCCATGAGCTTGGCGGCCTTGACGTTGCGGCGTTCGCCGTTGCGGTCGAGCAGCGCGACGGGGGTGTTGCGCCTGAGGACGCCGTTGAAGACGCGACCGATGCCGATGCGCCCGACGTAGTCGTTGTAGTCGAGGGTGGTGACGAGCATCTGGAGCGGGGCGCTCTCGTCGCCGGAAGCCTCGGGGACGCGGTCGATGATGGCCTCGAAGAGGTCCTTCATGTTGTCAGTCTTGACCTTGATGTCCCTGGAGGCCCAGCCGTCGCGACCGGCGGCGAAGATGACGGGGAAATCCAGGGCCAGGTCGTCGGCGCCGAGCTCGACCAGGAGGTCGAAGACCTCGTTGATGACCTCCTGCGGGCGCCCGTCGGGGCGGTCGCACTTGTTGACGACGACCAGCGGGCGCAGGCCAACTTCGAGGGCCTTGCTGAGCACGAAGCGGGTCTGGGGCATGGGGCCCTCGGCGGCGTCGACGAGAAGGAGACAGCCGTCGGCCATGCGGAGGACGCGCTCGACCTCGCCGCCGAAATCGGCGTGGCCGGGTGTATCGACGATGTTGATGCGGAACTCTTCGCCGTTATCGCGGTGGTAGGTGACGGCGCAGTTCTTGGAGAGGATAGTGATGCCGCGCTCGCGCTCGATGGGGTTGGAGTCCATGATGAGGCCGTGCTGGCCCCCGGCGAGCTTGTCGAGCTCGCCGGCGCGGAACATGCCCGACTGCTTGAGGAGCTGGTCGACGAGGGTGGTCTTGCCGTGGTCGACGTGGGCGATGATGGCGACGTTGCGGAGTGTACGGTTCATGGGTGTGCGGGCGCGAATCCGGGGGCGGCGCCCGGTCTCAGGGGGATTTGTTGATTCTGCCGACCGGAAGGGGGGGATTGTAGGCGGATGCCGCCCTGAAGACGCGGGCTTGGCCACCGATGGGCTGGATGGACACGGATGAAAGACCTTCATGGTCTTGAGCCGGAATCCGTGTTGATCCGCTTGATCCGTGGCCCGCTCCGTGAGCGTTGGTCAGGCGTCGGCGTCGGGCTTTTCGGCGCGCTGCTTCTTGGCCTTGTGGTGGGCCTTGGGGGTGACGTGGAAGGTGGCGAGGCAGCGGCCGACGCGTTTTTCGCGCCCGGCTCTCGCCGCGCCGCCTGGGCCCTCGCCCACGTCGGCGCCGGGGAGCTTCACGCCGGCGATGTGGGTCTGCTGGACGATGTCGAGCTGGATATCGATGTTGAACTCGGCGCCGGAGGCGACCAGCGCGGCGATGTCCTGCTTGGGTGTGACGCGGTAGATCGCCGGGCCGAAGCACGGGCGGAGGAAGCGGTAGGTGAGCTCCTTGCAGACGACGGTGTAGTCCTTGCCGACGGCGGAGAAGACGTACATGCCGCCGGCGATCTCGGAGTTGCCCAGGAGCGCCGCGCCGGCCATGGCGTTGTACCAGTTCTTGTTGAAGCGCCGGAAGGGGAGGACGGCGGTGAAGGTCTGGCCGTCGAGCCGCTTCATGCGGATGCCCGAGCGGAACGCGTAGGGCAGCCAGATCATCGAGCAGACGCGGTGCCAGAAGTTGTTGCGGGTGCTGAGGCGGCTGATGAAGGCTTCGAGTTTTTCGGTAATGGTGAGGCGTTCCGGCTCCGCGCGGGCGGGCGGGGGCGACGCCGGCTGGGACTCGGGTTGAGTCGCGGGAGTCAAGGGGTGATTGGGGGCGATCTGTGCCACGCGAGCAGAATGATAAGCGGTCCGGCGCGAGGGCCGATTAGGCCTTTTCCAGCTTGTACCAGCCCTCTCCGTCACTGTGGACAGTGAAGACCGGGTGCCCGTGCTCGTGGTCGAGCACCAGCACCCACTTCTCGTCGCACGCCCGCTTGAGGAACGCAATCCGCTGCTGCATCGAGGTGTAGCTCTCGACGTCGTAGGCCAGGTTCGTGGTCGGGCGGCAGTGCAGGGCGGTGGGCATCACGTCGGGGACGAACACGACGGTGCGCCCGGCGGTGTCGGTGAAGCGCACGGCCTGCTGGCCCCAGGTGTGGCCGGGCACGGGCCAGACCCACACGCCGGGCAGGACTTCCTTCTCGCCCTCGAACAGTTCCATGCGTTCCGCCACCGCGGGGACGAGGTGATTGCGGAGGTAGGTTTTGTGCATGGTCGAGCGGTTGGCCAGCGCATCATTCCATTCGAGGCGCTGGCAGATGTAGCGGGCGTTGGGGAACGTGAGCAGCGGGGCATCATCGGGGCCGGCGGCGGGTGAAGCGCGGCGGGTCAGGCCGCCGGCGTGGTCGAAGTGGAGGTGGGTGAGGATGACGTGCGAGACGTCTTCGCAGCGGCAGTTCACCTCGTGGAGAGCGGTGTGGATGGCGCGGTCTTCCTGGCGGTACAGGGCCCGCTCCTTGGCGGGGAACTTGTCGCCGATGCCGACCTCGATGACCACCAGCTTGCCCGCGGACTCCAGCAGCAGGCAGTTGGTCTGCATGGGCATGCGGTGGTTCTGATCGATGGCGCCGGGGGAGCCCTCGGGCGGGAACCACTTGAGCCAGACGGGTCGGGGGATGATGCCGAACATGGCGCCGGCGTCGAGCCAGAACTCGCCGGCGCGCAGCAGCCTCCAAGACCAACAATCAGAGGAGTTCACCGCGGAGGCGCGGAGGGAGTCATTTGGATTGAGATGCGGATCGCTGGGCATGGGTGGCGGGTGTGGGTGGGGGCTGGGGTAGCGTACAGCCGAGGGTTCATGCGGTGAGATGGTGGGGGTAGCTCAGAACTGCCGAGCACGGTCGGTTGGACAACCTCCCGCCCTCCTCCACTCGATGGGCTCTCTCCGCGTCCTCCGCGGCTCCGCGGTGAAACTCTTCCTCTCCGCGTCTCCGCGGTGAATAAGCTACGGCATGGCCACGCAGCGGTGGGTTTCGCCCACGATCAAGACGCCCGAGGAGGAGCAGTTTTCCAACGCGCTGCGCCCGACGCGGCTGAATGAATACGTCGGGCAGGCGGCGATGGTGGAGCGGCTGCGGATCAGCATCGAGGCGGCGCGGGGGCGCGCCGAGCCGCTGGAGCACCTCCTGCTGCACGGGCCGCCGGGGCTGGGGAAGACGACGCTGGCGCACGTGATCGCGGCGGAGATGGAGTCTGGCGTCCACGTCACCAGCGGGCCGGCGCTGACCAAGGGCAGCGAGCTGGTCGGCCTGCTGCAGCGGCTCAAGCCCCGCGACGTGCTGTTCATCGACGAGATCCACCGGCTGCCGATCGCGGTGGAAGAGTTCATCTACCCCGCG
Organism: uncultured Phycisphaeraceae bacterium; assembly: GCA_964510955.1. GTDB lineage: Bacteria > Planctomycetota > Phycisphaerae > Phycisphaerales > UBA1924 > JAFLCM01. The sequence continues at coordinate 32,479 of CAZEDW010000025.1, forward strand.
ATGGAGGATGGGAGGATCGACATCGCCATCGACCAGGGACTGAACGCCCGGACGGTGAGCATCGCGCTCAAGCCGTTCACGCTGATCGGCGCGACGACGCGGGCCGGGCTGCTTTCGGCGCCGTTGCGGAGCCGGTTCGGGCTGACGCACCACCTGGAGTACTACCCGCCCGACGACCTGCTCAAGATCCTGCTGCGGAGCGCAGGGCTGCTGGGGATGAGCGCGGGGGCGCCGGCCTTGGACGCCATCGCCAGGCGGAGCCGCGGAACGCCCCGGATCGCCAACCGCCTGCTGAGGCGGGTGCGCGACTATTCGCAGGTTCGGGCGGCGGGCAAGGCCGACGGGCGCATCGTGGACGAGGCGCTCTCGCTCGAAGGCGTGGACACGCTGGGGCTGGACGAGCTGGACCGCAAGTATCTCCGCGCCGTCGCGCAGACGTACAAGGGCGGGCCGGTGGGGCTGGAGGCGCTGGCGGCGACGATGGGCGAGGATTCCGGCACGCTGGAAGACGTGGTCGAGCCGTATCTCCTGCAGATCGGTTTCCTGGCCCGGACGCGGCGCGGACGGCAGCTCACGGCGGACGCCGCGGCGTACCTCGGCGTCAGCATCCCGAGCGCGATCGCGGGCGGGGCGCTGTTCGAGCAGGAGTGACGCGCGCGATTCACTCACGCTCGCCCGAAGCTTTTTTCCAGATCGCGGATGCTTAGCCTGATCGCCGTGGGGCGGCCGTGGGGGCAGTTGCTGGCGCGCTCAACCTCGGTGCGGAGGCGGAGCAGCTCGGCGATCTCGTCGTCGGCGAGCGAGTCGCCGGCCTTGATCGCGGCCTTGCACGCCATCATGTCGAGCACTTCGTGCAGCAGGTCTTCCTCTCGGGTGGCGGGGTTGAGGGCTTCGGGCGAGGTCGGCTCGGCCCCGGCCCGCTCGAGCAGCTCGCCGATGAACTCCGCAGGGTCCACCTTCTTGGAGATGAGGAACGACGGGAACGCGTGCACCGCGACCGACGCCGGGCCGATCGGCTCGGCGGTGACTCCCAGCCGCTTCAGCACCGGCGTCAGGCCTTCGAGCCTCTCCACGGCGGCGGGCGAGGCCCCCACCACCGCCGGCAACAGGAGCCGCTGCGATTCGAGCTCACCGGCGCCGACGCGGGCGCGGAGCTTTTCGAACATGACGCGCTCGTGCAGGGCGTGCTGGTCGATGATGATCACGCCGTGCTCGTCCTGAGTCACGAGGTAGCTGTTGTGGACCTGGAGGGCACGTTCGGCGGGGACGGGTGGTGCGAGCGCCGGGGTCTGATCCGCGTGCCCGTCGGGCGGCGTGCCGGGGCCGGTGGCCGAGGCCCCCTCGAGCGGCTGGCCCTGGTCGAGCGGGCCCGCCGCCGCCGGTGCGTTGACGACGGCGCTCCGCATCGGCGCGTACTCGAACCGCCCCGCGGCGGCGGGCGCGGCGCGCTGGAAATACGCGACGAAGCGGGCGGCGGGCAGGGGGCGGGTTTGCGGCGACGGGGCGGACGGACGCTCCCACCCCTCGCCGACGGGCGTCAGCGGGATTGCCCCCGCGGGGCCCGCGCCGCCGAGGGCCGGCATCGTCACGCTGGGCGTCAGGTCGGCCTTGCGGAGGGCCTCGCGGGCGGCGTGGTAGACCGATTGGTGAACCACGGAGGGGTCACGGAACCGGACCTCGGCCTTGGTGGGGTGGACGTTCACGTCCACCGCGCCGGGGTCCATGGCGATCTGGATCACCGCCGCCGGGTGTCGCCCGGGTTCGATGAGGCCGCGGTAGGCCTCCTTGAGCGCGTGCTGGATGGTCTTGTCGCGGACGGGCCGCCCGTTGATGAAGACGTGCTGGCTGCGCGGCGTGGGTCGCGCCAGCGCCGGCGTACCGACGAGGCCCCACAGCGCGACGCCGCGCACGTCGTCGAATCGGTCGGCCGAGGCATGGAGGTACTGCGACTGCATCTCGCGCCCGAGCAGGTCGAGGGCGCGGTCGAGCGGCGACTGGTTGGGGGGGAGCTCGAGGCTGGTCCGCCCGTCGATGCGCAGCGTGAACCCGACGTGCGGGTGGGCCATGGCCAGGTCGCGCGCGATGTCGGCGCAGTGACCTTGCTCGGTGGCGGGCGTGCGCAGAAACTTCCGGCGCGCCGGCGTGTTGAAGAAGAGGTTGCGGACACTGACCGACGTGCCGACCGGGCCCGACTCGGGGCGCGCCTCGCCGGCGGTGAGGCCCTCGACATCGAGCCGGTGGGCGCCGAGGTCGCTCGGCGTGCGCGATCGGATGGTCAGGCGCGAGACCGACGCGATCGACGCCAGCGCCTCGCCGCGGAAGCCCATGGTGGTGATGCGGTCGAGGTCGTCGGCGGTGCGGACCTTGCTGGTGGCGTGCGGGGCGACCATGAGCGGGACCTGGGCCATGGGCACGCCGTGGCCGTCATCGGTGACGCGCACCAGCTCGATGCCCCCCTGTTCGAGCTCGATCGTGATGGAGGTAGCGCCGGCGTCGAGGGCGTTGTCGACCAGCTCCTTGACGATCGAGGCGGGGCGCTCGACGACCTCGCCGGCGGCGATCTGGGCGGCCACCAGCGGCGGCAGCACGCGGATCTCACGCGTGGCCGGGGCGGCTTTGGAAGGGGCATCGAGCGACACGGCGACATGGTAAGGGGCGGGCCGGCCCGGGCGCGACGGGGAAGTCGCCGCGGGCCGGCCCGGCGGGACCCGTCCGAGAAGAACCCCGGCGCGGGTGCGTCGGCTCCCAATTACGGCTGAGAATTGCCCGGGCGTTGTTTAGAGGCTAGGGTTTGGTGTCGGTCTCACCGCCGACCGATGAAGGTTGGAGAGTCATCCCATGGCTTCGCCTGCGCGCAGGAACGCCCACCGCAACGGGGCTAAACCCCGTGGGGGTCATTCTCACGCTGATTCGTGGGGAACTGGGGCGGGGGGCATTGAGCCGGCTCAGGGGGGTGGGGGCCATCAGGGCGCGGGTGATCCGGGAACCGACAACCTAGCGGCGCTCATCACCAACGGGCTGGGCATCACCAGCGGGCACCATGAGCTGAGCGACTTTGCGCTCGCGGGCAGCGGCGGTGCCGGCGCGGCGGCGGCGCTCGCGCTCTCGCCGGGGCTGGCCGCCAAAGTGCTGGTCCTCAACAAGCTGTACATGGCCGTGCGGGTCATCTCGGCCCGGCGGGCGTTCTGCATGCTCACGCAGCAGATCGCCGAGGTGGTGCACATCGAGAACGGCCAGTACGCCAGCTACGACTTTGAGAGCTGGGCGGAACTGAGCGAGCTGCGCAAGGAGTACGAGGCCGAGCGCTTCGACTGGGTGCGGACGGTGCGGCTGGAGATCGCCGTGCCGAAGGTGATCCGCCTGCTGGGCTACGACCGCCTCCCTGAGCAGCACGTGAAGCTGAACCGGCGCAACCTGTTCGCCCGCGACCGCAACCAGTGCCAGTACTGCGGCAAGCACTTCTCGACCAGCGACTTGTCGATCGACCACGTCATGCCCCGCGCCCAGGGCGGCGGCGACACCTGGGAAAACCTCGTCTGCGCCTGCATCCGCTGCAACGCCAAGAAAGGCGGGCGGACGCCCGAGCAGTCGGGGATGGCCCTCACGCGCAAGCCGGTGCGGCCGCGCCGGAACCCGATGATCACCGTTCGGCTGGGGCAGCAGCGGTATGAGAGTTGGAAGACGTTCCTGGATAATGCGTACTGGAGCGTGGAGCTGCGGTGAGGCGTGGTGGCACCGGCTTCCAGCCGGTGATGGGCGGTGCGCATGTTCTCCGTGGAGTTCGGCGTCCACTGTTCGCTCCCATTGATTCTGAGGCAACCGGATTCACGCACGGGCCGCAGTTCACGCACCCATGACCGCGATTGCTGTTCGCGCCGTTCTAATCGAGAAGCTGCCGGAGGAGCCGACGCTTACGGTACGGTCGGGGCAGCAGCGATTCGCCACCAGCATTCACTTGCCGCCCGTAGTGTCAGCGCCGGTGTTGCATCGTGACAGCGTCTCACGAAGCGAGACAAGGTTGGGGTGCTCTGCGGGGAATACCCGTTCACCCATGGAGAGCGCCCGCTGCGCGATCGGCAGGGCTTCGGCAGTGCGGCCAAGCGCGATCAGACAGTTGGCAACGTTTCGGAGTGACAACGCCAGATAAGGGTGATCGCCCTTGAAAACCCGCTCGAGCATCTCCGCGGCCGCCCTGTGCTGCGGCAGGGCTTCCTCCCCGCGACCCAACGCGTCGAGGCAGAGGGCCAGGTTGTAGATCGTGTTTGCAACGTCGGGATGATCGCCTCCGAAAAGGCGGCGGCGCATTGCCAAGGCTTCCTGATACACCGGGAGTGCCTCTGCGCTGCGCCCCATCGAGTTGAGGCACCCGGCCAAGTTGCTGAGCGACCTGGCGACATACGGGTGATCCCCCTCGAAGAGTCGCCGTCGCATCTCGAGCGCTGCGCGGCACGCGTCGAGCGATTCGGACTTACGGCCGAGCGACTCCAGGCAGAGCGCCAAGTCGTTTAGTGAATCGGCCGTATCCGGGTGATCCCCTTTGAAGAGCCGCTTCCGCATGTCAAACGCGGCTTGGTACTTCGGGAGTGCTTCGTCGTTCCGGCCCAGCTCACCGAGACAGTATGCCACGTTGTTCAAGGAGACCGCGACATCGGGGTGATCACGACCATTGTTCAGGCGCTGACGCATCTCGAGCGCCGCCTGATAGTTGGGGAGTGCGTCGGCGAATCGACCCAGGGCATCAAGGCAGCCAGCCAGATTGTTCAGGGACACCGCGACGCTCGGGTCGTCGCCCTTGAAGAGCCGGCGGGCCATGTCGAGCGCCGCGTGAAGTCTGGGAAGGGCCTCCTGGTCGCGGCCGAGCGACCCGAGAGAGAACGCCACGTTGTTCAATGAGTCGATGACCTCCGGATGATCGCCCGGGTAACAGCGTTGACGCATTTCCAGCGCCGCCTCGTACATCTTCAGTGCCTCATCGCCTTGACCCAGGCTGTTGAGGCAATTCGCGACGCTGTTCAAAGAGGCGGCCAGGTCCGGATGGTCCTGATTGAACAATCTGCGGCGAGTGGCCAGCGCGGATTCCAGCAAAGGCCGGGCGCGATCAGCCTGTCCGTTGTTCAAGAGAATGGCGCCGATCGTGCTCCTCAGTGCCGCCTCTGTCTCCGAATCCTCCCGGAATCTGCCGCTCTCAATGTCTTCAATTGCCTTGTCCATGGCCTGAAGAACCGTCGTGCCCTGGCTTCCGCCGGAGTTGTGCGGGTCACTCGATTCCAGGGCGGTGATGACAAACTGACTGACGGTCTCCGCGCGTGCGCGCGCCCGGGCCTCCGCAGCGGCGCTCTGAGTGGCCTTGTGCGCTTGGATCAGCGCGATTGCGAGGCCGCCTGCGAGCGCCAGCATGACCGCCGTGGTCGCCGTGAGCGCCCCCTTATTCCGCTTGACGAACTTTCGCGCCCGGTAAGCGCGCGATTCCGGCCCGGCGATCAGCGGCTGCCCCGTCAGGTAAAGCCGCAGGTCATCGGCCAGTTCCGCCGGTGAGCGGTATCGCTCCTCACGGCTCTTCCGCATCGCCTTGATCGGCACCCATTCCAGCTCACGCCGTAGTGTGCTAACCAAATCCGCAACTCGTGTGCGCCGGTTGTCGGCGATGGCTGTTGTGGGCTTCTCGGGGCCGCGTCCCGCATCGGTCAATGACACAGGCGACACACCTGCGCCACTTCCAGACAACGCCCCCGACAACCGCGTGCTCGGCTTGGGAGGGTCCACCTCGCGGATGATCCGCTGAATCTCGGCGTAACCCGCCCGGCGCAGCTCCCTGGAATCAAAGGGAAGCAGGCCAGTCAGCAGCTCATACAGCAGCACGCCCAGCGAGTACACGTCCGTCCGCGTGTCGATATCCGGTTCGCCACCGGCTTGCTCGGGGCTCATGTACTCCGGGGTGCCCACGATGGCGCCGGTCTGCGTGAACACGGTCGCGTCGGCATCGGCGTGTGCGATTGCCTTGGCCACGCCGAAGTCGATCACTTTGGCGAGGGGCCTGCCGTCGACTTCTTCCACCAGCACGTTTGACGGCTTGATGTCGCGGTGGATGATCCCCTTGGTGTGGGCGTGCTGCACGGCCTCGCACACGCTGATGAACAGTTCCAGCCGCTCGCCCACGCTCATTCGCTTGCGATCGCAGAACGTGGTAATGGCCTCTCCGGGCACATGCTCCATCACAAAGTAAGGCCTGCCCGTCGAGGTGACGCCGCCGTCGAACACGCGGGCCACGTTGGGGTGGTCCGTCACCGCCAGTGCCTGGCGCTCGGCCTCGAACCGCGCGATCACCTGGGCCGAGTCCATGCCCGGTTTGATGATCTTCAGGGCGACGCGCTGCACCATCGGCTCACGCCGCTCGGCCAGCCACACAACGCCGAAGCCGCCCTCGCCGATCTTCTCCAGCAGCTTGAAGGGGCCGATCTGGTCGCCGGCGCGTTCCATCGATGCCGCGGCGCCCACGTCGGGCGCGACGCGGTTGGGGCGAACGAACTGCTCGCCGAGCGTCGACTCGGTGCGGGGCCCGGGTGAGCCAACGGGGCCGTCGCCTGGTCCGTCGGGCGAGTGTGGCATGCGATTCAGACTATCACCGCGCGTCATGCTGCCCCAAGGGAGAATCGGCGAGCCGGTGGCGGCGCGGGCTGGTTCGGCGGATCAGGCGTGGCCGCCGGTGGGACCGTCGGCTATGCTCTTGCCCTCAAAACAACCCCGAACACAACCCTTTCAAGAGAGCCGACCACCATGGAAACCACCCTGATCATCTTGAAGCCCGACGCCGTGCAGCGCGGCCTCATGGGGCGCATCATCAGCCGCTTCGAGGAGAAGGGGCTGCACATCGTCGGCTGCAAGCTGATGAAGATCAGCCCGGAGCTGGCCGCCACGCACTACGAGGCGCACAAGGAGAAGGGGTTCTACCCCGGCCTGGTGAAGTTCATGACCTCCTCGCCGGTGCTGGTCATGGCCGTGCGCGGCAACGGGGCCATCACCATCGCGCGCAACATGATGGGCGCGACCTTCGGCTCCAAGGCCAACCCCGGGACCATCCGGGGCGACTTCGGCGTCTCCAACTCGTTCAACCTCATCCACGGCTCCGACAGCCCTGAGGCCGCGCAGCGCGAGCTCGGCCTGTTCTTCAAGGCCGGCGAGGTGCTCGAGTTCAACCGCGCCATCGAGCCGTGGGTGTATGACATGTCGGGCGGCAAGGCGGAGTGAGAAACTCACCGCGGTGGCGCGGTGGCGCGGTGGCGGCGGTTGATTCTGGAGTTGTGCATGCTGCCGGCCCGCACGCTTTCGAAACACTCGCCTCTCGAATACGCTCTATCCGTCCTTCCGCCGTATCGGTCCTCTTCGTCCTGTCGGCCCGCCGCCCGATGACTCCCTCCGCGTGCTCCGCGCCTCCGCGGTGAACCCCGATGCTCGACCAGCTCGACAAGCTCCAGACCGACGGCCTGAGCGCTCTCGCGGGCGTTGGAGACGCCGCCGCCCTGGAAGCCTGGCGCATCGCGTACCTCGGCTCAAAAGGCCGCGTCAAGGAGGCCATGGACGCCTTCAAAGCGGTGCCCAAGGAGCAGAAGCCCGCCTACGGCAAGAAGGCCAACGAGGTGAAGGGGGCGCTGGAGGCGGCGTTCGCGGAAAAAAAGGCCGCACTCGGCGCGGCGCCCGCCGTGGCCTCCGGGGGCGGCCCGCTCATCGATGTCACCGAGCCCGGGCTCTCGCAGCCGCTGGGTCGGCGCCACATCATCACGCGGGTGCGGACCGAGCTGTGCGAGGTGTTCGGCAAGATGGGCTTCGAGGTCGCCGACGGCCCCGAGCTCGAGGACGATGAGCACAACTTCACCAAGCTGAACATCCCCGGCGACCACCCGGCGCGCGAACCGACCGACAACTTCTTCATCGACGAGCCGGACGGCGGGAAGGGCGGGCGCCCGCGCATGCTGCGGTCGCAGACCTCGACCGTGCAGGTGCGGGTGATGGAGCAGGCGCTGCGCGAGGGCTGGGGCCCGCCGATCAAGGTGGTCGCCCCCGGAAGGGTCTACCGCCCCGACACGGTGGACGCCACGCACTCGTTCATGTTCCACCAGATCGAGGGGCTGTACATCGACCGGCGTGTCACGCTGATCGATCTGAAGACGACCCTCCTGCAGTTCGCCAAGGCCTACTTCGGGCCCGACGCCGAGGTGCGCCTGCGCCCCAGCTTCTTCCCGTTCACCGAGCCGTCGGCCGAGATGGACATGAAGATCCGCCTCCGACCGGACCAGCCCGCCAAGTGGGTCGAGCTGGGCGGCTGCGGCCTGGTCGATCCGGCGGTGCTGCAAGCCGTCGGCATCGACCCCGAACAATGGTCCGGCTTCGCGTTCGGCTTCGGCATCGAGCGGATCGTGATGGGCAAGTACGGCATCCCCGACATACGCTGGTTGTACGAGAACGACCTTCGGTTCCTTTCGCAGCTCTAGCTCACCGCGGAGGCGCGGAGGGATTCGATGAGCTGGGATCAGACCTGGGCCGGCGCACAGCAGAGAGAAACCAGATGAGCGACCTCCCCCCCACCGCTGACACCGTGATCTCGCCCGATGACCCGCAGTTCGCCGAGCCGCCGAAGTGGCCGAAGGTGGTCGGGATCATCAGCGTGGTGTGGGGGGTGATCAACTTCGGGTGCGTCGGGTGCGGCATGCTCTTCAGCTTCTGGGGGTCGATGTTCTCCAAGCAGATGGAAGAGGCGTTCCCCGACGGCGTGCCGCCGCAACTGAGCCAGGGGCCGAGCGTATTCCTGCTGGCGCTGATGGGCGCCGGGGCGGTGATGGCCCTGTGGCTTGTGGTGGCGGGGATCGTGCTGCTGACGCGCAAGTACGCCGCGCGGATGCTCCACCTAAGCTGGGTGGGGGTCTCGGTGGTGCTCTCGTTTGTGTCGATGTACAACCAGATGAGCCAGCAGCAGGCGATGCACCAGTGGATCCGCGACCACCCCAACAGCAAGTTCGCCCAGAACCAAGCCGCGTTCGGGGGTATCGGTGAGATCGTCGGCTGGGTTGTCGGCCTGGGTATCGGCCTTGGCTACCCGATCTTCTGCGGCGTGTGGTTCGGATTCGTCAAGAAAAATCCTGAGGAATACACGCGCGGCGTTGAGCAGTTGATGTAGGCAGCGACGCGCCGCGAGCGTAAGCGGCGGGCGGGGCGGAGAGATCGGCGACTTCATGCTGCGGAACCGTCCGGGGCCCACCATTGCGCGCGTTGCACACTCCCCTTCCCCAGGGTGCCTCGCTCGGCATTTTCTGTGCGCGGCCCGTTGAGACTCAGCCGCATACCTGCCCAAACCGCAGCAGCAACTGCACCAGGTCACTGGTGTTGACGACGCCGTCGCCGGTGATGTCGCCGAGGGTGCCTGGCGGGACAGCCTGACCGAAGCGGAGCAGCAGGAGGGTGAGGTCCTGAGTGTTGGTTCGCCGGTCGAGATTGAGGTCGGTGGGGCAGGGAGAGGGAGGGAAGCGGAGCATGGAGACTCCCGCCTGGCTGGCCGCCGACCAGAGCAGGTCGGGATATCCATCGCGGTCGATGTCGGAAACGACGCCGAAGGCGACCTGCGACATTATCTCCGGAGTGTGGCGCACGGTGGTGAATCGACCAGCGCCATCATTGATGAGCATCGTGAATCCGCGAGGAAACACCTGGGCGCCGTTCACATCCAAGGAGTAATCCTCGGTCAGCAGGAGATCCAAATCACCATCGTGATCAAGATCGGTCGGCTCACTAAGGAGTAGTGTCCCGAGTCCTGTGGGGTAGCTTTGAGAGTCTGGCGACAGCCCCATGGCGGTCCCAAGCCAAACCGTCACCGATGCTGTGGCATCGTTCACCAGCAGAAGGTCGGGTCGTGTGTCTCCGTTGAGGTCAATCGAGGCCAGCTGAGGCCACACGCCGCTGTGATACGGCGGGGTTGGGATGGAAGTATCGATCGGGGAGAATGCTCCGGGACCGTCGTTGATGAGCACCTTCAGCGTGCCCGGCGGCAGACAACTGCACGGGAACGGTGAATCGAAGCCCATGCACGAGCAGTCCGAGTCGGGCGCAGGAGTGCCGGCGATGCCGCTGACCCGTTCAACCGCAACTAAGTCCAGGTCGCCGTCGCCGTCAAAGTCGATCTGTGCGACAGCGGCCAATCGGATCGAGTGCGGGCTCCGGGTCTCGATGCCGTTCGTGCGCTGCACCACGACGCGGTGAAGGTCGGTGATGAGCGTCCAATCCCGGTAGTTCTGCACCCAAACGGTATCAACGACACCGTCGCCGTCGGCGTCAAACTGAAGCAGTGAGCCGCTTGGCTGTCTAAACGCGCCGCTGGTGCCGTATCCCGATTGCGGCTGGGGGGGCTGGAACCAGGTTGGCACGCTCTTGACTGCGAACGCCTGGTCGAATCCCTCGGGGATGGAAGGCGTCGCCGGGTCGACTCGGAGCGCTCTGACCGAGCTAGCGGATACACCACAAAGGTCTCGAACGCCGTCGCCGTCGGCATCGATCGCCATGACGGTTTTGAAGATCGACTCGTTACCGCCGGTGAGGTACAGCGGCTTGGACATGTCCATGCGACCATGCGCGTTACGGAAAATCAATGGCTTGGGTAATCCGGTGGTGCTGGAAGAGCGCCCGAACGCGGCGTCCGGCCAACCGTCGCCGTCGATATCCGCGGCGGCGACACTCCATATGAGGTTGGCGTTCTCATTAATGCCCGTGGCACAAGCGGTGACCGGGCCGGAAAAGGTCGCCGGAGATGCCGTGCAATCGCCCGAAATGAGCGCCAAACCGTCTCCGATGCGGCCGGGGAGGAGGCCCGGGTACGCGAAGAAGTACGCCTGAGCTCCGGCGTTGCACGCCAGCACGTCGGGGCAACCGTCGCCGGTTACTTCGCCGATGGCGACTGAGCGGAGGAAGTAGCCACCGGATGAGTAGGGACCGTGGAACTCCACTGAGCCTGCGCTGAATCCAAGCAGACCAAACTGAGTCCCAACGGGAAGCGTCGCACTCACGTAAAAGCTGGAGGCCAGCAATACACGGGCTCCGAACGGATTCGTCTCGGGCAACGCCCTCGTTGTGTACGGCCCGAGCATCGGGATGGGGTGCGCAGGTCCGAATGTCACGGCACCCGTTGAACTAATATTGGCGGTCTTGATCGCATTGGGCCCGTTGGTGTATCGCGGCATCCATGTATTTGCACTTGGCATCACCGTGGCGACGAGAAGCTCGTCGACACCGTCACCATCGACATCGGTTACCCCGCAGATTTTGTCAGGCGGTGAAACGGCATCGGCCGGAAGTTGGACCGTCGTGAAGTGCGCCTGGCCATCATTGAGATACAGCCTGCTTCCGGACAGAACATCCCGCCCTCCCACTCCATCAAACTGGCCCACGAAGAAAGGCTGCATCGGGTCGGGTGCGCCGCAGCAAGGGAGCCACTGCGAGACAGCAAGATAGCCACCAGTTGATCGATCTATTTCAATGCTGAAGCCCGACTTCGAAATCACTTCGGGCACCCCGTCGCCATCAAGGTCGGCCACCCGAAATCCATCGAAGCCCTCTGTGGTTCCAACGCCGCTGGTAGGCTGGAAGTGTCCAGCAGCGGTGGCGAGCCAGCAAAATACCTGTCGAGACGGCCCGTTGCACGCGATCAGATCGGCCCTGCCGTCACCGTTCATGTCGCGAAGTTCGGCTCTCGGAAGGTCCGCGAACTGTGTTCCGTCGATCCGAAGGCCTGGGAGCCACGTGAGCTCCGTCAGCGCGATGGGCTGGCCTGAGTCGGTGATGGGGCCCAACCAGAGCAGGGACGATTCGGTGGCGTTGGGGGTGCCGCTCCGAAGCAGCAAGACATCATCGATCCGATCGCCGTTCACGTCTCCTACGCACAACGACCCATAGTCACTCGGAAACGCGCCGTCCCAGTGCTTGAGAACCTTCACAGCCTCGAAGGCCGGCTCCGCCACCGCACCGGTGCAAACAGCCGCCACCCAGGGTAATGAACGTGCAACATCGCTACGCGGGATCATGCAAGCCCTCCGTCACGAGTCGCTTGGGAAGTAGCGTTGCATAATAGTACTGGATTCCGGGAGAGGACCAAAGGCAATCTGGCGTACGCTCACCTGACGTGAGGTTCGACTGGCCAAACATCGGTTTCTGTTGAGGCGAGTGGGGAGTATCACCCCGCCGCCCGCGCCAACCCCTCGCCACCGCGGGAGTTACCACGTCGGGAGCGTCCGATGGCGCCGGCGTTGCCAGCGCCGTTGCCGGCCCCGGAATGGACGCCGTTGCCATTGCCGTTGGCGGCCGCGCGGGCGCCGCCCGAACCGGGCATGGCGCCGTCGAGCGTGGCTTCGGGCCCGCCGTCGCAGGCGCGGAACCACTGGCTGGGCTTCTCGTCCAGCAGGCGCTGGTTCAGCTTGCGGAGGGCCTCGACCTCGATCTGGCGGACGCGTTCGCGGGTGAGACCCACTTCGCGTCCGATCTGCTTGAGGGTGAGCGGCTCTTTGCCGTCGAGGCCGAAGCGGAGGCGCAGGACGCGGGCCTCGCGCTCGTCGATGGCGTCGAGGAGCTTGTAGATGGTGTCGAGCTCGTCGGTGCGGAGGACGGTCTCTTCGGGGCGGGCGCTGCGGGTGTCGGTGATGACCTCGCTGAAGTTGATGGGCTGCCCGTCGTCGTCCAACGCGCTGGTGGCGGGCATGTACATCGCCCGGCCGGCGTTGCGGATGATGCTCACCTTCTTGGGCGGCATGTCGAGCAGGTGGGCCAGCTCGTCGAGCGTGGGCTGTCGGCCGTGCGCCTCCTCGAACCTCGCGCTGACCTGCTTCCACTTGGCGATCAGCTCGACCATGTAGGCCGGGACGTGGATGGGCTGGGCGGCGTTGATGAGCGCACGCTTGATCGCCTGCTTGATCCACCAGCTCGCGTAGGTGCTGAAGCGGGCGCCCTGGGCGGGGTCGAAGCCCTCGACGGCCCGGATGAGGCCGATGTTGCCTTCCTCGATCAGATCGGTGAGCGAAAGTCCCCGGTTGGTGTAGTGCTTGGCGATCGAGACGACCAGGCGCAGATTGGACTGCACGAGCGTTTCGCGGGCCTTGGGGCACTCGTCGTTCTTGACGGACCACCCGAGGGAACGCTCTTCCTCCTGGTTGAGCAGGGAGATGTCGTTGATCTGCCGCAGGTAAAGCTGCAGCTCTGATTCCATTTCGGCGCGTGCCATCAGACCCCTCCCACGGCGTGTGCCGCCGCGGACGTGCTCACGTCCCCGCGTCTGTTCCAGACGCCTCGAATCGCCCTGTCGTGCCGCAACGAATAGACTCTCTCCTCGCGGTATGCGAGCCCGGCATGGTATTCTTCGTGCGCGGGCCCTTCAACGGTTTCAGGGCACAAAGTGCGGACCGGGCTTTCTTCGGCCCGCGAGCGTCGGGGCTTGCGGTTGATCTGTCGGCGGATGTGAGCCAGCGAGGCGAACGCCGTGCCAACCCCCCGGACCCCCCGATCCCCCCGCCCAGGGCTCTGAAGGGCGGTTTTGGGACCCCAGGCAGATGCGGGCAATAACCCGGGCCGATGAACAAGGCACCGAGCAGTTAGTCCGAGTTGGAGCGCAAAGATTTCACCGTGGACCTCACCGAAGCACTCAACGAATGGCCGTACGAGCCTGGGCAGATCAATGTCCGGGTGATCGAGGGCAATGACGGCGACCCGAAGATCCAGATGCGCCTGGACCTGGGCATCCTCCAGATGGAGGTGACCGGGCGTCCGGACGGGCAGCGCCCGAATAACTGCGACAGCTATCTGGAGTATTTCGAGACGCTGGTGGACGACATGGCCGCGGGGGGCGCCGGGCCGAGCGTGGTCGACGGCGAAGACGCCGAGCACGGGGACGGGCCGAGCGCCGGTGATGACGGGCATGCTGGAGACGGTCCAAAGCCCCCGCGCCGCAGGCGAGGCTCGGCACGCCCCGGCGCGGAGCCGGGCGGGGTCGAGGATGCCGAGGGCACCGACGCCCCCGAGAGCGCCGGGACCACGCCCCCGGCCCCCGATGCGCAGCACCCGGCCGACCCGGGTACCGCGGGCGGTGCGCAGGCCGGGGACGCCGGAGAGTCCGACGGCGACAACTCACCTCCCACGATGGGCAACGACCCGAGCGAGACGGAGTTTGCCCTGTCACCGGACGACTGCCGCCTGCTGCGCGAGGAGGCGGTGCAGTTCTATCACCGGTACATCAGCCTGCTGGTTCTGGGCGATTACCAGGGGGTGCTGCGCGACACGACGCGGAACCTGCGGGTGCTGGACCTGTGCCAGCAGTACGCCGAGGCGGAGGACGACCGCGAGGTGCTGGAGCAGTTCCGCCCGTACCTGACGATGATGCGCACGCGTGCGGTGGCGAGCCAGGCGATCGGCGACGGCGAGCCCAAGGCGGCGCTGTGGGCCATCGAGGAGGGCATGAACGCGCTGAGGAAGATGTACGCCGATGCGGGGCGCGAGGACGATTTCGAGGGCGCCAGCGAGGTGCTGCTGCTCAGGGGGATGCGCGACGAGCTCATGAAGAAGCTGCCGGCGAGCCAGCGTTCCGAGCTGGCCAAGCGATTGCAGGAAGCGCTCGAGAAGGAAAACTACGAGCTGGCGGCGATCCTGCGCGACGAACTGAAGATGCTGCGGGAGTGAGTTTGCCGCTCGATGTGCCACCGAGGTCGGCTTTGCGACCTCGGTGGCTCAGGAACGCGGGCACACCGGCTTGCCCAAAGACGCAGGTCGGTGGTACGAGGCCCGACCCGATCATCTTTTCACCGTGTCGGCGAAGCTGGCGCAGAGGGAACAGCCGGCACCGGAGCGGTCGGCACCGGCGGCTCGATCGTCACCATGCCGCGGTTGATCAGCCCCAGCAGAAGCAGGCCGATGAGAATGCGATAAATGCCGAAGGGCGTGAGGCCGTGCTTGTTCAGGAAGCCGACGAGCCACTTGACGGCCACGGCTGCGCTGATGGCCGCCACGAGGATGCCCAGCAGCATCGGCACCGTGCCGAGGGTATGGAACATCGACGGCTCGCCCGCCTTGGAGGTCTCGTGGAGGTTTTTGAACATCGAGTAGCCGGTGGCGGCGACCAGCGTGGGCACGCCCAGGAGGAAGCTGAACTCGGCGGCGGCGCGGGGCGCGAGCCCGGCGATCACGCCGCCGGAGATGGTCATCATCGAGCGGCTTGTGCCGGGCCAGAGCGAGACGATCTGCATGACGCCGATCAGCAGGGCCTGGCCGGGAGAAAGGTCGGTGACGTCCCGCCCCGCGGCGCCGGAGCTGCCGGCCCTGCGGCGGCGGGCGATCACCAGGAAATCCAGCGCGATCATGAACAGCCCGCCCACGATGAAAGCGCCGATGACCGGGCCGGGATGGAAGAGCTTGGCCTTGATGGTCTTGTTGAGCGCGAGCCCAACGACGGCCGCCGGGATGAACGCGATGGCGATGTTGATGAACAGCCGCAGGCCCGCGCCGTCGCGCCCCATCAGGCCGCGGACCATCTGGACAAATCGCGGCAGGTAGAGCCCCACCACCGCCAGGATCGCCCCGCCCTGGATCACGATGTTGAAGTCGTCGACCGCGTCCTTGAGGACGGGGTCTTTGGCGAGGCCGAGCAGGCCGGAGGCGATGATGAGGTGCCCGGTCGAAGACACCGGGAGATACTCGGTGATGCCTTCGACGAGGCCGAGGATGATGGATTGGAGGGGGGAGAGCAGGGGAAAACCTCAAAGCTCAAAGCAGCAAAGCTCAAATCGAATCGACCACGCCAGCGCGTTCAGGCCCGCAGGGTATCGACCGATCCCGGCTCTGAATTTGAGCTTTGCTGATTTGAGCTTTGAGCGTGCCTCGCTCACGCGTACCGCACCCATTTGATCAGCCCCAGCAGGCTCGGCGGCTTGCCGTACATCAGGACGCCGACGCGGAAGATCTTGGCGGCGGCCCAGATGAACACGGCGCCGGCGCCCAGGCCCACGACCATCGAGACCGGGATCTGCCAGGCGGGCACCTTCTCGCTCCCGGTGAGCCTGAGGATCATCGCGAACGGGCTGACCGGCGGGATGAACGAGAGTACCTGGGCGAACATCGAGTTGGGGTTGCGCTGGATGGGCATCCACAGGGCCATGGGGATGATGAGCACGATCATGACCGGGCCCATGAGGCTCTGGGCCTCGCGCACGTCGGACACAGCGCTGCCGATCGACGCCATCATGGCCGCGATGAGCATGAAGGCGATGACGAAGTAAACCATGAGGTAGACCAGGTTGATGGGATCGACCAGGTGGGTGAGCTTGTAGGCAACGAGCGACCCGCCGCCCAGGGTCATGTAGAACGCCATGATCGACAGCCCGACCAGCATCTGCCCCAGGATCTTGCCGGTCATGAGCTGCATGGGAGAGACGGCGCTGAGCAGCAGCTCCATGACGCGGTTGCTCTTCTCCTCGATCAGCGACGTGAGAAGGAAGTTGCCGCTGGTGAAGGCTCCGATCCAGATGAGCATCATGAAGGCCATGGGGATGAAGATGCCCGAGACGGCGGCGCCGGCAGAGCGTTCACCGGCGGCGGTCACGGTCTTCACGTCGTTGATCGGCGCCGTCATGAGCGCGCGGACGCGTCCGGCGTCGATGCCGCCCGAGTCGATGCGGGCGTCGACGATGGCGCGGTCGATCTGGCGGTTGATGTCCTCCTGCACCTCGAAGTCGAGCTTGGGCGCCGTGTACATCTCGTAGGTCGCGTACGCGGACTCGGGCTCGGCGGGGTTCGCGCCGGGCTTGCCGTTGACGGTCTCGGCGGGGATGACCGCCAGCACCAGCCGGCGGGCCGCCCCGTCGGTCGCCTTGCCGTCGGCGGTGGCGATGGGTTTCTTCTCGACCTCGGGGTCGGCGTCGCCCGGCAGGACCTTGATCGTGAGGCTGGAGCCCGTGGCCATGGCGGCCAGCTGTTGCTTGGCCATCTCCGCCTGCGCGTCGTTGACCGGCAACTGCTGGGCCTTCTTGTCGAACATGTTCTCCATCGCCTGCTTGCGCTTGGCCTGGCGCTTGGCGACCTCGTCGGCGGCGAACAGCTTCTCAACCCGCGCGGCGACCTTGCCGGAGCGGTCGATGATCGCCACCTCGCCCGTCACCTTGGGCGCGGACTTGTTCAACAGGATGGGCATGAGCGCGATCGCGCTGACGGCGATCAGCGGCCCCAGCAGCATCCCGATGAGGAAGCCCTTGGTGGACACCGTGGCGCGGTATTCGCGGAACGCGACGCTGAGAATGCGGTTCATGGGTGGGCCTGCTCGGGTTTCGTCGTGCCGACTCGCTGTGGTCTGGGTTGCCTCGACGCGCGGGCGGTCACGTCTCGACCAGCTCGCGCTCGACATCGTCGGCCAGCCCGGCCAGCGCGGCCTCTTCGCCGCCGACGATGCTGATGAAGATGTCCTCCAGGCTCGGGCGCTTGAGCTCGACCGCGCGGACGCGGAAGCGCGAGACGATGGCCTGCATCGCCTCGGGGGGCTGGACCCGGTCGGTGAGCTTCAGCTCGAAACCGCGCGTCAGCCGCTTGGTGCTCTCGATCCCCGGCACCGTCGCCAGCTCCGCCTCGTCCAGCGGCTCGCCCTCGAGCGGCAGAACCACGAGGGAGCGCGGGTCGTACGTGCGCCACACCTCGCTGGAGTGCATGTCCAGCACCTTGTTGCCCTTGTTGATCATGAACAGGTGGTCGCAGAGCTGCTCGGCCTCGAACATGGCGTGCGTCGAGAAGATCACCGTCCGCCCCGCGCGGTGCTGCTCGTCGATCAGCCCGCGGAGCAGCCGCCGGTTCACCGGGTCCAGCCCGCTGAAAGGCTCATCGAGGATGATGAGCTCCGGCTCATGGATCACCGCGGCGATGAACTGGGCCTTCTGCTGCATGCCCTTGGAGAGCTCCTCGCACCGCTTCTTGTACACGTCCCCCAGCGCCATGCGGTCGAGCCAGTCGCGGACCTTCTTGTCCAGCCCCGAGGCGTCGAGCCCCTTGAGGCGTCCCATGTAGTGCAGGAACTGCCCGACCTTCATCTTGCGGTACACGCCGCGCTCTTCGGGCAGGTACCCGATCCGGTCCTTGCTCTCCACCGCCGACGCCTTACCCAGCACGCTGAGCGTGCCGGCGTCGGGATAGAAAATGGACATGATCATCCGGATCGTCGTGGTTTTCCCCGCCCCGTTGGGGCCCAGGAAACCGCACAGCGAACCGGCCTTGATGGTCAGGTCGAGCTTGTTGACCGCCACCTTCTCGCGGAACCGCTTGGTCACCCCCCGGATCTCAACGGCGTTCTCGGACACTCGCGTCTCCTTACTCTCGGGGGCAGCCCGCCCACATCCATACCGAACACCGCACGATCACCCAGGATCGAGGTGGGTTTCCACGTCGATACTACCGAAAGGACTATGCGACGTTTCACGCCACGACGTCTATATCCGTTCATCCGCATAAACGGATATACTTCGGGCCTGTGCGGAACCAAGTGACAGAATGGTCGAGTGCGGGACCGCCGGACGACAAATGGCGCGTCACGGCGCCGTCGCGAGTGAACGACGCCCGATGCCGCTGGATGCCGAGGTGACTTCGCACTGGCCACTTGACCACTTGGCCACTCGACCCCCTGACCCCCTGACCACTCGACCACTTCCACCTCCCACCATGCCCAGCCGATTCCTCCAGGCTCTCTCCCAGCGTGTGCTCGTGTGCGACGGCGCGATGGGCACCATGATCCACAAGTGCAACTGCGACCTGCACAAGGACTACCTCGACAAGGAGAACTGCTGCGAGGTGCTGAACCTCACGCGCCCGGACGTGATCGGGTCGATCCACGAGGAATACCTCCGCGCCGGCGCGGACATGGTGGAGACCAACACCTTCAGCGGCAGCCGCCTGGTGCTGGCCGAGTTCGATCTTCAGGAGAAGACCACCGAGATCGCCCGGCGGGCCGCGGAGATCGCGCGGGCGGCGTGCGACAAGCACTCCACCAGCGACAAGCCGCGCTTCGTCGCCGGCTCGCTGGGGCCGGGGACCAAGCTGCTCACGCTGGGGCACACCACGTGGGACGAGATGTTCCGGGCGTATCTCGACTGTGCCCGGGGCCTGATCCAGGGTGGCACGGACGTGCTGCTCACCGAAACCTCGCAGGACATCCTGCAGGTCAAGTGCGCGGTGAACGCGTGCCTGCGGGCGCTCGAAGAGGCGGGCAAGACCACGCTCGACATACCCATCATGTGCTCGGTCACCATCGAGACGACCGGGACGATGCTGCTGGGCACCGAGATCTCCGCGGCCGCCGAGGCGCTGCGGACCTATCCGATTCTGTCGCTGGGCCTGAACTGCGCCACCGGCCCGCAGGAGATGATGGAGCACATCAACTGGCTGGGGAAAAGGTGGGCCGCGTCCGGCCGCAAGGTCAGCGTCATGCCCAACGCCGGCCTCCCCGTGCTGCTGGACGGCAAGCCCGATTATCCGCTCAAACCCGGTCCCTTCGTCGAATCGATGGTCCGCTTCATCGAGCACGACGGCGTGAGCATCGTCGGCGGCTGCTGCGGCACCACGCCCGAGCACATCCGCCAGCTTGCGCAGGCGGTCGAATCGCTGCGTAAGGCGCCCCGGGCTGACGCCGCGCCATCGCATGCCCCCGCCTATCCGGATCCCGGCTGCTCTTCGCTCTACTCCGCCTGCGAGTTCCGCCAGGACAACTCGTTCCTTATCGTCGGCGAGCGCACCAATACCAACGGGTCACGCCAGTTCAAGAACCTCCTCAACGAGGAGAACTGGGACGGCCTGGTCTCCATGGCGAAGGAGTTGGTGCGCGAAGGCTCGCATGTGCTCGATGTATGCGTGGACTACGTCGGGCGCGACGGCGTCCGCGACATGACCGAGGTCATCACCCGCTACGCCCGCCAGGTCAGCGTTCCGCTGATGATCGACTCCACGCAGGTGGACGTCCTCGAAGCCGGCCTCAAGCACGCCCCGGGCCGCTGCATCATCAACTCGATGAACCTCGAAGAGGGCGAGGAAAAGCTCGGGCACATCTGCAAGCTGGCCCGGACCTACGGGGCCGCCGTGATCGCGGGCACCATTGACGAGGACCCCGCCGAGGCGATGGGCAAGACCGCCGCCCGCAAGCTCTCCATAGCCAAACGCATCCATAACCTGGCGGTGAACAAGTTCGGCCTGCCCGCGTGCGACATCCTGTTCGATCCGCTGGTGCTGCCGATCACTACCGGCGTCGAGGCCGACAGGCGCCTGGCCCTGGAGACCATCGAGGGCATTCGCCTGATCAGCAAGGAACTCACCGAGTGCGGCACCTGCGTGGGTCTGAGCAACGTGAGCTTCGGCCTGAAGCCCGCGGCCCGCGTGGTGCTGAACAGCGTGTTCCTGCACGAGTGCCTCGCCGCCGGGCTGACGGGCGCGATCGTGCACTTCTCGAAGATCCTGCCGCGCAAGGACATCCCCGATGACCAGTGGAACTCGGCGCTCGAACTGATTTATGACAAGCGCCGCGAGGGCTTCGATCCCCTCACGGCGTTCATCTCGCTGTTCCCCGATGACGCCACCGGCAAGGGTCCGGCGAAGAAGAAGCAGACCCTTGCGGATCTCCCGCTCGAGGAGCGCTTGCAGCGGCACATCATCGACGGCGAGACCCGCGACCTTTCCAAGTCGCTCGACGAGGCGCTCGGCAAGTACCCCGCGCTCGACATCGTCAACGACCACCTGCTCGCGGGCATGAAGGTCGTGGGCGAGCTCTTCGGCAAGGGCGACATGCAGTTGCCGTTTGTGCTCCAGAGCGCCGAGGTGATGAAGGCCGCCGTCGCACACCTGCAGCCGCACATGCCCAAGAGCGGCGCGGGCGGTAAGGCCAAGATGATCCTCGCCACGGTGCAGGGCGACGTCCACGACATCGGCAAGAACCTGGTGGACATCATCCTGAGCAACAACGGCTACGACGTGGTGAACCTCGGCATCAAGCAGCCGATCAGCTCGATCCTCCGCGCCTACAACGAGCACAAGGCCGACGCCATCGGACTGTCGGGCCTGCTCGTCAAGAGCGTGGGCGTGATGAAAGATAACCTCGACGAGATGAAGCAGCTCGGGCTGGGCGTGCCGGTGATCCTCGGCGGGGCCGCGCTGACGCGCGAGTACGCCGAGGAGGACCTGCGACGGGTCTACCCCGCGACTTACTACGGGCGCGACGCGTTCGAGGGGCTGCGGTTCATGGACCAGTTGCACTCCGGGGCGCTGAACGCGATCGACGAGGAAATCGCGGGGCGCTCCCGGCAGCGAAGGGACGCCGAGGCGAAGTTCGCGCCGCTGCGCGAGCGCGAGACGCCGATGCAGGGGCGGATCCTTGAGGCGGTCGGCGCCAAGGAACCCCCGCGGGGGGCGTCAGCGACCAGCCAGACCGAGGTTGCCACGGCGCGTGTGCGCTCGGGCGGTGGTGGCGGCCCGCCCCAGCGCTGGACCCCCTCCGCCGAACCGGGCACGTCGCGCTCAGAGACCATCGAGGGCTCCGTCCGCCGACTCGCGGCCTCCGACATCCCCACGCCGCCGTTCTGGGGCGACCGCGTGATCGACGAATCCAGCCTGAATATCGATCACACCTACGGCTTCATCAACACCATCGCGCTGTTCCGCGGCCAGTGGCAGTTCAAGAAGGGCAACCTCTCCGAGCAGGACTATCAGGCCCAGGTATTCGACGAAATCCGCCCGATCTTCGAGCGGCTCAAGCAGCAGTGCAAGGACGAGCGGATCCTGACGCCGCGCGTGGTGTACGGCTACTGGCCCTGCAACAGCCAGGGCGACGACCTTGTCATCTTCGACGCCAAGGACCACGACAAGGAAGTCGAACGCTTCCGCTTCCCGCGGCAGAACGACCGACAGCGCCTGTGCATCTCGGATTTCTTCCTCCCGCTCGAAGCGGGCAGACGCGACGTGATAGCGCTGCAGTGCGTCTCGATGGGCCGCGAGGTGAGCGCTCGGGCCAGGAAGCTCTTTGAATCGAATCAGTACGCCGAGTACCTCTACCTGCACGGCCTGGGCGTCGAGTGCGCCGAGGCGCTGGCCGAGATGTGGCATAAGCGCGTCCGGCAGGAGCTCGGGATCGCCACCGACGACTCGCCCAAGCTCCGTGACCTGTTCATCCAGAAGTACCGCGGCAGCCGCTACAGCTTCGGCTACCCGGCGTGCCCGGACATGAGCGACCAGGAGAAGCTCTTCCGCCTGCTCAGGCCCGAGCGGATCGGCTGCGAGCTGACCGAGAACTGGCAGATCGACCCTGAGCAGTCCACCAGCGCGATCGTCGTGCACCACCCGCAGGCCAAGTACTTCAACGTGTGAGCACCGACGCTTCCCAGACTCCGCTCTGATTGTCGTGCTTCACGCCAGCGACGCGGCCACAACCAAGAGGTCGTCCTCCGCCTGGCCTTCGCGGAGGTCGCGGACGGTGTCAAGCAACCACCGAGCCCGCCCAGCGGCGGGGCACCGCTCGAGCAGCGATCTGAGCCCCTGCGTCCCCAGCAGTCTGCCGCCGGAGGTCCGCGTCTCGATGACGCCGTCGGTGTACGCCAGGATCGTCTCACCGGGTGCGAGATCGTGCTGATGCTCATCTAACGCGCCGGTGCCCTCGGCCACCCCCAGCATCATCGCCGTCGACTGCAGCTCCACGAGCTCGCCCGAGCTCCGGAGCAGGAAGCACGTCGGATGTCCGGCGCTCGCGAACCTCAGCGAGCCCGCACAGGGATCGATCACGGCGCACGCGGCGGTCGCAAAGATGGAATGTCGCGACATGGTCAGGCACAGATAACGGTTCAGCAACGCCAGCACCCGACCGGGGGCGATCTCCGGCTCTTCCGCGAACAAGCGCTCGAGTTCCCCGTGAAGGCGGTTGACCGCCATGGCCGCGGCGATCCCGTGACCGGTCACGTCCAGCACGACCAGCGCCAGCCGTGCGGCGGGGCCCTGGCGCAGGAACAGAAAGTCGCCCCCGATGTGGCGCATGGGCTCGTACATGAACTCCGCCCGCACCGGGCCGTTGTCGATGGGCGCCGGGAAGAGCGATTCATGCAGCCTGCGGGCATCGACCAGCTCACGGCTGACGGGGCCGTAGCGGTCGTCAAGGAAGGCCATCTCGGCGCGTCGCAGCCGCCGTTCAAACGCCCCGCCGGCGATGAACACGCTCGGGCCCAGCAGCAGGACCAACCCCGCCCCCGCGCCAACGCCCCCCGCCATATTCCTGAGAGCTGAAGGATCGAGGTCGGGGCGCCTCGCCAACAGCCCCCATGTCGCGATCAGTACGACGACTATCGCCGCGAACCACAGCACGCTCCGGGACGCCTGCTGCCGGCTCACCGGCACGTAGAGCGGCCCGCACCAGAACCCGATCAGCCATGCGATGGACAAAGCGCTCCCCGCCTCCGTCCGCCAGGTCCAGTGCCAGACAAACGCCGGGAAAGCCAGAGACACGACGACGAGCGACGCCGCCCAGGTTGCGATCAGGCCGACGAAGCCGAACATCCGGGCGGCACGAGGCCCTGCACGCTGCCATGAGACCGTTGTCGCTGTGGCGACCAGAATCGTCACGGCCCACGCCCCAAGGAATACAGAAAGCTCCTCGGTGCCCCACGACCGCATGCCCGGGCCTGTCAACACTCCCGCCGCAAGCACCGCAACGCTCACCACGGCCGACCCGGCCATCAGCAGGGCCACCGCACGCGGTCCGCGGACCCGGAGCTGGGCCAGGCAGTCCGCCGCGAACGCGGCGTCGAACTCGGCACGTGCGACAGAAGTGAGCTGGCGGCGTGCCATGGTCACAGTTTACGGGGTGTAGAAGCGGACGACGCCTGCTTCGGCGCGTGGCCTCGGCGTGATACCTTGTCCGGGCGACGACTGCCCCCCCGACGGAGCCACCACATGACCGCGCAACCAGCCAGAGACCACCCCGGCCAGCCGATCGACTCGATCCTGAACGAGACCCGCCTGTTCCCGCCGCCGGCTGCGAGCACCCTGGGTTTCACCAAGTGGCACGTCGGCTCGATCGAGGAATACAAGGCCCTGCACGCCTACTCCGTCGACGACCCGGAGAACTTCTGGCGCGACGAGGCGAAGAACCTCGCGTGGTTCCGCCCGTTCGAGGAAGTGCTGCACTGGCACGCCCCCGACGCCAAGTGGTTTGTCGGCGGGCGCACCAACGCCTGCTACAACTGCGTCGACCGCCACGTCCAGGCGGGCCACGGCGACCAGGTGGCGATCATCTGGGAGGGCGAGCCGGTCTCGCCACGGACCAGCCACCCCGTCAGCGGCAGCAGGTACGCCGCCGAGCCGGAGATCCGGCGGGTGACGTACCGGGACCTGCAGGTGCAGACGTCCAAGCTGGCCAACGCCCTTCTGGGGCTGGGGGTGAAGAAGGGCGACGTGGTCACCATCTACATGGGAATGACGCCCGAGCTGGTGGTGGCCATGCTGGCGTGCGCCCGCATCGGCGCGGCGCACAGCGTCATCTTCGGCGGCTTCGCGGCCCACGCCATCAGCGAGCGCGTAGTCGATGCCCACTCCCGCGTCATCATCACCGCCGACGGCGGCTTCCGGCGCGGCGAGATCGTGCCGCTGCAGAAGACCGTCGAGGAGGCCGTGGTGCAGCTCGAGGACAAGGGGCACATCCTGAACCACGTGCTGGTGCTGAAGCGCACGGCCCACGACGTGCCGAGCCAGCGTTTCAAGACCGGGCAGAAGCGCCCCCCCGACGGCGGCGGCGCCACCCACTGGCACTGGTGGCACGACATCGTCGATACCGCTTCCGACGCCTGCCCCTGCGAGAGCATGGACAGCGAGGACATGCTCTTCCTTCTCTACACCAGCGGTTCGACAGGGAAGCCCAAGGGCATCATGCACACCACCGCGGGTTACCTGGTGTTCACCCAGATGACCGCGCGGGTGACGTTCAACCTCATGCCAGACGCGGGGCAACTGTTCTGGTGCACCGCCGACATCGGATGGGTGACCGGGCACTCCTACGTCCTCTACGGCGTCCTGATGAACCGGGTGCCCACACTGATGTACGAGGGCGCCCCGAACTTCCCGAAGCAGGACCGCTTCTGGGAGATCATCGAGCGCCACAGGGTCACGCACCTCTACACCGCCCCCACCGCGATCCGCACGTTCATGAAGTGGGGCGATGAGCTTCCGGCGGCCCACGATATGTCGTCGCTGCGGGTGCTGGGCACCGTCGGCGAGCCCATCAACCCCGAGGCGTGGATGTGGTACCACACCCACATCGGGCGCACCCGCTGCCCCATCGTGGACACCTACTGGCAGACCGAGACCGGCGGGCACATCTGCACACCGCTGCCCGGTGCCGTCGCCACCAAACCCGGCAGCTGCACCCTGCCGATGCTGGGCATCGACGCCGCCGTGGTGAACGAGCGCGGCGAGGAGATGCCCCCCAACAAGGGCGGCCTCTTCTGCATCCGCAAGCCGTGGCCCGGGATGCTGCGCGGCGTGTACGGCAACCGCGAACGCTTCGTGAGCAACTACTGGGGACGCCTGAAAGACCCCAAGACGGGCGAGCCGTGGTATTTCTCCGCCGACGGCTCACGCCGCGACGAGCACGGCTACTTCTGGGTCATGGGACGCGTTGACGACGTGATCAAGGTGTCGGGCCACCTGCTGGGGACGATGGAAGTGGAGAGCGCCCTGGTGAGCCACCCCGCGGTGGCCGAGGCGGCGGTGGTGGGCGTGCCGCACGAGATCAAGGGCAACGCCATCTGCGCCTTCGTGAGCCTCAAGACCCACTGGCTGCGGTCGCACAAGCGCGAGCCCGACGCGTCGCTGCGTGCCGAGCTGACCGCCCACGTCGCCCACGAGGTGGGCGCGCTGGCCAAGCCCGACCAGATCCGCTTCGCCGACGGCCTGCCCAAGACCCGCAGCGGCAAGATCATGCGCCGCCTGCTGCGCGACGTGGCGGCGGGCGTCGAGAAGATCACGCAGGACACGACGACGCTGGAGGATTTCAGCGTGGTGGCGAAACTGAGGGAGAGCGACGAAGAGTGAGATTCACCGCGGAGGCGCGGGGGTTGAGGAGCCCAAGTTGTGGCGAGTTCTTCACCGACGCCTCTTGCGTACTTTGTGCCGCCCGTTGCCGCTGGACATCGTCTCCAGCGCCGAGGTATGCAGGTATCGGCGCGCCAACGTTGAATCCGTGGCTGGCTTGCTGAACCGGCGAGCGCCGAGGGGCCAGTGGAATTTTGGATGCCTGCCGCAACCACGATTGAAATCACGTGTATTATTTCAGTCGTGAGACCCGTCCCAACCACACCCCGCAACCCGTCAAACACAGGGATCGCCTCAGACGCCTGCCCACCCCCGTCCGCCGGGTTCATCGTCCGCGAACCGGCCCAGGTTCGGGCTCTGGCCTCCCCCGTCCGCCAGGAGATCGTCGACGCGCTGGTCGCCGCGGGCGCCTGCTCTATTTCCGATCTCGCCCAGCATCTGGGCCGGGCCCCGGACGCCCTGTACTTCCACGTGCGTCGGCTGGTCAAAGTCGGCCTGGTGATCGAGCGCGAGCGCCGCAAGGACGGGCGTCACGCGTGGGCGGTGTACGACCTTCCCGGGCGCCCCGTGCGCCTCAGCTACCAGCCGCCGAACAAGCCCCGTGACCTCACCCGCGTCATCGCCTCGGCGATCCGCCTCTCATCGCGTGATTTCGCCCGCGCGATGAGCGACTCCGGGTACCTCGACCCCGACGTCCCGCCCAGCGGCCCCCGGCGCGTCTGGGGCGGGCGCGCCAAGGGCTGGCTGACCGATGACCAGCTTTCGCGGGTCAACGCACTCATCGAAGAAGCCATGGCAATCGTGCGCGATAGCGGCCCACCCGCCGCGTCACGGGGCGGGCGGCGCACACATGGAGCGTCGAGGCTCGTGAGCGTCGGTGTCCTGATCGCACCCGTCACAACGTCAGCTCGAGCGCCCTCCCCACGGGCTCGCGCAACACCCAAAGGAGCATCGTCATGACCCTCTCCCGGACCGTTCTTGTCACCCTCTCAATTGCGTCCCCGCTGGTGGGCCCGCCCGCTGCGCACTCCGAAAGCGATGCAACGGTCCAGTCGCTGCTGGAGAAGGCCCGCAAGGGCATCGGGCGGACCAAGGCAGCCGGCGCCCCCGACGCCGCGCGTTCGATCATCATGCTTTCAGGGACCACCAGGTTCCTCGGATCGGGCGCCAAGGCGACCGTGAGCTTCGACCCCGCGGGCAACTACAAGACCGAGATCGACGGCCCCGTGTCCTTCGCCCGCGGCATCGCAAACGGCAAAGGCTGGTGCCACGACCTGGGCGGCGAGGTCCACCCCCTGTACTTCGGCGAGCTCGAGCCCATGCTGGTCGAGTCCTCGCTCGTTACCGGTTCGTGGACCGATTCGCCCGCGTTCGAGTTCGCCGCGCTGCCCGACAAGCAGACCGACGCCGCCGATGTGCTGGCGTTCACGCTCAGGAACGGTCGCCTCAAGGGCGAGATCAACCTCGACAAAGGCACCGGACGTCCCACGCTGGTGCGCTTCGGCGCCGGCCCCGAGGTCCGCACCATCACGCTGAGCGGCGAGCTCATCGTCGACGGCGCGTGGTACCCCGCCAGGGCGGAGCTGGGCGAACCATCCGGCTTCACCACGACCCAGAGCTTCGAGCACGCCCAGCGCGTGCCCGCGGCGAGCGCCTCGTTCGATCCGCCCGCGGAGAACCTGAACGACCGCGAGTTCGACGCGAGCATCCCCGCCGAGATCGAGGTGAAGCGGGTGAAATCGGGCCACCTGCTCGTTCGCCCCAGGATCAACGGCCAGGACGCCGGCTGGTGGTTCTTCGACACCGGCGCCGGCGGCGCCGTCATCAGCCCCGCGATGATCGACAAGCTGGGCCTCGAGCGGTTCGGCGAGATCCCTGTCGGCGGCATGGGCGGCACGTCCAGCATGCCCATGGTCCGCCCCCACAGCGTGACGCTCGGCCCGATCACGTACCACGACCTGATGATGACCCAGGTGGACCTTGCGCCGATCGGGGCCGCGCTGGGAGAGGAAATCGTCGGCGCCATCGGCTACAACCTGCTCCACCGCTGCATCGTCCGCGTGGATCAGAACGCGCCGAAGGTGGCGATCTACGACCCCGCCAAGTTTGACGGTTCCGCCCCGGGGGGGGCGGGCCTGAACTGGAGCAAGCTCTACGTCTACGAGCGCCACCCGTGCATCGACGCGAGCTTTGAGGGCAGAGCCGGGGTGTTCAAGATCGACACCGGTGCCGGCAGCCAGACCGTCATGTTCCACTCACCCGCCGTCGTCCGCCACAAGCTGCTCGACCGCGAAACATCCGATTCCAAGGGCGGCGGCGTAGGCGGGTACAAGGCCGTCAAGGTCGGCACCCTCGACTGGTTCGAGTTTGGCGGCGTCCGCCAGGACCAGGTCAAGGCGACGTTCAGCCTCGCCGCCGACGGCACCAGCGCCGAGGCCTGGGCCGACGGCGCCATCGGCGGCAAGCTGCTGACCCCGTTCGAGCTGGTGCTGGATTACAAAAACGAGCGGATCGCGCTGGTGAAGGTGCGCTGAGCGCTGAATCAGCCCTCCCCGAACGGCGCTCGGCTCCGCAACACCCGGGGCGCGATTCGAACGCGCGACCTGCGCTTTAGGAAAGCGCTGCTCTATCCAGCTGAGCTACCCGGGCACGC
>CAZEDW010000026.1:0-60458 GCA_964510955.1 uncultured Phycisphaeraceae bacterium
GGAGGCGGCGGAGGCGGAGGGGGAGGCGGGGGTGGGGGCGGTGGAGGCGGTGGCGGCGGCGCCGGGGGCTGCCAACCGCATGGGTGACCGAAGCCCGCCAGCAGGTTGATCAGGTCGATCGTGTCGACCGTTCCGTCGGCGTTGGTATCGCCCTCGTCGGCGCGCGGACCGTTGGTGCGGCCGAAGTTCCCGAGCAGCAGGGCCAGGTCGAGCGTGTTCAGTTCGCCGTCGCCGTTGCAGTCGCCGGCGCACTGCGGCGTTGGCGGGGGCGGGGGGGGAGGCGGCGGCGGAGGAGGTGGGGGCGGGGGAGGAGGAGGCGGCGTTGGCGCGACCGCGGTCCAGACGCTGCCGATGACGGCGCCGTCGGCGCTGTTGAAATCGCCGATGAACGCGTCGACATACGACACGGGCTGCGTGAAGACCCAGCCGAAGAACTGGGCCTGGTTGTCGGCGCCCACCGGGACGCTGTAGGTGAACTGGTAGCTGGGGTTGTTCTCGTTGCCGAACTTGATGTTGATCTTGGTGCCGGGACGCTCGACGTCGATGACCACGATGCCGAACGCGTAGACGTTGGACGCGGTCCTGAACGCGATGCGGCCCGCTTCGAGCGAGCCGCTTTCCTGCAGCGCTGCGCCACTTGCGCCGACAGTGACGGGCCGCAGCACGAATCGATCAGGGTTGGTGCCCGCGTCCACCGCGGGGAACGCGAAGGGGCTGGGCAGGTACGAGTTGGGTGTCGTGGGGTTGTCGATGAACACCCGCGTGGTGGAGCTCGGGACGCCGAAGTAGTTCACCCACGGGTTGACGCCGGTAACCAGCGTGATGCCTATTGGAGCGAGCAGCGTTGTGGGCGAGTAGAGGCAGCCGGGCGCCGTGCCGAGTTCGCCCTCGGCGAGGTTGTCAAAGCCCATGGTGTTGACAACCAGGCCAGCCGACTGCGCCACGGTGCGGAACGCCGACGTGTTGGTGATGGGCGCCGGGACGCTCTGGGCCAAGGCTGTGATGGGCAGCGCGAGGCCCGCCGCGGCGGCGAGACGGGCCGGGCTGACAGATCTGCGGCTGACAGACATCTCTGCGACTCCTTCCGCGAAGAGCGCCGGCGGGGTTGGACCCCCGGACCCCCGGACCCCAGGACCCCCGGACCCCCGGACCCCCGGAACCCGGACCCAGGACCTCGGACCCAGTGCGCTAACCCGTGCGTGGCGGACTTCTCTTGTGCTGCGATGGAGGACCGGAAACCCAGAACCCCGCGCGGCATCCGATCCGGGCGGGATGCGCACAGCGTGCCACGGGCCGGCGGCTCTACAAGAGCGGAGCGATCACTTTGTCGCCGATGGCGTAGCGCGCGGCGTCAAGGTCGCCACAAGCGGCACAGACGGAACCCCGCTCCTCTGGTGGGGCGGCGCCACGCGACCGAGAACCGCTCTCTACACTCCGCCCGGCCAACTCAACAGGAGCACCCCATGAACGTCGCGAGAATCGATGTCAGCAAGCACCGCAAAGCCGACCACGACATCCTGCCGGTGTTCGTCAAGCGCTGGTCGCCGCGTGCGATGAGCGGGGAGGCGGTTTCGCGCCCGGACCTGATGCGGCTGCTGGAGGCGGCGCGCTGGGCGCCGAGTTCGTTCAACGAGCAGCCGTGGCGGTTCCTGTACGCCGTGCGGGGGACGCCCCACTTTGCGACGTTTCTCGGCTTGCTCGCTGAGGCCAACCAGGCGTGGTGCAAAGACGCGGCAGCGCTGTTCCTGGTCGTGAGCAAGGCGACGTTCAGCCGCAACGGCAAGCCGAACATCGTGCACACGTTCGACGCGGGCAGCGCGTGGGAAAACTTCGCGCTGCAAGGGGCGTCGATGGACCTGGTGGTTCACGCGATGGCGGGTTTTGACGCCGACAAGGCCCGCGCAACGCTCCGGGTGCCGGGCGATTTCAAGTGTGAAGCGATGATCGCGGTGGGCAAGCCGGGGGAGGTGGAGAGGCTGCCCGCGGACTACCAGGGCATCGAGGCGCCGTCGCCGCGGAAGAAGATCGAAGAATGGGCGTTCGAGGGCGGGTTCGGGGCGTGAACCGGCTTCGCGGCGCCTGACGGGCGCCACGGGGCATCACGCGGCGCGGACCGGCCCGGCTCGGGTCGGGCGACGGTCAGGCCCTGGGGCGGGGCCACTTGCACGTCGGCCCGGCTTGCAGGATGCGCTCGCCCTCTTCGGTGGTCATCGACCCCTCGGAGATGTACGCGGCGATCTCGCGCTTCGTGCGCTCGGCGTTGGCCCCCGTCACCATCTTGGCGATGGTGCTGAAGATGATCGCGACAACCGCGATGAGAATGCCGCCGCTGACGGCGATGATCTTCAGAATGTCGTCGACGGTGGGGTTGTCCATGCTGTTGGCGAGCGTGAGGAGCATGAGGTGGCTTCCGGTGTGCGATGGCGCTTCGTCTCGTAGCGAACGGCTCAGGCGGCGGTCAGACCGATGACTCTCTTTGTGCCTTTCTCCCTGCGGCTGGGAGTGGCGGTGAGGATGCGTTCGGCATCGGCGGGGGTGATGGTGCCCTCGGCGACGTACGCCGCGATCTCGCGCCGGGTCTGCTCGCGATCGCGGCTGACCGACGCGGACTTCCAGGCTTCAGCGATAATCGCGACAATCGGCACCGCCATCACCATCGCCACGGTGATCATGCCTACCGCCTGCCCGGGGGAGAACTCGATTCCGGCAAGAACCTGTTGCATGGATCACTCCACGGATGAGGGCGGGGATCGGGCGTGGTCAGCAGGCGTCGTGGGTTGACTTTCCGGCCTTCATCAGCCGTTCGCCCTGCTCGGCGCTGAGCGAGCCCTCGGCGATGTACGCCGCGATCTCGCGCCGTGTCCGTTCGCGGGCGGTGGCCTTGACCATGTTCTTGATCGACCCGAACACGATCCCGAACACCGCGATAACGCACATGACGGTCCAAAACCAGTTCTGCGAAGCGGCGTGCACCAGCTCCTGAATAGCCTGATCCATGGGTGGGCCTCCACGTGCCCGCGATGCCGGCGGCACCGTCGGTACAAATGATTCTACGGAGGACCGGCGTGTTTCTTTCAGTATTCCGTCCCCCGAGGGCCCAGGACGCCAAAAAGGCCGCGGGCCCCGGGGTTTCGCCGGGGCCCGCGTCAAGTCGGCGTTGACGATAAGCCGAGTTCTGTCGGGCCCCCGTTGCCGGGGACCGGGCGGTCATTTCTCTTGCCGCGCCGTTACCGGTCACGGTCCTCAGCGGCCTACCCGCTCCCAATCGCCCGGACCGGGCGCTCCCCGGCGGCACGGCCTTTCAGGCCGTGGCTGGTGACGCTTGGCCACCCTGAGCCACGGCTCAAAGAGCCGTGCCACCGAGGAAGGGAGCTGCGTGGCCTTGCACGCGGCGGGGTTTTCCGTGCCCCTCTCATCGCTGAGAGGGCGGTGCGCTCTTACCGCACCTTTTCACCCTTGCCTGAGCCCCTCCCCAAGGGAACGGGCCATCGGCGGTGTGTTCTCTGTGGCACTGTCCCGCGCTCTCGACCTGTCGAACGGGTGGGGGTTACCCACCGCCGTGTCCTTTCGTGCTCGGACTTTCCTCCCGCCGGCCCTTGCGGACCGCCGGGCGATCGCCTGTCAACGCTGTCGGATCCTAGCGCGCGGTAGGGAACCGGTGGCGCCCGTGCCCATCCAAGTCGTGAAGGCCGCAATTCCGAGCTCGGAGCAACCGCGCGGCTTGCCGGCCAGTATTGAGCAGGATGCCCCTTCCCGATCCCATACGATGCTAACGATGAGCCAAGGCCCTGACGGTCCGACGGCGAGCGCCGAGCCCCGCCGATTCCGCTGGACGCCCACGCGGGTTGCCGGGGCGCTGGGGCTGTTCGCTTTCGCCGCGAGCTTGTGGATCCACGCGGTGACCGCTCTGCTGGCGGTCCTGCTGTCATGGTTCGGCTCGGGCAGCGGGGTCGCAACCGGGCTGGGCCAGGGGGAACGCGGCATCAGTCTGGGGCCGGCGACGTCGCTCTCCGAGCTGGCCGCCGGTGACCCGAGCACCGCGCCGGGGAGTCTGCTCGACAGGCCTCTGGAGACCGCCGGCGCCGAATCATCACTGACTGACGTGATGGGCGCGATCCCCGATCCGACCGCCGCCAGCGGTGGCGACCCGGCGCTGGCGGGTGGCGCGGGAGATTCCACGGTCTTCTCGTCGGCGGGGGCCGGGGGCGGCGCCGGCGGATCGGGGCTGGAGGGCGGGGGTGGCGGCGGTACAGCCAAGTTCTTCGGCATCGAGGCCCGTGGCAAACGGTTCGTCTACATCTGCGATCACTCCGGTTCCATGGAGTCCGACCGGCTCGAGGCGCTCAAGCGCGAGCTGACCGAGTCGATCAACTCGCTTACCTCTGGATCGCAGTTCTCAATCGTGTTTTTCTCATCTGACGCCCAGTCGATCACCGGCGCCTCGTGGATGGACGCCGGGCCCAAGGGACGCGACCAGGTGAAGAAGCTGTTAAGGGGCGTGGTGGCGATGGGGGGCACCGAACCGCTGCCGGGCTTCCGGCTCGCCTTCGAGATGCGCCCAAGACCCGACGCGATCTACTTCATGACTGACGGCCAGTTCGGCGAGGGCCGGGAAGAGCAGGTTGTGGGCGCCATCCGGGCCATGAACAACTCCGGCACACGCCCGTGCCCCATCCACTGCATCGCGTTCATCGAGCAGAGCGGCGAGAAGATCCTGAAGATGATCGCACGCAGCAGCGGGGGCGTGTACCGCTACGTGCCCGGCGGGAGTGGGCTCCCGCCCTCCCCCAGTGGCGGAGGCAAGCCGTGATGGTCCGTCGGCCTCGGGCCCGAGTGCCGGCCGGCCGGCCCCGTTGGGGGCTGGTGCGCGCCGGGGTGGGAGTGGCGGGCTTGGGGGTTCTCGCGCTGCTTACCTTGGCTCCGACCGCGCGGGGTCAGGTCACACTTCGCGACGGCGGTGCGCTCGACGATGTTGTTCATGACGTCTCCCGCCGCGGCGTGGAGTGCGAACCACGACTCAGCCCGGGCACGCGCCGGACAATCGCTTGGGACCTCGTCCGTGAGGTCGCGGGCGACCAGGCCGACAAGGCCGCAGCGTTCCGGGAGCTTGCTGAGAAGGCGTGGCGGGCGCGGAGCCGTCTCGCTCGGGGCGATTCGGAGCTCGCCGAGCCGCTGCTGAACGAGCTGTACGAGGGATTCGGGGCGGCCGCCGCCGGGGCGCCGCCCGGCGCGGCGAGCGACGCGTGGGCGCCGGACCCGACGCGCTTGCATGTGTGCGATGGGCTGATGCGGTGCCGGTTGCTTCGGGCGGACCAGGCCGGCGCGGTGGCACCGTGGCTCGATGCGCTGGAGCTGCTTGGCTCTGACAGCGGCTCGCCGGGTGCGGTGATCCCGGCGGCTTCATCGGTAACCGCCGGCTCGGGGCCGGTGATCGATGCCGAGACGGGCCTGTGCCCGTGGCTGCCGCCTGTGTGGGTGTCGAGCGAGGCGACGGCGGCGCTGGCGAAGCGCACCGTGACCGCCCGGCGCTTGCCGCCGGCGGCGGAGCTGGAGCGGCTGTATCTGCGCGCGGCGTGCCTTGACGCCGGGCTGCCGGCGCCCGGCGACGCCAAGCCGATCGAGGTGAGCCCCGACTCGAACGATCCCGGCGCCAAGGGCGTGGCCCTGGTGCGCCTGATGGTGAAGGCGCGAGAGAACGACCCGGACCAGCGCCGAGCAGCACGCGAGAAGTTGCTGTCGGGTCTGAGCGCCGACGCCGACACCTGGCGCGAGGCGTGGCGCCGGGCCGCGGTGGGACGCTCGCTTTTGATGGAGTCCGACGCGGCGCAGCGGGCCGAAGGTGTGGTCCACTTGCTGCACATCCAGGCGAGGTTTGCCCGGTCGCAGCCGTACCTCGCCGGCGTGGCGCTGGTCCAGGCCGCGGCGGAGCTGCGCAAACGCGGCGGCGATGACGCCAAGGGCGGCGCGCGATTGCTCAATGAGCTCAAGGCCCTGGAGCCGTTTCACCCGGCGCTCGGGGGTGTAACCGCGACGGGGGCGGGGGTGGCTCCATGATCGCCCCGGCCGGGAGCATTCCAGTGAGGAGCGGCGCGCAGAACCGCGGGCGGATGGGGGCGGCGCGGGTCCGGTGGGCGCGGGCGGCCCTGCTGCTGGCCGTGGCCGCGGCTTTCAGCGTGCCGCCGCGCGTTTGCGGCGCCCCGGACCAGGCTGTGTCGATCCCGACGTTGCCCACGAAGACGGCGCTCGACACCGCGGACGAGCAGACCGAGCAGTTTCTCATCCAGTACGGACTGAACCGGCTGCTGGCGGAGCACCTCGAAGCGCGCCTAAAGCAGACCCCGCCGACGCCCGGCCAGATCAGCCCGCGGCGGTCCGAGCTGGCCGACCGACTCGCCGAGACCTACGCGAGGATTCTGTCGAACACCGACGACCTCGGCGAGCAAGCACGGGTTGAAGCCAAGGCGAGAGAGCTGCTTGCGAGCGTGCCCGAGGCCGATTCGGTGGAGCTGCGGCTTGGGCTGGCCCGGGCGGGATACGCGAGGCTCGAGCAGATCGCCGAACGCCGTCGAGTGCGCTCGGCTTCGCAGAGTGACGCCGTGTCGGCGGCTTCACGCCTCGACGAGCTGGCGCGCCAGTTCGAGTCCATCGCATCTGACGCGAACGGCCGCGTGCAGTCGCTGGAACGCCAGGAGTCATCGACCACCAGCGATCAGAACCTGGTCGCCACGGCTCTGGCCGGCGTGCGGGCCCAGCGTTCCCAGGGGCACTACCTCGCGGGCTGGTGCCTCTACTACGCGCATGAGCTCGAGCCCGCCGGTCGGGACGATTACCCGGTCCGCGCGCTGCGTCACCTGGGGTGGCTGCTGGGCGTCGCGCGACCGGACTCGGACCCGCTCGACGCCGCCAAGGCCCCGACGGACTTCCTGAAGTTCGAGCATGTCGCGCGCGCCGCGGTGGCCGCGGGCTTGTGCCTTTCTCAGCAGGGTCGCTGCGACGAGGCCCTCAGGTGGTTCGACACCGTCGAGAAGTCCGCCGACGCCCCCGAGGTCGTCAAGTCTCAGGTCCCGGCGCGCCGGATGGTGGTGTTGGCGCGCTGCGGGCGATGGGATTCGCTCAAGTCGTTCGTGCTGAAGCGCCGTGAGCCGCCGGTGGTCCAGATCGGGCAGACTGCGCCGGCGTTCGTGCCGCTCGATCCGGGCGAGGCCCGGCTCCTGGCGGTGCTGGCGTTGCAGGCCGACGCGGCGTCCGCCGGGGCCCAGGAGATGATCCAGCTCGGGGTGTCCGATCTCTTGGCCCGCGGCGAGCCCGGACCGGTGCTCGAGCTCGCGAGCGAGTTCGGCGTCGATCGCTTCGCTTCGACCGGGTTTATCGGGCATCAGGTCAGGGCGCTGCAGCTCTATGACCAGGCCAAGAAGGCCCACGGGGCGGCGGGCGCGTCGGAGGGCGCCGGCGGCCCGCAGGGCGAGCCGTCCAGGGACCCCGAGGCGTGCCGCCTGTTCCGGGCCGCGGGTGAGCAGTTCAGGCTCGCGCTCGACGCCCCGGACCGCGCGGCATTCCCCGGGGCGCTGGGAAACACGCGGATGCTGCTGGGCTTGTGCGCGTTCAACGCCTCGGGGGCCGCGCCAC
The DNA here is from genome assembly GCA_964510955.1 of uncultured Phycisphaeraceae bacterium. Taxonomy (GTDB): domain Bacteria; phylum Planctomycetota; class Phycisphaerae; order Phycisphaerales; family UBA1924; genus JAFLCM01. The sequence continues at coordinate 7,627 of CAZEDW010000026.1, forward strand.
CTGGCGGGTCCGAGCGTGAGGCGATCAGCGAGCTGGCGCGTGCCGCCGAGTGGTTCGACGGGGCGTACGCGGCGCTGGCAGAACCGGCGCGGAAGTCCGAGGCGATGTGGATGGCCATCCGCTCGATGGACCTGTACCTGGCGCGGGCCGCCACGCCCGAGCACGACGCGCCGGCGCGGCGCGACGAGCTGATCGACCGCTACATCAAGGCGTTCCCCGACGGCGAACGGACCAGCGCGCTGCTGGTCCGCCGGGCCGCGTCCAAGGCCAAGGCCTCGCCCGAAGAAGTGGCCCGGCTGCTGGGCGTGCCCGAGAGCGATGGTCAGTACCTGTCGTCACGTCGGCAGGCGGCGCGGATGTCGTTCGAGCTGTACCGCGCGGCGCCGCCGGGGTCGGGGAAGCGTGACGCCCTGGGCATGAAGTACGTCGAGATCGCCGAGCCGCTGCTGGCCAGCGAACGCCGGCGCGCGGGCGAAGACCCCGTGGCCGCCGCCAACGCCTCGGCGCACGCCCGCCAGATGCTCGACGTGCTGCTCTCGTCGGCCAACCCCGACGCGGCCCGCGCCGAGCGCATCCTGGACGTCTTGAAGAGCCTGATCGCCTCCAAGCTCGTGGACCAGGGGCCGATCGCCGGGGAAATTCTCATGCGGCGCATGCAACTGGCGCTGGCCCGCGGCCAGACCGACGCCGCTGCCCAACTGCTCGAAGAGGTGCGTGCCAAGGACGAGAAACTCGCACAGGTGGGCGACCGGCTGGTGCTGGTGTTCCAGCAGCGTGAGTTTGTTTCGGCCCGGGCGGCGCTGGAGCGCGAACCCTCCGAGGCCTCCAAGGCGCGGGCCGTCGCCGCGGCACGCACCGCGTTGACCACCGCCCGGCGGCTGCTCAAGACCGAGGGCGACGGTGGATCGCGCCTGTCCGACCAGGCGTCGGTCTCGCTCAACGCCTCGGCCGCCGAGGCCGGCGCGTTCCTGTGGAACAGCGCCTCGGACGCGTCGGCCCGCGACCTGGCCCTTGCGCTCTACCGCGTGCTGGCCCGCAAGCTGCCCGACACCAGGTCGGTTGTGCGGGGGCTGGCGGAGATGTCGCTCGCCGCTGGCGAATGGGCGGAAGCACGCGAGGCGTGGAGCACGCTGGCGTCGGCCGCCGAACCCGGCAGCGTCCCGATGTTCGAGGCCCGCTATCACCTCATCTCGGCGACGGCCAGGCTGTCGCACGACGAGGCCGTCGAGCTGTTCCGCCAGCACGCGGCGCTTTACCCGGCGCTCGGCCCTCCCCCGTGGGGCGAGAAGTTCCGGGTTCTGGCCCGAGAGCTGGGCGTTTCCCCGCCCGCGGGGGGTGCTCCGTGAGCGCTCGGCCCGAGGACATCATGCGCCTGCTGCCGGCGGCCGATCTCTCACGCGGCCCCTTCGGCCTGCTCAACCTTGGGCCGACGCGGTGCGACGATTTTGCCATTGTCGAGGCGCTGCAGCGCCAGTTGCGGGCCCTGCAGGTTCACCCCGAGGCGCGCTCGCCCGAGGCCGAGGCGGTGCGCATGGACCTGTACGCCGCGGTGGCCCAGCTCCGCGACCGGGAAGCCCGCGATGCGCTGGGGCGGCGCTATTTCCGTGAAGCCTGGGTGCCGGCGCCGGTCGCCGATGACCCGCTCCGGCAATCAGACCCGGACCAGACCCGCTGGGTCACCGATGGGTCGCAGCCCGAGCCGCGACTCCTGCCGCCGGAGTTCCCTCCCTCCAGCGACGAGTTCACGCTGCCCGACGAGCAACTCCAGTCGGGTCCGCGCCCGGTGATTCTGCCGGAAACCGGGCGGCGAAGCTACGCCGCCGCGGGCGTTCTGCTGATTGTCGGGGCATTGGCGGTGGTGGGGATCGTGGCGTGGCTGATCTCGGTCAGCTCCGTCCCCACGGTCACGCCGGCGCGCCCCGGAGCGGCAGCACGCCCCTCGGTGTCGGCGTCAGCATCGTCGGCGACGCCCAGCGCTGAGCCCACGGTGGCGCTTGCCCCGCCGGCCTCCGAGCCGTCGCCATCGGATCTGGTGATCGCCAAGCTGTCGCCCGGCGAGGCGAGGTCGCTGCTCGAGCGGCTCCGGAGCGCCGCCGATCCCAAGGCCGGCCCCGCTGAGTTTGTGGCGGCGCTCGAGCCGTTCGAGCAGCGCTGGCCCGAGGCGCCGGGCGACCTCTATCAGCCCGGGGCGCTGGCGATCGGTGAGCGGCTGCAGCGCATCAGCCGGCCCGATCCACGCCCCGGCGTCCAGGCGCTTGAGCGCATCGAGGCCCCGCTGGCGGCGCTGGCGAGCGAGGGCAAGCTTGTCACCGCCGACCAGGTGACGGGTGCCGTGTGGGCGGCGGGCGTGCTCAACCGGATCAAGGGCGACGCGTCCATCCCGGCGCGCCTGATCTCCAGCGCCCGGGTGCGCATCGCTTCGCTGACCACCGACGGCGAGGTCCCGCGCGAGCACTCGTTCGCCGGCGGCGCTCTGCTGGCGCTCGACGCGCTGGCCCGGCGCTGGGCGCGCCCCGACCCGGCGACGCCGGAAGATCAAGTCCGCAGGCGCTGGACGGTCTGGTGCCGCTGCGCCGCGGCCCTGGACGGCGCCGAGAAAGGCGCTTCGCTGCGAGCCGTAGCCGGAGCGATCGACGTTCTGCTGCGTGACGGTGAAACCGCGACCGACGCCGTCAACGCCGAAGCCCTGAGCACCGTCGCGGGAACGGTGAAGGACTGGCGCCAGCCCGACGCCGCGGAGCGGTTCCTGCGCTGGTTCGACGACCCCCGCGTGCGGTCGCCGGCGCTGAGCGTGCTGACCGCGTGGGCGGCCGGTCAGGGGCCGCTGGCCGGGGTCGGCGCGTCGATGATCCTGCCCACCGACGCCACGACCGTGCAGCGGCGCGAGATGCGCTCGGCGTACGCGCTGCGCCTAGGGCTCTCATCGGGCGACAAAGACCCCGGTGCCGATCTGATCCGGCGCTGGGCCGCCGCGGCGCGCCGCGCGCTGTCGGGCGACCCGCAGGCCGAGGCCAAGGGTGACCCGCTCACCGCGTTGGCGACGGCCGTGTGCGTCGCACGCCTGAACGAGGCCGCGGCCCGCCAGTGGGCCATGGACGCTTCGGGAGCCGAGGAGACCTTGCGGTCTGCCGTGCCCGAGTCCGTGACGGCGCAGGGGGCCGGGGCGCCCGGCGGCGCACCGTCGCGCGTTGACCCGGTGTTTCTGACTTCGCCCGGCGTGCCCCCCGACGGCGAATGGGCCCGCAGGTACCGCGCCGCCAACAACAGCGAGTCGCTCAAGATCGTCCTGCTCAATCAGCTCCGCAACGGCAAAGGACCCGAGGGGCCCGTGGACGCCGACGTGCTCGCGGAAGCCGCCTGCTACGGCTCGCCGCGGTCGGCCCGCCAGCTCGCCCGCCAGGCGGTGCGAGATTTCGGCGACCGAGTGACGGTGGTCAACGCCATGCTCGAGGCCATCGCCGACGCACCGCGGCAGCGTGAGATCGGCGAACTTGTCCGAGACCTGACCGGGCAGACCCCGCCCGCGCCGGCCGATCCCGCGTGGCGGGCCGAGTGCCGGCGGGCGCTGGTCGAGAAACTGATGTCGCTGACCGGCGACACCGAGGAGGACCGCGCCGACCGTCTCGCCGAGATGCTCGCCGAGTGCTGCCGGTATTCGGCGGACTCGATGCAGACGCAGTCAGCGCCCGGGCAGAGCGGGGCCGGCGTGCCGACCAGCGCGGCGGGAGCGGACGCCGCGCCGGACGCCCAGGACGCGGCCCGGCGCCTCCGTGACCTGTGGCGCGACCAGGCCCGGCGCATCCCCGAGGGGAGCTGGGTCGTCGAGGGATTCGACGAGCTGGACCGGCGGCACAGCGTCCGGCGCGGGCTGGCCGAGGGGCCCATCCAGCGATTCGTCGGCGAGCGGCTGGGCGCGGCGGAGATGATGGGCTTCGTCGTCGCGGGCGAGCGCTCCACCCGGGCCCAGGCGGTGCGCGACGTGCTGGGCGACCTTGCCGCGCACCGGCGTGGCGCGCCGACGGCGTTCCACCAGTGCCTGAGCGCCGAGCGGGCGGTGCTCCGCCTTTGGCTGCTGCGGTACGGGGAGGGCGAGCAATGAACGGCCCGAGTCGCAAGCCCCCGCGCGTGCTGGCCCCGTTGGTGCTGCTGGCGCTGACGCTCGCGCTGCCGGCTGCGGGCCCGGCGCCGCGCCGAGCCGAACCGGCAGAGCCGCCACCGGCCTCGCTCGCGACGGAGTTGACCCGTCTGGCCCGCGACAACCCCGCGTCTTACTTTGAGCTGGCCGAGCTGTACGCCCAGTACACCACGCCCGACGCCCGTCGGACGGCCCGCACGCTCTGCATTCTGGCCGCCGAGCTGGCGAGGAAGCAACCCGCGACGGAGGGCCTGGTGCGGTCGTGTTGTTTGCTGCTGGCGTCGATGGCCGACTCCGATGACGAGCGGCGCTGGCTGATCGCGGTGGCCGACGGCGCCTCGGCGACTCCGAAGGGGGTTCGCTGGGGGCGGCCTCCCGGCGCGGGGGTGGGGGCCGGGGCGGACCCGCTTTCGTACGAGCTTGCCGTCGCGCTGGGGCGGTACCGCGCGGGTGAGTTCCGCAAGGTGCGGGAGTTTCTTCGCAAGCGTCCCGAGGCGGCGGACCTGCTCGCGCGAGCCGGGTTTGATCCCGGCGAAGCACAGTCGATGATCGGCCAGATCACCAGCGAGACCGACGCATCGCTGGGATGCCCGCGCTGTCGCGGCGAGCGGGTGCTGCGGTCCACCCAGGACAACAAGCCCGTCGTCACGCTCTGCCCGGTGTGCCAGGGCAACCCCGCACCGACCCCGGCGCTGACCCGCGACCGCTTCGCCCAGCACATGCGGGCCGAGGCCGTGCTGCTGGACGCGAGACCGCTTTCGTGGTCCGCCCAGCTCCGGCTCGACGGCGCCAGGCCGCTGCGCGACGTCGACCTGGCGGGCGTCGCGGCGTATTACGGCGTCGATCCACAGGCGTGCATCCGGCGCGACGGGGGCTGGGTGAAACCGTAGCCGGCGCCCCGGCGCGTACCATCCCGCATGTTCCCGATCGCCCACGGCATCGACAGCGTCGAGATCGAGCGCATCGAGCGCCTCCTGAGCGAACACCCCCAGCGCTTCCGCGAGCGGTGCTTCACCGCCCTGGAGCGCCGGCTGGGAGCCGAGGGGGGTGACCGGCCCGAGTTCTTCGCCGGCCGGTTCGCGGTGAAGGAGGCGGTGTTCAAGGCCCTGGGCACCGGCTGGGCGGGCGGCGTCGGCTGGACGGACATCGAGGTTGCCAGGCTGCCCGCGGGCGGGCCGGGGCTCAGCCTCCACGGGGCGGCCATGGCCCGGGCGGCGGAACTCGGCATCGACCGGTGGCTGGTCTCGCTCACCCACACCAGCGCCGCCGCGACCGCCTCGGTCATCGCCCTGTCGAGCGTCGGGTAGACTACCGCGGTACCGGCGCGGTGCGCCGCGATACGGATCGCTTCCATGATGGGAGAGCGTCGGATCATCCCGATCACGCCGAACAAGCGCAGGGCGCCGGCGCTGTACGAGTTGATTTCGCCCGGGTCGGCGACCAAGGGCCCAGATCGACCAGCCGGGAGCGGTGGGGGAGTTCCGGCGCCAAGCAAGCCGGCGGCGTCCGGCTCGGCGGGCTCGGCGGCGCAGGTCGGCGCCGGCAACCGGGCGGACGCTCCGGCGCGCGAGGACGAGGAGCGCGTGCTTGGCATTTCGCCCGGGAGCCGCCTGAACCTGCCGATCGGGTTCGCGTTCGTCGCGATGGCGATCGTGATCGCGGTGGTCATCGGTGCGTATGCGCTGGGCTACAGCAAGCGCGAGAAGGAGTACAAGCAGAAGCAGGAACTGGACGCCGCGCGCGAGCCGGGGATGGTGAAGGACCCGCTGGCGGGACTGATGGACCCCTCAGCCCCGGCCCCCGGAGCCGGGGCTGCGCCACCACAGGCGCCGGTCGACACCCGCGCCGAGCCGCCGCCCGAGCCCGCGCGGCAGTCCAGCGCCCAGTTGTACGTCGTCAAGACGCTCAAGGACGACCCGCGCAAGGCCGGCGTCAACTACCCGACCGTGGCCACGCTTCCGTTCAAGGAGGCGAGCGCGGCTGGGCAGTTCCTGGTGGCCAAGGGCTACTCGGTGGCCCTGGTCCCGGCGCCGCGCGACCCGAAGCTGCTCATGGTCGTCCCGCTCATCGGGCTGGACCGTGACGGTTTCCGCCGCGACAAGGATTCGATCGAAAAGACCCTCAAAGACCTCGGCCGGTCATACAAGCGCGACCAGAAGGGGGCCTCGGATTTCTTCGATCTGTTCTGGGTCAAGAAGTAGCACCCAAACAGACCCCGCTTGGCCCGACGGGGGTCTTCGGCTATACTCTCCGCCCCCACTTTTTGAGGATTCTGGCCATGTCCATCGATCGCAGCCTCCGCACCGGCGGCGGACTCGCCTCCAAACGCTCCGTGTTCAAGCGCGCCGAGCGCGTCGAGAAGACCAAGTCCACGTCCGGCACCGACTACTCCAAGAAGCCCGTGCTCGGAATCCCCAAGACGCGCGTCCACTAAGACGCCTGGGGTGCCCGGCACCGAGGGGTCACCGCAGCATGGACGTCGCCGCACTCATCTCGGAGCGGGCGCGGGGCATTGACGCCTCGGGCATCCGCAAGGTATTCGAGCTGGGGGCCAAGCTCTCCGATCCGATCAACCTGTCGATCGGTCAGCCGGACTTCCCGGTCCCGGAGGCGGTCAAGCGCGCCGCCGTCGCCGCCATCGAAGGCGACCAGAACGGCTACACGCTCAGCCAGGGAATCCCGCAGCTCCGCCAGCGGATCACGCGCCAGGTGCACGAGGAACTCGGCTGGCCCGCCGACTCGGGCTCACCGGGCAGTGACGTGGGGGTGATGGTCACCTGCGGAACGTCGGGCGCGCTCATGCTCGCGATGATGGCGCTGGTGGGGCCGGGCGACGAGGTTGTCATCCCGGACCCGTACTTCGTCGCGTACCCGTCGATGGTGAAGATGCTCGGCGGGGTGCCGGTGCTGTGCGATACCTACCCTGATTTCCGCATGACCGCCGAGCGGATCGCCCCGCTCATCACACACCGGACCAAGGCGGTGCTGATCGATTCGCCGGCCAACCCGACCGGGGTGGTGCTGAGCCAGGGCGAGTGCGACCGCATCGCGGCGCTGTGCGAGTCACGCGGCGTGGTGCTGATCTCCGACGAGATCTACGACCGGTTTGTTTTTTCCGACGCGGTTGAAAAATCCGCTGGCGCCGCGCGGTGCCCCAGCCCGTGCCGCCCCCCGGCGCCGGGGAAGAAGCCGTGGGAATCACAGCTCCTGGTGCGGGGCTTCGGCAAGACCTACGGCTGCACGGGGTGGCGCCTGGGATACGCCGCGGGCCCGCGCCGGTTGATCGAGGAGATGACCAAGCTCCACCAGTACACCTATGTGTGCGCCCCCGCGCCGCTTCAGCACGCGGCCGTAGCGACCTTCGACGTGGACATGGAACCATGGGTCCGCCAGTACCAGGCCCGTCGCGATGTTGTGCTGTCGCGGTTCAAGGGGCTGACCGATGTCGCCCGCCCCGGCGGTGCGTTCTACGCCTTCGTGCGGGTGCCCGAGCGATTGGGCGTGACGGCCCAGCGGTTCTGTGAAGCTGCTATTGAGAAAAGCGTGCTCACCATCCCCGGCAACGTGTTCAGCTCCCGCGACACTCATCTGCGGCTCAGCTACGCCGTCAAGGACGACACCCTGCGCCGTGGCCTCGACATCCTCTGCGCGATGATGGGCGGGTAAGCGCGGGGGGAGCGCCTGGGTGCGTTCAGCTCTTGGCCGTGCGGAGCTCTTTGACCAGGGCCTGCAGCTGTTCACGCCGGGTCTTGATGTCGCGGTAGCCGATCTGCTGGATGGCGATGGCCGAGGCGAACTTAAACGCTTCTTCCGCGGTGCCCAGGTCGCGGCTCTCGGCGGCGCGCCGCTGCAGAACGTCCATCAGCCCATACCGCAGGGCCAGCGCCAGGTCGTCGCCCGTGGCCTCGTGGCGTTCCAGGGCGCGCCGGTAGGTGCCCTCGGCCTCGTCCAGCCAGCCCATCGCCACGAAGCTGGCGGCCAGGTGCGCCAGCACCGTGTTGGCCTGCCCCGGGGCGTTCTGGGCCACCTGGAACTGCTCGATCGCCTTTTCGTGGTCGCCCACCTCGGCGTAGCGACGCCCGAGCTCGAACTTCAGAACCAGGTCGGTCGGGTACGCCGCGACGCGCTCGGCGTACTCGGCGATCTCTGAATCGAGCACCTTGCGGTTCGCCGATTCGTACGCCGCCACGCGTTCGGCGTTGGAGGGCTCGGCGTCCAACTGGGCCTTCTTTTCCCGCAGGACGCGGCGCCCGACGCGCATCTTGATGTCGCCCGCGCGCTGCTTGAACTTGTAGGTGTTCGTCTGCTGGAACCCCTTCATCAGGACCCCGTACGCGTCCTTTTCGTCGGCCTCGGTGCCCCGCTCCAGCAGCAGGCGGGCGAGCTTGTCGATGGCGCTTGGGTCCGTGGGGCGCTGCTCGTAGTCTTTGCGTGCGTTCTCGATCGACCGGATCAGGACGTCCTCGGTCTTGACAATGCGCTCTTCTTCTTCGCGGGCGCGCTGGCCTGAAATGTCCTTGACGTTCTGGCGGAATCCGCCGGCCTGCCCCGACGCCTCGTAGCCGCCCTTGTTCATTGTCGCCTGGGCGGACATGTTCCGCACCTGCGCCACCAGCGCGCCGTCGGCGGGGTCGAGCCGCACCGCGGCCTCGCCCGCCTGCACCGCCCGGTCATAGGCGCTGATGGCCGAGAACCAGCCCATCATCTGCACCAGGTGTTCCTTCTTGACCTTGCGGTCGTTGACGGCGGCCCCCAGCACCCGTGAGCCGAGCCAGTACCCCGGCTCGTTCAGCCCGAGCTTGCTGGCCGCCTCAAACGCCTTCATGCCGAGCTGCCAGTCCATCGACCGCGTGCCCCAGCTCAGGAGCGCCTGGAGATACCTCTCGACCGGCGACTTGCCGCCGATGGCGCCGAGCTGATCCTTGGATGGCGCCTTGCCGGGCGCCGGGCCGCCGAACGCCGACGCGCAGGCGTAAAAACCCTCGTGGCCCTTCATGCTGGTGGGGTCCCAGCGGAGGCCCTGGAGCCAGAGGGTGGTGGCGTACTCGTAGTTCTCGGTTTCCTGGATGGCCGCGGCTCGGTCGAAGAAGTTCTTGGCGGTGCCGGGGTTGACCGTGAACTTCTCACCCTCCCCGGCGGCCCCAGACTTGGAATCATGCCCGGAGGGCCCCGACGACGCGTGACCGTCGCCGGCGTCGCCCTTTTTCTTGCCGAAGTTGCCGAGGAATCCGAGTGCCAAGGGTGCTTTCCACAGGACCGGGGGAGGGACGGCGCCCGCGCTGGCAGCGAGCGGCCACAAGAATACAGAACGCACGGGAGGGCGTCAGGGATGCGTCTTGCTCAGCCTTTTCGAGCACCCGACGAGGGAAGAACCGTAGGACGTGCCAGTTGGGGGCGGGTTCAGGAAAACGGGGAACCGACGACTCATCCCAGTTCGGCCAGCCGTTTCCCCGCCGCCTCCCGCTCGGCGGACTTCTGGGCCAGTTGATCCCGTGTCTCCTGCACCATCTTGGCCGGGGCACGCTCGGCGTAGCCGGGGTTGGCCAGCCGGGCCTGGAGCGTCGTGATCGCGGCGTCCAGCTTGGCGACCTGCTCGCTCAGCATCTTCCGCTCGACCATCGGGTCGGCGGCGTCCTTGAGGTTGCTCAGGGCGTGCTCACGCCCGTCGAAGACGAACGGTGTGCCCGGCGTGCCCGATCTGGCTTCCACGCCGGCCAGCCCGGCCAGTGTTTCGACCAGCCCGCCGCCGGCCTTGATCCGCTCCATCGCGGCGCTGTCGGTGTGCAGGGTGATCTTTCGGCGCGGTTCCACCCCCTGGGCCGCCCGCACCTGGCGGATGGCCTCGGTGAAGTTTCGCAGGTAGTCCACCTCGCGCTCGGCGGCGGCGTCGGCCAGCTTCGCGTCCACCCTGGGCCAGCCGCTGACACAGATCAGGGGGTTGTCGGCGCCGAGGTCCAGCCCCGGCACCGGCGCGGTCTTGAACTCACGCAGCGCCTCGTGCAGCACCTCGGTGACGAACGGGCAGATGGGGTGCAGCAGGCGCAGGGCCGCTTCCAGCACGCTCTTCACCACCGCCTGCTGCGTCGCGCTGCCCTTGACCGTCGGCTTGATGGCTTCGAGGTACCAGTCGCAGAAGTCCCACCACAGGAACTGGTACATCGCCTCGGCGTAACCGGAGTAGTCGTACTCGGCGATGGCGGTATTGACCTTGCCGGTGAGCGTTGCGAGACGGGAGAGGATCCAGCGGTCAGCAAGCCCCAGCGGCTTGCCGGGCTCCCCGGGCGCCTCCAGGTTCATCATCACGAACCGCGCGGCGTTGAACACCTTGGTGACGAAGTTCCGCCCCTCATCGAACTTGGGCGAGGTATTGCAGTTCTTCTCCTTGTCGAAGACCACCGGCATGCGCACGTCCTGCGTGTTGGTGGTCATCTTGCACAGGATGAACCGCATGGCGTCGGAGCCGTGCGACTGGATGATGTCCAGCGGGTTGACGCCGTTGCCCAGGCTCTTGGACATCTTGCGTCCCTCGCCGTCCTGGATGACGGAGTGGATGAAGACGTCCTTGAAGGGGAGGGGGCCCTTGCCCTGGCCTTCGCCCAGCAGGTAGCGGTTGAACATCACCATGCGCGAAACCCAGAGGGTGATGATCTCGCGGGCGGTGCAGAGGACGCTGGAGGGGTTGAAGGCCTCCAGCAGACCCTTCATCTCCTCCGGCGGGTCGGGCCAGCCGAGGGTGGACATGGGCCAGAGGGCGCTGGAGAACCAGGTGTCGAGGACGTCGGGATCGCGCATGAAGCCGTACTGCTCGAGACGCGGCCCGTCGATGTTGATGTTCGTGTTGTAGCAGACAAGAAACTCGTACTCGCCAGCGGGCAAGCTACGTTCTCGGAGCGCAACGGTTGGATCTATGTCCTTGCCAGTTGATAGATCAAGGACCCGAAGCGCGCCGTGGTCCTGGTATTCGCCGTTGATGATGTGATCGCAGCCTGACGTCAAGAGGTCGACGTCGGGCGACCAAAACCTACCATCCCATTTGGACTTCATCCGCCACACCGGAATCCGATGCCCCCACCACAACTGGCGCGAGATGCACCAATCCCTGATGTTGTCGTGCCACGACTCGTATGTCTTGGCGTACCGCTCCGGATGGAACCGCAGCGCTCCGTCACTTGATGCCTGGGTGACTTGTTGCCTTGATGCCTTCTTCTCCGATGCCTTTTGCTCCGGCACCAGCGCTCGATTCGCCGCCCCCGCCAGCCGGTCATCGGTCACTTTCACATACCACTGGTCGCTCAGGTATGGCTCGATCGGCGCGTGCGAGCGGTAGCTGTGCCCCACGCTGTGGCGGTACGGCTTCACCTGCTCCAGCAGGCCGCGGGCCTTGAACTCCTCGACGACCTTCTTCCGCGCGGCTTCGCGCGGCATGCCCACGAACATGTGCGCATCGCCCACGTCCGTCCAGCCGTGCTTGTCTGACACGGATGCGTCGGTGGCGAAGATGTTGATCAGCCCGGCGTTGGGGAGATGCGCGAACTCGGGCTTGTGGTTGATCCACAGGTTGTAGTCGTTGGGGTCGTGCGCGGGCGTGACCTTGAGGAACCCGGTGGCGAACAGCGCCTTGGGGTCGCTCTTGGCGGCCTCGGGGTCTTCCTGCATCGCGGCCGGCAGGACCACGTACTCGTCTTCGATGATCGGTATTACCCGCCCCACCAGCGGCAGCTCAACGTGGAGCCCGCGCAGCGCTTTGGCCCGCGGGTCCTTGGGGTTCACCGCCACGGCGGTATCGCCCAGGTAGGTTTCCGGTCGCGTGGTGGCCACGGTGATCCACGCCTGTTCGTTGTCGGGGTGGGAGAGCGCGCCGGGGAACCCGCGGCTCTTGAGCTCGTCCCACGTCACGGGGATCACGTTCTTCAGTCCGGTGCCGTTGTGGCCGTGGCAGAGGGGATAGCGGAGGTAGTAGAAGTGCCCGTCCACTTCCTCCATTTCGACCTCGTCGTCGGCCAGAGCCGTCTGGGTCACGGGGTCCCAGTTCACGAGGCGCTTGCCGCGGTAGATGAGCCCGTCCTTGAAGAGCCGGAAGAACGCCTCGCGCACGGCCCGCGCGCAGACCGGGTCCATGGTGAAGCGCTGGCGTTCCCAGTCGCATGAGCAGCCCATGGCCTTGAGCTGTCCGGTAATAATTGCTTCGTACTCGTCCTTGAACGCCTGAATTTTGGCGACGAACTCGTCGCGCTGGAACTCCGTGCGCTTGCGCCCGGTCTCCTTGAGAACGCGCTTCTCAACAACGGTTTGAGTGGCGATGCCCGCGTGGTCGCAACCGGGCATCCAGAGCGTTTCAAACCCCATCATCCTGTGGGAACGGGCCAGGACGTCCTGCAGCGTGTTGTTCAGGGCATGGCCGAGGTGGAGCCGATCCGTCACGTTCGGGGGCGGTATGAAGATTGCATACGGTTTCTTGTCGCCGTTGAGCACACGCCGAGGGTCGGCGTGGAACGCGCGAGAAGACTCCCATTTTTCCCGGACGCTGGGCTCGTGATCACCGGGAACGTACTTGTTCGGAAGCGAAGGCAACGGACTCTCCTGGTCGATATCCACCCCGGTGCGGAAGTGCGTGGCTGGAAACAGCAAGGCCGACTTTGGCGGATCGCTGTGGAATACGGGACGAAGTGTATCAGCCGTTGTATGGTGAGCTTGGGATGAACGGAAGCGATTCGGAGTTGACCGGCCGCAGGCTCGACAGTGGCGTTGCCCTCACGGGGGCGCGGCGCTCCGGGAGGTTGACGCGCCTGCTGGCCTTGGTGCCCATTCTCGTGGTGCTCGCGGCGGCGATTCTCGGCGCGAGGGCCCTCGTTCAAGACACGTCGATCCTTGATCCCAGAGTCATCGCCGCGCCCGCGGGGCCGCCCGCGGACCGCGTGCTCGACGACGGCCGCAAGGCCCTCCGCGACAACAACCCGTCGGGCGCCGCCGCGACGCTGAACGAAGGCGTCAAGCGTTTCCCCAACGACCAGCGCCTCCGCTTCGCCCTGGCCGAAGCGCTGCTGGGCGTCGCCGACTTCGCCGGGGCTTACGAGCAGTACGACCGGGGCATCGCGCTGGGTGAGGACCGCGCCGAGTACCGCTTCGCCGCGGGGATGGCGGCGTCGCAGGCGAAGCTCCTGGACCAGGCCGAGGCCCAGTGGCTCAAAGCCCGGGAGCTCGACCGCTCGAACCCCCAGTACCCGCTGTTCCTGGCCCAGCTCCAGCGGAAACTGGGGCGCAACGCCGACGCGCGCACGAACCTGGTCGTCGCCACCAAGCTCGACCCGAACCTGGCGGTCGCGTGGGGCACGCTGGCGGCGATCGCGCTGGACGAGAACCACCTCGACTCGGCGCTGCAGCACGCCGACAAGGCGCTGAAGCTCGACCCCGGCAACAACCTCTGGCGGGTGGTCAAGGCCCAGGTGCTGCGCCGCGACAACAAGCCGCGCGAGGCGCTGGACGTCCTGAACACGATCCCCGAGTTCGAGCGGCTGACAGACCGGGCTGCGATGGAGCAGTCCGCGCTGTGCCATGGCCTGCTCGGCCAGCCCGCCGAAGCGGCGTCGATGTACGTCAAGGCGCTTGAGAGCGCCCCCGAGGACGCCGACCTGGCGTTTCAGGCCGCGGTCTGGCTCGAGCGCGACCGTCAGAACGAGCGGGCGCTCACCTACGCGAAGCGTTCGGCGATGCTCGGCGACGAGCGAGCCAAGGCCTTGGCTGATCGGCTGGCCCACGCCGGCGACTGATCGCACGGTCACCTCTCGTACCGCAGCGGCGCCTCGGCGAGGATGAACGCCTCGCGCAGCACGGTCATGCTGAGCAGCCCGGCCGCCGCGACGGCGCCGAGCGCCGCGGCCTCGCCCCACCTCCCGTCGCCCAGCATCCACGCCGCGCCGTAGAGCGGCAGCCACAGGGCTCCGGCGCGCTGCACCGCGTCGCGCCGGGCCGCCGGGGGCGACGCCGACCGCATGATGCGGGTGCCCAGCAGGAAGAATCCGACGATCAGCATTGCCGGCAGCACGCCCGCAGCCGGGCCGACCCAGTCCGGGTACCACCCCGCCCGGCGCACCCCGGCCCACAGCAGCACGCCCGACCAGAAGACCCAGCCGACGAGCGCGGACACCCGCGTCCGGCGCGCGATCCGCGGGCGCCGCTCGCCGGCCCGGTGCGCCATCGCGCCCACCAGCATCGCGTGGGTCATCGCCACCCACACCGGCCACACGAAGGCCAGGTTGAAGTTCGGCGTCATCATCTGGGCCGCGTAGATCAGCGACAGCAGCACGAAGCCCGCCGAGGGGATGAACTTGGCGGCGGCGTTGAACGCGCCGACGGCTCCGGCGGTGAGCAGCGCCATCGCGACCGCCGTCGGACCCATGAGCGCCGCCCCGCCGAGGCTGACCCCCAGCAGCAGCGCCATCAGCAGCAGCGTGTGGGCGCGCGTCAGGCGGCCCGCCGGGATGGGGCGCTCGGGGTGGAGCGCGGCGTCGCGCCGGGCGTCAAGGAAGTCGTTGAGGGCCATGGCGAATGCGTACAGGCCCGTGCTGCACGCCGCGGCCCCGGCGAGTTCGATCCACGCCGGTCGGTCGATCATCACGCCCGCCGCGCGTGCCCGTTCCTCGGGGTGCGCTCGGGTCCACAGCACCACGAACCACGAGTTGGCCACCGCGCCGAACGCGGTGGTGATCCTGGTGAGGTGAAGCACCGGCGCGAGCCTGTTGATGAGCCCCCTCATGGCGACATCCTAGACCCGCCGCCTGATGCGCCAGAAGCCGTGACGTGCTTACGCCTTGCCCCTGAGCATCTTGTTCCAGTACAGCCATGGCAGCAGGTGCTTCTTGAGCAGGTACATGCTGTACCTCTCCTTGCCCTGGTCGAACGGGAACGACTCCCTGGGCTTCAGGTCGTAGTCGAACTCCGCGAGGATGAGCGAGCGGTAGCCCGTGACGAGCGGGCACGACGTGTAACCGTCGTACTGGGCCGTCGGCTGCCCGCCGGAAGCGGCGCTCAATACGTTGGCGACGGTCACGGGGGCCTGCTTCCGGACCGCCGCGCCGGTCTTGCTGGTCGGCAGGCTGGAGCAGTCGCCCAGGGCGAAGACATTGGGGTATTTCACGTGGCGGGTGGTCGCCTTGTCCACGTCGACGAAGCCGGCGGCGTTGGCGAGGGGGCTCTTCTTGACGAAGTCGGGCGCGCCCTGCGGCGGCGTCACGTGGATCATGTCGAACCGCTGCACCACCTCCTTGTTGTTGGCAAGGTCATCGAACACCGCCTCGCGGCTCTCGGGTTTCAGCAGCTTGAGATTGTGCTTGAACCTGGGCGGCTCGATGCCCTTGCGCGCGATCACCTCCATCAGGCCCTTGGCGTACTTCTCGACCTTGAAGATGACCGGCTCGCCGATGTAGAAGTGGATGCGGGCGCGATCGCGGACGCCCTGCTTGCGGAACGCCTCGTCGGCCAGGTACATGATTTTCTGCGGCGCGCCGCCGCACTTGATCGGGGTGGCCGGGTGCGTGAACACCGCGTCGCCGCCCTTGAAGTTCCGGATGGAGTCCCAGGTCGAGTTGACGGTGTCGTACCCGTAGTTCGAGCAGATGCCGAACTTGCCGATGTTCTCCCGCAGGCCCGGCACGGCCCCCCAGTTGATCTGGATGCCGGCGGCGACGATGAGGAAGTCGTAGGTCATGCGACGCCCGGACTTCAGGACCACCGCGTTCTTGTCGGGGTCGAACTCCGTCACCGCTTCACGCACCCAGTTGGTCCCCTGAGGGATGTAGTCGGCCTCTGACCGCTCGGTGGCCTCGCGCGGCATGACCCCTGCACCGACCAGCGTCCAGAGCGGCTGGTAGTAGTGTTTCTCCGCGGGGTCGATGATCGCGACGTTGCCCTTCTGTCCGGCGAGGCACAGCCTGGCGGCGACCGAGATGCCCGCCGCGCCGCCGCCGAGGATCAGGAACTTGGAATGTCCGCTCGACGCTGGATCGCTCATGGGCACGCTCCTGGGACGGCGCGGTTGGATCGGGGCGCCGCGGGTGGGGAGAATACCGGACCCGCAAGTCTCCGTCCCGCGAGAGGGCGTGCCGCGGGCCGCGGGCGTTGGACACCCGCCCGATGCCCCGTCATCATGCCGGCCATGGCCGCAGGTCTGACCGAGTTCCTCCGCACGCACGCCCAGCGACGGGCAGAGGCGGCGGAACTCGACCGCGCGGACCCCGTTCCCACCCGGCGCGACCGGTTCCTTATTCCCCGTGCCGGCGATGGGTCCGATTGCGTGTACCTCTGTGGCAACTCGCTGGGGCTGCAGCCCAGGTCCGTCCGCGATGACCTGAACCGGCACCTCGACGACTGGGCTTCGCTGGGCGTCGAAGGTCACTTCGACGGTCACGACCCGTGGAAACCCTACCACGAATGGTTCGCTGGCCCGCTGGCCCGGCTGGTTGGGGCGCACCCCGATGAAGTGGTGGCCATGAACAGCCTGACGGTGAATCTGCACCTGCTGATGGCGAGCTTCTACCGGCCGAGCGGCAGGCGGGCGAAGATTCTCATCGAATCGCCGTGCTTCCCGTCCGATGTCTACGCCGTCAAGAGCCAGTTGCGGTTTCACGGTGTTGACCCGGCCCTGGGCTTGATCGAGGTCAAGCCCCGCGCCGGTGAGCACACCTGGCGCATGGATGACGTGGCGGAGACAATCCGGCGTCACGCCGATGAGTTGGCGCTGGTGCTGCTGCCGGGCGTGAACTATGTGACAGGCCAGCGATTCGATATCGAGAGGATCACCCGCGTGGGCCAGGAGGCGGGAGCGGTCGTGGGGTGGGACCTGGCGCACGCCGCGGGCAACGTGCCGTTGAAGCTGCACGACTGGGGATGTGACTTCGCGGCGTGGTGCTCGTACAAGTATCTCAACGCGGGACCGGGGGCGATCGGCGGGGCGTTTGTCCATCGGCGATGGTGGACGGGACCGGCGGCCGAGAAGTTCGGACTCATGCCGCGTTTTGAGGGCTGGTGGGGGAACAACCGCGACACCCGGTTCCGCATGGCGCCGGAGTTCGACCCCATCGCCGGGGCCGAGGCGTGGTGCCTGAGCAACCCGCCGATCTTCTCGCTCGTGCCCCTCAAGGCTTCGCTCGAACTGTTCGACGCGGCGGGAATGGGTGCGCTCCGCCAGCGCAGCGAGCGCCTCACCGCATACCTGGAACGGCTCCTTGACGACCTCCGCGACGCGGTCGGCGGCTTCGACATCATCACGCCCCGCGATCCGAGCGAGCGCGGCGCCCAGCTCTCGATTCTGCTCGCCGGCGACGGGCGCCGGGTGCTCGGGGCGTTGAACGCGGCGGGGGTGATGTGCGACTTCCGAGAGCCGAACATCGTGCGGGCGGCCCCGACGCCGCTGTACAACACGTTCGAGGACTGCTGGGCCTTCGCCGGGGCGCTCGCCGGGGCGCTGAAGTCCTGAGGGGGGCGTCCGCGCCGCAATGACAGCACCCTGCAGGGTCTGCGCAGTCGGCGCGCCAGACGTTCTCAGGGGCAGCTGCGCCCGAATACCGCCAGCAGTTGCACCAGGTCGGGCGTGTTGATCAGCCCGTCATGGTTGGCGTCGAACGGGCAAGGCGTCGCGACGCACAGGCCCGCCGGGTCGGATCGCGCCGTGCCGCAGCCGTTGGTCACGACGCAGTCGAACGCCGCGCCGCAGTCGGCGGGTGCGATCGAGGAGAGTATCAGAGTGGGCGTGCCGGACCCCGCGACGACGGTGCCGGTGGGGAAGGATCCGTCGGCGAGGTCTACGGCGTTGCGCCTCCAGTGAAAGGTCGGCGTGCCGGCGCCGGAGGGGGATGAGGCGGCGACCGTGTACGACGCGGTGCCGCCGGCGCTCGCGCTCTGCGCGACCGGCTGCTGGGTGACCGTGGGGAGCTGGGTGGCGCAAGGATTGGCGACAGCGAGCACGACCGGCTGGCTCGTGGTCGTGAGCGTCGAGCCGTTGCAGCCCGGCGCCAGGACCTGCGCGTCGTAGGAACCGGTGTCGGTGGCGTTCGCGGGTGTGAAGTGCAGCGTCGGACTTGTCGCGCCCGAGATGTTGCCGCCGTTCGTCATGACGACGCCGTTTTTCCGCCAGCGGTAGCTGATCGTCGCGCCGTGCCCATCGGCGGCGATGGTGAACGCCGCATTCTGGCCGGGTTGGACGAACTGATTGGCGCCCGGACCACTGGTGATCGTCGCGGCGGGGGGGCCTGAAGTGTTCAGGAGGATCGAGACGGTGGACCCGGCGCCGCCTGAGAAGTTCGGTACGGCGATGTCCGGGCGCCCGTCGCCGTTGAAATCACCAATGGCCAGGCCCGAGGCGTCTGTGCCGATGGAGATGTTGGTGGCGCCCAGGAAAGTGCCGTTGCCGTTACCCAGCAGGATTGAGACGCTCTGGGACAACGAGTTGGAGGTGGCCAGGTCGAGCTTTCCGTCGGCGTTGAAGTCGGCCACCGCGATGTTCCGTGCACCCACGCCAATGGTGTAGTTCACCTTCGGCTGAAACGTGCCGTTGCCGTTCCCGATGAGCACCGAGACGTCGGAGTGGCTGTAGTTGGCGGTGGCGACGTCGAGTTTCCCGTCCGAGTTGAAATCGCCCACGGCGACGGCGTTGGGATTGGCCTCGACAGCGAACGTGAGCCCCGGCTGCTGAAAGGTGCCGTCGCCGTTGTTGAGGAGGACCGACACATCGTTGCTGACCGAGTTGACGATGGCCAGGTCGAGGCGGCCGTCGGCGTTGAAGTCGCCGACACCCGCGGAGTAGGGATTCTGGCCCGCGCTGTAATGAAGCGGCGGGCCGAAGGTGCCGGTGTTAGGCGGAGGATTGCCGAGCAGAACTTCTGCGCCCGAGCCGGGCCCGCCCTGCTGATTGACGAGAACCAGGTCGGGGAACGAGTCGGCGTTCAGGTCGGCGACGGCCATCGAGCTCGGGTAGCCGCCGCCGTTGGTGTAGTTGACGCTGGCGAGGAAAGTGCCGACGTTCGGCGGTGCGGCCGCGAAGTGGACCCATGCTCCGTCGACCGCGGCGGCGGCGAGGTCGGGGCGCCCGTCGCCGTTCAGGTCAGCGGCGGAGATGGCGATGGGGGTCAACCCCGTCGGGTAGGGGACGGGGGTCTGGAAAGACCCGTTGAGGTTTCCGAAGAGCACGCCGATGGTGCTCGAGTTGGCGTTGACCACCGCGAGATCGCTCCGCCCGTCGGCGTTGAGGTCCGCCGCGGCAACGTAGAACGGACCGTTGCCGCCGGTGGGGTAGTTCACCGCGCTGGAGAACGTCAGGGGGCATTGCCCGCACGCCGTCCCGGCTGAGCACGCCGCCACACCAAGCGCCGCGATCACGCGTGGGCGGTGCGATCGCTGCGCCCAAACCCGCAGTGCGTTTGAACCGGTGAATCCGCCGTTGGTGCAATGAGACATCGCGCCTCCTTCCCCCGGCCCAGATGGCTCTTAGGTAGGGATCAGCTTACAGAGGGGGATGTCAAGCACCACCTCCTGCCTTGCGAAATCCTCAATCTTGCTCGGCGCGATCCACCGCGCCGGCGCACGGGGCTACCGAGCAGTTGCCGAACCGCGGGTGTGGACCGACTACTTGACGAACAGCATCTCGCGGTAGGTCGGCAGCGGCCAGAGGTCGTCGGCGATGTTGCGCTCGAGCTCGTCGGCCAGCTCGCGCAGGTCGAGCATGGCGGGGAGCACCTTGTCGCGGAGGTAGACCGCGTGCTTCTCGTGGCTGCTCTCGTGGTGCTCGCTCAGCTCTTCGAGCTTGATGATGGCGGCCTTGAACTTGGCCGTCACCTCGGCGAAATCCTCCAGGGCCGCACGCAGGTCCTCGCAGTCGATGTCGGCCGCGTTGGTGGCGCTCACGCCCTCGGCGAGCATGGTCTGGTGGCGGACCGCCGCCGGCAGGATCAGCGTCCGAGCCATCTCGGCGGCGGTGTTGGCCTCGATGGTCACGTGCTTGATGTACTGCTCGAGACAGACGTGGTGGCGCGACTCGGTCTCGACCTTGCTGAAGACGCCGTAGGTCTTGAAAAGATCGATGGCCTTCTTGCTCTTGAGCGCGGGGAGCGCGTCGACGGTGTTGCGGAAGTTGGGAAGCCCGCGCCGCTCGGCCTCGGCGTGCCACTCCTTGGTGTAACCGTCGCCGTTGAAGATCACGCGCTTGTGCTTCTTCACGATGTCCTGGAGCAGCTTGCCCACCGCGGTCTTCAGCTTGCCCTCGTTGCCCGCGTGCTTCTCGATTTCGCCGGCGATGAAGTCCAGGCTCTCGGCCACGATGGTGTTCAGCACCACGTTGCAGAACGCGATCGACTGGCTCGAGCCCACCGCGCGGAACTCGAACTTGTTGCCGGTGAACGCGAAGGGGCTGGTGCGGTTGCGGTCGGAGGTGTGGCGCGGAAGGGTGGGCAGCGTGTTCGCACCCAGGTCCAGCTTGCCGCCCTTGATGGTGCTCCTGGTCGAGCCGCTCTCGAGCTGGTCGACGATGTTCTGGAGCATGTCGCCCAGGAAGATGGACATGATGGCCGGCGGCGCCTCGTTGGCGCCCAGGCGGTGGTCGTTGCCGGCGTGGGCGACGCTGGCGCGAACCAGGTCGGCGTGAAGGTCCACCGCTCGGATCACGGCGCACAGGAACACCAGGAACTGCATGTTGGTATGCGTGTCGTCGCTGGGGTCGAGCAGGTTCACGCCGGTGTCGGTCGCCAGCGACCAGTTGTTGTGCTTGCCCGAGCCGTTGATGCCGGCGAACGGTTTCTCGTGCATCAGGCACACCAGCCCGAACTTGGGCGCCGCCTTGCGGAGCACCTGCATCACGAGCTGCTGATGGTCGGCGGCCACGTTGGCGCTCTCAAAGATCGGCGCGATCTCGTACTGGGCCGGGCTCACCTCGTTGTGGCGCGTCTTGACGGGCACGCCCAGGGCGTAGAGCTCGCGCTCGCACTCGGCCATGTACGCCTGCACGCGCTCGGGGATGCTGCCGAAATAGTGGTCCTCGAGCTGCTGGTCCTTGGCGGCCTTGGCGCCGAACAGGGTCCGCCCGCACATCAGCAGGTCGGGACGCGCGAAGTAGTACCGTCGGTCGATCAGGAAATACTCCTGCTCGGGCCCGCAGGTGCTGAACACCCGGCTCACGCCGTCGGCCGTGCCGAAGATCTTCAGGATGCGGATCGCCTGCTCGCTGACGGCGTCCATGGAGCGCAGCAGGGGGGTCTTCTGATCCAGCGCCTCGCCGGTGTAGCTGACGAACGCCGTGGGGATGCACATCGTGACGGTGTTGCCCGAGCGGTTCAGGAACACCGGGCTGGTGGGGTCCCAGGCGGTGTAGCCGCGGGCCTCGAAAGTGCCGCGGATGCCCCCCGAGGGGAAGCTGGAGGCGTCGGGCTCGCCCTGCACAAGCGCGCCGCCGGAGAACTCCATGATCGCCCCGCCCGAGCCGTCGGGGGTCAGGAAGCTGTCGTGTTTCTCAGCGGTGGACCCCGTCAGCGGCGCGAACCAGTGCGTGTAGTGCGTCGCCCCGTTCTCGATCGCCCAGTCCTTCATTGCATTGGCGACGGTGTCGGCGATCGAGTGGTCCAGCGGCGCGCCCAGCCGGATCGTCCGCAGCAGCTTCTTGAACACGTCCTTGGGAAGCCGCTCACGCATCACCTTCTCGCTGAACACGTCGCGCCCGTACTGCTGCAGCGACGTACCCGTCCCGGAATCAGGCTGGGCGAAATCGCCCTCGTGCCAGGCGGCAACGACGCGGAGAGCTTCACGGCGGGGGTGCGAGTCGATCATGGCTTGATCCGTTCTCAAACGTGCCCTGGGTCAGGTGGGGTGTCCGGGGGTGGGGGGGAGGGGGTAACCGGCCAGGTCCGGTGTTGGTTCTCACTCCATTCGACCGAATACGAAAACCACGACAGCCGACGCCGACGGAACCAAACGCAAGGCGCTTGACCGACGGCGTGGGAGTTACTGTTGCTGCTGCTGGAACATGGAATCTGGTGGGTCGGGCCGGCCCGGCCGGGCGGAGCGGTTGTGGGGCAGGGGGCCGCCGACCTCAGGGGATGATATCGGGTTCGGGGCGGGGGTGCTTGACGGTGTGAATAACCGTTTCGGCAGGCCTTTAGACCTCGGCGAACACCCCCGCGATTATCGCTTCCTCGAGGTCGCCGACAACTCACGCACCTCGACCAGGGGCCCGTCCTCAATGCGTCGCGTGTTCCCCACCGCCGCCTCGCGGATCGCCGCGGCGATGGACGCCGGGTCGAGGCCCACCTCGGCGAGCTGGGCCTTGCGCGAGTCCTGATACACCCACGCATCCGGCATGGCCAAGCGTTTGATCAGCCCGGCGTCCAGACCCATGTCCACCGCGGCCTCGGCCACCGCCGCGCCGAAGCCGCCGTGGGGGCCGTGGTCTTCAACGGTGACGATGGGGATGCGCCGCTCCAGGAGTGAGCGGATCAAGGCCACGTCCACGGGCTTGGCAAAGCGCCCATCGTGCAGCTCGGCACGCACCTCGGGGCCGAGCGTTTCTACGGCTTCAAGGGCGCTGATGACCATCGTGCCGAATGCCAGCACCGCGACATCGGGCGACTCGTGCCGGATCAGCGGGCGCGACTTGCCGAGTTCGAACGGGGGGCAGGGACCGAACTTCGCGAGCTTGTCGGAGACGTTGTCGCGCGGCCAGCGGCAGGCGCTCAGGCCGGCGTCATACGTGCGCATGAACTCCAGCGCGCCGAGCATCGACGGCTCGTCGGCGGCGGCGGTGATCGCCGCCTTGGGCAGCGTGCGCAGCAGGCTGATGTCGCAGAAGCCGTGGTGGACGGCCCCGTCGCCACCGACAAATCCGGCGCGGTCGAGGCACAGACGCACCGCGAGCCCCTGCAGCGAAACCTCCTGGAACGCCTGGTCAAAGGCCCTCTGCAGGAAGGTCGAATACACCGCGAAGAACGGGCGGAAACCGGTCTTCGCCAGTCCTGCCATCATGTCCAGCGCATGGCTCTCGCAGATGCCAGTGTCGAACCCACGCTCGGGGTACTCGGCCAGCACTTTGTCCAGCCCGGTGCCCGGGCCCATGGCCGCGGTGCAGGCGAGCACTTTGGCGTCGCGGGCCATCATGCCCATCATCGCCTCGCCGAACGCACTGGTGAATGAGCGACCCTCGGCCTTGATCTCCACCCGGCACGAATCGGGGTCATAGTTGAAAGCGGCGGGGGAGTGGAATCTGGTGGCGTCGCCCTCGGCGAAGCCGTAGCCCTTGCCCTTGACGGTCTTGACGTGAAGCACCATCGGGCGGTCGAAGTGCTTGGCCTCGTTGAGGAACTCGATGAGCGTGGGGATGTCGTGCCCGTCGACGGGTCCGACGGTGACGAGGCCGAAGTGCTCGAACCAGGACTCCTCGTCGAGGGCGATCTTTGCCATCTCGCCCAGGCGGTGGTAGGCGTCCTTGACGAAACGCTCGCCGGGCATGCCATCGAGCATGTTGCGGGCGCGCTTCTTCATCTCGCCGTAGGTGCTGCTGAGACGGACGCGGTCGAAGTACGCGGCCACCGCGCCCTGCGGCTTGGAGATCGACATCCCGTTGTCGTTGAGCACGACGAGGAACTGGCGTTTGAGTGTGCCGGCCCCGTTCAGCCCCTCCATGGCGACGCCGTTGACGATGGAGGCGTCGCCGATGAGCGTGACCGCCCGGCGACCGTTGGGGCGTGCATCGGGGTCGAAGGACTCGTTGTTCAGCAGGTCGCCCCGGGCCATGCCCACGGCGGTCGAGATGCCCGTGCCCGCGTGCCCGACGCTGAACAGGTCGAACGCGCTCTCGCGCGGCTCGGGGAACCCCGCCATGCCGGCACGGGTGCGGAGGCCGGGGAGCATGTCGCGGCGCCCGGTGAGCAGCTTGTGCGCATAGCACTGGTGCCCGACGTCGAAGAGCAGGCGGTCGTGGGCGAAGTCAAAGACGTAGTGCAGGGCGATGGTCAGTTCGACCACGCCGAGGTTGGGCGCAAGATGCCCACCAACCTTGGAGACCTGATTGAAGATGGCTTCACGCACCTCCTGAGCGAGCGCCGGGAGCTGCTCAACCGGCAACTTCTTGAGGTCGGCGGGCGATTTGATCGTGGGCAGTAGCGGCATCCGTGGCTTTCGAGAGGGAACCCTGTCCGAAGGGGGTGGCCGGCGTGGAGCCGGGTGGGTTTCAAGTTTTTCTGAAAACACTGACGTTTAGGACTCAGAGAGATCGTAGGGCGGTCGCATCATCCCGACATTCGGACTCGGACGCAAGGTAAAGCGGTTTCGCGTCTGCCGGAGGTTTCTCGGACGCTCCGCTCTCAAGCCCGCAGGGATCTGAAATCCTCGACGGCAACCGTGAGTACCGACACAACCGGATCACTGTTCGGTGCATGTTGAGACCGACGCCGAATCGCCGCTCAGATTCGGTGAGGGACCGGCCGGCGAATCGTGTTGGATCGTCCCGAGCGGCGAGCCACTTGTCGGCCTTGGCGCGGGCGTGGGGGCTGTCGGCTGCGAGATGACCGACATGCCCTCCGCTGATGCACGCGGTCGGTGTTCGCAGTCCAGAGGTCGAACACCCGGAACGAGATGTTCACAGGGTCGCGAAGCCGACGCCGAGCATGGGGTCTGTCACGCCGTGACGGGCGTAGGTCTTCCGCGCCTGGGCCGAACCCGCCCGTTCGGGCGCGGTCTTCGTATGATGGAGGCTCATTCATGCCGTCGGATCGCTCAAAGGCCTCTTTGCAGCGGTCTTCGTTCGATGCAAGTGGTCTCCTTCACAGGCCGGGGTCTTTGCCATCACCTATCCGCGTTTGACGGCGACGGTTCTTTTCTTGGCCGTCTTCTTCTTCGGCGGGGGCGTCGCACGCTTGGCCTTCGTGCTCCGCTCCTTCGCGCCTGCCCCACCCTTCTTGATCGGCTTCCCGTCCGGCCCCTTGCCCAGACGTGCCAGCATGGCCATGTGATCCTGCAGGTACTTGTTCATCGGCATCCGCCGCATCGCCTCGGCGATCACGTCGAGAGAGAGGTCTTCGACCTTCTTGAACCTCAGGCAGCACGCCATGCCCGCGATCTTCATGTGGAGCTTTTTCCCGGACGCCTGCCACGCTTTCTCGAACCACGCCCGCTCGCGCTCGTTTTCGTAGAGGAACAACATGTACACAACCATGTCGTTCTTTTGCGACGACAGTCCCATGTACATCAGCGGAAGTTCCGGGTTCGTGCGGGTGCCGTGCGGCCAGACCGAGTGCGGGACGGTGTAGGCGATCACGCCATATTGCATGCACTCCTGGAGAGAGCTGTCGAGGTGCTTGAGGATGAAGCGGCGGACGGTCTGGATCGCCTCGCGGCGATCGGGGGGGAGCGAATCCAGGTAGGCGAGGGCGGTTGTGGCTTGGCTTTTCATGGTGAGGGCGGGAGTTTACGGAATGGTCTGAGGGCACGGGCGCGCCTTGTCGGGGTGGCGCAACGCCACAACGGTGCGAGGGGAGTAGCCATGGGTAGAGCGACGAAGCCTTGTGCGTCGCGGAAACCGTAGAAGGGGGTACTCCTTTCTTATCAGTGCCGCGGCGGGGCGTTCGAGGCGCGTGGTTCGTAACTGGATGCACGGTTGACTAACTTGAGCATTCCTCCGCCCCGCCGGGGCGGGATCATCAGAGCACACCCTTCCACGGGTTGCGCTCGAAGACCCGCTGTACCCGTGGCTACACGCCGGCGCCTCTCTGCGGCGAAGGCACTGGGGAACGGTGTCCAACGGCTTGATCGCGCCCTTCTGGAGGCGCGGGGCCACGCACCGTCAATCCCAGCAAGCCTGAGGACACCCCCGAGTTCGGTTGAGCCAAGGTGGATTTTGTGATGGCCAGGGCTTTGACATCATGATACCATATGGTATACTAAACCAAATGGTACTGGATCGATCCCCAAGACTCGACCTCGTCTTCCACGCCTTGGCCCACCCCGCCCGGCGGGCGATCATCCGGCAGCTCTCCGAGGGGGAGGGCCGACAGGGGGCGGGGGAGTGGAATCTCAGCGAGCTGGCCGCGCCGCTCAAGATGACCTTTCCCGCCGCTACCAAGCATGTGCGGGTGCTGGAGCGGGCCAATCTGGTGCGTCGGCGGGTCGTGGGGCGGGAGCACCTGTGCCGGCTGCACGCCGCGCCGCTGAGGGAGGCGACGGACTGGACCGAGCAGTTCCGACGGAACTGGGAGGCCCGCTTTGCGGCGTTGGATTCGCTGCTGGATGAAATGAAGGCGGATGAGATGGCGTCCGACGCGGCGCCTCGCTCAAGGCGTTCAGGCTCTTCCACCTCAAGATCCTCTCCCGCCTCCCGCCGCTGAACGAACCGCCGGCGGTCGCCGTGTTGCCTGTCACAAGGAACGATTCATGAACCCAGCCACGCTCACCATCACCACACCCACCGAGACCACGATCGTTATGACCCGGCCGTTCCAGGCGCCGCGGCGGCTGGTGTGGGAGGCCATGACCGACCCGGCGAAGCTGCGCCGCTGGCTGTACGCGCCGCCGGGGTGGGAGATGACGGTGTGCGAGTTTGAGTCTCGCGTCGGCGGGGCCTACCGATGGGTGTGGGCGGGCCCCGAAGGCCGACCGCTCATGACGCTGCGCGGCGAGGTAACCGAGTTCGCCGCGCCCGAGCGCATCGTTCACACGCAGATCATGGAGATGCACGAGTGCGCGGCGGTGACGGAGTTCATCGTCAAGCTGGAGCTCTCCGAGTCGCACGGACGCGGCGCGATGCGGCTGACCCTGACGTTCCCGACCAAGGCCGCCCGCGACAACGCGCTGACGTGGGGGATGGAGAAGGGCATGGAGGTCGGGTACGCCCGCATCGATGCTCTGCTCGCTCAGCTCGCGTAGGTCGCGTTCAATGGGGCACGCGCTGAGAACGCAAGCTTCCCAATCCCCCACCATCATCACCCCCTGCCGCCCCGCAATTCGTCTTTCACAAGGCCCTGTCTATGAATCCCACCCCCGCCTCCAGCCCCGCAAAGGGCCTGCAGATCTCCACGCCCACCGACACCACCATCGTCCTCACGCGGACGTTCAACGCGCCGCGCCGACTGGTGTGGGAGGCGATGCTCACGCCGGACAGGATGCGCCGCTGGCTGATGCCGCCGCCGGGGTGGACCATGACGGCGTGCGAGTGCGACGCCCGCGTGGGGGGTGTGCTTCGGCTGGTGTCGAAAAGCGAAGACGCTGATCCGGCGATGTTGCTGCTTGGCGTCTTTACCGAGGTGGTCGTGCACGAGCGGGCAACGCACACCGAGCTCATGCTGCTCGGCTCGGGCCAGGTGATCGGCTCGCAGGTGGAGACGCACGAGTTCGGCGAGCAGCGCGGCGTGACCACGATGCGCATCACGCAGGAGTACGTCTCGAAGGAAGCGCGCGACGGCGCGCTGGCCAGCGGAATGGATCAGGGGATGGAGGCGTGCTATCAGCGGCTCGACGCGGTCCTCGCGCAGCCTGTTTAGGAGCGGGCCAGCGCGTCTTTGGGCCCGGCTTTGGGCGCGTCGCACGCGTGCGGTGGCGCGGGTGCGGCTTCGTCGGCATGACGCTTCATCAGTTACACTCGCTGCCAGAAAGGAACGACGCGATGGAACTTCTACTGCCCCTCTGGCTCCCGATCCTTCTGTCCGCCGGTGCGGTGTGGTTTGTTTCGATCATCGCCTCGACCGTTCTGCCTCACCACAAGCGAGACTTCATCGGGCTCTCTGGGACAACGGACACCCCCGGATCCCTCGGAACCCCCGGGACCCCCGGAACCCCCGGAACTTCCGCAGAAGACGCCTTCATGGATTATCTCCGAAGAAGCGGCATCAAGCCGGGCAACTATCTCTTCCCGGATTGCCACGCTCCAGGCGCGATGAAGTCTGAGAAGGTGCAGAAGGCGTGGGAGCAAGGCCCCGTCGGGCACCTCAGCGTGTGGAAGACGCCGCTCACCATGGGCGACAAGATGATCGGTACATTCCTTGTCTACCTTGTGGCCAGCGTTCTTATCGCGTACCTCACGCGCCTCGCGGTGCCGTCGGCGCCGGGCGGTCCGGGCACGAGCTTCGCGAGGGTATTTCAGGTTGCGGGTACGGCTGGCATTCTCGCCTACAGCTTCTCGTTCGTTCCGAACGCGCTGTGGTGGGGCTCATACCGACGCACGATCGTCGCCAACATCCTCGACGGCGTCGTCTACGGCTTGATGACGGGGGCGATCTTTGCGTGGCGGTGGCCGCACTGATGCGCCACGCCGTCTACGACACCATCGGGCGTGGATACTCAGCGCATCGGCGGCCCGACCCCCGGATCGCGGCGGCCGTCGAAGCGGCGCTCGGCGACGCTGTCAGTGTGGTGAACATCGGCGCAGGAACAGGCTCGTACGAGCCGCGGGCTTCCGGCGGCCCGCGCGTGCTGGCGGTCGAGCCGTCGGAGGTGATGATCCGGCAACGACCGGCGCCGCCGGCGGGGGCGCCGTGTGTGCAGGGCTTCGCCGAGGCGCTGCCGGTCGAGACCGCCTCGTTCGACGCGGCGATGGCGGTCCTCAGCGCGCACCACTGGGCAGACCTGGAGCGCGGGCTGAGCGAGATGGCGCGGGTAGCGCGGAAGCGGGCCGTGCTGCTCTCCTGGATTCCTGACGCGCCGGGCTCTGCCGAGTTCTGGCTGACACGGGACTATTTTCCGGAGATCCTGGCCCACGACCGCACGATTTTTCCAGAAGCCCGGGCCCTGACGGCGATGCTGGAGCGGCTCATCGGGCCGGTGCGCATGTCGGCGCTCACCATCCCGCACGACTGCGTTGATGGGCTGCTCTGCGCGTACTGGCGCAGGCCCGAGCGCTACCTCGATCCCGAAGTTCGCGGCGCCATGTCGAGCTTCTCGCGGATCGACGCAGAGGCGGGTCTGGCGAGACTCCGCGACGACATCTCGAGCGGCCGATGGGAGGAACGGAACCGCGCGATCCTGGGGCTGGACGCGCTGGACCTTGGGTACCGAATCGCCATCTGCGAGATCGCCGGGGCGCGCGGGTAGATCGCCCGCACGGCGGGCGACTGTCCTCCGTTCGACGCCGGCCCCTCACACCCGCTTCACCGGCAGCCACACCCGCAGCTCGAACCGCGCAATCCCGTGCGCGAACGGCCTGCCGATCCACGCTTCGAAAGCGGGCTGATCGCTGGGTACATAACCGCTGCGCGGCAGCCACGTGCCGTAGAGCCACTGAAGAGCGCGGATTTCCAGGTCGATCCCGCCGCGGACCTCGACCTCGGCGACGGTCATCGCCGGGAACCGGTAGCGTCCGATCTCTCCGCGGGGAGAGAAGCTGTCGGCCTCAACCGCGACGTGGTACCGGCACTGTTCGAGCGGGACCAGCTCAGGGTTCTCCCATTGATATCCAAGCCACTGCGAGTCGGCGAAGCCGTGGCGCTCGGCCCATCTCACCAGCCGCTCGGCGGCGCGGAAGACGGCGTCACCCTGGTAAGGGTTGGCGACACGGATGTAGGCGACTGTGCGGGGCGGGAATGTGCGCAACCGGGCGCGGAAGGCGTCGGGGTTTGCTCCGCGGGGGAGACCGGCGAGGCGGAGACTCCCGGCGGGTGCAAAGGCCTCCATGCGGGGCTGGTTACGCTGACGCCGGTCTGCGATGTCGAACTTGCTGGGGGCGACACCGAATCGCTGCCGGAACGCGCGGGAGAAGTCTGACGACGAGTTGAAGCCGCATGAGAGCGCGATCGAGGTGAACGATTCGCGGGGTTGGAACGCCATCATGGCGAGGGCACGCTCGAGGCGGAGACGCCGGGAGAAGTCGCCTGGCGTCTCGCCCACCAGGGCCTGGAACACACGGTGGAAGTGAAATGGGGAGAACCCAGCCGCCCGGGCAAGCTCTTTGAGGCGCACCGGACGATCCGGGCGTGCGACAATGCGGTCGATGGCGAGGTTGACGCCTTCGAGGTAGCGGCTGGCGGGCTTGCGAGTCTTTGGCGCGGTGCTCAGCAAGATTTGTCAAGCTCCCGTGCTGAAAGCGTGTAGGCTGATCCCCGGTGCTCCGAACGGTTCGGGCGCCGTCCGCCGGCGGCGTGTCTGCCGCGCACGATATCAGGGAGTCTCGCCATGAAGCTGCAAGCCGTGAGCATGTTCGTCGGGGCAGTCGTCTGTGGGCTGTCGGTCGGCCTTGTAACCCGCGCTGGCGACCCCGGCGCCGGAACCCCCGCGGCTTCCGCGGGCGAAAACAAAGGAGCCCCAATGATGCGTCTTGGAAACTTCTCCGTCAGCCTCGCCGTGAAGGACATCGCCGCATCGCGCGCGTTCTACGAAAAGCTCGGTTTCAAGATGGTCTCGGGCGACCAATCCAAGAACTGGGTTGTCCTTCAGAGTGAGAACACCAAGATCGGCCTGTTCCAGGGGATGTTCCCTCGCAACACCCTCACGTTTAATCCGGGCTGGGATAGCAGCAAGGCGACCCTCGCTGAGTTTGAGGATGTGCGTGAGCTTCAGAAGGAGTTCAAGGCGCGCGGCCTCACACCGAACCCCGCCGCGGACGAAGCCAGCACCGGACCGGCCTACTTCATGCTGACGGACCCGGACGGGAACCCGATTCTGTTTGACCAGCACGTGCCCAAGCCCGGGAAGTAGCCCAACGTGTTGACCAGGGCCGCCACGGCGAACGGTGCGCGCTCAGGCAAGCTCTGCATGGTGACCGGGGCCACCTCCGGCATCGGCCTTGAGAACGTGCTGGAGCTGGCTCGGCTGGGGGCGACGGTTGTGTTGACCGGGCGGAACCAGGACCGGTGCAGGCGTGCCGCGGCACGGATCGAAACCGAGGTGAGCCCGGGCCACGCCGAGATGCTCTGCGCGGATTGTTCTTGTCAAGCCGGCGTGCGGGCGGCTGCTCTGGGGTTCCTGGCTCAAGCGCAGGCGGCGCCGGCACGCCGACGCCGGAACAAGCCAATCAGTCGTAGCCCAGGTCCTTGAGGTCTTGCTCATCCAGGCCGAAATGGTGCCCGATCTCGTGCAGCAGGGTGATCATGATCTCTTCATAGACGGCGTCGTCCACGTCGTCGTCGGTCTCGCCTTCCCCGGTGTCCCATCCGCCGGCGGTGTTGATGATGCCCTCGCGGAAGAGGCGGACCTCGGTCGGCATGACGCCCGAGTGATTCACGCTGCGCTCGGTAAGGGGGATGCCGGTATGCAGGCCGCACAGGCCGTCGGCGAAGTCGCGTGTGGGCTTCTCTCCCCACTCCTTGGCGAGTGAACGGACAAGTTCGGGAGACGGACGGTCGTCAACTACCAACGGCACCTCGTCCAGAAGGCGGTGCAGGTGCGGGGGGAGCGCTTCGATGGCCTCCTGCAGCAGGGAGTCGAATCGCTCTCGCTCACGGTGGATCATGCCGGAGGGTACGGCGCGGGGCGGCGGGAGATTGAGATTTTCGATTTGGGATTTGCGATTTGGGATTTGGACACAAGGCACAAGGCGTTGCCGCCCGGGAGCTGGCTTGTCGCACGTCGTCTGACCTATCCCAAATCCAAATTCCAAAATCAACCCCGCCTCCCTACACTGACCGCATGGACCTTGCTGCCCGAATCGCTCAGTTTGAAAACATGGCCCAGGCGGACGCGACCAACGAGATGGCGCACTTCTCGCTGGCCGGGGCGTACGTGCATGCGGGGCGGTCGCTGGACGCGGCGGAGGCGTACATGCGCTGTGTGCGCCTGGTGCCGGACATGAGCAAGGCGTACCAGCTCGCGGGTGAATCGTTCATCAAGGCCGGTGAGAAGGCCCGCGCGATCGAGGTGCTGACACAGGGGCACGCGGTGGCGTCGAAGCGTGGCGACCGGATGCCGCGCGACGCGATGGCGGCGGCACTGAAATCGCTCGGGGCGCCCGTTCCGCAAGCCGAGGGCCTCGTGCTCGACGGGCTGGACCCCTCCGCGGGCGTCGGCGGCGGGTTTACCTGCCAAAGGACGGGCCGTGCGGGGAGCCAGTTGGCCAAGCCGCCGTTCAAGGGGCCGGTCGGGAAGTGGATCTACGAGAACATCTCGGAGCAGACGTGGCAGGAGTGGATCCGTCAGGGGACCAAGGTGATCAACGAACTGCGCCTCGACTTGTCGCGCGAGCAGGACGCTGACACATACGACCGCTACATGCGCGAGTACCTCGGCATTGACGACGGGGCGCTGGCCCAGATGACATCGAAGGGCCCATGACCCCGGCGTGGATGCGGCTCAGCGCACAGGCCGGCCGCGTCAGTCCTCGTGCCTGCCGCCGCCTGACCGCCGCCGCTTGATCTCGCCGCGCTGCGACTTGGCGTCCATGCGGCGCTGCTGGCTGCCCCTGGTCGGCTTGGTCTTGACGCGCTTCTTGGGCCTGGCCATCGCCTCGATCAACAGCATGCGGAGGCGCTCGAAGCACTCGTCACGGTTGCGCGACTGACTGCGGTGCTCGTCCGCGGCGATGACCAGCTCCCCGGCGTCGGTGATGCGCCGCCCCGCGAGCGTCCTGAGGCGATCCATGGCCCAGCCGGGGATCGCCAGCGCGTGCAGTGCCAGGCGGAGCTCGACCTTGGTGGAGACCTTATTGACATTCTGCCCGCCGGGGCCCGAGCTGCGGCTGGCCCGGGTCTCGACGGCGGACTCGGGCACCCGGACGCCGGGCGCAAGCTCGATGCCCGGCGGCGGCGGGCCTGGGCGTTCGGGATGCTCCGTGTTCGTGTCCATGGGGCGGATTGTTGGCGCGGCGCGCGGTCGGCGTGTTCCCGCTAATCTCCGACCCGGCCACTCCCGGAGAACCGTGCATGTCCGTCCGATTGACCCTCGCCGCCCAGTTCGCCCTCGCTGCTTTGGCTTGTCCGATGCAGGCCACCGCCGGTGACGCACCCGCGTCGCCCCAGCCCGAGTGGACCGGCACGCCGCCCGCGCGGGAGTGGACGCTGCAGGTGGAACCCAAGATCTGGTTCCCCGCGTTGCGCGGCGAGGTGACTCCCAAGGGCGGGTCCACCTTCGAGGCCAAGGAGGTGGACCTGGACGAGGTGCACGCTGCGCCCGCGGGAGAGGTCACCTTGCGGGGGGGCCGCTGGGCATTCACGCTGAACGGGTTCGCGATCAACTTCGACGGCTCCAAGCGGGCCTCCACCGCGATCGACGGCGGATCGTTTGACGTGGGGGCGGGTGACAGAATCAAGTTCGACGTGAGCTTCAGCGCGTTCAAGCTTACCGGCGGGTACTCGTTTGACCCGCTGGTGCGCGACGACGACGCCGGTGTTGCGGTCTGGTTCGACGCCTACGCGGGCGTGCAGGTCTATCACCTCGACCTTGACCTGGGGCCCGAGGCCGGCGGCGGCCTGAGCGAGAGCAAGACCTGGGCCGAGCCGCTCGTCGGGATCGGGCTGAACATCGATCTGCCGCACGGGTTCGAGGTGGCGGTGACGATCGACGCCGGGGCCACGCTCGGCGGCGGGACGGGCTTCGCGTGGGACATCTCGCCCCGGTTCAGGTGGTTCGTCATGGAGAACCGCAACGTGGCGGTCGAGATCGGATTCCGCCACGTCTTCGCCGACTTGGTTGAGGGCTCGGGCGACGACGATTTCGAGTGGAACATGGCGGCGGCGGGGCTGTTCGGATCGGTTGTGATCCGGTTCTGAAGGGGACTCACGGCGGAGGCGCAAGGGGGCGGGGCTGTTCTCTGGGTTCGCGCGGATTACCCGGGGGGTAGAAGAAGGCGGCACTCGCTGGCTTCAGGGCGCTCGCCTTTCTATTCTCTCCCCCCTTTCGCGCCCACGGGCGGTTTCGACAGACAAATGGTGGCCCATGCTCCGAATCATCGCCGGCGAGTTCCGCTCGCGTCATCTTGAAACGCCGCCCGACGGCGAGACAACCCGCCCCCTGCCCGATAAGGTGCGCGGGGCCGTGTTCAACATGCTCTACGGGCACACAGAGGGGCAGGCGTTTTTCGATGTGTTCGCCGGCACGGGGTCGTTCGGGCTGGAAGCCGTCTCGCGCGGCGCCCGCGAGGTGGTGATGGTGGACAAGGACCGTTCGGTGTGCCGGTTGATCGAGCGGAACATAGAGGCGCTGGGGGTCGGCGATCGGTGCGAGGTGTTCCAGGGCGATGCACTGGGCGAGGGGGCGCTGTCGCGGTGCCCGCGCCCGGTGCACGTCGTGTTCTTTGACCCGCCCTACCCGATGATGGAGGACGCTTCGTCACGGGCGCGGGTGATGGACCAGTTCGGTCGGGCGATCCAGCTTCTGGACGCCGATGGCTTCGCGATCATCAGGACGCCGTGGCCGTTTGTTGAACGCGAAGAGCGCGAGAGCGGAGCCCTGGACGACGAGGGCAACCCCATCGTCCATCGCACCCGCACCCCCATCACGCTCAGGGTGCCGGGAGCCATCGGGCCCGAGACGCACTCCTACGGATCGACGGCGGTTCATTGGTTCCAGCGCGCCCGTTCAAGCTGATTCAGCGCGGCCGAGCCGGGTCGTCGCCGCCCGCGACCTGGGTCTGGGCGGGGTTGCTCCACGAGCGGAGATCGCGGCGCCTGGGACTCGTGGCTCGGCGACTCTGAGAAGCGGCCACGAAGGGCTCACGCCGACGCCGAGGCGGGCGGCTTCCAGCCGCTGCTCTCATCGTGCGAAAGGGCGGTCGCGGCCTGTCGGATGCAGCGCTCACAGATGACAGCGCCCTCAAAGCGCGGGCTCGACCAGTTGCGGTCCTTGCGATTCTCCAGGCACATCACGCACTTGGGCGATCCCGGGAGCACGGACGCTTTCGCTGCGATCACCTCGGCGTACGCCACCGCGAGGCATTTGGCGCACACCAGGCTGCCCTGGTGACCTTCGACCATGGGCAGCTCGTCTGTCCACGGCGCGTGGCAGAAGTCGCACCAAAAATCCTGCATCGTGAGCTGATCGGGGTCCGCGGCGGGGTTGCGCATGACGCAAGTTTACCCGTTGCGCCCCAGAGAACGTCAGTCCCTCAGCAGACGACGGCCTCCCGGCGCTTGCCGATCCACTTCGCGCAAGTCGCGAGAAGGCGCGTCTTGTTGATGGGCTTGGTTGCGTAGTCGTCGCAGCCGGCGGTTAGGCACTTTTCCCGGTCTCCGCTCATGGCATTGGCGGTGAGGGCGATGATCGGAGTCTTGCACCCTCGGGCGCGAAGCTCTGCAACCACGCCATACCCATCGAGCTCGGGCATCTGCATGTCCGTAACGACGAGATCGAATGGACGTCCCTCGGTCTGGGCCGCGACCACCCGGTCCACGGCGAGACGCCCGTTGCCGACGACTTCCACGGCGGCACCGGCGTGTTTCAGGTGAAACTGAATGAGGCGCTGGTTGTCCAGTCCGTCCTCCGCGAGCAGGACCCGACCGTTCAGCCGTAAGGTTTCGTGCTGATCCGAACCAACTTCCAGATCGGATTCCGGCGCCAGCGGCTTGGCGACGAGGGTAAAGGTAAACACCGAGCCCTTGCCCGGCTGGCTGGACACCGAAATGTCGCCACCGAGAAGCCCGGCGAGTCGCTTGCAGATTGTAAGTCCCAGCCCCGTGCCGCCGAATCGACGCGTGGTGGACGAATCGGCCTGCTGGAACGGCTTGAACAGTCGGGCGATCTGTTGCCCTTCGAGACCGATGCCGGTGTCGTGCACGCTCAGGCTGATGCTCACAGACCCGTCGGTGTTTGGCGCTGCGCTGCCGTGCAGCCACACGGACCCCGATTGGGTGAACTTGATGGCGTTACCAACCAGGTTGAGCAGCACTTGCCGGACGCGGATCGGGTCCGATTCGATGGCGGACGGAAGGGTGTCGTCGAACTCAACGCGCAGATCCAACCCCTTTTCCTCGGCCTTGACCCGCAGAAGCGAGCCCACCTCCGCGGCGACACTGCGGATCTCGCACCGAGTTCGTTCGACTGACAGCTTGCCGGCCTCGATCTTCGACAAATCGAGTATGTCGTTGATGACGGCAAGGAGGTGCTCGCCGTTGCGTTGAATCGTCTTGACGTGATCGCGCCGGTCGGCTTCACCGACACTGGCGTCCAGAAGCAGGTCGGCGTAGCCCAGGATCGCGGTCATGGGCGTGCGGATCTCATGGCTCATGTTTGCCAGGAACTCGCTCTTGGAGTTGTCGGCGGCAACGGCGGCCTCACGGGCCGCGCGGGCCTGCGCGAACGACTCGGCGACCTGGTCGAACGAGGCGTTCAACACACGCGCGAACTGGGCGAGCTCGTCGCTGCCCGTGTCATCCACATGGGCTCTCAGACCCCCCGAGCCGGCGCCGGCCAACACCTGCGTCGAGAGCGCCGAGAGCCGGCGAAGGAGTATCCGCTGCAATGCCCAGAGCACCGAGAGGGAGAGCACGACGCCGCTGCCCAGCAGTGTGAGCGAGGTGTACGTCGACGTCAAGCGCGCCGTGGAGTTGATTGTTCGCGGGACTGTTGTCGAGAACACCAGGGTCGGCTGGCGCTCAAAGTCGCTCATTCGCCACGAAGCCAACGCGGTTTCCTCATCGGAGTTGTCAACACGAAGCCAGCTGCCCGAGCGGTCTTCCGACGCCGATGACGCGTCCGCGATCTTGAGTTCGATCGGGGTGCCGCGCAGCGTTGCGATGCGGTCGATCTCCTTGTCGTTCAGCCATCGCCCGCACACCAGGGAACCCATGATCGGCCCAGCGCCCTGGCTGGTGACAATGGGGCGGGAACAGAGCATCATCGGCCCGCCCGGCAGTAGCAGCACTCCCTGGTCTATGTGCTTCTCGTCGCTGTGAACAAGCAGCCGGGATCCCGGGGTAAGTCGAGCATCCAGGCCGTCGGGCACGGGAGTGTGGGCGGGCTCTTCGAAGTTGACGCCGGTCTGGAAGATAGGCCGGCCCCCGGCGTCGAACACCCCGAAGTAGTTCAGTCTCAACAGGGCGAGGCTGTCGGGCTTGAGATTGGAATCGAAGAACTTCTGATTCCCATCCTGGGCGTACTGGTACATGTCGTCCCATATCGCCCAGTCGGCGAAGCGCTGCGTAAAGGCGTCGATCTCCGACTCAACCAGCCGGCGGGTGAGCGCTACTCGCTGCGACACGTACTCGTGTTCTGATCGCTCGAAGCCGCGCTGCAGCACCTGCTGCACCATGATGTGCTCGCCCGCCAACAAGGCGGCGAGCACGGAGAGAATGACCAGCAGCGTCTTGCGGCGGATCGACATGGACGCCTCGCTCGGGAGGTTGGCCGGTCCGCGCTCCAGGAGCGGACAACTCCGGACAGTCCCGTCCGTACTTATCGTTGAGTTCCGCGGGTACCTTGTGTGTAACGCGGGCTCTGCCGGCGCCAATATGTCGGGCCGCCCGGAAAGGTCCGGGAACGCCGTCTGCGAGACGTTTGAGACCGGGGCCTCCGGGTCCGATCACCGCTTGCGCAGGATGGTCGCGTTGAACAGCCGCCCCTCGCGGGCGTACTTGCGCTCAAAGTTCGTACCGACCACCTCGCCCTCGCTGGCGGACACGGGACGCTCGAAAGGCCGTTGCTCGAAGGGCGCCGGCATCGCGCCGGGCTCTGCCGGGCTGTTGGACACCCAGCGCGCAAAATGCTCCTCCATCCACGCCCAGTAGTCGGCGTGGTCCGTCACGATTCGCAGCTCCCCGCCGGGGAGCAGCACGCGGAGCGCGTCGCCGAGGAAGCGGTCCTGGACCACCCTGCGCTTGTGGTGACGCGCCTTGGGCCAGGGATCGGAGAAATAGAGGTGGATCACCGACGCGGCTGCATCGGGCACGCGCCAACGGAGGAACTCGGTGGCGTCGGCGTGCAGGAGGCGCACGTTCCGCAGGCCGCGCCGGCGCACCCTGTCCGCGGCGTAGGCAAAAAACTCCTTGGCCCACTCGATCCCCAGGAAGTTGGTCTCTGGCTGAAGCTCCGCCTGCTGCAGGAGAAACGTGCCCTTGCCCGAGCCGATCTCGATCTCCAGAGGGCGCCGGGGAGCGTCGAACCAGGCCCCCACGTCGATCCATGCGGCGCGCGGGTTGGCCTGAACGTCATCGGGCAGCGCGGGCAGTGTTGCGCCCTCAATCCCTATGTCGCCAGTGTTGATCTCTCGCCCTCGTCCGAGTCCGAAGCTCATGGGCCGCGAGTGTAGGCATGGTCGGCGACGCGGTGCACCCCGGGAAGAAACCACCCGCATTCAGGCTCGGCATTGGGCGGTGGCATGCTGCACCTTCAGGATCAGAGCCTCCCGGTCGATGGGTTTGCTGAGGTAGTCGCTCATGCCCGCGTGCAGGCACTTCTCACGGTCGCCGTGCATTGCGTTGGCAGTCAGCGCGATGATCGGCAGAGGATTGGGCGAGCCCGGCGCGGTCAACCCCGCGGCCTCCAGCTTGCGGATCTCGCCGGTCGCCTCGTACCCGTCCATTTCGGGCATCTGGCAGTCCATCAAAATCAGGTCATACCGAGCGTGTTTCGCCGCCTCAACAGCCAGGAGGCCGTTGCCGACGATCTCGCAATCACACCCGACGGACGCGAGCAGCTCGCGATCAATGATCTGATTGATCTCGTTGTCTTCCGCGACCAGGACCATCGGACGAGGCGATGCGATCGTAGCTTGAAGGGCGTGCACCACAGCCGGTTCGGGGTACACCGCTGGCGCTTGCCCGGTCTGCGGCGCCGCGTCACACCGCACGAGTGCGTCGTGCAGATCGGACGGCGATACCGGTGCGATCACCTGAGCGCTCAACCCCAGGGCTGCGACACGCGATTCATCCAGCAGCGATGCCATCGGCAACTGGGCAATGATGTGCGCGTGGGCTGTTGCGTGCTGCGTGCGCAAGAGCCGGACCTGGTCAAGAAGTCCGTCGGCATCGCCGGCCCAGCACAGCAAGGCGTAGTCCGCACAGGGAGCGGATTGACGCCCGACCGGATCGTCGTCGGCTCGGGCATCCGACTCATCGACGAATAGCCCCCAGTGCGACACATACTCTTGTAGCACGCAGCGCTCGGCGTCGGATCCGCCGATGATCTTGAGCCATTTCCCTGCAAGCCGCGGCCCGTCGGGGTGCGAGTCCGCTTGCGTTGAGGCGACGACCCCGAGCTTGACAGAGAACCAGAATGATGACCCTCGCCCGAGCTCGGATTCAACGCCGATTTCCCCGCCCATCAGCTCGACAAGCCGACGGCAAATCGCCAGTCCCAGGCCGGTGCCGCCGTACTTTCTCGTGGTTGAAGCGTCCGCCTGAACGAACGGCCTGAACAGCCGAGTCTGCTGCTCGGGTGTCATGCCGGGCCCGGAATCGGACACCACGAAGCGGACTTCCGTTTCCTGCGGCGTTGCGCGGTCAACCGCAACACGCAGCGTCACTGCTCCGGCGGTGGTGAACTTGATGGCGTTGCCCAGGAGGTTGACCAGCACCTGCCGGATGCGTGCATCGTCACCCCTCGCCCGGGAGGGGACTTGAGGGCTCACTGCGACAGTAAAGTCAAGGCCTTTGCGTTGCGCCCGTTCGGCGAGAAGCTTCGATGCACCCTCGACAACGGTGCGTACGCTGATCTCCTCCCGCTCCAGCTCGATCTTGCCCGCTTCAATCTTGGAATAATCGAGCACGTCATTGATGATCTCGGTCAGCGCGTCGACCGACGACTTGGCCATCATCAGGAACTGGCGCTGGCGCGATTGAAGCTCTGTTCCAAGC
Organism: uncultured Phycisphaeraceae bacterium; assembly: GCA_964510955.1. Classification (GTDB taxonomy): domain Bacteria; phylum Planctomycetota; class Phycisphaerae; order Phycisphaerales; family UBA1924; genus JAFLCM01. The sequence goes on from CAZEDW010000026.1 coordinate 47,434, forward strand.
ACCAGATCGAGCATGCCGCTGACGCCGTTGATCGGCGTCCGGATCTCGTGGCTCATGGTGGCGAGGAAGGCGCTCTTGGCTCCCGCCTCCGCCTCGGCTTGCCGGATCGCGAGTTGGAGAGACCTCGTCCGTGCAGCGACCTCGCGTTCGAGGTCTTCGGCGTGCGATCGGGCGGCGGCGTACAGCGCGCCCATTTCCGCCGAACTCACGCTCAGCGAACGCTCGAGAGTGTAGCGGTCCTGATCGGCCTGCTCGTAGGCCGCTGAGATCTTCTGAAGCAGAGCACGCCATACCTCGCCGCCCGGCGGACGGTCCGGCGCGAGTTCGAGACGCTTGAGTTGGCGTGCGAGAACGTCGTGCATTCGTATGGCCGGCTCGCCGGCTCAGATCTCTGAGACAATGGTGAGGGTCATCGTCTGGTTGTGCAGCTCGCACACCCCGGAACGGGCGGGAGAGATCTCCCCGTAGGAATAGAAGCCCACCTGAACACTGCCTTGGGGCAGCAGCGCGTGGGTTGCCTCGAGCTCCTCCTCGGTCCTTTCGCCCAGAACCAGCCGGCGTCCCACGCAAGACACCGCGAGGCACAGAGCCGGCTGGCCACCGAGTCCTTTCAGCGCCTGCTCGCTGGAGCGCGAGGCGCCGGCAATGAGCCTGTCAGGGCTGGCCCGCATCAGTTGCGCGACCGCCCCCTGGGCCACATCCCCAGCGAAAGTCATCGACTGTGCCGTCTCATCCACGCTCAGGATGGTCCGGACAAGGCTCGTCGCATCATCCCGCGACGCGCGGATGGTGAGCGGGAACAGAAGCGCCGAAGACGGGAGCCCGGCGGCCCGGTCCCCCAGATATTTCTTGTAGAGCGGCAGCGCGGGCTGTCCATCCAACTCGAACAGCACGTTTCCCTGCGACCGCGTGATGATGCGATCCGGGCCGAAGGAGTCCCAGCCTCCCATCGAGCCGTGCCCGATCCTGAGCCTGTCTCCGGCAAGCCCGACGGCCGACACGATCCCCTTGCACACCCTCCCGGCGTGCATGACCCAGGTCTGCTTGAAGCTTGTACCGTCGCCGGCAAGTCCGCCGGAGATCACAACCGCGGGGCCGAGTGCGGCGGTCAGGCCCCGGACCAAGTCGGTGCCATTGACCAGCAAGCCGTCGCTGAACACCTGAACGGCCCGCAAATCCGGGCGCTTCAACTGCTCACCCAGCGCGATCCCGGCCCGGTAGGAGTCATCCGGGCCGCGCACCGGCGCCTGAGCGGCGCTGACGCGAGTGGATCGGAACTTGTACACACCGACCGAGAGCGAATCGTCCCACAGCAAGTGCCCGTGGATCTCACCCGCGGTGGAGCAGCCGACGATAACCGAGTCGGGAAACGCCGCCCGAAGCTCTTTGATCGGCTCGTCGTCGTCAGTCATGCGCGCCGAACCAAAGGCCATGACGACACTGTTGAGGCTGTTCAGCTCGCGGGGGAGAGGCGTCGTCCAGCCAAGGCCCAAGCGATAATGCCCGGACGCGCACGACGCGGTGGTGCATGCTGGATTCAATCGATGCCTCCTTTGGGGGAGTTGGGCGACCGGCGCGCAGCGGAAGCGATCGCTTTTTTCATGAAACACAACTCCAGACGCACTCCCAGGGCGTCCACTGCGCATCCGGGACCGTCCAACTCTTCCATATGTGCCCAGTTTTCGAACTGAATGCGACCCACCTTGATGGGCAACTTCAAACCCCCCTTGTCAGGTCTCTGCGTCTCCTGGCTGCTCGCCACAAACAGGCCGAGAAGAACTTGCGCACCAGCGCTGGGAGAAGACCATCGCTGTCGCGGATGAAAGGGCACGCCCGCGAAAAGGCGCTGTTTGCGATTGCTAACTTCGCGTCCTTGCCGGGCTGATCTGCGTACAAACAGGCGTTCGGCGTGCTTTGTTGGCATAGGGGCCGCGCCGGGACCGATACCAGAGGTTTGAGCCCGCGCCGGGGTTGGCGACGGTCCCCTACCCTTTGGCGGGTCGCGTCGCAGCCCGGCGAGCCGCATGGAAGCACCCAGGGAGCCAGTGGCTCCCACCCCGCCCGGAAGTCCGGGGGGTCAGGAGGTTGTCATGGGGATGTCAGAGTTCAACCGCGAGCAGTTGGCGAGCCTGATCGACGGGTCACTGGACCGGCGCCGCTTCCACGAGCAGCACTGGGAAGGGTCGTTCTGGGACTACCTGGAGATCGTCGGGCGGAACCCGGGTGTGTGCCGCAACGCGTTCCAGCGCTTGTACGACATGCTCATGTCGTTCGGCTCCGAGCGGTACCGGCTGTTCAAGAAGGACCTGGTGCGATACCACTTCTTCTCCGACCCCATCGACCAGGGCCTCGACGGCATCTTCGGGCTGGATGAGCAGCTCATGCAGCTCGTGGACGTGTTCCGCTCGGCCGCCGAGGGGTACGGGACGGATCGGCGAATCCTCCTGTTGCACGGCCCCGTGGGCTCGTCCAAGAGCACGATCGCGCGGCTGCTGAAGAAGGGGCTGGAGCACTATTCGCGCACCGACGCGGGGGCCATGTATTCCTACGTCTGGATGCTCGACGCCTCAGCCGGTCCGACCGAGAAGAGCCACGAGTTCCCCTGCCCGATGCACGAGGACCCGCTGCTGCTCATCCCCGGCGAGGCCCGCGCCGCGCTGCTCAACAAGATCAACGAGGGGTACTCCCAGAAGGGGGGACGCGGCAAGCTGCGCATGTACGGCGAGCTCAACCCGTTCTGCCGCAAGGTCTTGAATGACCTGATGGTCCACTACGGCGGCGACTGGAAGCAGGCCATGACCCACGTCAAGGTCCGGCGCATCAGTCTCAGCGAGAAGGACCGCGTCGGCATCGGCACCTTCCAGCCCAAGGACGAGAAGAACCAGGACTCCACCGAGCTCACCGGCGATATCAACTACCGCAAGATCGCGCAGTACGGCAGCGACTCGGACCCCCGCGCCTTCAACTTCGACGGCGAACTCTGCATCGCCAACCGCGGGCTGTGCGAGTTCATCGAGGTGTTGAAGTTGGACGTGGCGTTCCTGTACGACCTGCTCGGCGCGTCGCAGGAACGTGTCATCAAGCCCAAGAAGTTCGCCCAGACCTCCATTGACGAGGTCATCATCGGGCACACCAACGAGCCCGAGTACAAGAAGCTCCAGAGCAACGAGCTGATGGAGGCGTTCCGCGACCGCACCATCAAGATTGATGTGCCGTACAACATCCGGCTCGACGACGAGATCAAGATCTATCAGAAGGACTTCGGCCCCCACCGCATCAAGAGCATGCACATCGCGCCGCACACGCTGGAAGTCGCGGCGATGTGGGCCGTCTTGACCCGCCTGGAAGAGCCCAAGAAGGCCGGCGTCACGCTGCTGCAGAAACTCAAGCTCTACAACGGCAAGAACATCCCCGGCCTGACCGAGGACAGCGTGAAGGAGCTGAAGGAAGAGGCCGCCCGCGAGGGCATGGAGGGCATCAGCCCCCGCTACATCCAGGACAAGGTCTCCAACACCCTCGTCAGCGCCCAGGCGATGGAGGAGAAGCAGATCAACCCCTTCATGGTGATGAACGAGCTGGAGGCAGGGTTGAGCCACCACTCGCTCATTAATGAGGAGGACGTGCGCAAGAAGTACAAGGAACTGCTCGCGGTGGTGATGAGCGAGTACGAGGACATCATCAAGGGCGAAGTGCAACGTGCGATCAGCGCCGATGAGGAAGCCATTCGTCGCCTGTGCAGCAACTACATCGACAACGTTCGCGCCTACACCCAGAAGGAGCGCGTCAAGAACAAGTACACCGGCAAGGACGAGGAGGCCGACGAGCGGCTCATGCGCTCGATCGAAGAAAAGATCGACATCCCCGAGAGCCGCAAGAACGACTTCCGCCAGGAGATCATGAACTACATCGGCGCCTTGGCGCTGGATGGCAAGAAGTTCGAGTACAACACCAACGCGCGCCTCTACCGGGCGCTGGAGCTCAAGCTGTTTGAGGATCAGCGCGACACGATCAAGCTGAAGAACCTGGTCTCAAGCGTCATCGACGACCAGACCCAGCAGAAGATCGACGTCATCAAGAAGCGCATGATCGAGCAGTTCGGCTACAACGACCGCTCGGCGGCGGATGTGCTGAACTACGTGGCGTCGATCTTTGCACGGGGGGATCAGAAGGGGGATTGACCCTCCTTCCGTTGGTACAAACGCGCATCTGGAAAAAGCGCCATACCAACATCGCCCGTCTGACCCCCGAGCGGGTTATCCCCCCACCTTCAACCGGTCCGCATGGAAGTCCGGCAGCCCGAGTTTCTTCATCTTGGACGCCGTGGTCTCGACGTCGTACGCCACCCGGCGGACTTCGAGTGTCATGTCGCCGGTGTCGAGGATGGCCCAGGAGGCGTTGGGGTCGCGGTCGCGGGGCTGGCCGACGCTGCCGGGGTTCACCAGCAGGCGGTGGTCTTCTGAGAGCAGCACCAGCGTGCTGCCGGAGACGGGCTTGGTCTCGACCTGATCGGGGAACACCGGGGTTGTGCCGGGGGCGGTGAAGATGCTGGGGATATGGGTGTGGCCGACGGCGCCGAAGCGCTGCTTGAAGCAGTTGAAGGCGCGGGCGGCGGCGTCGGCGTCGTAGAGGTAGTCGTACTTGCGCGGGCCGAACAGGCCGTGGGTGATGGCCACGCCCTCGGCCTCGGCGAGCACCGGCAGCGTCGAGAGCAGGTGCAGGTGCTTGGGGGTGAGGAGGGTGCGGGTGATCTCGATGGAGCTCTTGGCCCGCTGGTTCATGGCCAGGCCGTGCGACGGGCCCTTCAGAACGGCCTCGTCGTGGTTGCCCATGACGAGGGTCTGGCACAGGTCGAACGCGAGCTCGATGCACTTATGCGGGTCGGGGCCGTAGCCCACGAGGTCGCCGAGACAGACGACCCTGTCGATGGCGTTGCGCTCGATATCACGCACGACGGCCTGGAAGGCGTCGTAGTTGGCGTGGATGTCGGCGATCAGCGCCAGGCGCGCCATCTTGGTGTCCCCAGGCAAAGAAACAACCTGCCGCGAAGCCGAATCGCGGCGTCGAGCGGAGTGTAGAGGCGAGAGGGGGAGTCTGCCGGGGCGATCAGCCCCGGGCGTTGACGGTCGCCGGCGACGGCGTGCGCGGGGCAGGCTGGGCGGTGGGCGGCTGCGCCTTGGGGGCAGCGACCGCCGGCGCCTCCGGCGCCGCGGGGGCTCCCGCCGCGGGGCTCGGCGCAGCTGATTGAGAGGCCTTTTCCTTCTCCAGCTTCCGTCTGACGGCTTCGACCTTGACCTTGTCGGGGGCCATGATCATGGTCAGCTTTTTGCCGAACAGCCGCATGGGCACTTCGACCTTGGCGATGTCGGTGAGGCTGTCGATGATGTCCTTGAGGCGGTCTTCGCCGATGTCGCGGTGGGCCATCTCGCGGCCCTTGAAGTTCTGGACGAACTGGACCTTGTGGCCTTCCATGAGGAAGCCGCGGGCCTGGTTGACGCGGATCATCACGTCGTGGTCGTCGATCTTGGCCGAGCGACCGAGGCGGACCTCTTTCAGCTCGGCGGTCTTGGAGGCGGCGCGGTTGGCGCGGTCCTTCTTGCCCTGCTCGAACTTGAACTTCCCGTAGTCCATGATTTTGCACACGGGCGGGCGGATATCGGCCTGGATCTCGACGAGATCGAGGCCGGCCTCCTCGGCCATGCGCATGGCGTCGCGGGTATCGACGACGCCGACCTGATTGTTGTTCTGGTCGACCAGACGGATCGGGGTGAGCCGGATCTCATGGTTCACCCGGGTCTTGTTCGGACGGAAGCTCTCGCGGTACGGACGCCTCTCGATGGGAAATCTCCTTCTACTGGGACGGTGTGTCGCTCAGGGGTTGCGCCTGAGCACTGGGAAATCGAACGACGGGATTACAAACTCAGGCGAGCCTGGTCCGGCGGAACAGCGATGCTGGATTGTGCGCGGCCCCCGCGGATCATGAGCGGCCCATACCCGTGCCCTCATGCTCAAGACAACAACTCAACCGGCGCGCGCCGGGCCGGCGCGGGGAGGTCGAGTCGGCCTTGATGAGATCGTTGAACAGGGAAAACTCTCCGGGTGAAACGTGGGCGGCGCTCGGCGACGTGGCCGAACCGCCTCACAAGTACCGTACACGAAACTCGCCGCCGAGGCAAGCACGAATCGGACAAAATTCCCGTGAGAATCAGCGATTGGCGTGGTGCCCGGGTGCTGGAAAGGCGGTTGGAACTTGGAAACCCGGGTGGGTGGCGGACGGATTGAAATCGCAGGCCCAAGCCGGGGGCGCAAAGGGGCCGTCTCCCGTGCGCCGCTTCGCGGCGGGGCGTGCATGGCACGGGCATCCGGGGCCGCCACCGCAAAAAAACGGTCGGAGCCCGGCGAGCTCCGACCGCGAAGTAGCAAGTGATTACGCGCCAAAGGCGGCGGCTCAGTTCTTGCGGGTGAACTCGATCACCATCGCCTTGAACTCCTTGCCGCTCTTGGGCTCGACGCCGAACATCTCCATGGTGAAGGATTTGTCGCTGGTGAAGTGGTCCACCTCGCGCATCGGGACCGCCTTCTTGGCGATCGGGCAGTTGGCGGTGTAGTTCCAGGTGAGGGTCTTGCCGTCGGCGGACCTCTCGCCGGTGCCCTGCATGATGCCGGTGCCCATGGAGTCGATCCAACTGGCGACAAACTTCTTGGAGACGTTGTCGTAGCCGTAGATGCCGAAGCCGTTGAACGGCATCCCGCCCATCGTGCTGGAGACCTCGCACTTGGTGAACCGCCCGTCCATGATGGCGGTGGTGGTCGAGGTGCAGTCGCTGTATTCCGGCTCGGCGCCGGGCGCCATCCACTGCGTCACCTTGCCGGTCCAGGTCCCGGCGTGCGCGGTGAGGAACTTGTGCATCTCGCCGGGGGTGCCAGCGTCCATGCACGCCTTCATGTCGTCCATGGTCCAGCCGGGAGGCAGTTTCATCTCGGGCGCCCCGCCCTTGTTCTCCTGACCGCGCGCGACGGCGAAGGAACCGACGGCCGCGCCCAGACCGGCGGCGGCCAGACACGAGACGATGACAAACTTGCTGCGCATGATGCTCTACTCCAGGGATCGGGTCCGGGCCCGCCGTACACCGGCGAAGCGCGACGCCCGCGTGAGTGTGCAAGTTGGCCCGAAGACATCTCGGTCTCGGTTTGGCTCGGCGTGGTTTGCCCGGAGCCTGTGAACGACTTCGGATGGGCGGACGCGAGCCTCTCCCCTTCAACGCGCCCGGCAATGCGGAGTTCCAACTCTCGCAACCCGAATCAATGATCGGTCTATGTTAGGGCGTCGGAGTGAGGCTGTCAAGCCGGGCCCCCGTTGAACCGTGTTTCAAGCGTGACGATTGCCAATCGAATCCGCCCGTACAGTGGTCCGCCCCATTCGGCGGACTTGATATGGCATTCTCTGAACCCAACGCCGAGACCCCTCATCCACCCCCGCCCCCGGGGCGAGGGGGCGGCGCGGGCCCCGAGGGCCCAGTCAACGATGGGAAGCCGGCATCGGGCAGCGGCGGAAGCCCCAAGGACCTGGGCCTGATCGCCGCCGCCCGCGCTCAGGCCAAGGGCGGGTCCGGCTCGCGCTCCACGTGGGCGGTGATCCCTCCCGAGAGCATCCCGGGCTACGAGATCATCAAGGAGATTCACCGGGGCGGGCAGGGCGTCGTCTATCAGGCGATCCAGAAGACGACCAAGCGCAAGGTGGCGGTCAAGGTGATGCGCGAGGGCCCGTTCGCCGGGCCGCGCGACAAGGCGCGGTTCGAGCGCGAGGTCGAGATCCTCGCGCAGATGAATCACCCGAACATCGTGGGCATCCTCGACTCGGGCCAGGCGGGCGGCTCGGTTTCGGGCGGTTCGTTCTTCTTTGTCATGGATTACATCTCCGGGCATCCGCTGGATGTCTGGATGTCGATGAAGGAGCGGACGCTCGAGGACACGCTGAAGATCTTCGCGCGCATCTGCGACGCGGTGAACGCCGCCCACCTGAAGGGTGTGATCCACCGCGACCTCAAGCCCGGCAACATCCGGGTGGACGACTCGGGCGAGCCGCACATCCTGGACTTCGGCCTGGCGAAGGTGGCCACGGGCGAGGTGTCCGGCGGCGGCGAGTCGGGCGAGCAGATGCGGATGATGACGATGACGGGCCAGTTCGTCGGCTCGCTGCCGTGGGCCAGCCCCGAGCAGGCCGAGGGCCACCCGGACAAGATCGACGTGCGCACGGATGTGTACTCGCTGGGCGTGATCCTGTACCAGATGCTCACGGGCGGGAAGTTCCCGTACCAGGTGATCGGGGCGATGCGGGAGGTGCTGGACAACATCCTGCGCACCGCACCGGCGCGCCCGAGCACGGTCCGGCGGCAGATCAACGACGAAGTGGAGACGATCGTCCTGAAGTCGCTGGCGAAGGAGCGCGAGCGCCGGTATCAGAACGCCGGCGAGCTGGCCCGCGACGTGCGCAACTACCTCAGCGGGTTCCCCATCGAGGCCAAGCGCGACAGCGCGGTGTACCAGCTCCGCGTCATCGCCCGGCGGAACAAGGGCAAGGTGCTGGCGGCGGGGATCATCGGCGCCCTCACGGTGGGGTTCGGGATCGCGATGGCGTTCCTGTACCGCGAAGCGGAGAACCAGCGTGTCCGGGCCGAGACGGCCCTCAGCGGTGAACAAAGGGAGCGGGCCCGGGCCGAGAGCGAGAAGAAGCGGGCGGAGGACAACTTCGACTTTGTGCGCGGCCTGGCCAAGGCGGCGATCAATGAGTTCGACGAGGGCATCGCGCCGCTGGTGGGCTCCACCTCGACGCGCCAGAAGGTGCTGGTGCAGGCGCGGGCGTACATGGAGAAGCTCGCGGCGCAGGCGGGGGATGACCCCGGGCTTTTGCGCGAGACGGCGGACGCGGCCGACAAGGTAGGCGACATCGAGGGCGGACTGAACCGTGCGAAAGTGGGCACGCCGGGGGCCGCGGCCGAGGCGTACCAGCGGGCGCGGGCCATCCGCGACAAGCTGCTGGAGCGGTCGCCGAGCGATCCGCGGGCGGTGGCCGACGTGGGGTTGAGCAGGCACAAGGCGGCGCTCCTGCTCTACGAGGCCGCCAAGCTGGCCCAGGCGCGCGAGGAACTCGACAGGGCACTGGAGCTCTTCGACAGGGCGGTCTCCATGCTGCCTCCCGGCGCTCCGGCCGCGGCCCCGTACGTCGAGCGGGCGGCGAGGGCGCGCATGACGCTCGGGACGGTGCTGGACGCGATGGCCGGCAACGGTGACGACATCGAGGCCCGGAAGCGCCAGGTGGCCGAGGCTGCGGCGGCGTGCGACAAGGCGGCGGACTACTGGCGCGAGCGGCTCCGCGACAACCCCGGCGACGAATCAGCGGCGGCCGCCCTGGCGGAGTGCCTGAGCACTCGGAACGGCCTGGACAGCAATGTCGCCGCACCGCTGGCGCGGAGGGCACGCGAGCTTGGCTCCAAGGGCGACACGGCGGCGCCGGCGATGTTCGCGCAGGCGCTCGATCTCTACAAGGCGTCAGCCGCCGGCGCCGATTCGATGGTGCAGGAGTTTGAGCGCCTGCTGGCCGCAAAGCCGCAGAGCCGCGAGTTCCAGCGGGCGCTGCTGCTGGCGCTCCGCCAGAGCGCGCTGGCTCGAAAGAACACAGCCGAGACGTTCATGCTCCGCTCACGCGTGTCAAAGGACCCGAGCGCCGACGCGCCGGAGATCAAGGCCCAGTTCGAGGCGGCGCTGGTGATCCGGCGTCGGGCCGAAGACATGGCCCGCTCGCTGTCGTCGTCGGACGCGGGCAACGTGAACGCGCGGCGCGACCTGGCGGCGTGCACCGCCGAGACGGGCAACGAGCTGCGTGACCTCGGGCGGCTCGAAGAGGCGGCGGCGAAGTTTGACGAATCGCTGGAAGTCCGGCGCTTCCTCTACAAAGCCGATCCGCAGAATCGCCAGCGGCAGGACCTGGCGCTGGGCCTATTCAAGCGCGGCGACCTGGACCGGCGGATCGCCGAGGCGAGCGCCGACAAGGGCGCCAAGGCCGAGCATCTCAAACTCGCCGAGATGAGCTTGCAGGAGGCCGTGGCGTTGTACGAGAAGGCGGTCGCCGACGGCTCGACCGATGCGCAGCGCAATCTCACGGTGGTGAAGCAAACGCTGGAAAACGTTCGGACTGCGTTGAAGGGGGTGTCCTCCGTTCAGTGAGGCCACGCCCGGGAACGAGCGATTCGAGAGACTTTCAATCGGCACGAGACCCGAACAAGCCCCGATTTTCATTGACCGCAGGGTTGGCGTCCTGTACGGTCTGCAAGAGGTAGAACGCGTTTTCCTGCGCGCCCAGGAACTTGGAGTGTGAGAGATGTGCCGAGAGATTTCGCGGCGTAGGTCGTTGTTGCTCCGCGCCCCGTGCATCACGGCGCCGCTGCTGCTCGCGCTGGCCGGCGCTGCCGACGGCGCGGTTATCAACTCACAATGGGCCACCGGCGTCAGCGGCAACTGGGGCACGGCGGGCAACTGGACGCCGGCGCAGGTGCCCAGCAACGGCGTGGATACCTACAACGTCAGCATCGGCGTGGCGGGGCCGTACACGGTCACGCTCGACAACGACTTCACGATCAACAACTTCGACCTGTCGGGCAGCAACGCCACGCTCAAGCTCTTCAGCGCTGGCACCAGCCGCACCCTGACCATCCAGGGCAACTTCGACCAGGGCGACACGACATCGATCGTGGGCGACGACGTCGGCCCGGCCCAGCAGGGAACGCTGGATGTGACCGGGACCGCGACGATCCACGGCGGGACCGTCGGCTACGTCAACCAGTTCAACTCGCACGGCTCGATCATCTTCAGCGCCAAGAGCCCCATCGACATCAACGACACGGGCATCAACCACACCGGCACCGCGGCGAGCTGGGTGGCCAACAACAACATCAACTTCAGCGGCAACAACACGCTGACCTTCGGCGCAAGCTCGGTTTTCACAATCTCCGCCACCGGGAACATCACCTCGTCGGGCGGATCGACCACGATCACGAACAACGGTCAGATCAACAAGACCTCCGCGGCAGCGAACAGCATCGCCGCCGCCAACGTCGCGCTGGTGAACACCGCCACCGGCGTGATCGACATCCAGAGCAATAACTTCTCGACCGACGGCGCCTTTACCAACTCAGGCACCCTTCGGGTCTCCAGCCCGGCGTCGAAGTTCAACATCACGGGAGCCGGCAACTTCACGAACTTCGCCGGCGGCACGCTGACGGGCGGGACTTTGGACCTGAAGGGGACGCTGCAGTTCAACGGGGCGGACATCCAGAACGTCGCGGGGTCGGTGACGCTGGACGGCGCGTCCGCCAAGATCGTGGATCAGACCGGCACGACCGACGGGCTGCGGAACGCCGCCAATGTGAACTCGGGCGGGGCGTTGCTGATCAAGAACGGGGCGAACTTTACGGTCGGGACATCCGTCACGAACTTCAACGTGAACTCGGGCGGGACTTTCAATGTGGGGACAGGCTCGAAGCTGACCATCCCGACCGGCAAGATCTTCACGGCGGCCGTCGGATCAACCTTCACCAACATCGCGGCGACCACGACGGGCGGTGAGATCGTGGTGCAGGGCACGCTGAAGACAAACACTGGCTCGATCACGACGATCGGATCCAAGATCACGCTTGACGGGCTGAGCACCAACGCCGCCATACAGAATCTGTCCGGCAACAACGCGCTGGCCAATGTCGCCTCCATCAGCGCCACCGGCTCCCTCACCATCAAGGGGCGGACGGACGTCGCTTTTACGACCACCGCCGGCGGCGGTCAGTTCAACGTCGCCACCGGTGGGCACCTCGTCGTCGGCACCGGTGTCAACTTCGATATCCCCAACGGCCTGGCCAACATCACCGGTGGTTCCAACGCCACGCTCAACCTCGGCCAGTTCACCTTGCAGGGCCAGATCCGTACTCCGCTGGGCGGTGTCACTAACCTTACGCTCAACAACACCACGACCCTCGACGGCATCGGATCCAAAATCGTTGACATCTTCGACAACTCCATTGATCTCTTCGACAAGCTCACCCTCATCGACACAGGCGGTACTCTCAACGTCATCAACGGGCGCGAGATCAACACCACCCAGCTCACCGTCCGCGGAGCGCTCAATGTCGGCGGAACAGTGCCCGGCGGGCGGCCCGGTGGCACGGCCGCACACACCGACTCCGGAGCAGCGCGCGGCACCGGCGCCCCGGAGAGCAAGCTCATCGTCGCCGGGAACGTCATTCAGGAGTTCGGGTACACCGGCGTCGGAAGCGGCGGGCGCATCGTCGTCAACGACCCGGACCACCACGGCTACTCGTACCAGGTCAGGCAGGGCGCCCTCGGCGGCACCTCCACGCTCGAGGGCATGGTGGACCTTTCCAACATCACCGGCAACACCCGCGGCGGTTCCGCCGCCACCGCCGTCATCGCCCCGGGCGCGCAGGGCGAGTGCAACATCGGTGAGCTCACCATCCAGGGCGGCTTGCGGCTGCACCAGGGCAGCGGCTTTGAGTTCGATGTGTCCTCCGACCCGCTCACCGACCAGGCGCTGGTGGACATGCTCACGGTGCTGAACGGGTTGGGTGATGGGCCGGGCCAAACACTGATCGACCCCGGCGTAGTACCCCTTGTGACGTTCCACATCTGCGACAGCTTTGTGCCCGCGGTGGGCGCGATGTACCCCGTGGCTGATTTCGGCGTGATGGGGCCCGGCGCGTTCGCGTACGCCGGGCTTTCGCACCCCAACGGCATTGAGGTCGCGCCGGTGTGGACCGGCTCTGTCCTCAATGTCATGGTGACCGCCGTGCCGGCGCCCGGGGCCGGCGCGGCGCTGCTCGGGGCTTGCCTGCCGCTCTTGAAGCGCCGGCGCCGGTAACCCGCTCGGGCAGGCGTGCATCCAAGCGTGTGGGCGCGGATTGCACGCCCGCCCGTATCGGAGACAATGCGCGCATGGCCTCACCCACCCCGCGCGCCACCGG
>CAZEDW010000027.1:0-57009 GCA_964510955.1 uncultured Phycisphaeraceae bacterium
GGGGGCGGGGGCGGTGGCGGGGGCGACCGGCGTGCGTGAGCGACTCACCACATTCCTTGTCGTCACGCTCGTGACGCTCACCATCTGGCTCTTCGCCGAGGCCGAAAGCCTCGGTCATGAGTCGGTGTCGGCCAACGTGGAGATCATCTCGCCCGATCCCGCCCGGATGGTCTACCCGGGCGTCGGCTGGGACGGGCACGTCACCGTCGACTTGAGCGGCTCGCGCGCGGCCCTGCAACGCGCGCAGCGAACGCTCGAGCAGCACCTCAAGCTGCCGCTGCCGACCAACACCGGCGAGGGCGAGCAGGACGTCGACATGCTGACGGCGTTGTCGTCGCTCGACGCCCTCAGCAAGATCGGCGTGACCGTCGAATCCGCGCGCCCCCTCCGCGCCCCGGTGCTGGTCCAGGAGATCATCGCGCGACAGGTCCCCATCAAGCCCGAGCTGCGCGGCGTCGAAGTCCAGGGCGCCGTCGCCATCACGCCCGACAAGGCCGAGGTCCGGCTCCCGCGGACGCTCGCCGCGCGCCTGGGCGACTCGCTCGAAGCCACGGCCCGCGTCGGGCGCGACCAGATCGCCAAGCTCACCCAGCCCGGACCCGTCGGGCTCCAGGCCGACGTCGTGCTCCCCGACAGCCTCGCCGGCGAGCGCGGCGTGCAGCTCCTGACCACCAAGGCGTCGCTGGCCTTCAGCGTGAAATCCACCCTCACCGCGGTCCCCATGCAGGTGCCCGTGCAGGTGCTGACGCTCCCGGTCGAGTGGGGCGACTGGGTGGTCGTCATCGACGAGGGAGACCAGAGGATCAAGGTGACGGTCTCCGGCCCGTCTGACATCGTCGAGAAACTCGCCGGCGCCGACGAGCGCCTCATCGCTGTGCTCTCGCTCTCGACCGACGAGCTCGCCCGCAGGATCACCAGCAAGGACGCGGGCTTCGCGCTGCTCCGCGCCGGCGTCCCCGTGGGCCTTCCCGCCGGCGTGGAGGTCAAGGCCGACAGCCGGGCCGTCCGGTTCACCGTCAAGAGGCGCGGCGAGCCGTGAACGACGGCTCGATCACCACCATGTGTGAACAGGCCGCCCAGCGCGCCGCGGGCGCGCGGCTGAGTCTCGGCCTGCTTTGCGGCTCGCGCCGCGCCGCGCTGCTGCGAGACATGGCCGCCTCCATCCGCGCCCACCAGCCCGCGATTCTCGAGGCCAACCGGCGCGACATGGACGCCGCCGCGTCGCTGAGCGAGGCGATGCGCGAGCGGCTGCTCCTCACGCCCCAGCGCGTCGAGGACATGGCCGCCGCCGTCGACCAGGTCGCCGGGCAGCCCGACCCGGTCGGGCGCGTGGTCGAAGGCCGCGTCTCGGCGAGCGGGATGCAGCTTGAAAAGCGCCGCATCCCCATCGGCGTGGTGCTGGTCATCTACGAGAGCCGCCCCAACGTCACCTCCGACGCCGCGGCGCTGTGCATCCGCTCGGGCAACGCGGCGCTGCTCAAGGGCGGGAAGGAAGCGGCCCACACCAACCGCGCCGTCGCGGGCGCGCTCCGCGAGCCGCTCGCCTCGGCCGGGGTGCCCGACGCGGTGCAGCTCCTCGACACCGCCGACCGCCAGGTTGTCGACACACTCGTGAAGATGCGCGGGCGCATCGACCTGGTCATCCCCCGCGGCGGCCCGGGGCTCATCAAGTCCGTGACCGAGGCCGCGACCATCCCCGTCATCAAGCACGACGCCGGCAACTGCCACGTCTACATCGACCAGCACCTCGACGCCCTCGAAGACGCCGCCGTCAACATCACCGTCAACGCCAAGGCCCAGCGCCCCGGCGTGTGCAACGCGGCCGAGACGCTGCTGGTGCACAGCGCGGCCGCCCCGCGGGTCCTGCGCCGCGTCGCTGAGGCGCTGGTCCAAGCCGGTGTCGAGCTGCGGTGCTGCGAGCGCAGCCGCGCGATGCTGTCCGGACTGCCGGCGGGATCGATCCGCCCCGCCGCCGAGTCCGATTGGTCCACCGAGTACCTCGCCCTCATCATGGCCGTCAGGATCGTTGATTCGCTGGACGACGCCTGCGTCCACATCCGGCGCTACGGCAGTCAGCACTCCGAGGCCATCGTCACCTCCAGCCTCGCGAGCGCACGCCGGTTCACCGCCCTGCTCGACTCGGCCAACATCATGGTCAACTGCTCCACCCGCTTCGCCGACGGCGGCGAGTACGGCCTGGGCGCCGAGATCGGCATCTCCACCGACAAGCTCCACGCGCGCGGGCCGATGGGCGCCGAAGACCTCACCACCTTCCAGTGGGTGCTGACGGGCGACGGGCAGGTGCGCGGGTAGCCTTGCCCGGCGCCCGCCATCGGCTATCAAAACGTCATCCAGCGACAACGAGCCGTCGCCGCCTCGTCATCGCGAGGCCGCCTTGCGGCGCGGGCGCACCGACACCACCGCGCGCGGCTTGAGCTCGCCTTCGGACCGCACGTCGCGCGCCGTCGCGGGCTTCGCACCGGCCAGCATGTGCAGCACCAGCGCGTTCTGCACGTGCATCCGGTTCTCCGCCTGCTGGAACACCACCGACGCGGGCGAGTCCATCACCGAGTCGGTCACCTCCATGCCCCGGTTGGCCGGCAGGCAGTGCATGAACAGGGCTCCCTCGCGGGCCATCGTCATCACCCGGTCGTTCACCTGGTACGGCGCCAGCGCCTCGCGGCGCCTGATCTGCTCGGGCTCGAAGCCCATCGACACCCATGTGTCGGTGTACACCGCGTCGGCCTCTTCGACGGCGGCGAGGTCGGGCGTGATCGTGAGCGAAACCTTGGCCGCCGCGGCGCGCCGCCTGGTTTCCGCGACCACGTCGGCGGCGGGCTCGTACCCCTCGGGCCCGATCACCGTGACGTGAACGCCCAGCGTCGCCGCCAGCAGCATCAGCGAGTGGCACACGTTGTTGCCGTCGCCCAAAAACGCCAGCCGCCGGCCCCGCAGCTCGCCGAGCTTCTCCTTCATGGTGAACAGGTCCGCCAGCGCCTGGCACGGGTGGTACTTCTCGCACAGCGCGTTGACCACGGGGACCCCCGCGTACCCGGCGAGCGCCGCCAGCGGCGCGTGGGCGTGCGTGCGGCACACGATCATGTCCACCATGCGCTCAAGGTTCCGGGCGTAGTCGTGCACACTCTCCCGTTCGCCGAGCTTGCTGGTGGAGTGGTCGTAATAGATCGGGTGCCCGCCCAGCCGCGCGATTCCGGCCTCGAACGTCACCCGGGTTCGGAGCGAGGGCTTCTCGAAGATCAGGATGATCGCGCGCCCCCGCAGCGCCCCGGCAAAGGGCGTGATGTCCCGCTTCACGCCGGCCGCGGTGCCGAACAGCGTCAGCGCCGTGGCGGCGTCGAACTCCGCAACGGTGAGCAGGTCCTTGAAACCCAGCGGCTTGAATCGGGTGTTCGTCAAGAGTCAGACCCCACAAGATGGTGCGAGTGTTCACCGGCTTCGATGCGTGTCCCCACGTCGTGCCCCTCGGCAATCCTCAGCAGCGCCGCCGGTTCGTCCCACGAGGCGATCACCGCCGGCACTCCTCGGCGCACCGCGGCGTCCAACGCCGCTCGCACTTTGGGCACCATGCCGCCCGAGATCACGCCGCCCGCAATGAGCGCCTCGATGTCGCCCGCGGCGGCGCGGCGCACAAGCCGGCGCTGCGCGTCGAGCAGCCCGGGAACATCGGTCAGCAGGATCAGCAGGCGGGCCCCGCACACCCCCGCGATGCCCGACGCCACGTCGTCTGCGTTCACGTTCAGCAGCCCGGCGCCGTCGCGGGACCCCTCGTCAACACCGATCGGGCTGAACACCGGGACGATGCCGGCCTCCAGCAGCGAGCGCACCAGAGCGGGGTCGCCCCCCGTGATCTCGCCTACCAGCCCGATGTCGGCGCCGCCCGGCGTCACCCGTCGAAACGTCGCGGTCCCGCCCTCACCGGGGCACAGGCCGACCGCGCGCTGACCGGCGCCCTGCAGCGCCGCCACGATCGACTTGTTGATCGTGCCCCCCAGCACCCCCGCCAGGTCGCGCATCAGTTCGGGCGGCGTGACACGCAGCCCCTCATGCCGCACCGTCTGGTGCCCGAGCTTCGCCAGGTGCGCATCGGCGGCCTTCCCGCCGCCGTGCACGAGAATCACCCCGCCGCGCCCGGCCGACCGCTCGGCTTCGGCGAGCCGCGCCACGGCGCGCCACACCTCGGGGGTCTGCGACGGGCTCTCAACGCCCGTGCCGCCGAGCTTGACGACCACCGGCCCGCGCGATGGTTGGGGTCCCGTAGCGCCGCTCACGCCGCCACCCCCTTGCCCTGCGGCGACAGCGCCGTCGCCTCGTCAAAGCCAAACCGCAGGTTGAAGCACTGCACCGCCTGCCCGGCCGCGCCCTTCACAAGATTGTCGATGGCGCTGATGACGATGGCGTGACGCCCCGGCTCGTCCACGCCCAGGCCGATGTCGCAGAAGTTCGTTCCCCGCACCGCGCCCACGCTCGGCCACACGCCGGGCGGCAACAGCCGCACGAACGGCTCGCCCCCGTACGCCGCCAAGAGAGTATCACGCAGCCGCGCCGCGTCCCACCCCTCGCGCAGCTCGACGTGGATGGTCGACACGATCCCGCGGTCGTACGGCCCCACCTGCGGCGTGAAGTAGACCGGCGTGCCGGCGTACGCCTCGATCTCGGGGGTGTGCCGGTGCTTCAGCACCTCGTAGGGGCGCACGCTCACCTCGCAGAACAGGGTGGCCACGTTCGCCGACCGCCCGGCGCCGCTCACGCCACTGATCGAGTCCACGATCACGCGCCGCGACGCGTCCACCGCGCCGGCGCGAACCAGCGGCGCCAGCGGAAGGATGGCCGAGGTGGGGTAGCAGCCCGGCACACCGATCAGGTCGGCCCCCCGGATGCGCTCGCGGAACAACTCCGGCAGGCCATACACCGCCGACCCAAGCAGGTCGGGGCGCGCATGCTCGAATCCGTAATGCCTCGGGTACACCGCCGGGTCGCGGAAGCGGAACGACGCGGAGAGATCCAGCACCTTGATGCCGCGCCCGAGCAGCGCGGGCGCCAGGTCGTGGCTGGCGCCGTGCGGCGTGGCCAGGAAAACCGCCTCGGCGCCGCACGCCGCGATCGCATCGACCGAAGCGGGCCTGACCCGCAGCCCGTCGCAGGCGGCAACGCCCCGGAACCGTGGGTGAAGATCGCCGATACCCGGCTCCCCCAGTTCCTTCGATCTATCAGAAGCAAGCAGCCCCACCACCTCCGCCTCCGGATGGTTCAGCAGGATCGCCAGCAGCTCAGCCCCCGAGTAGCCGCCGGCGCCGACGATCGCGCAGCGCGTCACGACCGCGCCTCCGCCGCCGCCGGCACCTGCCCGCTCAGCCGCTCCAGGTCGCGCAGAACCGAGCGGGCGTCGCGCGTCGAGCGGGTGGCGAGGAAGATCGTGTCGTCGCCGGCAATCGAGCCGACGACCCGCTGCACCCCCGCCCGGTCGAGCTCGGCCGCCAGCGCCTGCGCGTGACCCGGACCGGTCTTGAGCACCACCATGGTCCCGGCGATGTCGGCCGACACGAGAAACGTCGAGATCGAGAACTCCAGCGAGCGGTCGACCGCGGGGTTCAGCGAGTCCGCGAGCGTCTCCGCCAGCGTGTACCCGCCGTGCACCTTGACGATGCCCAGCTCGCGCATGTCACGCGAGATGGTGGCCTGGGTGGCCTCGATGCCCGCCTCGGCGAGCATCTCGCGCAGCCGCTCCTGGCTCGGGGCCGGGCCGTTCTTCAAGAGCTTCAGCATCACGCGGTGTCGCCGGGCCTTGTCCATGATGAATGAGTATACGAAGAACGCATGAATAGTCAAGTCGCCCGCCACCCCGTCCGCCGGCACGCCCGAGAACCACCCGTCGCCGCGACGCCTCCCGAACTCGGGCACCCCCCACGCTCTGGACCAGCGCCAACCAACCAGTAGACTCCATCGATCACCATCATCACCCGCCCGCCAGCTCCCGGCCCCCCCGGCAACTCGGAACCACCCATGCGCCCATTTGTTCCCGCCGCAATCATCGCCACCCTTGCCTCCAGCGCGAGCGCCACTGTCTACGGCCCCGGCATCGGCGGCAACATCCCCGACAACGAGGTCGTCGGCTTCCTCTCACCCATCGTCGTCCACGACTCATTCCCCATCACCTCGGTCAAGCTCACCATCCACGGGCTGGTCCACGGCTACTCCAGCGACCTGCTCATCACCCTCACCCACTCCGGCGTCAGCACCCCCACCACCCTGCTGGTCAACCTCCGCCAGGGCAGCTCGGCCGACTTCAACGGCGACTACTCCTTCACCGACGCCGGCGCCAACCTGTGGGTCGCCGCCCAGGGA
This sequence comes from uncultured Phycisphaeraceae bacterium, assembly GCA_964510955.1. GTDB lineage: Bacteria > Planctomycetota > Phycisphaerae > Phycisphaerales > UBA1924 > JAFLCM01. Next base: position 6,364 of record CAZEDW010000027.1, read on the forward strand.
CTCTCGGGGCTGCAGGTCATCCCGCCCGGCGCCTACCAGGCCAGCACGACCAACGGCACAACCGTCTCGCTCAACAGCAAATACGTCGGCGAGAACGGCCAAGGCTCCTGGGCCCTCCGCATCGCCGATCAATCGTTCCTGGTGTCAGGCTCGTTCGTCAGTTGGGACCTCGAGCTCGGCGGCGCCCCCACCCCGCGCCCGCCCTGCCCGGCGGACATCAACGGCGACGGCTTCGTCAACACCACCGACCTTGCGCTCCTGCTCGGCAGCTTCGGCACGCCGTGCCCGTAACCGCCCGGAGCTTCACGCCCCGCCGTGGCGAAGCGTCACATTGCCAACATTGGCGCGGGCCTTGAGTTGTGGCCCCGTACTATCGCCGCCGCCAACGGTTCCGGACACCGACCCGCCGGTCGCGTGGTGACGCCCCGAACCCGACAGCCCGGCTACGTTCGAGGAAACATCACCGACCGACGAATCGAGGTTTACTCGCCCGCGCCACGACGACGGGACCGTGACCGAGACATTGCCCACATCGCAGACCGCCTCGACGCCGGCCGCCTCTTCGCCAGCCACGACAACCTTGACGTCACCTACATCGCTGTGGGCCTTCACCGGGCCGCGAGCATCGACGGAAACGTCGCCGACTCCGGACTTCACATCCGCGCCCGCCACAAAGCCGCTCACCGTCACGTCGCCCACGCCGTCCTTGACCACAATCCGGGTCCCGGGCGGCGCGGTGATCGTCCACTGAACCTCCCACTGCTTGCCCGACCAGCCGCCACCGCCCGAGGGCTGCTCGGCCCGCGCCCCCGCGTCGTCATCCGCCGGCCCGTCGGTCGTGGTCAGCTTGATCTCCGCCAGCGCCTCGTCCGCCTTGGCGGGGCTGGACCCCTTGCCGATCTTGACGGCCTCACACCGCACGCTCGTCGCCGACGGATCGGCCACGATCTTCACGTCCCCCACCGCGTTCGTGAGCGTGAAGGCCTTTTCCGCCTTCACGGTGACGGTCTGGCTCGCCTTGGACTGGAACGCCGCGCTGTTGCACCCTCCCATCGTCGTGCAGCCGGTCAGGAGCATGCCCGAGGAAGCGGTGAGAAACGCACGGCGGACGGCGGGGGTAAGGGTCGTCATGGGGTGTCTCCACGCGGTTGTTCGGGAGGCGGTTTCGCGGGTTTCAGGCTGAGACGCGCCAGGAAGACTCACAGGGCGGCGAGCAACCGGATCCGGGAGCGTGGCATCTCAGCCCGACCGCGCAACGCCGAAGAGCACTGTTGTCCCCGAAGACGGGGCCAACAGTGGCACGGGTTCAGTGCCACCTGCCGCCCAAGTTATCCAGCGGATCGGTGTATACACGGAACTTACCGCAACTCTCACTGCTGTTGAAAGTCACCTTGCCTGGAGACGCCGAGATGGTGTAGTGGGTGGCGGGGACATCGTCCCAGGCCGATCCATTCCACTTCTCGACCCTGATGGACGCGCCGACAGGGCAGTTGACCGACGCCCACAGCGTCGCCGCGACGAGTAAGTTCAATGAAGACGCGGTTCTCATGGTGATCTCCTTCTTGCTGTACGAGTGCCGATCCAGCCGACTACGCCAGCGGCGAACGCCGCGGAACCGGGCCCGGGCACGGACGCGACGCGGAAACCGAGCGCAAACCTCCGGGTGTTTGCAATTTCCGTTCCGTGATCGCCCGCGTGATCCCACCGCGGAATCCCATCAGGCGTGAACCACGCCGTGCCCTCGAATCCCCGCATGGGGACTGCAAAGGCGTATGCGTCCTCCACCCACTCGCTATGGCCGCCAGAGGCATCCCAAAGCCCCCACGGGGTGGTGGCGTATGTGTACGCGCCCACGCGAAACGACAGCAGCGAATCGCTGTCGGGGTAGTACCCCGCGTTGGTCGTCCCTACGCCCACGGGTCCCGGCACCGGCGGCGAATCGCTCGAATACGGATACAGCCAGTAGCCCGGCTGCTCCGAACCGTAGCGGTTTGGGTCGAAGTGCACCGCCTTCACCCATTCGTCGTCGGTGGGGATGAAGAACGTCGCGCCGGGGAGCCGCGTAGGCGGCGTGATATCGGGGCTCGGGTTGGCCGGGACGGCGCGGAGGTCGTACGCGCCGTACTCCATCGCCTCTCGGGTATCGACCCTACCATTGTGAAGCCAGTTGCAGTACCTGGCCGCGTCGTACCACGTCACCGAGCCGAGGTTGAGGCGGCCGCCCGCGGGGATGTCTGTGCGGGGCCACAGCCCGCCCGGGCCAGGCTCGAGCATACCTTCCCAATAGGCCTCGACAGCGACGTTCCATGGGTCGCCGATCCGAAGATTGGCGTTGGCGAAGGGGGCCCAGTCCGCCGCCGACATCTCGGTCTTGCTGATGCGGTAGACGTAGTCAACCCGACCCACGTCGTGGGGGTCGCCGAAGAGCTCCGAGCGGTACGCCATGTTGCCCGGATGATCGATCACCGCCCAGTTGAACCCGTAGTCCGGGGGCATCGCGCCTGCTCGTGCCGCGCTCCCAATTCGCAGCATGACCAGCGCAACCACCACCGCCGAAGCCACCGCCCGCGCCGCGCGCCACGTCCACGTCGTTTTCATGATGTCGTGACTCCGAACCGTGTGCGAGAATCTCCCCGGCGGCCCGCTGTCGCGGACAACCGCCGGGCTTTCACGCAGCATAACCGATCCCTTCTCGTGAATCTGTCCCCCCCCGGGGGGGGCGTATCAGAAGTGCGGCTCACGCGGAAGACCTCCATTAAGTGATACGCGCGGCTCGCGCGTCGAGTTCCGAGAATACCGCCCGAGAATCGTTCTAGGTCGCTGGCCCGCTCGCCTCATCAGGAACTTACATCACCCCCGCACCCGCTCACCCCCGTTACTCCCACCTACCGCCCCAAACCCCGGGCCCCCGCCCGCCGCTCCCTCCGTCCCTCCGCGTTCCATTCCCCTTCACTCCCCCTCATCAAACTCAAAGCTCTCCCGCCACAGGTGCTCCGGCCGGCGCATCGCGATCGAGAAGATCACGCCCACCATGACGAACCCCACGATCAGGCTCGATCCACCGTAGCTCACGAACGGCAGCGTCATGCCCGTGATGGGCAGCACGCCCTGGGTTTCTCCCAGGTTGATGAGGGTCTGGGTGCCGAGCATGGCGGTGAAGCCCACGACCACGAGCCGCCCGAACGCGTCTTTGCACTTGCCCGCCACCCATAGCGCGCCGAACACCCAGCAGGCGTACAGGCCCATCAGGCCCATCGCACCGATCAAGCCGAACCGGTTGGCGAAGACGGCGAAGATCATGTCGTTGTGGCGCTCGGGCAGACGCGAGAACGTGATAAGGGCCCGGCTGCGCTCCTCAGTGTGCCCGTCGATGCCGCCCGCCCCCACCAGCGTGACGGCCTGCCGCCCCTGATACCCTCGGTCGTCGGCGAAGCGGTCGTCGCCGCTGGCCATTTCCAGCAGCGCCTGGATGCGGTCCACCTGGTGCTTGCGGAGCAGGGGGTACTCGCCCCGCTGGGCGAACACCACGCTGGCGGCCCCGATGATCAGCGCCATGACAAGCCCCAGGCTGCTCGCCGCGATCAGGTGCCGGAGCTTGGCCCCCGCCGCCACCAGCATCGCCACCAGCGCCGGCAGGAACAACAGCGACGTGCCCAGGTCCGGCTCAACCAGGATCAGCACCATCGGCACCAGCACGATCACCGCCGGCGGGATGAGGCCCAGCACCGTGCGGTGGTTCTTGCGGTACCGCAGGTAGCTGGCGGTGGTGAACACATACGCGACTTTGGCCAGCTCGCTCGGCTGAAGATCAAAAGGCCCCAGGTCGATCCACCGCCGCGCGCCCTTGCGGGCCGACACCAGCGCATCGGGCACGCCCGGCGCCAGCAGCAGGGCCAGGAGCGCGAGCGTGACGATCGCCATGGGCCAGGTCATCCACAGCCACCAGCGGTAATGCGGCACGGCACACGCCGCCCCCGCCACCAGCCCCAGCACCACGAACATCACCTGCTTGCCCGCCTCGGGCGAGAGCGACCCCGGCGTCGGCGTCAGCGCGTGGGCGATGTGGATGCAGTACACGCCGATCGCGCACAGGGCCACCGACGAAAGCACCACGAACCACCCTGAGTGCACCAGCGCCATCTTGGCCCGGACGCGCAGGTGCACCAGCTCGCCGGAGGCGCTCGAGCGCGCTGGCGCGGAGGTTGTAACCGCGCGCGTCACGGCAGATAGCCCTCATCCTTCAGCGCCCAGATGATCTGGTTCGTGATCGGCCCCGATACGCGCCCGCCGCTGCCGGCGTACTCCATCACCGTCGCGATCGTGTACCTCGGCGAGCGACCCTTGGGCCCCACCATCACCACGAACCACGAGTGATCGCCCTCACGCAGCACGTCGGGGTGCCCGTCGTCGTCCTTGTCCTCGTCGCTGTACAGCTTCGGCGCGGCGGCGGTGCCCGTCTTGCCGCGGATATCCAGGTCGGGGTGGTTGAACATGGGCTCGGTCAAGCCGTCACCCACGGCGGCGCGGCTCCCCGTGCCGGCCTGCAGGTCGTTCACACACCGGTACAGGCCCAGCATCGCCGCGTCGACCGCGTCCCGGTTGAGCTTCAGGTCGGTCGCCTGGATCATCGCGTCGCGGTTGATGCGCGGGACCAGGCGCGTGCCGCCGCGGGCAATCGTCGCATACGCATCGGCGGCGTGCAGCGGCGTCCAATCCACCGGGCCCTGGCCGATCCCCATGAAGATGGCGTCGGCGAGCTGCGGCGGTTCGATCTTCCCGCCCGGGCCGGGCCACTTCTTCATCACGCTCCCCGGCCACTCGGTGCCGATGCCGAGCTTGAACGCCTCGCCCACGCCGAACGCGCGGTACCACTTGGTCACCCCGCCCACGTCGAGCGCCCGCCCGAGCGTGAAGAAGTAGATGTTGCACGAGAGCATGATGGCGTCCGTCGCGTTGAGCGGGCCGCCGAGCTTTTCCGAGTGCGTCGTCTGGAACTGCTTGTAGACCCAGCAGCGGAACTTGGTGGGGCTGTTGGGGTAGAGGTGACCGTTGCACTCGATCTCATGGCTCAGGGTGTGAACGCCCTCGGTCACGGCCGAGCAGAGGATCACCGGCTTGACGATCGAGCCCGGGGGGTAAGGCTTTGCGACGGCGCGGTTGACGAACGGCGTACCGACCTTGTCCGCCCACACCTCCTCCGGCTCCTCGGCGAGCTGCTCCCGCGTGAAGCTCGGCATCGACACCATGGCGAGGATCTCGCCCGTGTTCACGTCCAGCACCACCGCGGCCCCGCTGAGCTGCTGACCCAGCGGGAGCTTTGACCGCTGCTCGGCGATCCCCGCAAGCTGCCACGAGTGCAGCACCCCCATCCCCGACCCCTTGCTCATGATCGCCTGCACCCGCGCCTGCAGGTTCACGTCGATCGACAGCCGCACATCCTGGCCCGGCTTCGAAGGCTCGACCTCCTTCTCGTTCGTGTCGCGGTGCAGCCGAGTCACGCCGCGCAGGCCGCGCAGCGTGCGCTCGGCGGAGGCCTCGATCCCCGCCGCCCCCACCTTGTCGCGGTCCATGTACAGGCCCCGGTCGAGCTCGCCCGTATCGGGGTTCTTGCGGGGTCGCTTGTCGAGGTCCTCGGCCTGGAGATTGCGCATCCAGCCCAGGACGTGCGTCGCCACGCCGTCCACCCGCACCGTCACGGGCTTCTCGTCCTTGATCGGCGTGGGGAACCGCGAGCGGTCGATCGACACGCTCATGGATTCAAACGGGTACGAGCGCACGGCGCTCTCGACCACCTTCACCCCCGGCAGCGACGCCTCGATCCGGCGCAGCGCGAACAGCTTGTCGTCGCCGGCGCCGACGGCGATCGGGAAATACTCGCCCTCCACCGCCACCGGGCGGTCCACGTCACGCAGCGTCAGTTCTTCCCCGCGGGCGTTCAGCTCCCCGAACTTCTCGCGTCGCTCGTCGAGCCAGCGCAGCCTGGTCGTCGAAACGGTCCGCTGCACCTGCTCGCGGATGCGGTCGCGCCGCTGAGCCAGCTCGTCCTCCGGGATCCCCAGCACCCGGCTCAGTTCGCTCCACGTCTTGCGCTGGTCAGCCTCGCAGGCGGGCAACTGGGCCTTCACCCATTGCTCGCGCGTGGCCGCATTGGCTCTCGCCCACGCCGCCTTCCCCGCCGCGCCGCGGGCCTTGCCGGTGGCCTGGTCATAGGCCCACTCACCGCTGATCACCGGGTACCACACCATCACGTCGAAGCCCGCGCGGTCCTGGGCCAGCACCCGCCCCTTGCGGTCCAGCACCCGCCCGCGGATGGTCGGCGTCCACTCCTCCAGCACCAGCCGCGACTCGGCCTTGTCGAGGTTTTCCCGCCCCTTGATCACCGTCAGCCGGTACGTCTGCGCCCCCACCACGCACAGGCCCACGCCAAAGCACAGCCCCAGCAGCAGCAGCCGCCGGATGAACATGCTCGGAATGGCGGTGGCCAGCCCCATGTCGCGCGGTCCCCAAAGCCTATCTTTATCGGTCGGCCGGGATCGTAGTCATCACCTGCCGCGACCAGATCGCCAGCACCAGCAGCGCGTGCAGCCGCTGCCCGTGGTCGCGCCCCCCGGCCATGTGCTCGTCCACCATCGACCGCACGCCGGGCATGTTGATCCCCAGCGCCTCGCCCGCGAATCCAAACGGCTCGCTTGACGCAAGGGTGTCCATCAGCAGTGTCTTCAAGCCCCCGAAGTCGGTGCGAAACCACTCGCCCACCGGGATGGCGAAGCCCTGCTTGGGCCGGGCGGCGATCTCCGGCGGCAAGTGCCGCGCAGCGAGTTCGCGGAGCAGGGCCTTCGGGCTGTTGCCGCGCATCAGGGTGCGGATCGGGGTGGCGAGCGCCGCGTCGACCACCTGATTGTCGAGGAAGGGGCAGCGGACCTCGACGCCCGCGGTCATGGAGGCCGTGTCGACCTTGCGGAGGAGGTCGCCGGGGAGGTAGTGACGGAGGTCGAAGCGCCGGGCCTGACCCCGCCCGAGGAACCGGCTCTTCTCGCATTCGCGCCCGCGTGCTTTGAATATCTTGCGCCGCAGTTCGCTGGGGAAGATGGCGAGGAGGTCGGTGTACCCCTTGCCCCGGGCGGCGCGGATGAGGCGGGCGATTTTCGCGTCTTTGCTGGTCGGGTCGCGCTCGTCGTATTTGGAAAGCGGGATGGCCCAGGCGATGGGACGGAGCCACGGCAGCCAGCGGGCGGCGCGGTAACGCTCATAGCCGCAGAACAGCTCGTCGCCCCCGTCGCCCGACAGAGCCACCTTCACATGCTTGCGGGCCGCCTTGCAGAGCCAGTAGGTGGGGAGCAGCGATGAATCGCCCAGCGGCAGGCCGAGATTGCCGATGAGCAGTTGAAGGTCCTCCGCGGCGGCGGGCTCAACATCGAGGGTGATGTGGTCGGTCCCGAGGTGTTTGGCTACGCGCTCGGCGTGGACCGACTCGTCGTAGCGCGGATCGGGCATGCGGACGCAGAGCGTGGTGAGCCTGCCGAGGTGCTGCTTGGCGTAGTGGGCGACGAGGGAGGAATCGATGCCGCCGGAGAGGAAGCAGCCGAGGGGGACGTCGGCTTCCAATCGCTCCGCGACGGAGGCGGAGAGGAGCGCCCCAAGATGGTCCGGCCCGCTCACGCGTCTGCGGATTCGCCTCCCCATTTCGATGCTCGCAGAAACAACCCCTGCAAGCACGCAGAGCGCAATTCCCCCTCCACAAGTCCATAGCAGAAACGGCGGCACGATCGCCGCTGCAATGAAGGACGCCGCCAATCCGACCAAAGTCCATTTGGAGACGGGCTCTCGCAGCCAATGCTCGACTGGGCCCTGCGGCGAAAGCGGGCCAATGCGACCAAATACCTGAGTCTGAGCGGCGTCAGGCAGCATGATCCCATGACCAAGAGCGACCCAATCGGCGAGAGCCCTGTTCAAACCTTGCAGTGAGTGGTTGCTCACCTTCGCTGAGGGCAAACGCCGAAATGCGCGGGTAGTGCTCGCAAATGCGCATAGTCGGCGGTCAAACGCCTGCCAGCTGATCAGGGGCTTTTCCCCGAACGAGTCCGCGGCAACCCACAGCCCTGAGCGCTTGCTCATCCACACTCCCGCGGCGCACATGCCCTCCATGTAGCTGAATCCATGATCTTCATCCACCCGGGGTTGCTTGCCAGCAGCAATTTCACCAAACCACCGCAGCACAACTTCCGTGTCACTGTGTCCGGTCACGAACCGCACTCCACGGCTTTCCATTTCGCGACGTAGCTCGCGGTGGCTGTAGATGCATCCATTGAAAACGACAGCCACAAGCCCCTTCCTCGCGCCGTCGGGGTTGTTGCCGGGGCCTTCGCTCACCATCGGCTGCCCCCCACCCTCATGGTCGATGATGCTCAGCCGCCGATGCACCAGCGCCACTTCCACCGTCGTCCCGTCGGGCTTCACCACCTTGTCCCGGAACCGCCCCTGCCCGTCCGGCCCGCGCCAGGCGATGGCGGCGTCGATGGCGTCGAGCCACGACTCCGGGATCGGCTCGTGAGCCTCTCCCGGTGGCGTGACGCGCAGGATGCCGCCGATGCCGCACATGGTGGAGAGGGTATCCTGCGGGCATGGCCGAGCTGGCACTTCTCAGCATCCCGCCCCAGAGCCGCGTCGCGACGCTTTCGCTCAACCGCCCCGACAAGCGCAACGCCCTGAGTCTCGACCTCCTCGCCGCCCTGCACGAAAAGGCCGATGCGCTGGCGACGCGGCCGGACGTCTCGGTGTGCATCCTCACCGGAGCCGGCCCGACGTTCTGCGCCGGCATGGACCTCAAGGCCGTCCTGAAGGAGCCCGGCGCCCCCCTGAAGCTTCTGAGCTCCATCGCCGAGCTCACCATCAAGCTCCGCCGCCTCCCGCAGGTGACCATCGCCCGCGTCAACGGGGCGGCCATCGGCGGCGGCTGCGGCCTCGTCGGGGTGTGCGATATCGCCGTCACCCACCCCGAGGCCAAGCTGGGCTACCCCGAGGTCGACCTGGGCGTCTGCCCCGCGGTGGTGGCCCCCTGGCTGGTGCAGGCCATCGGCGCTGGCACGGCCCGCCGCGTGCTGCTCGAGGGCGGCACGATGTCGGGCGTTCGCGCCTGGGAGATTGGCCTGGTCGCCGAGGTCGTCCCCGTCGAGCAGCTCGACGGCAAGGTAAGCGAGCGGGCCGAGCGACTGGCCAAGGCCGGGCCGAACGCCCTCCGAGCCACCAAGCGGCTGCTGCACGAACTGGGCGGCGAGGCGTTGGAAGCCGCCGTGCGAAAAGGCGCCCACGTCTCCGCCGAGGTCATCGCCGGCCCCGAGGCCCAGGCCATGCTGGGCAAGGTGTACGGGGGAGGCTGACCCTTGAGCACCAAGCCCAAGCGAGCCGGGGGCAAGGTCACCGACGACCGCGGCGTCGAGCGCCGTGTCGTTTCGATCCGCGAGATGTGGAAAGACCCGCGCATCAACGATCCGCACTTCGCCGCCATGGTGGAGCGGGCGGTGCGCTTCCAGTTGACCGGTCGGCGGACGTGGCTCATGGTCCTTGTAGGCGTTGCCGGGGGCATCGTGTGCAGCGTCGGCGGGATCTTCCTGCTCAAGTACGGCGGAGTTCGGCTGCCCCCTGGTGTCACGGGCGGGCTGGCGGGGATGGTCCCGGCGATCGTCGCGGTCGTCTCCCTGCGGCACGCCGAGCGCGCCCGCGCGGGTGAAATCGCCCGCATGCTGCTCACCCACGGCACCTGCCCGGGTTGCTCGTACACCCTCAGCGGCCTGCCGACCGAGGGCGACGGGTGTATCGCCTGCCCGGAATGCGGTGCGGCGTGGAAGGCCGACCGCGTCGCTCGGATGCCCACCTTCGCCGCCGTGAGAACGAGCAGCACCCCGAGATGGATCCGCGCCTTCCTCGACGGCACCGGGACGGGAGCACCCGTGATCCGCGACGACTCCGGCCGCACCGTCCCGCTGGTATCCGGGCGGCTCCGCCAGGAAATCCGCGCGGCCGGCCCCGAGCGCGCCGAGACGCTGAGGCGCGCGGCCAGTGCCATGGCACGCCACGGCGAGGTCTACCGCGCGCTGCTGTTCACAATGCTGATCCTTATCGCGGCGGTGATGCCGGTGTCCGCGTTTCTCCTGATGCCACGACCGCTTTGGGCGCTCGCTTCGTTGTTGCCCGCCGGGGTCATGGGGCTGCTGGCGGTCAGCATGTTCCGAGGCTCCTCGGGGATCGGCGCCAAGGTCGTCCGCCGCGAGATGCTGCTGCGGGGCCTGTGCCCCTCCTGCTCCATGGGGCTCGACGGAGTCACGGCCGACGGGCAGGGCCTGGTGACGTGCGCCGAATGCGGGGCGGCGTGGAAGTCCACCGCAAAGGCCGACAGGACATCCGAGACCGATCCCGACGCCCCGGCCGGCGTATGACCGTTGTGGCCACCCCGCGACGGGCCCGCTCACCCCCCCACCCCGATCCGCCCGATATTGACCGCTCCGAATGCTCCCTCGTCCTCCCAAGTTGGTGCTGATCCTGTGCGTGCTGGTTTCCCTCGCGGCGCTGCTGTGCGCCCTGGCGGGTGCCGGCTTGGCCGGTCTGGAGATCACCAGGACACCTAAGCTGAACCAGCTCTGGTTCCTGGCGGCGTTCGAGTTTGTCACGGTGGTCGCGTCGGTCTTCGGCATCCTGTGCGGCCTGAACCGCTTTGCTTCCGGACCCGCGCTCGCCATGGTCTGTGCCGCGATGCCGATGATCGTCGGCGGGCTGCTTGGCGAGCCGGCGCTGTCCGCCCGCCTGCTGGGCCAACCGGCCGACCCCATGGTGCTCTCCGGGGTACCCATCAAATGGCTGGCACTGGCCCAGATCGGTTGCGGGGGACTTCTGATCGTCGCAGCGTCGCTCACGGCCTTCGCGCGGAACGCCCAAGCGTCCTACCGATACCTGTGGCGGGCCGCGCTGGCGGCGATCCCGCTGGTCGGGGCTGCGGTGTTCTTCAAAGCGGTCGTGCCGCGACTGGCCTCGTACCCCAAGTTCATCACCATCTCGTCGCAGCTCGTGGTGCTGCTCCTGGTGGTCGTGTTCTTCTCGGCCTTGGTCCACTGCCTGATCCGCGCGTTCGAGGCGGGCCGGGCTTCAGCGCAGCCGACGCAGGGCAAGTAAGCGAGCTCCCCGCTCCGTCCTCGACGCGCACAGCGCCATACGCTCCCGCGTGCCGTCGCCACCGCCACCCCTGTTCCACGTCGTGCTCCACGAGCCGGAAATCCCCAACAACACGGGGAACATCGGTCGCTCGTGCATCGCCACCGGGTGCGCCCTGCACCTGGTGCGCCCGCTGGGGTTCGACACGTCAGAGAAAGCTCTGCGCCGGGCCGGGCTTGATTACTGGCCCAGACTCGCCGTCACCGAGCACGCCGATTGGCCCGCGTACCTGGGCGCATTCCCCGAGGGCACGCCGCGCTGGTACTTCACCACGAAAAGCTCCCGCCCGCTCTGGAGCGCCGACCTCCGCCCCGGCGACCACCTGGTCTTCGGCAAGGAAACCGCCGGGCTGCCGGACGACCTCCTCCGGGCACACCCCGACCGCCTGCTGACGCTCCCCATGGCGCCGGGCGAACGCTCGCTCAACCTCGCCACGGCGGTCTGCGCCGCGGTCTACGAGGGCCTCCGCCAATGCGTCGCCCGGGGCGACGTCACGCTCGGCACCGCAGCGAGAATTCAGCCGGCCCCCGCGCCGGCAGTGCGCAACGCTTCGTCGTAACACCGCTCATAGCTCGAAACCAGCGCCCCGAAGCCGAACTGTTCGCGGGCACGAGCCAGAGCGCCGCCCGCGACGCGGGCGCGCAAGCCCGCATCGCCGCACAGCTCGGAAGCACGTGACCAGAAGCCCCGGCGGTCGCCCCGCTCAACCGGGTCGCCTGTGATCTCTGCCCCGATCGACTCGCAGTGCCCGTCTCCCGCGTTCATCGCCACCGCCGGCAGCCCGCAGGCCATCGCCTCCATGACGGCGTTAGACCCGCCCTCCGGGTACTCGTTCACGTATGCATCCCCGGCCTTCAGCCACGGGAACACATCGGCCCTGGGGCCCGCGAGCACCACCCGGTCCCGCACCCCCAGTTCACCGAAAGGCGCCAAGGCACGACCGAACTCTCCGCGACCGATGGCCAGCCACCACACGTCGGGGTGACGTGCCAGGAACCGGGCCAGATCGGCCCCGAATCCGCCCAGCGTGATCCGCTCCGGCAGGCGGTTGCTCAGCGTGACCAGCACCTTGGCGTTCTCAGGGATGCCGATGGTTGACCGTCCAATGGCCTCGGCGCGCTCGGCGGCCTCAAGGTCGATCCCGCCCACCGGCAGCACCAGCGGCCTCACGCCGCGCCGCACCAGTTCTTCCGCATCGGCGTCGGCACGCCGCGCGTTGCGATAGATGACCGCGTCGATGCCGTGAATCACCAGCGGCGAACCGATGTTCTGGTTGATCTGTACCGGCGCCACCCGCGCGAACGCGAGCGCGCCCTGCACCGGGCACGCCGGCGACGCGATGAACACCGCAATATCAGGCGACATCTCACGGACCGTCCGCACAAGAGCCGCGCCGGCGCTGAGATAACTCCCGCTGGTGGGCGCGATGGTGACCGGCACGCCCGCCGCGCGCAATCGTTCCAGAGCGACCCCATGGCCCGCGCTAGGCGCGTGAGGCCATTGCAGCCGCTCGCACACCGGCGTCCGCGCGGTGAACTCCTCGGCGCACAGCACCATCGGTGACCACCTCGAACGGTCGTGGCGTTCCACCACGTTCAGCAGCCGATCCGTCGCCGCCTGGCCCGGCGACAGCCCCGGGATGACGTACAGCACCCGGCGCGCCGACCCCGGCTCAGGCCTGCGCACCGGGATGATCTTCGGCGCCAGCCCCGCCCCCGCAAACGCGTGCTCGTACAGCACCCCCATCACGCCCGCCCCGGCCGCCGACGACAGCATCGTCATGGCCTCGTTCTGAATGTCGTGCACCGCGGCGGCGGCGACGAAGTCGACCGCGTCGGCCCACCGCCCCTGGCCAATGGGCCCCATCGCCGAGCGCAGGAGACCGCCGACCCGCTCGGGAATCGTGACGCGAACCGGTTGCGACAGACTCGGGGCACGGACAGACACGCGGGGAATATCGGCCGTTCCCCCCCGGATTCTGGCGTATGGTCAACGGCGCCCGCGAGCCGGCCGGGGCGCCGTCCCCAGGCTGGTAGGATTGGTCGACACCCGCCAGGAGCGTTCATGCATATGCACTCGATCATTGTCGCCGGCGTGCTCACCGTCTGCACCCTCACCGCCGGCGTCCAGGCCCGCCCCGATCCCGCGCCCGCCGCCGCGCCGGGCGACAAGCCGGTCATCACCACCGACCAGTGGAAGCAGGACCTCGCCGAGCTGGCGAAGGAACTGCCCAAGCGCCACCTCAACGCCTTCTTCAAGACCCCCAGGGAGGAGTTTGAGAAAGCGGTGCAGGAGCTCGACGCCAGGCTCGCCGAGCTCGACACGCCCGCCACGGTCATGGGCTTCGCCAGGCTGGCGGCGATGCTGCACGACGCCCATACCTCCGTCGATATCTCGAAGTTCACCACCGGCTACAAGCGGTTCCCCATCGGCTGCATGGTGCTGTCCGACGGCGTGCTCATCACCGCCTCCACCGCCGACAAGGAGGCCCTCCGCGGGATGGTCATCAAGTCGATCGACGGCGTGCCCATCGACCAGGCCATCGACAAGGTCAGCACCCTGTACGGTTGGGAGAACCGCGCCCTCAAGCTGCACCGCGCCCGCGAGTTCCTCAATCTCGCCCAGGCGCTGCGCGTCGCCGGCGTCACCAAGAGCGATGACACCGCGGAGTTCGAGATTTCCGATCCAAAGACCGGCAGCGTCCGCAAGGAAACGCTCACGTCGATCAGCCCCGCGGGCGTGCGCTTCGAGGGGATCAAGATCACCCCCGCCGGCCCCGCCGAGCTCACGTTCCAGCGGCGCGGCGCGGCCCTGTGGTGGGACATGCTGCCCAACACCAGGTGCCTCTACGTGCGCTACGACCGCTGCGCCAACGACCAGAACAAGACCATCGCCCAGTACACCGACGAGCTGAACCTGCGCATCGACAAGGGCGGCCTCGCCAAGATCATCATCGACCTCCGCTACAACGGCGGCGGCGACTCCGCCTTGCTCGACGGTTTCATCTCCAGGCTCGCCTCCCGCAGCGTCTTCAAGACCCGCGGCACCGTGGTCGTGCTCATCGGCCGCGGCACGCAGTCCTCCGCCCAGCTCAACGCCGTCGCCCTCCGCAAACGAGCCGGCGCCGTGCTCGTCGGAGGCCCGACAGGCCAGAAGCCCAACGCCTTCGGCGAGCTCAAGAGCTTCGAGCTTCCCAACTCAAAGATGAAGGTGTGGTACTCAACCAAGCTGTTCAAGACCGAGGACGGCGACCCGGAATCGACGATGCCGGACTTTGACGCCGAGCAGACGGTCATGGGCCAGTTGGAGGGCCGCGACCTGGGCGCGGAGGCGGCGGTGAAGGTGATCGAGGGGGGTTGAAGCCGACAGCGTTGCCTGAAACGGCACCGTTCTCACGCGACCCGCACCCTCGCGGTTCAGCACACATCCGGCCCGCTCGCCGCCACCGACAAATCCCCCTCTCCCAGCCGGCGCTTGAACATCTCCGTCACCATCTGGAAGCAGATCGCCGAGAGCGCCGGGTCGTAGCGGTGGCCCTCGTCGCGGATGAACGCGTGCTGGGCGTTGAACTCGTGCCACTGGTAGCGGACGCCCGCCGACTCGAGGCCCTGCATGATCGCCCGCCGCCCGTCGTAGGGGATGTGCGGGTCCTGCCGCCCGAACACCATGAGCAGCTCGCCCCTGATGTCCTTGAGGCGTGACATCGAGTCGTCGCCGCCGGAGCCGAGCGAGCCCTTGTGCACGTCGGTGGGGTAATAGCACGCCGCGGCGAGCACATCAGGCTGCATCGCCGCCCGCAGCGACAGGTGCCCGCCGATGCAGATGCCCATCGCCCCCAGCCTGCCGGTGCACGCCGGGTGCGACTTCAGAAAGTCCAGCGTGGCGCGCGCGTCGGCGTCATACGCCGTCACCGGCTTGCCCACCTTGTCGGCGTTCCCCCGCGCGGCCCCCGCCTCGTCATAAGCCAGCACACAGCCGGGCTTTTCCAGCTCATGGAAAATCTCCGGCACCGCCACCACGAACCCGTGGCCCGCCAGCTGGGCCGCCGTGCGCCGGATCGGCCCGGTGATCTGAAAGATCTCTGAAAAAAACACGATCCCCGGGTATCTCCCCCCCGCCACTGGGCGGGAAACACAGACCCGCATCGGTCCGCTCGGCGTCTGGATTTCGGCGTGCTCGTTGTCCTTGATGATCATGGGTGCTGCCAGTTTGAAGGTCCGTCCACGCGGTTCGCACCACGATATACGATGCCCCCCGGCGTGCCTCCCCGCATCTTCCCCATCTTCGCCCTCATCTTCGGCCTGCTGGCATCCGCCATCGCCGGCTGCGACCGGGCGCCATCCGCCCCGGCCCAATCCGCCGACCCTTCGGTCCGCCTCGCGGTGCTCAGCCCGGCCCTGGCCCAGACCCTCCGCGACCTCGGTTTGGGCGAGCAGATCGTGGCCCGGCACGGATGGGATTCCATCTCACCGCAGACCATCCCGCCCGTCGGCGGCGAAACGGGCCTGGACTACGAGGCGCTGCTGCGAGCAAGGCCCACGCACGTAATTCTCCAGGCCAGCGCCCAGGGCGTCCCGCCGCGCCTGGCCCAACTGGCGACCGAGCAGCACTGGAAAGTCACCTCGATCCCGCTGCTGAAACTCGACGACGTGCGCGCCGGCATCGCGGGTGTCTGGGCCGCCGCCGGTCGCGTCGATGAGCCGCCCGCCCAGGTGCTCGCAGACTTCGACCGCGCCCTGCAGCCCCGCCCCGCGCTGAAATCAAGGCTCGGCCGCGTGCTGATCCTCGCCGGCACCGACCCGCCCGGCGCCATGGGACCGGGATCGTTCCACTTCGAGCTTGTCGAGCGGCTCGGGGGCTCGTGCGTGCCGAACACCGGCGCGGCGTACATCCAGCTCTCTCCCGAAGACGTCCTCAAGCTCGACCCGGACACGCTGGTGCTCCTGGCCCCCGGAGCATTGCGCCAGTTCGGCCCCGCAGGCCTGACGGCTCTCCTGGGCCCGCTGAACAAGCTCGGTCTGCGCTGCGTGCGCGACAACCGGCTGATCGTCGTCTCCGACCCCGCCTGCCAGCTCCCCGCGACCACGCTCGCCCGGGTGGCGGACACCATCGCCCGCCAGGCCGCGGCCTGGGACGCGCCGCCCGCACAAGGCCCCGGGGGGACACCGTGACCCAGCGCGCAGCACGCGTCATCGCGGCGCTGGGCATCGCGCTGGCCCTGGCGGCCCTGCTGCGCCTGTGCGTGACCAGCGGCGGCCTGGAGTTCACGCTCGACGCCCGCCTGCTTGAGCTGCGATCTCACCGCTGTGTGTCCGCCGCGGCGGTCGGCGCCGCGCTGGCCCTCAGCGGGCTG
Organism: uncultured Phycisphaeraceae bacterium; assembly: GCA_964510955.1. GTDB lineage: Bacteria > Planctomycetota > Phycisphaerae > Phycisphaerales > UBA1924 > JAFLCM01. Next base: position 22,919 of record CAZEDW010000027.1, read on the forward strand.
CTGCTCCAGGCGATGCTCCGCAACCCGCTGGCCTCCGAGTATGTGCTGGGCCTTTCCGCCGGGGCCGGGCTGGGGGTCGCCGTCGCCACCTATCTGGCGTACCGCGCCACAGGCTCCATCGTCAGCTTCACGCCCCCCGCCGCGGCCCCGGTGCTCGGCGCGGCGGCGGTGCTGGCGCTGGTCTACCTCGCCAGCCGCCGACGGGGACTGCTGGACCCCGCAACGCTGATCCTCGTCGGCGTCACCGTCGGCATCGTGTGCAGCGCTCTGACCACGCTGGTGCAGCACCTGCTTCCAGACCAGGGCCTGGCCGTGTTCGCTCGCTGGCTGATGGGCTCGATCAGCGACGACACCCCATGGCCCCGCGTGCTCGGCGTGCTGGCGATCGCGCTGGCCTGCACCGTCGGCGCCGCGTGGCTCGGACCGCGCCTCGACGCCGCCTCGCTGAGCGATGACGAGGCCGCCAGCGTCGGGCTGAATCTCGGGCTGCTGCGCGTCGGCGTGTTCGCGCTGGCGTCGCTGCTCACCGGCGCGACGTTGCTGCTCGCGGGCCCCATCGCCTTCATCGGCCTGATCTGCCCGCACCTGGCCCGCCGACTCTGCGGCGCGCCTCACCGCGGGCTGGCGGTCGCCTCGTCGCTGGCCGGCGCCGGTCTGCTGGTGCTCGCCGACACCGCCGTCACAGTCGTGAAACTGCCCACCGGTCACGCGCCCGTGGGCGTGCTGACCGCGCTGATCGGCGGCCCCTTGTTCATCGCCATGCTCCGGTCACGCTCGGTGCTGGGGGACGCGCGATGACGCTGAAGGCCCAGAGCGCCGCGTTCTCCTACTCGCCTCACAAGCGGGTGCTCGACACCGTGTCGTTCGAGCCCGGCCCGGGCATCACCTGCGTGATCGGCCCCAACGGCGCCGGCAAGTCCACACTGCTCCGCCTGCTGCTGGGAGTGCTCCGCCCCACGGGTGGCTCGGTGACGCTCGACGGGCGCCCGGTGCACCGGTTCGGCGCCGCGGCCCGCGCCGCCCGCGTCGCCTACATCCCGCAGCGTCCGGAGGTCTCGGCGGCGTTCACGGCGCGCCAGTGCGTCGAGCTGGGGCGCTTCGCACTGGGGCCCGCACAGGACGCGGTCAACCGCGCCATGGAAAAGGCCGACATCCTCGACCAGCGCCACGAGATGTTCGCCCAGCTCAGCGCCGGCCAGCAGCAGCGCGTGGCCCTGGCCAGGGCACTGGCCCAGCTCGACCCCGCCGGCCGTCAAAGGCCCGATCCCCGCTACCTGCTCGCCGACGAGCCCATGTCGGCCATGGACCCGGCGCACGTCCAGAGGTGCGAGCGCGTGCTGCGCGAACTCGGCGCATCAGGCGTCCGCGTGGTGCTGGTGCTGCACGACCTGACCGTCGCAGCGCGGCTGGCGTCCAGCGCCCTGGTGCTGAGCGACCGCGGCCGCGTGCTGGCCCACGGGCCGGTCGCCGACGCGCTCAGCAACGACAACCTCCGCGCCGCCTTCGGCGTTCCGTTCGAGCGATTGGGGTCTGGCAGGTCGACGGCCGTGGTGCCGGTGCCCGCGGCCCCGGGCCTGATGGAATAGGCCACGGCACGGAGCGCCCCACGGAGCGCCGCGGCGCTCACTCGTCCGAGGGCACGGTCTTCTTCTTGGACTTGGAGCCCTTGGCTCCGCCCGAGGCGGCGCCGGACTTCTTCTTTTCCTGCGAGGTCGCGATGTCGTCCTTCAGCGTCGTCTCGATGTACAGCAGCACCTTGCAGGTCGGGCACTTGGTCACGTCGCCGCGCTTGAGCAGCACGCTGACCAGCTCGATCGGCAGCATCGTGAAGCACGCGCCGCAGGTGTACTCGAGGTTCCGGCGGTCCTCCTCGTTGAGGGGCGCCATGATGTCGTCCTCGCCGGAGTTCAGCCGGGCCGTGTAGATCTTGAGCGCCTCGCCGGGGATGCCCTGCAGCGCGCTCTCACGCTGCTTCTGCAGCTCGTCCACACGCTCCTGGATCTCGGCCTTGCGCTCGTCGCGGTCACGGAGGGCGATGGCCCGCACCTTTTCGCGCTCGGCCTTCTCCGCCTCCAGCACGCCGACCTGCTTGCGCATGTCCTCGACCTTGCCCATCGAGGTCAGGGCCCGCTCTTCGAGCAGCCCCTTGTCGGCCTTCAGGGCGGCGATCTCGTGGGTGATGGCGCTGGATTCCTTGCTGGTCTGCGCGTTGTTCATCCGCTCGCGCAGTTTCTCGATCTTCGATTCGAGCCCCTTGGACTCGACCTCGTCGTTGTGCGCCCCCGCTTCGAGCTGCCTCAGTTGGGCGCTCAGGCCGTTGAGCCGTTGCGTGATCTGGGCGAGCAGCCGGTCCTGCTCGCCGAGGTACGCCTCGGCCGTGCTGAGACGGCTTGTCAGCCCGCGGAGTTGGACATCAATGCGGTGGAGGTCGAGGAGTTGGCTTGTGGCGCCCATTCGTTCTCGGCTGGCCTGGGGCGGCCCTCACAAAGGGCCACAGCGGAGTTGCTTGGACCGCCCATTGTAGCAGGGCGCGACCGTTTCGGCTGGCCCCGTACAGTGCCCAAAAACAAAGCCCACGCCGCGGGGCGTGGGATGTGGATGAACCAGGTTGGAGGACAAGGGTCAGTCCTTCTTCTCGGCCGCCTTGCGGACCTTGGCCGCAAAGGCGGTGCGCTTGTCGGCGGTGCGACGGCGCTGCGAGAGGTTGCCGCCGATCTCCGGGCCTTCCTCGGCGCCGACAAACTGCAGCACGCACAGCGCGCCGGCGTCGCCGATGCGGTGGCGCCCGAGCTTGACGATCCGGGTGTACCCGCCGGCCCGGTCCTTGTACCGCGGCGCGACGTTATCGAAGATGTGCTTCACCAGCCGCGGCGCCTTACGAACCTCGCCGTAGCGGTTCCGCTCGACGGACTCGGGGCCGGGCACCTCGAAGAAGGCGCGGGCCCGGTCGCTCACCTTGCGCACCTGCTCCTTCTCGGTCTCGGAGGCGTCCTTGGGCAGGTACAGCCAGGTGAACGCCTGCTTGTTGCCGCCCAGCTTGGCGGCGACCAACCGGCGGGCCGCCACCCGGCGCTCCGGACGGTCGATCGAGTTCTTGGCGATGGTGACGATCTTCTCGACCATGGGCTGCACGGCCTTGGCGCGGGGCAGGGTGGTCACGATCTGGCCGTGCTCGAACAACCCCGTGGCGATGTTGCGCAGGGTGCTGAGGCGGTGAGCGGTCGTGCGACCGAGTTTGTAGCTGGCTTTGCGGTGACGCATGGATCAATCTCCGACGAACATTCCAACGAACCTTGATACTCCAACCGGCCCGGCGGCGGACGCCGGAACTCTCACAGACCGCGACCTCAGACCGCGACGCCCTCGGGCATCGGCATGCCCAGGGTCAGGCCCATGTCTTCGAGCTTGCGCTTGACCTCGCGCAGCGAGGTCTTGCCGAACGAGCGCACCTTGAGCAGGTCGCTCTCGGTACGGCTGACGAGCTGGGCGACGGTCGCGATCTTGGCAGACTCCAGGCAGTTGCTGGCACGGACGCTCAGCTCCAGCTCGCCCACCGGCATGTTCAGCTTGCGGATGAGCTCGTCGTCCACGCTGGCGGCGGCCGCGGCGGCCTCGCTCACACGCTCCTGCCCGGCCTCGAAATACTGGATGAAGGCGTTGAAGTGCTTGCGCAGCACCTTGGTCGCCTCCACGATCGCCATCTCCGGCGACGCCGTCCCGTTGGTCCAAACCTCGAGGATCAGCTTGTCGTAGTCGGTCTTCTGGCCGACGCGGGTCTCCTCGACCTTGTAGCGCACGCGCTGCACGGGCGAGTAGATCGCGTCCACCGGGATCACGCCGATCTCCTGGTCCTCGTTCGAGTTCTTGTACTGCTCGCTCGCGGGGACATACCCGCGGCCCTTGCCGACCTTGAGCGTCATCTCGAAGTCGACCGGCTCGGTCAGCGTGCAGATCACAAGGTCCTTGTTCATCACCGTGATGGAGGTGTCGGCCTCGATCAGGTCGGCGGTGACCTCGCCCGGGCCGCTGGCGGCCAGCCGCATCTCGCGCGGCTCGTCGCCCTCCATCTTCACGACCAGGTTCTTCACGTTCAGGATGATGTCGGTGACATCCTCCATGACGCCCTTGAGGCTGGTGAACTCGTGCGACGCCCCGGTGATCTTGACGCTGGTGACCGCCGCGCCCTCGAGCGACGAGAGCAGCACCCGACGCAGCGAGTTGCCGATGGTGGTGCCGAAGCCGCGCTCGAACGGCTCGATGACGAACCGCCCGTAGTCGGGCGTGTTGAAGCTCGAGTCGGGGAGAATCTTGTTGGGAAGCTCAAGGCCGCGCCAGCGAACTCGCATCGTGGAAACTCCGTCATTCAGCAGAGGTTGCGTCCGGCGGTCCCGGCGCTCCAGCGCCGGCCCTGTGCCGCGTCAGCCGTCCCGAGCCGGATTCACGAGCGGGCGCCACCTGCTGATCGTGGCGTGCTCTTCTGTTCCGTCGGGCGCGCCCCGATTCACTCCGGGGCGGGAAACGATCCAGCAGCGGTGAGGCCGGTGGACCGGGGGCCGCGCCGAAGCGCGGCCCGGGGTATCGGAAGTGGAAGCGGACCGCCCTTTCGGGCCCCCGCGCCACAAGTTTGACTCAGACGCGCCGCCGCTTCTTGGGGCGGCAGCCGTTGTGCGGGATCGGCGTGTGGTCCTCGATCGCCGTCACGCGCATGCCGCTGGCGGTCAGCCCGTTGACGGCCGATTCACGCCCCGAACCCGAGCCGCGGACGCGGACCTCGAGCTCGACCACGCCCACCTTGCGGGCCTTGGACCCGCAGTTCTCGCCGGCGCGGGTGGCCGCGAACGGCGTGCTCTTGCGGGCGCCCTTGAAGCCCATCGTGCCGGCCGAGTCCCAGCACAGGGTCTCGCCGTTCACGTCGGTGATGGTCACGATCGTGTTGTTGAACGAAGCGTGAACGTGGGCGATGCCACGGACGACGTTCTTGCGGATCTTCTTGGTTTTCTTGGACATGGATGACGGTGGATAGGGGAATCAGGATTCGGACAAAGTAACGCACCGGTCGGGCTGTTCTGCACTGATGCCTGGTGCCCAGCGCCGGATGCCTTCGGCATCAGCCCTTCACGCCCTTCTTCCCGGCGACGGTCTTCTTCTTGCCCTTGCGGGTGCGGGCGTTGGAGCGGGTGCGCTGGCCGCGGACGGGCAGGCCCTTGCGGTGACGGTCGCCGCGGTAGCTGCGGATGTCCTTCAGCCGCTGGACGTTCTGCGAGGTCTGGCGCCGCAGGGCGCCCTCGACCAGGTACTCGGCGTCGATCAGGCCGGCGATGGACGCGACCTCGGACTCGGTCAGCTCGTTGGCCCGCTTCTTCTTGTCGATGCCGCAGCGGTCCAGGATCACGTCGGCGTTGGCCGGGCCGATCCCGTGGATGTAGCGCAGCGAGTAGCGGATGATCTTCTTGTCCGGGATGTCAACACCGACGATGCGGGGCATGGGAAACTCCGGGGTGACGCGGCTTTCCGAGCCGCGGCCTGATGTCTCTGCTGGCGCTCACGCGGTCGTCGCGAGAGCGTGATCGAACGATTGGGACGCTCGCGGAGCACGGCTCGCACGGCCGCGCCGCGAGAACTCAGCCTTGAACCTGCTTGTGCTTGGGATCGCTCTTGCAGATGACGCGCACGCGACCCTTGCGACGGACGATCTTGCAGTTGCCGCAGATTCTCTTGATGCTGGAACGGACCTTCATGGATTCACCTTCAGGGGGCGATGAGGGGGCTGGATAGCGGCGGCTGTCACGCCGGGTCCGGGGGTCCGGTGGGTTGCACCGGGCCTCGTGCCGCGGATGGACTCGATCATGAACCCGACGCTCGGCAAGCCGAGCGCCTTCCCCGCGCCGAACCAAGGCGGACCCAATCCCTCGGACTCATCTGGCGGGGGCCGGGGTCGGGCGCGGAGGGGAAGTGTAGCATCTTCCTCGCCGGTTTGCACGACGGTCGGGAGACCGCCTACCCGCACCAGGATACCCGACCTCTTTCCACACCCCTCCCTCGCGCCGATTCCGGCAAGTGGCCCGACCGCCAACCGTGCGTTCGGTCTTTGGAAGGACGTGGCCCGTCGAAAGGCCGCGAACCCGGACCGCTACCATCATCCCCATGCCCAAGCCGCCCTCGACCCACGAACCCCTCAACGTCCTGCTCATCGGCGGCGGCGGGCGCGAACACGCCCTCGCCTGGCGGCTCAAGCAATCCCCGTCGCTGGGAACGCTCTACACCACCCACCCGGAGAACCCGGGCCTGGCGGGCCTGGCCACCCCCATCGGGGTGCCCTTTCAGCCGGCCGACCATTACCGCCTGCCAATGGTCTGCGCTGAAAAGCGGATCGCCCTGGCCGTCATCGGCCCCGAGCAGCCTCTGGCCGAGGGCTTCGCCGACAAGCTCGCCTCCCCCACCACGGCCGTCTTCGGCCCCGGCAAGGAGGCCGCGCAGCTCGAAACCGACAAGTCGTGGGCCAAGGACCTCATGCGCTCGGCGAGCATCCCCACCGCCGAGGCCCGCACCTTCCGCGACCCTCAGGGCGCGATCAGATACCTCGAAAGCCGGGATATCGCGCAGGTGGTGAAAGCCTCGGGCCTGGCCGCGGGCAAGGGCGTGGTGGTTGCCGGTTCGCTCGACGAGGCGATCGACGCGGTCAACCGCATCATGGTCCGCCGCGAGTTCGGCGCCGCCGGAGACAAGATCGTCATCGAAGAGCGCATCACCGGGCGCGAGGTCAGCGTGCTGGCCCTGGTTGACGGGCGCAACATCGCCGTCCTCGACCCCTGCCAGGACCACAAGCGCCTGATGGACAACGACGAAGGCCCCAACACCGGCGGCATGGGCGCGTTCTGTCCCACGGCCTCGCTCGACGGCGCGATGATGGAGCAGATCCACCGCCTGGTGCTCGTGCCCGCCGTCGATGCGCTCAAGCGCGAAGGCCTCGACTTCCGCGGCGTCCTGTACGCCGGGATCATGCTCACCCCCGGGGGACCCAAGGTCCTGGAGTTCAACGTGCGCTTCGGCGACCCCGAGTGCCAGTGCCTGGTCACGCGGATGAACGGCGACTGGGTGAAGCTGCTCCACGCCACCGCCTCCGGGCGGCTCCACGAAGCCCAGGACGAACTGGAAGCCGACCCGCGCGCCCCTCACTCGTGCTGCATCGTCCTGGCCGCGCGCGGCTACCCCGCCGCCCCGGTCCACGGAGACGAAATCACCGGCGTCGATCTGGCGGCGGCGATGCCGAACGTCACCGTGTTCCACGCCGGCACCGCGACCGACAAGCTCGGCCGCCTGGTCACCGCCGGAGGGCGCGTGCTCAACGTCGTCGCCACCGGTGACTCGCTCGCCCAGGCCCGCGAGCGGGCGCTGGCGGCGTGCGAAGTCATCAGCTTTGCCGGCAAGCAGTACCGCAAGGACATCGGCACAGAGACGGCGCCGGCCCGCCGACGCCCCGTCACCGCTCGGTAGCGCGGCCGATCGTCGCGGCCCCGCGCCACCGATCAGCACCGCTCAATCGAACCGGAAGACACCCTTGCGGTAGCCGTAGATGTACGCGATCACCGTGGTCGCCATGAAGAACAGCACGCGCCCCAGGAACACCAGGCCCTGCTGCCCGCTGGGATCGATGTTCCCGAACGCGCTGGCCCACGGGTACAGGAAGATCACCTCGACGTCGAAGACCAGGAAGGTCATGGCGAGGATGTAGAAGCGGACATTGAACCGCTTGCGCGCCGTGCCGACGGGGGTCATCCCGGACTCGTAGGTGGAGTCCTTCGTGCCGCCGCTCCGCATCGGGCCGATGAACCGCGTCAGCACCACGTTGGCGAACGCGAACAGGATCGCGATCACCAGGAGAACAACGACGGGGAAGTAGTTCTCGAGCGGGGTGGCGGCGATGGTGACCATGAGCGCGCGAGTATAGCCGCCGCACCCGATCCGGGGCGCCCGCGACGCCGCCCCCGGGGTATCCTGCCCGGATGCCCCGCAACCACTCCACCGCCGACATCGCCACGCTTTTCCCCAACCTCATGGACATCAAGGACGCCGCCCTCCGCGAAAAGGTCGCCGCGGTGTGGAACGAGGCCCTCAACGTCGGTTGCGGCGGCAAAGGCTGGACTTTCGACGAGATCCGGGCCATCCCCTTCACCCTGCTGGCCGGCAAGATCGACCTGCGGTTCGTCGAGCACCTCAACAGTTGCTGCATGCAGTGCGTCGCCATCGCCGGCGTGCTGGGCAAGGTCTTCGGCCAGCGCGTCCCGGTGAACCTCGACGTTCTCATCGCCGGCAGCCTGCTCGCCGACGTCGGCAAGATGCTCGAGTTCGACAAGGACGCCTCCGGCAAGGTCATCAAGGGCCACTACGGCGACATGCTCCGCCACCCCTTCAGCGGCGTGGCCCTGTGCTACAAGCACGCCATCCCGCCCGAGGTGATGCACATCGTGGCCACCCACAGCCACGAAGGCGACAAGGTCGAACGCACCATCGAGAGCTGGATCTTCCACCACGCGGACTTCATCGACTTTGATATCGCGAAGGTGCTGGGAAAGCGCGCCCAGTAAACAACGCCAGCACAACCGGCCGCTTCGCAATCCTTCCGGCCGAAACCCAACCTGCCGGGCACCGAACAAGCAATCACGCCCGACGAGCCGACGGTCGGATCCGCCGATCCGCCCATTCACAACCCTTGGACTTCGGAATGCCCTCCGACCTCGCCATCGACCTCCGCGCCGTCTCCAAAACCTACGGCGGCCTCTTCTCATCCAAAAAGGTCCACGCCCTCCGCGGCATCGACATGCAGGTCGGGCGCGGCGAGGTGTTCGGCCTGCTCGGCCCCAACGGCGCCGGCAAGTCCACGCTCGTCAAGATCCTCATGACCGTCATCCGCGCCAGCAAGTGCCAGGGCCACATGCTCGGCGCGCCGGTGGGGCACAAGGCGACGCTCCGCGAGGTCGGCTACCTGCCCGAGCACCACAAGTTCCCCGACTACCTCACCGGCGGCCAGGTGCTCGACTACTTCGGCGCCCTCGCCGACGTCCCGCGCGACGAGCGCCGCAAGCGCTCCGCCGAGCTTCTCGACCTCGTCGGCATCGCACGCTGGAAAGACCACAAGGTCAAGGGCTACTCCAAGGGCATGCGCCAGCGCCTCGGCGTCGCCAACGCCCTCATGAACAACCCCCGGCTCGTCCTGCTCGATGAGCCCACCGACGGCGTCGACCCCGTCGGCCGCCGCGACATCCGCAACATCCTCATCGAGGCCAAGCGCCGCGGCATGACCGTCTTCATCAACAGCCACCTCCTCAGCGAGCTCGAACTCGTCTGCGACCGCGTCGCGATCCTCGTCCAGGGCCGCGTCTCCTCGCAGGGCACCATCAAGGAACTCACGCAGGACCAGATGCGCTACGACATCGAGCTCGCCCCGCCCGAAGGCACAAGTGCGCCGGAGATCGCCCGGCAACTGATCCCAAACCTGTCGCCCCCTCCCCTCGACCCCGGCGCGCCCGGCGTCTCCGCGGCGCTCCGCGGTTCGCTCCCCTCGGGCGAGCGCATCGTCGTGTCCAACGGCACCATCTCCGTCGCGACATCAGAGCCCCTGCCGATCCAGCCGCTCATCGACGCCCTCCGGGCCCGCGCCGTCACGATCAAGGCCGTCCGCCCCGTGCGCCCGTCGCTCGAAGACCTTTTTATGCAGGCCGTCACCGACCCGACCACGGGCGAGACGCTCAAGCCCGGCGCCGCCGCGAACGCGCCAAACGCCAAGGCCGCCCCCCAGGGCACACCGGGCCGGGGGGCCACGCCATGAGACAGACCTGGGCCATTTTCGTCGACGCCTACCGCGAGCTCAACGCCAAGAAGCTGTTCTGGGTGACGATGCTCATCTCGGCCCTCGTCGTCGTGGCCTTCGCCACCGTGAGCCTGACACCCAAGGGCATCAAGGTGATCGTCTGGGAATTCCCCTGGCCGTTAGTGAACCTCACCCTCCTCACCAACGCCGCGTTTTACAAGTTCATTTTCCAGGCGTTCGGCGTCAAGTTCTGGCTCACGTGGGCCGCCACCATCATCGGCCTCATCGCCACCTGCTCGATGATCCCGGACTTCGTCGCCAGCGGCTCCATCGAGCTGACGCTCTCCAAGCCCATCAGCCGCACCCGGCTCTTCCTCAGCAAGTTCCTCGCGGGGCTGCTCTTCACCATCCTGCAGGTCAGCGTCTTCAGCGTCGCGGTCTTCCTGCTCATCGGCATCCGCGGCGGCGAGTGGAACCCGCGCGTCCTGCTCGCGATCCCCATCGTCTCTCTCGTCTTCAGCTACCTCTTCTGCGTCTGCGCCGGCGTCGGGCTCATCACCCGCTCGGCGATCTTCTCGCTCATCGCGACCATCCTCGTCTGGCTGCTCGTCTTCGCCGTCCACGCCGTCGAGACCGGCGTCATGCTGCAGCTCCGCACCGCCGCGGAGATGAACGTCGAACGCACCCAGGCGCGCCTCGAACGGGCCGAGAAGGGCGAGCCCATCGAGGACCCCCAGCCCCCGCGCAAGAAGAAGAACAACGGCGTGATCGGCACGATCGTCGACGCCGTCACCCCAAAGCCCAAGCCCCCCACCGTCGATGAACTCCGCACCGAGCTCCAGCACGCCAGGGACGACCTCGGCACGTGGGAGCGCTGGCACAAGATCTTCTTCGTCGTCAAGACCGTGCTCCCCAAGACCTCTGAGACCGCCGACCTTCTCCAGCGCTGGATGTTCGCCAAGGGTGAGCTGCTGAGCTTCGAAGAGCAGCAGGTGGACAACCAGCAGCAGGCCGAAGAACGCATGAGCCAGCTCCGCGGCCGCCCCACGGCCAGGGCCTACTCCATCGGCGACCCGACCGTCGCCCAGCAGGCCACCCGCCGCGTCCAGGACCGCAGCGTCTCCTGGGTCATCGGCACGTCGCTCGGATTCGAGGGGGTCGTCCTGGCGTTCGCGTGCTGGCGGTTCGTGCGCAGAGATTTCTGACGCTCGCCCTCACCACCGCGTTTAGTGGCACACCTGCCCGAACCGCAGCAGCATCGCGCACAGGTCCGCCGTGTCGATGCGACCGTCCGCGTTGAGGTCCGCGGCGTCACCGGCGGCCGCCCCGCCGCCGAAGCGCAGGAGCACCAGCGTCAGGTCGGCGGTGTTCACGACCCCGTCGCCGCTGATATCACCCGGGCAGGGGGCCGAGGTGATGTGCACGAGAGCCGGTTCGGTGCTGATCTCCCCGCAGTCGTCGGTGATGAGGCACGTGTAGGCGCCATCATCAGCGGCGGAGGCGTTGGCGATGACGAGCGTGGTGTGGGTGGCGCCGGAGATGCGGGCGTCGTCGGTGAGATCGACACCGTTGCGGCGCCATTGGTAGGTGCGTTCGTCCCAGCAGCGGGTCTGGACATTCAGTCGCACGGCAGCCCCAGGGAGAACGAGCACCGACCCGGGCCGAACATTGGGAGCGGTCCCCGGCGCTCTCTGCAGCTCCCAAACATCACTCAATGCGCCATCGCCGTTAACCCCTCCAAACACCCGCATTCCGGCACCGTTGGGATCGAACCAGAGCGTGGCGTATTGCCGAGAACGGATGCCACCCGCGCCAACAAGGGTCCAATGAGAACCGTTCCAGCTCCAAATGTCGTTTGTGAGGCCGCCGGTGCTTCCACCAAAGAGAATGACCTCGCCTGAGATCGAATCGAACGCCGCCGCAGCCCCGGTGCGCCCGAGAGGTCCGAAGTTCGACCTGCGCGTCCAAACCGAGCCTGCAAGCTCCCAGGTGTCCGTCAGGAACGGGGCCGTCGCGTTCGCACCACCGAAGAGCACCATCCGGCGGCGCAGCGGGTCGTAACACATAGCCGCCGAGTTCCGGGCACAAGGCGCGGACGGAGACAGTTGGGTCCACGCGACCCCGTCCCACTCCCATGTATCCCCGAGAGTCTCCTGCGGCAGGTTGAACTCGCCGACGCGCCCACCGAACAGCACGACCCGTCTTCTGAACTCGTCATACGCGATCGCACATGACTCGCGACCCGGAGGGCCATCTTCCGACGCGAGCGCCCACGACACGCCGTTCCAAAGATAGGTCTTGGAGCGCCTCGGGCTGCGGATGTCGCTCGTGTAGAGCACGCACACCGCGCGATCCTTGTCGAACGTCATGACGCTGGCGTCCAGCATGGATTCCGGAAGAATGCCGGCTCTCATCCAATTCCGCCCATCCCATTCCCAGGTTCCGCTCGAATCACGGTCTCCGAACACGCTCACCACAATCAATCGATTCCGGACGGTATCAAAGGCGACGAGAGTGGGCAGCGAAGGGTACCGTTCAGGGCGCGGATCAGGGTTTATCCAAGAATCCCTGTCATACAAGGCCAATCCGCTCTCGTAGGCCCCGGCACCGAACACCACCGAGCGCGCTATCTCATCGTCATAGCACGCCATGTGCCCGGCCCTGCTCGCGCCACGATAGCGCGACTCAAGAGACCAATCGCTCCCGGTCCACGCCCAGACTTCGTCTGAAGGCGGTTGAAATCCTAGATAACCCCCGATCAGCAGCAGCTTGCCGCGCGTGCGATCGAAGTGAAGCGAGGCGATGCGACGGGGACTCGGATGATGCGCCGGATCGAGCTTTGTCCAACCTGAACCGTCCCATCGCCAAGTATCGTCCAACAACGTACCGAACTCGTCGTCACCGCGACCCCCGAAGAGAATCGTCGTGGACGACACCTCATCGAATGCCATGCAGGAACCCGACCGAGCAGACGGGCCGGGTACATCCCGCTTCTCCCACATGTTGCCGTCCCACTCCCAAGTATCATCAAAAAGCGGCACGCCCATCACGGGGTCGGAAGCACCGCCGTACACGACAACGCGACCTCTCACGCGGTCGTACGCCATCGCGAATGCGCCGCGGGGCGCCGGGCGCACGCCGCTCCCAACTACGAACTCAGTCCACCGGCTTCCGTCCCATTGCCAAAGGTCGTTCACAAAAACACCACCGGGAGTAAGGCCCCCGAACATCAGAGTGCTCTGGGTTGCCTCGTCCCAAACCATGCCGCCGCGAGTCCTCCGCAACGGTCCGCACGCATCCGCAACCACCCACCCACCTTGGAGGTCCCAGGTCCAAGTGTCGGGTTGCCAGGTTCCTCCCCCCGGACCACCGTCACTCCCGCTGAACAGGACGACACGTGCGCGTGCTTCGTCGTAAGACATACACAGTCGGCTTTGCTGCTCGCACGGCCCGCCGTCCACGAGCTTCCACGCCGGGCAAAGTTGCCCCATTGTGCGGCTCGCCAACAACGAGACCAGTGCGCAGCAGCGCAAAGCCTTCGCCACAGGGCAGATCGACCAGACGTATTGAGTTGAGCGCATCAACGGACCTCCGGGCCCCCGACCGCGGACAGGCGTCCCCGCTGGACGGTAGGTGGTTTCTCCGTCCGCATCAACCGCAACGAATCGCCTCGCTTTGCCTGGCGTCGAGCATCGAGATATCTCTCAGGCACCCGACTGTAACGGGCGGCCAAAGCTCACACGACACACTGAGTGCGAGTTGGTGTGCACACAACTCCCGCCGCGTCGACGGCCGGCGCGTACTCTTACGGTGAAAGGAACCACAGAATGGAAACCCCCAGGCCAATGGCTCCACGAAGCTCCCACCCCTACCTCCTCGGCCTCATCACCGGCGCCTCCCTCGCCGTCGCCGCCTTCAGCATGATGGGCCAGGGCTACTCCAAGCCCGGCACCGGCGGCAGCCCCGCCGGACCCGCGACCAAAGAGCCCTCGCCCACCGCGCCCGCCCCCGCCGTGGAGGCCGACACCTACTTCGTCACCGCCGGCAACGCCTCCAACACCACCGCCCGCCTTTGGAAGCGCCCCGGCGGCAAGTCCACCCTGGAATACATGGGTGAGTACCAATCGGCCGGCAAATCGCAGCGCTGATGCCGCAGCCGCCGCGCCGCCCGAATCGTCAATCTGCCGGCGGCCACTGCCCTGACGCCCCCGCGGCCCCAGCCCCCGCGCCGCAACCACGCCGACCCCGGTCGTTATCATCCACCAGACCAGCCATTCGCTGGCGTTATCGCATGGTCCCGCCGCTCCCCTCGCCCCATCCTTGGGCAGGGAATCGGCCACGGAGCGCTCCCGATGATCTCCCGACACGACCCCCTCGCTTCTCACCGACTCGCCTTCGGCCTCATCACCGCCGCAAGCCTGGCGCTCCTGGCGCCGCTCAGCCTCGCCGGTGACGGCCCCGGCCCCGCCACGGCCCCCGCCACCGCGGCCCGGAAGATCAAGGACGCCCCCCAGCCCCCCAACGAGTTCGGCGAGAAGATCCCCTACCCGGTCTTCCCCAAGGGTGAGGTGACCGACGACTACCACGGCACCAAGGTCGCCGACCCGTACCGCAAGCTCGAAGACGACCCGCGCAACAACTGGGAGGTCGCCGACTGGATCCTCGGTCAGAACAAGATGACCAACACGATCCTCCGCCGCATCCCCGAGCGCGAGAAGATCCGCGCCCGCCTCACCAAGCTCTGGGACTACGAGCGCTACGGCGCCCCCTCCAAGCACGGCAAGTACTACGTCTACAGCAAGAACGACGGACTGCAGCCGCAGAACGTCGTCTACGTCCAGGAGTCGCTCGACGCCGAGCCGCGCGTCCTCCTCGACCCCAACAAGTTCTCGATGGACGGCACCGTCGCCCTCGCGGGCATGAGCATCACCCTCGACGGCACGCTCTGCGCCTACGGCGTGGCCCAGGCCGGCTCGGACTGGGTCGATTGGCAGGTCCGCGACATGGCCACCGGCAAGGACCTCCCCGACAAGGTCAAGTGGACCAAGTTCACCAGCGCCGCCTGGACCAACGACAACAATGGCTTCTATTACGGCCGTTTCGACGAGCCCAAGAAGGGCGAAGCCATGCAGGCCGTCAACAAGTTCCAGAAGCTCTACTGGCACACCATGGGCACCGACCAGGCCCAGGACAAGCTCGTCTACGAGCGCCCCGACCAGCCCGACTGGCAGTTCGGCGCCGGCGTCTCCGAAGACGGCCGCTGGCTCATCGTCGGCATCAGCAAGGGCACCGACGACAAGAACATGCTGCTCTATCAGGACCTGACCAAGCCCGACAGCAAGCTCGAAGCCCTGATCGACAACTTCGAGGCCGAGTACAGCTTCCTCGGCAACGATGGAACGACCTTCTACTTCAAGAACAACCTCGGCACCCCCAGGGCCCGCGTGATCGCCGTCGACACCACCAAGCCCGCCAGGGAGAACTGGAAAGAGATCATCCCGCAGACCGAGAACGTCCTGCAGGGCGTGAGCCTCGTCAACAACCAGTTCGTCTGCACCTACCTCAAGGACGCCGCCAGCCTCATCCGCATCTACGACATGGGCGGCAAGCAGGTCCGCGACGTCGAACTACCCACCATCGGCACCGCGGGCGGCTTCGGCGGTCTCCGCACCGACAAGGAGACCTTCTACTCCTTCACCAGCTTCACCTACCCGCCCTGCACCTTCAAGTACGACCTCACCACCGGCAAGAGCACCCTCCTCAAGCAGGCCAAGGTCGACTTCACCCCGGGCGACTACGAGACCCGCCAGGTCTTCTACTCATCCAAAGACGGCACCCGCGTGCCCATGTTCATCGTCTCCAAGAAGGGCCTCAAGCTCGACGGCAACAACCCGACCCTCCTGTACGGCTACGGCGGCTTCAACATCTCCATGACCCCCAGCTTCAGCGTCGCCAACCTCGCATGGCTCGAGATGGGCGGCACCTTCGCCATGCCCAACCTCCGCGGCGGCGGCGAGTACGGCGAAGAGTGGCACAAGGCCGGCACCAAGGAGCACAAGCAGAACGTCTTCGACGACTTCATCTCCGCCGCCGAATACCTCATCAGCGAGAGATACACCCGCCCCGAGAAGCTCGCCATCTACGGCGGCAGCAACGGCGGCCTGCTCGTCGGCGCCACCATGACCCAGCGCCCCGACCTCTTCGCCGTCGCCATCCCCGCCGTCGGCGTCCTCGACATGCTCCGCTTCCACAAGTTCACCATCGGCTGGGCCTGGTGCGACGACTACGGCTGCAGCGACAAGCCCGAAGACTTCAAGTGGCTCTACGCCTACTCGCCCCTGCACAACCTCCACGAGGGCGTGAAATACCCCGCCACGCTCGTCCTCACCGGCGACCACGACGACCGCGTCGTCCCCGCCCACAGCTTCAAGTTCATCACCACCCTGCAGGAGTGCCACGCCGGCGACGCCCCCGTCCTCTGCCGCATCGAGGTCCGCGCCGGCCACGGCGCCGGCAAGCCCACCGAAAAGATCATCGACGAGGCCACCGACCGCCTCGCCTTCCAAGTGAAGTACCTCGGCATGACGGCCCGCATCCCCGACGCCCCGCCGCTCCCAAAGCCGCCCACCCCCGAGCAGTTGACGAAGTAACATCGCCCAGACTCGGAAGCCCGCCCTCATCGGCACCTGCCCGCGCCCCGGCGCATCGCCGGGGCGTTTCTCTTTGCATCCATTCTTTGCATCCAGTTGCGTCCAACGGACCGCTGGCCCGACACGTCAAGTGAATAGCATGCTGAACTTCTCGCGGAGGCACGCGTGCTTACGATCGCCATCCTGATCCCAATCGCGGCGCTCGGCCTGCTGCTGCTCGCCGCAGGCCGGCGCGGGCGGCGGGTCAACGATCACCCGCTGTGCCGGCGTTGCCGGTACGACCTCGTGGGCTTGAGCCTCCCGGTCCCGCAAACCCAAGCGCAGGCCAGGTGCCCGGAGTGTGGGCGGTCGGTAAGGCAGCCGCGCGACGTGCGAATCGGGCTGAGGCTGCGCCGACCCGTCACCGCCTGGGCCGGCGCCGTGGTGCTCCTCGCGACCGCAGGTATCGGCTGGCGACTCCACAAGGAGCCGTTGTCCTTGGCGATCGTGCCCTCATGGGCCCTGCTGCTCAATTCGGAACACCAGTGGATCGCCCCCGATGCGTGCATCGATGAACTGGTCTTAAGGTACGCGCAGGTCCCCAGGTACTCCCTGGCCCAGCAGACAGCACTGAACGCCGTATTCGAGGCCGCGCGCGCCAGTCAGACTGCCTCGCTGTCGCCGGCCCAAAAGCAGACGCTGGCGACGACCAAGCCTTCGAACCCTCCAAAACTCTCCACTGATCACACCGCCCGGCTTGTTGAGGCGATCCTCAGTATGGAAGCAAGTCCGGGCCAGGCGTGGCATGACTCCTGGG
Organism: uncultured Phycisphaeraceae bacterium; assembly: GCA_964510955.1. Taxonomy (GTDB): domain Bacteria; phylum Planctomycetota; class Phycisphaerae; order Phycisphaerales; family UBA1924; genus JAFLCM01. Next base: position 40,173 of record CAZEDW010000027.1, read on the forward strand.
CCTCCGTACTCGACACCGAGGTCTTCAGCCGCGGCGACAGCGCCCGCGCCCAGAGATTCCTCGACCACGTCTCGGGCTCTTACGACCTGCTCTTCGCGCGCCCGGCCTTGCGCGCCGGCGACGCGTGGCCCGTCGTCCTCCGCGGCGGTCTTTCCCTTCCCAGCACCCAGCCCTACCCGCGCGGCACCAAGCTCGCTGGCGGCGTGCCTACTGCGTCCCCAACCTTCAGATTCGGCTCCGCGAACTGGGAACGCGATGCCTTCATCCTCGACGCAACGGTCCACCTGAAGTGGGACGCCCGCTCTTCCGGCGACGACACCGTCGCTCACTTGCCACTCTCACAGGAGTACGCGAACACGCCGAGTGCAGGGCTCAACTCCCAGCTCTTCCTGCCGTACACGACCGTTGCCGGGCGGCGCATGCCCGAGGCGAGCGTCGAGGTTGGCCTCTACGGCTCGGGAAACCTGCTGGCTCGCCGGATCTTCCCGGTAACGGTCAGCCAGTGGAAGGAACTTGTCGTCCTGCCCTCTGGGAGCCCCGTGTGCCACCCGGTCTACGACACCGATCTCGACGAGCTGGTACACCGCGCGGTGTGCGCGTACACCGACGGAGCAAAGCCGTGGGTCCTGCTGGAGCGGCTCGACGGCGCTTCGAACTTGCCCGCCGGGCAAGACGCGCCCCGCTGGCGGGCCAGGTTCGGCGTCCGCGTCGTGTCGATGCCGGTTGCGGCCGCCTGGGAGATCCACGCGGAAGTCGACGGGGTCCTGTCGCCCACGCTGCAGACGCTTGCGTTCAATGCCGGCGGCGACGCAGCCGCCGCGATGCAGTTGGACATCCCGGGCGAATCACCGCCTCGCAGATTCAACCTGGTGCTGATGCCCTCGCCCGCGGTCGCCGAAAAGCGGCCGCCCGAGGCCGGTGCCCGATTCGACGAACCCTACTGGGCGGGCACGGTGCGAATCCGCGACCTCCCCATCGAGATTCGCCGCACCGGGCGATAGCGGCCGGTGCCCGATGCACCCCGTCGCCGTCGATGGTGCACGGCGGAGCCCAACCGCAGCAAAAACCCAAAACGCAAACACCCCCGGCCAAAGACCGGGGGTGTTTGTTGTATATCGAGAACAGTCGGGTCACGCGACGCTCGCCGTTACCGGAGAGCGGCCGCGGAAGGGTTGCCCCGTCCGCGACGAGAGAATGTTGACTTGTCCCGTGGGGCATCGCTGCCCCGGACCGGTTCAAGACCGGTCTCAGCGGGTCCAAGGAAATCCCTTAGAAAGGAGGTGATCCAGCCGCAGGTTCTCCTACGGCTACCTTGTTACGACTTACTCCCAGTCACCGATCTCGCCGTGGGCATCGCTGAATCGCGACGACTTCGGGCGCTATCGGCTCCCATGAGTTGACGGGCGGTGTGTACAAGGCTCAGGAACTTATTCACCGCGGCGTGGCTGATCCGCGATTACTAGCGATTCCGGCTTCACGGAGTCGGGTTGCAGACTCCGATCTGAACTGGGGCGTGTTTTATGCGATTTGCTCCGCCTCGCGGCCTCGCGTCGCTTTGTTCACGCCATTGTAGCACGTTTGCAACCCTGGATGTAAGGGCCATGAGGACTTGACGTCATCCCCACCTTCCTCCGGTTTGACACCGGCAGTCTCGTTAGAGTCCTCGCCATGACGCGTTAGCAACTAGCGACAGGGGTTGCGCTCGTTAAGGGACTTAACCCGACACTTCACAGCACGAGCTGACGACAGCCATGCAGCACCTGTGCTTGTTCCACCCAGAGGGTGTGGCTCCTCTTTCAAGGAGTTAATCCAAGCATGTCAAACCTAGGTAAGGTTCTTCGCGTTGCCTCGAATTAAGCAACATGCTCCACCGCTTGTGTGAGCCCCCGTCAATTCCTTTGAGTTTTAGCCTTGCGACCGTACTTCCCAGGCGGTGCACTTAACAATTTCTCTCCGACCGGTACCGGGTCAAACCGGCACCGATCTAGTGCACATCGTTTACAGCGTGGACTACCAGGGTATCTAATCCTGTTTGATCCCCACGCTTTCGTGCCTCAGCGTCAGGACGAGCCCAGTGGCCTGTCTTCACCTTCGGCGTTCCGCTCGATATCTACGCATTTCACCGCTCCACCGAGCGTTCCGACCACTCATACTCGCCTCAAGACTCGTGGTATGCACCGCAGTTCCCCGGTTGAGCCGAGGGATTTCACGATGCACCTTCGAGTCCGCCTACGCACCCTTTAAGCCCAGTGATTCCGATTAACGCTCGGGTCCTCTGTATTACCGCGGCTGCTGGCACAGAGTTAGCCGACCCTTCCTCTGGCCCCGGTCAGTGTTCCGAGGGCCTGACAGTAGTTTACACGGCGAAACCGCTTCATCCTACACGCGGCATTGCTCCGTCAGGCTTGCGCCCATTGCGGAATATTCGTTACTGCAGCCTCCCGTAGGAGTCCGGGCAGTGTCTCAGTCCCGATGCGGCCGGTCGTGCTCTCACACCGGCTACCCGTCTTCGGCTTGGTGGGCCATTACCCCGCCAACTACCTGATAGGACATTCGCCGCTCCCAAGGCGCCTTACGGCTTTCATCCGTAGATCACATGCGGTATTACGCACAGTTTCCCATGCCTATCCCGCACCTCGGGGCACGTTCGAATGCATTACTCGCCCTTCCGCCACTTTCACCCCTTGCGGGGATCTCGTTCGACTTGCATGTTTTAGCCATGCCGCCAGCGTTCAATCTGAGCCAGGATCAAACTCTTCAATTGATTTTTCTGTTGACCCCACGCCCAGGCACAAGGCCCAGGCGTGGAAGATCGTCAATCTAGAAGTTTGCCTAGTTCTCCCTTCGCGTTCGCGAAGGTCGGTCTCGTTCAAACCCCCTTGCGAGGGCCTGGACGCTCCCGGTTGGCAAACCGGGAGATTTGGCTATTGAGGAATTCTTTGGTTGACATTTTGCATTGCAATCTGTCTTCACCATCGAGAGAATCCTCAACTGCCCCGCCCGTGCTGTGAACACGAACGGCACCGTTGTGGTAAGGCCCCGGCTGTCCGGTGAGGACGGCGTTCTCACGCCTGCCAGAGCCGCATCTTCTCGTGGTGACCCAACTGTTCACTTTTCAAAGAGGCTCGCATCTGCGTCGATCAAATCGACACGGACAACGGCGGGCGTCACGCCCGCTGGGCTGACCGGCGATGCGGTCGGTCTTGCGACCGGGGAGGAAGAGTGTATCCATCCCCCACCGCTTGTCAAGCGGCTTGATTCATCCCCCGCCATTCGCCCACAACCCACCCGACGCATTTACCAAAATGCAGCCAAATTGGCCAGATCTCGCGTCAAATGCGGCGATTATGCCATCATTTCGCGGCATTCAGACCCCACCTCGCAGGCCGCCCGTTTTTCCACATGCCGCACCGACCCATCACCCCAGACTCCCGATCCAGCCCCATCAGCCGCATTCCAGACTCACGCCCCACCCACCCCCGCATCGCTCCGCCGAGACGCCTCCTGCGTCACCGCCACGCAGCACGCCACGATCAACCGCGGCGACCGGGCGCTTCCACGTCGTTTCCGATCCCGCACCGCCGAGCAGGCCGCTCGCATCGTCGCCCCCGTCGTTGAAACATCGTCCACCACCAGCACGATCTTCCCCGCAGCGGACCGGCCCCTCCGCAGGTGAATCGACCCCGCAACATTCTCCTCCCTCGCCGTCGGCGAGAGACCTCTCTGCGTGGGCCGGTGTTCACGCCACAGCACCCGCTCCAGACGCACTTCGAGCCGCTCCGCCAACCCCGCCGCGATCGCCCCGGCGTGATCGATGCCCCGGCTCAGGCGCCGCCGCAGCGAAACAGGCATCGGAACAACGCACACGCTCCCGCCTCGGGCCGCGCTCCCCGCCAGCACACCCGATGCCCTCACCGCCTCCGCGAGCAGCACCCCCAGCGAGTGCGCCAACCAGTGATTCCGCGTGAACTTCGCCTCTTTCACCCATTCCGCAAGCTCACCAACGTACGGCCCGAGCCGCACGAACCGGTCCCACGCCGGCGGCGTGTCGCGGCACGAAGCGCACGAGAACTCCGCCCCGCCGCCGCTGTCGGTCTCATCGACGCCGCGCACCCCGCCGCGAACCCGTTCGCTCTCGACGATCGTCGCCCCGCAGCGATCGCAGTATGCGCCCGGCCCATCGGGCGCCCACGCGCATTCATCGATGCGCTGATCCAGCGGCTTGGACACCGGCGCAAGCCACGCAGCTTCGATCTCGCGCCACATTGCGCCCAACCGGCTCGCGGGTGGCAACGCGATCACCGGCCCCACGGGCGCAGCCGGCGCCACCGGCCCCGCTGAAGGCGGCGTCGGGTCCTTCGGCGGCCATTGGAACCGGCCCGCACCGGCACCTGCTGCGTTGCTCGGTCGCAAAGCTGGGTCAGGGGTCGCCATGCGGTCATTATGCCTTGAACTCTTCCAAAGCGCGGCGTCAAAGCCCACCCCGCGCGGCTTTCGCCCCTCGCCGCCACGAATACACTGCTCGCCCGGAGACCTCACCGATGGCCCTGCGGTCGCTCTTCCTCCGCGTCGCGCTCTACGCCCTGCTGATCACCGCGGTGGTCGGCGGGATTCTCGTGATCTTCGGCTCCGGTTACTACGCGGGCTACGCGGTAGGTTCCGGCGTCTTGTGCGCCGTCGCCGGCGCGCTGCTGGCGCCCGTGCTGAACTGGGTGGGCCAGCCCAGGATCGCCGTCGCCGGCGTAACCGGCGCCGTGTGCATCGTGGGCGCGCTGCTGGTCGCCCTGGGCGCGATCTGGATCCCCGAAGTCTGGAGCGGGTGGTGGATCCGCGAGCACCTCGCCGTCACGTCCCTTTCGATCGTCGGCTGCGCGCTGCCCGCAACGCTCCTGCTGCGGTTCCGCGAAACACCGGCCATGTCCCTGGCGTCGCCCGCCGGAACCGCTCTCAGCGTGCTGGTGTTCATCGCCCTGATGGCGCAGGTCTGGCTCGATCTGGGCTGGCGATACGAAGAGGTTCTCGCGAACCTCGTCTGGTTCGCCGCGACGTCCACCCTCTGCGTCATCAACCACGGACGCGACAAACGCCACTGGCGCTGGCTCGGCGTGGCGGCAGGCCTGGCGGCGGTCATCTGGGCCGCGGCGGGGACGATCCAGACCACTGCCGTCGTGCCCGCCGCCATCCAGTACTGCTGGTGCGCCGCCATCCCAATCACCTACGCAAACGTGGCGCTTGCTTTCAGGCTCCAGCGCGGCGCGGCCTTGCTCCGCCTCGTGTGCATCGGACTGGTTGTGATCGATGCCGGGCTGTGGGCCGCGATCGCGGATCTGGACGCCTGGGGGCTCGGCTTCCACGGCGAGTCGCCGCTCGCGTACCGGTTGTTCGCCGCGATCGGGCTGGCCGCCGGGTGCGGGACGGTGGCGCTAGTCATCTTGCACTGGCTCACTGGGCGGCGTGACATCGGCCCGGGCTCGCCTCTGCCGACCGGCGCAATGGTCCATTGCCCCCGATGTTCACGAAAGCAGCGCGTCGATTTCGGCGAATCCGCCTGCAAGGGCTGCGGCACCATCCTGAGCGTCCGCGCGTTCGACCCCAAATGCCCAAGCTGCGGCTACGACCTCGCCGGCATCACCACGCCGCGATGCCCGGAATGCTCCACCGAAGTGTTGCTGCGGCAAAGCACGCTCACGCCGTCCCCGCCAGCCGCCTTGTCGTGAAATCAAACGTCCGCACCATGCTCGACCGCAGCGCCAGCACCAGGGCCACGCAGATCACCGTCGCGCCCAGCGAGCCAACCAGAAGCGCCACCCGCGCCATCCCCAGCGACCCACCCGCCTGCACCACCGTCTGCTGGCACGCGTGCTCGGGCATCGTGACCGCGTAGGTCAGCGTCACCGGGTTCATCGCCGCCGCCGCAGGCCCGACGATCGGGATCGACTGCCCCGCCTGCCAGCCCAGCAGCCCGCACACCCCCGCCACCGAGCCGAACACCGCCACCGCCCACACCACGCTCACGATCGTCCCCTTGCTCTTCAGCGACCACTGCAGCCCGATCATGACGGCCAGCGCCACAAACGGGATGCACGCGATCGGCAGCAGCAGCGCCCCCTCCGGCAGCACCAGCGGCACGTTGACGGGCGTGGTCAGGCCCGGGGGCGTCACACTCAGCACAGCCGACCCGGCGCTGTTCGGCGTCGCGCCCGACCAGGTCAACAGAACATACAGCCCCGCCAGCGCCACCGTGCCCACCGGCACCGCCAACAGCGGTAGCAGGAACTGCACCAGCCCCCGCAGCTTCCCGCTCAGATAGTCCTTGGGCGTGATCGTCGTGGTGAGCAGGATGTCGAGCGTGCCGTCCTCGCGCTCGCGGCTGACCGCGGTCGCCGAGGTGTTGATGGCCACCAGCATGATCACGATCATCTCGGTCCACACCGTCACCAGCAGCGTCGATCGGAACGCCGCCCCGGTGCAGCCCCCGCCGTGGTAATACAGCACCAGCGCCAGCCCCCACATCGTGCCGACCGCGATGAACCCCCAGCGGGCCAGCATCTTCCCCAGCGTCGCCTGCCTCGCCGTCGATTCACGCCACGCGATGGGGTTCATCCCCACGTGCCGGATTCGCCGCTGCGTGGCGCCCTTGGCCGCCAGCCCGAACATCCGCCGGTACCACGGAACGCCGCCGATATTCGCCCCGATCTGGCGGATGGTCGTCGAGCTGATCAGCAGCAGCAGCACGCTCAGCGACGACGAGAACGTGCACCACGCCGCCACCGGGCTGCCCAGCATGAAGTGCCGCACGCCCGTCATCTGCGCCAGCTCGATCTCATCGGGCCTCGGATAGCTCGAAGGCGACAGCAGCGAGTACAGCGCCAGGAACGGGTTGAGCGACGTGAACATCGTCACCCCGCCGCCCACGGGACGGATCGAGTAGTCGATGGCCGCGGTGATCGCGATGTAGGTGATCACCGCCACGTAGAACGCGAACACCGCCCGCTTGCCCGCAAGACGGTTCACCGCCAGCGCGATCGCCACCGCCCCCACCGTGAGCGCCGCGCACCCCGACACCAGGTAGCTCAGCAGCACGCTGCGCCCCGGCACGCCGCCGAAGTACTGCGTGATCGCGAACAACGGCAGCGAGCAGAACAACAGCGCCAGGATGAAGAACAGCCGCCCCATCAGCGCCCCCAGCACCATCTGCATCGCGCTCAGCGGCGTCGTGAGCAGGATGTCCCACGTCCGCGGGCTCGACTCCTGCGCGATCGCCCCCGCCATGAACACCGGGCTGAGAACGCAGATCAGCAGAAGCTGCAGATACGCCACCCAGGCGAACGCGTTGGCCCCGGCCACCGCCAGGTCGCGGAAGTTTTGCACCCCGCTCTGGCTGGGCAACAGCAGAACCAGGAGGACCACGATGAGCACACCCAGGTACGCCGAGCGGATGAGCAGGTGTCGGGTGCGGCGTGAACCGCCCTGCACCAGGCGCACCACCATCGGGTTGGCGGGCAGGAGGTTGAGCAGCCACCGCAGGACAACGGGCATGGCCCAAGCTTATACGCCGCAGGCCGGCCGCGGATCGCTCGGGACGACCCGCAAGTCGTCATTCAGCACCCGATCGCCTCGGCTTCTTCGCCATCCAGTGCGCACACAAGCTCACCAGCTTGGCCCGGTCAATGGGCTTGGAGGCATACTCGTCACACCCCGAAGCCAGGCATTTCTCGCGGTCTTCCGGGAACGAATGCGCCGTCAGGGCAACGATGGGGTGGGCATACCCGCGCTCCCGTAACAACGCCGTGGCCTCATACCCATCCATGTCCGGCATCTGCATGTCCATCAGGATGAGATCAAACGGCTCGCCTCGCCCGACCGCTCCCAGCGCGGCGTCCATGGCCTTGCGACCGTCATCCACAACCGTCACCGTGGCGCCCGCTCGCCGAAGCACATGCGCGATGAGCCGCTGATTGTCCGGTCCATCCTCCGCCAGAAGCACCCTCCCGGCGAGCGGAGCCTCCGCGATCCTGGACTTGTGCCCGTGGGGGGTCACCACGTCACAGGCATTCGCCGGTGGGGCGTCCGACTCCAGCGCCGGGACTGTGCAGCGAAACGTGGTGCCCGCCCCCGGCTTGGTCCGCACCAGGACGACCTCGCCCTGCAGGGCCCGAGCCAGGCGGCGGCTGATCGCGAGCCCCAGGCCCATCCCCCCAAAGCGGCGGCTCATGCCGGCATCGGCCTGCACAAACGGCTCAAACAGCCGCTCCACGGTGCCCGGGTCGATGCCGATCCCGGTGTCCTCGACGTCAAACTGAAGGCAGGCCGTGCCGCTCGCCGACTCCACCGCCTTGCACATCACCCGCACCGCCCCGCACTCGGTGAACTTGATGGCGTTACGCCCCAGCACGAGCAGGATCTTGCGAACAAACGCCGGGTCGGTAAGCACCCAGACTGGCAGTGGACCGTCCGCGCCGACGGTGAGCTTGATTTCCTTTGCCTCGATCAGCGGCTCCAGCGCCAGCCGCACCTCGCGCAACAGCTCCATTGGATTGACCGGCAGACGGTGCACATCGACCCTCCCGGCCTCCAGGCGTGAAAGCTCGAGCAGCTCGTTGATAAGGCTGAGCAGATGCTGCCCCGAGCGCCGGATGGACTGGGCAAACCCCACGCGGTCCAGCGGCATCTGCGGCGCCTCCCCGTTGTCGAGGATCAGGTCCGCGTAACCGAGCATGCTCGTCAGCGGAGTCCGCAGTTCATGGCTCACGTTGGCCAAAAGCTCGTGCTTGGTTCGAAGCGCCGCCTGGGCCGTGTCCCGCGCCGCCTGAAGCTCACGAAGCGTGTTCTTGAGCGCGGTGATATCCGTGCGAACGCTGACGATGTGGCGCAGCCGCCCCACGTCATCGAAGAAGCCGCGCACGGTCGAGTCGACCCAGTACAGCTCGCCGTTCTTGGCACGGTTGCAGACCTCCGCCTTCCACACGCCGCCCGACGCCACCGTCCGGTACATCTGCTTCCAGAATGAGCGCGGGTGCAGCCCGCTGTTGACAATGCGGTGATTGCGGCCGATGAGCTCCGCGCGCGAGTACCCCGAGACCTTACAGAACTGCTCGTTCACTTCAACGATGGTCCCGTCCGGGCTCGCGACCGAGACGATGGACGCCGCTTCGAGCGTGTTCAGCAGGTCTCTGCAGCCCTCGATTCCAAGAACCGAGGCTTCCGGAAGAAACGGGCTCTCGGCGCCGCGTGCTCCGTCCGACGCGTGGGCGCAGGACTCCGAACTGTCAGAAGCGAGAACATTGCCGGGGGACATCGTGGGCTCCAAGCGAGGGGCGTCTTGGCCCCTAGTTCGGGAGAACTGATCGGCACACGCACGGACCTTCTTCCACAGCCCGCCTTCCGATCTCCGGCAATCACCTGAAGCGGTGGAACAGTCGCACCCGCCGACACCGCAAGCCCTCCATGCACCAGCGCCTCACAGCCGAGCGCCCCCAAAAAACAAAGGCGGCTCTCGCAATCGAGAGCCGCCCTTCGTTCTCGGATCATGCCTCTCGAAAGAGGCCGTTCGCCGGAACCCCGATTACTTGTAGAAGTTCGTGGTCTCGGTCTTGATCAGCGTGCGCGTGATTTCGTTCGACTTCGCCTCGGCCTTCACCTGCACCTGGCCCTCGCCGGCGGCCTTCACCACCAGCTTGTAGGTCTTGGACTCCTTGACGCCCAGGACGGGGATCGCGGGGAACGAGACAGTCACGCCGTTCTGCGTGCCGTTGGAATCGTTGCTGACGTAGGTCATGACCTTCGGATCATCCAGGGTGAGCACCAGCGTGACGTTGGTGAGCTTCTCGAAGCCCTGGTTGGTGACCTTGAGGGTATAGGTCGTGGTGCCGCCGACGGGGACGGGATCGGGATCATCCACGCCGTCGAGCAGCATCGCGGGGATGCCGATCGCGTCGGTCGAGCAGGTGGTGCTGGCCGGCGTGGCGCAGGCGCACTTGACGGTCGCGGTGTTCTTAAAGTTGCCGGCGGCGCCGGGCTTCACCGTGTAGCCGACCTTCTTGGAGGCCTTGGGAGCGAGCGACCCGATGTTCCAGGTCACGCCCGACGCGCCGGCGGTGCCGCCGTCGGTCGCGGAGACAAACGAGGTGCCCGAGGGGATGGTGGCCTCGAGGGTGGTGCCGGCGCAGTCGGTGTCACCGGTGTTAGTGACGGTGATCTGGTAGCCGTAGTCGCGGCCCAGGACGACCTTGCCGTCGCAGGTCTCGGCGATCTCGAGCTTGGCCTGCTTGACCACGGTGGACGCCGAGGCGTCGGCGCTCAGGCCGCCGTCGGCCATCGCCATCGACTTGTTGGTGAAGCTGCCGGTCTTCGACGGCTTGGCGTTGAACGCGAAGTCCTTGCTGGCGCCCGGAGCGAGGGTGCCGGCGTCGAACTCAAGCGTGCCGGTCTTGCCGTCGGCGGTCCACCCCTCGGGGAGCATGTCCTTGACCTTGACGTTGCTGGCGGGGCCGGTGCCGTTGTTGGTCACAACCAGCTTGACCGGGATCACGTCGCACATCGAGACCTCGGCGGGCTCGCTCTTGGCCAGCTTGAGGGCCGGCTTGACGATCCGCGACTCGGCGCACACCGACGAGCTGTAGCTCACGTTGCCGCACGCGTTGATGTTGCCGCTGTCGCCGGTGGCGCAGCCGTTGATCTTGATCGTCTTGGTGCTGTGAGCCGCCATCGAGCCCAGGTTCCACACCATCACGCCCGCGTTGGTGGTCCCGGCGGGGTCGGACGACTTGACATTGAAGTTCGAGCTGATCGTGTCGGTGACCTGGACGTTGTCCAGCGTCATGCCGGTCAGGTTGCTCACCTTGATCCAGTAATCAACGCACTGACCCGAGACGATCTCGCACGGGATCGACTTCTCGACCTTCAGGGCGCTGGTCGACTCCATCCCGGTGGGATAGAACAGCACGCCGCCGCAGCCGGTCTTCGCCGGAGCCGGAGCCGGGGCCGGGGCCGCGACCTTCACCGCGGCGGGCGCAGGCTTCGCCGCCTGCTGCCCACCCATCGGCGGGAAGTACATGTCGTTGTAGTTGTGGCTCGTCCGGGTGCCGGACTTGGCGCCCTCAGACGCACAACCCGCCACCGCCACGGCGGCGGCGGTCAGCATGGCAATCGTTCGCAGACTCGATTTGGCAGACACGGGTAACTCCTATCAGTTGATGGGCGAGCGGGGGGCCGACCTCCAGCCCCACACGGGCCAGGCCAGACTTGATTCCCGCTCTCACAACGAATGAATGACGAAACACGACCTCAAATCAGCCTCCCGCGACTCCGGCCGGTGCAATCCGGAACCACAAAGCGGGGGGGCCCCGCGCCAAGTGACGCCACCGGAGCAGCACAGGCCGCGGGGGAGGATGATAACCGCTCCGGTTTCCGATTGCTAACCGGCGCAACCCGTTGTCAACAACAAACCTGCAAATCAAGTCAACTCCCATCGCCACCAAGGTGGGACGACCAACGGCCCACTAAGCGCCTGGACAAACAACTGCCGCGATTTGCACACGCGTTCACGCGCAATCGGCCCCGAATCGACCCGCGATACCACAATCTTCTCACGGCGAGTCACCCGGCTCACTTCCGCCAGCCGGACCCCGCCGCACACCGCCTAGCTCATTGTCCCCCGCCCCCCTCCCCACTACCGTACCTCGCCTTTTTTCTCCCCCCCATCAACCCCGGAAGGACACTTCCCATGGCCATTCGCATCGGCATCAACGGCTTCGGACGCATCGGACGCCTCGTCTACCGCATCGGCGCCGAGCAGGGCTTCGAGTTCGTCGCCGTCAACGACCTGGTCCCCGCCGACAACCTCGCCTACCTCCTCAAGTATGACACCATGCACCGCCAGTTCATGCTCAACGGCAAGCCCGCCGACATCAGCGCCACCGAGGCCTCCTTCACCGTCAACGGCAAGGTCACCAGGACCATGGCCGAGAAGGACCCCGGCAAGCTCCCCTGGAAGGACATGGGCGTGAACTACGTCCTCGAGTCCACCGGCCTCTTCACCGACTTCGAGAAGGCCTCGCTCCACGTCAACGCCGGCGCCAAGCGCGTCATCATCTCCGCCCCCACCAAGAGCGAGCCGGCCCAGGTGCCCACCCTCGTCATGGGCGTCAACCACGAGCTCTTCGACGCCGCCAAGCACACCATCGTCAGCAACGCCAGCTGCACCACCAACTGCCTCGCCCCCGTCGCCAAGGTCATCAACGACAACTTCGGCCTCGAAGAAGGCCTCATGACCACCATCCACGCCGCCACCGCAACCCAGCCCACCCAGGACGGCCCCTCCAAGAAAGACTGGCGCGGCGGGCGCAACGCCTACCAGAACATCATCCCCAGCAGCACCGGCGCCGCCAAGGCCGTCGCCCTCGCCATCCCCGCTCTCAAGGGCAAGCTCACCGGCATGGCCTTCCGCGTCCCCACCGCCGACGTCTCCGCCGTCGATCTCACCTTCAAGACCGCCAAGGACACCAGCCTGAAGGACATCAACGCCGCCATGAAGGCCGCCAGCGAAGGCAGCATGAAGGGCGTGCTCGGCTACACCGAAGAAGAGGTCGTCAGCAGCGACTTCATCGGCGACCGCCGCAGCAGCATCTTCGACGCCAAGGCCGGCATCGAGCTCAACAAGCGCTTCTTCAAGGTCTGCTCCTGGTACGACAACGAGGCCGGCTACGCCGCCCGCTGCGTGGACCTCATCAAGTACATGGCCCACAAGGACGGCATCAAGTAACCCCCAACCGACAACACCATTCCCGTGCCACCGACCCGTCCCCGGGTCGGTGCTTTTTTGACGTGGACGTCTTCCACATGAACTGGCACCGACCACGTTTCAGCATCAGTCAGTCGCGTCGGGTGGCACTGGCTCTCCCCCGTGCCACTGACTTCGGCTCTGCGAAGTCAGTGCTCTTGAGCCGGTGCCCCTGCTGTTCATCAAGGCAACCCAGGCATGCGCGCCGGCCCTCGCCGATTCCGAGGGCGCCGGCCAGGGCGGGTGCCCCCCTTCGCCTGAATACGGCATCACCGAACCCCAGCCGCCCAGGCAAGGCCGTTTCCTTCAAGGCTGCCATTCAGCCCTCTCACCCGTTGCCCGCCCCCCCCGCCCCCGCCTACACTCCGCCCCCCAAAAAAGCTTCCCCCAGCCAGAGGCCCGACCCCATGAAAGCCACCGATCTCCGCCCCGGATACGCCTGCCGCATGGACGGCAAGCTCTTCGTCATCACCAAGTTCGAGCACCGCACACCCGGCAACCTCCGCGCCTTCATCCAGGTCAAGCTCCGCGACGTGATGAACGGCAACTACATCGAAAAACGCCTCGCTTCCGACGACCAGATCGACGTCACCACCGTCGACCGCGCCCCGATGGAATACCTCTATCAGGACGGCGACTTCTACGTCTTCATGGACACCGCCAGCTACGAGCAGATCCAGATCCCCGAGAGCGTCTGCGGCGAGGCCATGCAATACCTCTGCCCCAACGCCCAGACCGTCGTCCTCATGCACGAGGGCAAGCCGCTCATGCTCGAGCTGCCCGCCTCCGTCGAGCTCACCGTCACCGAGACGCAGCCCGGCGTCAAAAACGCCACGGCCACCAACCAGCTCAAGGAAGCCGTCATGGACACCGGCCTCAAGACCCGCGTCCCGGCGTTCATCAACCAGGGCGAGAAGGTGAAGATCTCGACCGCCGACGGTTCCTACCTCTCCCGCGCCTGAGGGCCGGATAACACGCCGCATCGCCCCCTTCCCCGTGGGCAAAGTGCGTCCGCCCACTGCCTCCCGCGCCGAAATGTCCCCGCCGCACGGTTTTTCGGACACGTCACGCCAATGTTGGTACGGTCGCGCCGGTTGTTCACCCCGCCAAAGGCGGGCATCGCGCGTCATCCTGTGGAATAATGCAACCGCCGCACACGTTGGTCGAACAACAGTGTGGAACTGCCCGGATCGCATCACCGCGGAGCGGGCGCAGGGAGAAAGGGGCGGGCGTCCGCACGGGCCGGGACGCAGGGCCGGTGATCTCACCGGCCGCCGCCGAAGTCACAAGGCCCGTCGGCGTCGCGGGGGTTGGCCCGGCGCACCGCTCGCAGTGGGGTGAGTCCATGGCCGACGCGATCATCGACAAGATCAATCCCGCGGACCTCGATCTGGTCGGGCATCTCTACAACCAGATCTTCCGCCCCGAGCGCGACCCCGAGTGGATCCGCCGCCGCATGCGCGGACGCCACAACGTCCTCATGCAGGTCGCCCGCGTCGGCCGCGATGCCGTCGGCTTCTACGCCGGCATGGAGCTCAAGCCCAGCGTGCACTTCGCCTGGCTCGTCGGCGTCGTCCCCGACATGCGCCGCTCCGGCATCGCCACCCAGCTCATGCACGCCGCCGAAGACTGGGCCCGCGCCGAGGGCTATCACACCCTCCGCTTCGAGTGCGACAACCGCATCCGCCCCTTCCTCCACTTCGGCATCGCCGACGGCTACGACATCGTCGGCATCCGCTGGGACCAGGACCGCATGAGCAACCTGATCATCTTCGAGAAGATGATCGGCGAGCACGATCAGGCCGTCGAGGACTGATCAGCCCCCACCCCCGCGCGATGCCCCACCGTGGCGGCGATCAGCCGCCGACGTCCGAGATCCTCCGCGCACCCCGCGCCCCCACCCAAACGCCCGCCAAATAGCGCGCACCGATCGGCACTACCCCCTTGCGGCGACCCGTCCTTGGGGTACATTTCATGGGCACACCCGCTTCCACAAGCGGGCCACAGGAGTCAGGACCCATGAAGATCAGCCGCGGCCTCGCCGTCGTTTCTGTCGTCGCATGCACCGCCCTCAACGCCGGCGCACTCACCGTCCCCGGCTCGTCCAACCTCTGGCTCGCCGGCATGCCCGACGGCACCACCGCCGGACTCGGCTTCGACACCGCCCCGTTCCAGTCGCCCGCGCTCGCGCCCTTCGCGTTCACGCCGGGCGACGCCCTGACCTTCGACGTCACGGGAAGCGTCAACAACGTCCCCGAGCCCTCCGGCCTCGGCCCCGACGGCGACCTCGGCTTCTACGTCGCGCCCTACGGCACCCCGGACCACGGCATCGGCAGCATCAACGCCCCGCTCAACAGCCTTATCGCCGTCTTCCTCAGCGACGAGCAACCCGATTCCAGCGATGCCCCCGAAGCCATCGACTTCTTCACCTTCGGCATCGACTTCGACTCCGTCGCCCCCGCGCTCAAGCAGCCCTTCTTCATCGGCGACGGCCTCAACAGCTCCACCCGCGGCGTCCAGAGCTTCATCGTCCCCGCCGGCGCCACACGCCTGTTCTTCGGCACCATCGACGGCTTCCAGTGGGGAAACAACTTCGGCGCCTTCGAGGTCAACCTCACCCCCGCCCCCGGAGCCGCCGCCGTGGTCGGTGCGCTGGGCATGCTCAGCACCCGCCGGCGCCGCAACTGAGCCGCCGCCCGCAATCACAGCATCACCCCCACCGGGGCGCGCCGAGGCGTGCCCCGGTTTTTTCTTCTCGCCCCCCGCTCACGGAGCCCCCGCGATCTGCCACTGCCGCACCGCCTCGAACGGGTGAACCAGCATCACCACGTTGAGCGTCAGGTTGTCGCGCATCCACGCCAGCGATGCCAGCTCCAGCGCCACGAACAAAGCCACCGTCCACCTCGCCCCCAGCCGCCCCGCCGCCACGAACCCCAGCACGCAGCACGCGAGATCGGCCACCGAGTTCGCCACGCTGTCTCCCAGGTAATCCAGCGACATGGTCGAGCTCCGATACCGCTCGATCACCCACACCGAGTTCTCCGCCACCTCCCAGCACGCCGCCGCCCCCACCGCCATCACCAGCCGCCACCGCTCGCCGACCCGCGGCGCCGCCCATCCCAGCACCACCCAGAAGAACAGCCCGTGGCACACATGGCTGAGGCTGTACGGATCCACCAGGTGCTGCGAGCAGTGCCGCGTCCACACGTCCAGGCACCACGGCGTGAGGTCCCCCGCATCGCACCACCACACCCGCCCCTCAACCCGAAGCGCCACCACCGTCGCCCCGAGAATCAACAGCAGAGCCAGCGCCGCCCGCATCATGCCGCGTGACATACCCATGGCCCGAAGTATTGGCCGCCGGCCCGATCCCCACCCGGATACCCGGTCGCGCCCCTGAAAGGGCATTCCACACACGCCCGCGTGCCGTCGCCCTCTTGCGCCCGCCGGGCGCGCCCCACAAGCGAGAAACTCGCGCGCATCGACCACTCCCGTGCGCAAAGTTCAGCACCTGCGCTCCGCCGCCCTTGCCCCGCTGCAGACTCGGGCTACGTTCCCACTCGTCGGCGCTTCGTTGCGGCGTCGACACCCGGAGGAACCTCACATGCCCGCGACCCAGTCCCCGCCCCGTTCCCAGTCCGCGCCCGCCGCGCCCGCACCCACCGCCAGCGCACCGCCGCAATCGCCGCCCGCGCCCAGGTTGCCCCCCAGCCCGCCCCTCGACGACGACAAGCTCCTCGCCCACTACCTCGACCCCTCGCTCACCCTCCCCGACCTCGCCGACATCCACCGCACCTCGGTCCGCGCCATCATCGCCTGGCTCCGCCAGCCCCACATCGCCGAGTTCCTGCGCGACTACGCCCAGGCCTGCAACGACCGCACCCGCCACCTCGCCGCCACCGCAGGCGTCGCCGCCGTCAACACCACCATCAACTGCCTCAACGCCCCCAACCCCGAAACCACCCGCCGCGCCGCCTCCACGCTCCTCCGCCAGGCCAAGCCCGCCCCCGCAACGCCCCCCGCGCCCCCCGCGCCCCCCGGCCCAGCAAGCGCCGC
>CAZEDW010000028.1:0-54281 GCA_964510955.1 uncultured Phycisphaeraceae bacterium
CCAGCACCCACAGGTCGCCCGGCTTGGTCGTCGCCTCGTCCGGGGGCGCGGGCACATCGTCGGGATCGACAAGGCCGGGGTTGCCCTGCGGCGCAAGGATCTCGCCGAGTTCCTCGGCGCTGAAGCCGAGCATGGCGAGGTCAATCCCCAGGTCCTTCAACTCCAGCAGCTCGCCCGGCAGCAGCTCGGCGTCCCAGGTGGCGATCTCGTTGAGCTTGTTGTCGGCGAGCCGATACGCCTTCGCCTGTTCGGGCGTCAGGTCGGCCACGTGCACCGGCACCTCGGCCAGCCCCAGCAGCCGCGCGGCCTTCCACCTGGTGTGACCGACGACGATCACGCCGTCCCTGTCCACCACCACGGGCTGGCGGAAGCCGTAGGCCCGGATGCTGTCGGCCACGGCCTGCACGGCGGCGTCGTTCTTTCTGGGGTTCTTGTCGTAGGGGCGAATTGAATCGACGGCGCGGAGATCGATCTGCACGGCGTGGGCTCCCGGAAGGGCAGCGCGAGCGGCGCGTGCTCCCCGGTGAAGCACGGCGCGATTCGCTACTGGAGAATACGCACGGAATGATCGCGGGTGTGGCCGTGCGCGCGGTCAGTTCTGCGCATGCGCACGGTTGATGCACGGTGCCGCACGGACTCGCATTGAGCCGCACTTAGCATTCCATGAACCGGCGTGCGACGATCCCTCGGCGGGGGAAAACTGATATCGAGCCCGGCCGCGTGTCATGTGATTCAGTCGCCGGGCGTCACGCGCGCAGCGGCGTCACGAGACAGAATACTTGCGATGGCCGCTTTCAAGGATCGCCAGATCGCGTGGTGTTGAGGCTGAGGGCTGACCTGGATGCGCAATGTCGTGCGTGCATCGGTCTGGGCTACGACATCGACCACGGCGCGGAGGTCGATCGGCTCAAAGGTGGCGAAGCCGTCTATCAGGTGCATTCGCGCCTCGTAGCGGTTCGGCTCGGTCCTCACCACATCGACCCGCGCCGGCGTGCCGCTGATGTCTTTGCCCTTGCCGGCCGCAAACGAAGTCATCAGCCCGTTGTAGTACCTCTCCAGCAGATCGTCGATGCGTGCGGCGTCTGGCGCGGGCTCGTTGATCCACATCACAAAGGCATACGACCAGAAGCCTTCGGCGCTGGGATTCCGCCACCCGGGCGAGAACATCAAGGACTCGGTTCCCGTCGGCAGCTCCGGCGCAAAGGCGGGTGGGAGCGGAAAGGTCTCCGCCTGCCAGCCCTCAAGTGGGTCGGCGACGGGCTGTTGAACAACCGCCCCGTTTGCACGATCCCCGACCGCCGGCGTCGGCACGGTCGCGGCGTTTCGAGCTGCGCAAGCCGCGAGACCGGCGGCGACGCCGAGCGCGACAACTGCGGGGTGGAGTCGCCGGATGAGCCGCGTCAGTTGGAAGGGCAAGACCATGCGCCACCTTTTTGGAAGTCAAACGCTCGTCGATATGGACGGCGAATCACGGGTGCCGGGTGTTGTACCACCCGCAACCAATCAAGTTCCGGGGGCCCGACCGGCTGCCCGTCGATCGGCCGCCTGTCAAGCGGATCTCAGACTTGGCGGGAATGCTCAGCGAGCATCGCCCACCAGTCGGCGCGGAGTCCGAACGGGAGTTGTGGGCCACTCCGGTCTAGCTCCGGCTCGGAGCGAGGTCGAGCCGGTGAACACGCCCGATCTTCTCGAACTGATCCGTGGCCACGCCCGCCTTCGCCGCGAACTCCGGCCATCGCGCGACCGCGACGGTGACTTCGTGGGCGATCGCTTCGGCCCGCCCCCGCTTCATGGAGGCTGCCTTGGCCAGGCTCCTGAAATCCTCGAGCGTGAAACCGTCCCGCTTGCCCGCCAGGCTCATCTGGTGGCTGGCGGTCCAACTCCCCGAGGGGTTGTAGGCGTACATCACATCGAACGCCGGCGAGAGCGACCAGCGGCCCTGCTTGTCCATCAGGAACGCGATGTTCTTGACGTGGTCGTCTTGGTTGCGGGCGATGACGTTGAACACCATGCGGCGGAACTGCTCCTCGACGTCGTCCATCGACAGCCCCAACCTGCGGATAACCGCGAGCGCCTGCTCGTAGGAGTGTGCGACGGGGTTGTTGAAGTCGAAGTGTGCGATCGCTCCCAACGACTGCATGTGCAGCTTCTCGCCGTCGCCGAGACGGTCGAACCGTCTGGTCATGAAATGGCGGCGGCCGTTTTCCTCGAAGAGCCGACACTCGGACATCCGAATCCCCGCGGCCTTCGCCATGAGCGAGTAGGCGTACTCGATCGCGCCGAATCCCTGCGGATCGGCCAGGTCGCGGTCTTGGTTGTTGGAGACTCCGTCAAATTTCATCAGCCAGTACTCGAACCCGATCGGGGCCTTGACCTGACCGGATCGGACCTCGTTGGTCTGAGGGTTCCAGGCAATGACGGCCTTGGCGCGGGCGCCGCCCGCGGATGCCCCGACGCGGAGGATCTCGCGCAGGGCGTGTTCCTTGTGCGCGTCAGCAAACGACGCCTGGAGGTTTTCCCGCCTGCGAAGCACGTCGGAAGCAAGCTCCACCAACGCATCCACCTTGAGCGGCTTGGAAGCGGTCGCTCGAGGCCCCATCGCCGGACGGAACTCGAGCGCCCCGATCCCGCGTGCCCCGGTGTAGCACAGGCGTTCGACTGCGTCGATGTCTCGGGGCAGCCGCCCCTGCGCCGCGAGCCAGGCATCGATGACCGCGTTGCCGAACTTGTCCGGCAGCGAGTCGGCGAGCATGCCGGGCAGCCCGTGGAACGACTCCCTGGGCAGGTCGGGGAAGCTGTAGATCTGCGCCGCGAGCGGCATCTCCAGTGGCGCGACCTCGATGCCGCTGCGCCGAAACGCAGGCGTGTACTCGAACCTGGCCACCTGGCCGGGGCCATCGACCGACACGGCGCCGATCTGGCGGCCCCACATCCGAACCTCGGCGAGGGTGCTCAAGGCCGGCCCCCTCGCTTCGGCCCGTCGTCATACCAGGTCCAGCCAGCCGAGGGCTTGGCCCGCCTGGTGCCGGGCGAAGCCCGCCGGCGTTCCTTCTCCCGGGAGCGCAGCTGAGCGACCGGGCTCGGTTGCGGCGGGGGCACCAGTGCGTCAAGTCCTCCTGCGAGTCCCAGCGCCCGGACAACACGGATTAGGTTGGTGAGCTGGCTGGATTCGCCGTTCTCCAGCCGCACAACGGTTCGCTTCGACACGCCGGCTTCGTGAGCGACCTGTTCCTGCGTCAGGTTCCGGTTGAGCCGGTGCCGGGCAAGTCGGTTGCCGATCTCCTTGAGTAGGGCTCGATCCGTTCGTTCAGGTAGCGTTGCCATAAGTGCCTCTTTTGGCAACTATATCGCCAATTCGGCAACAAAGAGACACTTTTGGCACCATATTTTCGCTAATTCTTGCTGCGATTGCGGCCCTTGGGGATTATTGGGCTCCGGCGGGCCTGCAACGCCCTCACCAAGTCCAGCACGGCGGCCTGCATCTCGCTGCCCATCTGGGGCCATTCGCGCACCAGCCCCGCAAGCGCCGGCGGCAGTTCCGGAACATCGGCGCAGGGTGCGCCGCTTTTTGCGCCGCTTTTCCCCGACATGGGCGTTTCCTTCGGGGATTCCGCTCGTAGTTCGGACCCCCGTGGGGTCACTTCCGCAACCCGCACCGCGCCGCGAAGGAGCGCAGCGGGTTGCCGGCCGCGCATTCCCGCTCGGGTTTTCCGCCCCTTTTCAGGGGGCGGCCCGGGGGTGGCGGACCACGCCACGGCCAACCAAACCGGTGATGCGAGGGGGGCATTCAATTTCGAGTCCGTTTGATCGGCGGTTTTTGGCCCGCAGTTTGGGAAGCATCAGGCATCACCCGATCGCACCGCGCGGGTCCGTACGCCGTGGAGCTTTTGAGACCGGCGCGTGGTTGGTGCCAGTGCTGAAACAAGAGATCGAGAACGGCCGGCAGAAAATCCGTCCGCACCTGTTAGATCGGTGCGCTGCGCAGGAAGTCCTGGTAGCGGGCCGCCATTCCGGCGTCCCCAACAACGAAGGAGGCTTCCATGTTCGCGTCGACCGCAATCCCTTCATCGAATCGCCCCGCGAAGCAAGGCGGCCCGGGTCGCGCCGGCGCCCGCAGGGCTGTGCTGCTCGCCGCCGTGCTCGGATCGGCGTCGCCGTTGAGCGCCGCGCCCTACACGATCGATTGGATGAACATGTCGCCGTGGATCATCAACAACTCCGGCGGGCCGCAGATCCCCACGGGGTCGACGTTTTTCCTCGCCGGCGTCGGTAATGTCACCGTGACCTTCACCCAGACGCCCCCGCAGTTCAGCTCGTACCGCTTCCAGTCCGCGGCGTTCATCGCCGGTTCGGTCAACCCAGGGCCGGACACCTACTCGTGGACGAATCACGAGGGGCTTTCCCGCACCAACTTCAACACCACCGGTACGACCGACAACTGGACGATCACCTATTCGTTCACGAGCCCCGTTGCCGCCGGGAGCCTCGCCCTGGGTGTGTTCGGTCTCGGCCGGATCGATCTCGCTGTGCCGGGCAACATCACGACCGCGACCGTCGCGCAGAACGGCACGTTTCTGGGCGACTGGGGCGTCAGTACAAACCTCGGGCCGACGCAGTTCAACGGCGCCTCGGGCAGCTTCAGCATGCAGAACTCGCTCCCGGGCGACCTGACGCCGGGTAATCCCGCGTTCAACACCGCCCTCGGTGTTGTGAGAATCGATGATCAGATCTCCTCGCTGACCGTCGACTTCGCGCAGATCGGGCAGGACGGCGTGGGCGTCAACATCGGGTACATCTCCCCCGCCCCGGGTTCCGCCGCGTTGCTCGGCGCCGCGGGCCTGGCCGTTGCCCGGCGCCGGCGCTCCTGACCCCGACCGCGCGCGATCCACTGTTGACTCGGCGCTCGATGGAGTGTTCCTCCGCCATCGAGCGCCGGGTTTCGTCGCGGGGTCCGCTCCGCGGAATCCACGGCCAGGGCCGCGCTCCCCCGGGCGGATCGCGGCCCGAATCCCGCGCAACGCCATGAAGGCGCTCCTCACCTTTCTCGGTTTCACCGGCGCCACGGCGATCCTGGCCGCGGTCGCCACCGGGCTGTTGGTCAGCGTGAACAGCGGGCGGACAAGCTGGCTCCTCATGGGCGTGTTCCTGCTGGACTCAATCGCGCTGCTCGTCGTCGCGACTCACATCGCGTACCGGAAGCTCGGTGGTCCGCCGGGGCCGCGGGAATAGGTGCCTCGGACTTACTCTCGCCCGCCGTTCGCGCGCGGCCCGGGCGCGCCCTTGCCGAGCTGCTGCCTCCACGCGGCTTCGTTCCCCCGGATGTACGAGCAGAGACGGTCGAGGTCCGTGACCCCGATCCACGCATCCTGACCCGAGGTGTAGAGCCGGCGGCCGTCACTGCTCAGCCCGAGCGAAAAGACCAGCCCGGCGTGCACGGAGAGCCGGGCCAGTTCGGTCCCCTCCTGGGCGTTCATCACCACGACCTCGCCGCCTCGACCAACGGCAAAGAGCACCGCGCCCTGGGGGCTGAACACCACGTCAAAGATGTCCCAGGGAAGACCGTCGATGGAGCGGAGCTTCTCGCCGCTCTGTGTGTCCCAGATCGAGATTGACCGATCGTCGTCGCCGGTCGCGATCATCCGCCCGTCCGGGGAGACGGCGACCGCGCGCGTGACCTCGATGGCGGTCTGGAGCTGATGGACTTGGCGTCCTGTCGCCGTATCCCACACCTTCGCGACGCCGACGCCCGCGGCGCTCACGAGCAGCCGACCGTCCGGGCTGAACGCGACCATCGGGACGCGCGTCACCCGGCAGGTCAGGATCATGACGGGATCGCTCGCATCGGGCTTCCAGATTCGCACGGTCCCCCCCTGGTGCCCCGAGGCTATGGTGCGTCCGTCGGGGCTGAACCGTGCGCACCAGACGCGCGGCAGCCCGACCGCGATCGTCTTCGTGCGCGCGCCGTCGACGCCCCAAACGTGAATGGCGCCATCAAAGCCGGCGGTGAGAATCCGAGAACCGTCGGGCGAAAAAGCAACGCTGGACACCTCAGACTCGTGGGCGCGGACAGAGACACTCTCATTGGACGGTCCCGGCCTGCGGATCGTCAACCAGCCCTCGTCATCACCCCACGCGATGGTGCCGTCGGGGGCGACAGATAGGGATTGCTTGGTGGCGCCCGAGGCCGGCACACGCTCAAGCCAGGGCCGATCGGTCGTGTCGTAGACGGACACGCGAGCCAGCTGGTCCCCGACGGCGATAATCCCCGCGGTTGCGTTGGCCGCGATTGCAATCACCGCCCCGCCGTTTGGAATCGAAATGAGGGGCTCAAACTCCGGGAGCCGGAACGTCCAGATCGTCCCGTCGCGGGAGCCGGCGACGAAGCTGATCCCGAGTTCGTCGAAATCACTGCACTCGATCGGGGAACTCACCGAGCGGACAAACGACATGGCCGTGCTCGGGTGCTCCCAGCCGCTCCGCCAGATGCACTCCTCGCTCGTGGCGATCAGGCTGGCGCCGTCACGAGTCAACCGCGGACCACGCACCCGGTTGGTCGGCGCCCCCGGCCTCGGCGGAGGCAGCGGGAATGTTCGAAGCACCCGCCAATCGTCCCCTCCCCTCACAACAACCCCGGTGTTAACACCGCTCAGCGTGCCCACAAGCAGCAGGGGCCCGTCCGGCGATTCTTGAAACTGCAGCGAGGACGCCTTGTCCTGAAACTCGCCGAGCACGGCCGATGTGGCCGCGTCGAAGACGCGGACGGCGCCGTCGCTCGACAAGCGGCAGAACGCGAGCCAGCGGCCGTCGCCCGAAACGGCGCCGATCCGGAAGTCGGGGTCCCACGTGCCCGGTCCCCGCGCCGCCTTGCCGGACTCGAAGTCTCGGAGAACAAAGCCGTCGGCGGTTTGCGCCGCCACAAGCCGCCCGTCCGGGCTCGCCCTGACACCCCGGTATGGATCGGTGGGGCCGCGATCGGGCGCGTCCAGCAGCCCCCCGTCGATCGACCATTTCCACCGGCGTGCTTTCGCACTCACAGCCCATATTGTCCGTCCCGGCGTGTCGATGCCGACGCAGTCCGGCAGGCCGTCCGTTACGGCGCGGAACCGGCGAGGCAAGCGGGAATAGAACTCGGCGAGTGACCACGCCGAGCGGATCGCCTCGGGCGTCCCTTGGAAGAGAAACGTGCCGTCGGTGGTCATCCGCCCCCGGACGGCCTGGTCCCACAGCAGCGATTCGGCGCGTTCCACGTCGCCGACGGTCGCCATCAACCGGGCACGTCGCACCGAGCTCTCCGACAGCGCCGCCTCGGACCTGCGTCGGGCACGGTCGAGGTCGCTCGACAGCAGGGCGAGCCCGATCGCCGCCGCGAAGACCGTTACGAGCACAACGAGCGCGGCGAGAGATACGACGCGGTGCTTCATCGCCAGCGTCCGCAGCACGTACGCCGTGCTGCTCCGGCGCGCGGACACGGGACGCCCGGCGAGGAAGTCCTCGATGTCCGCGGCCATCGCCGACCCGGTTTGGTATCGCTGCAGCGGGCTCTTCGACAGCGCCTTGAGCACGATGGCTTCGACGCCTTCCGGGAGCCGACCCAGGTACCGCGACGGCGGAGTGGGTTCGGTCGAAACTGCGTGCTGCGATACCTCGGCGATCAGGCCGTCGCACGGGTACGGGTGCCTCCCCGTCAGTACCCGATACAGCACGAGCCCCAGCGCGTAGACGTCCGTCCGAGTGCTGACGGGACCGAGCGCACTCGAGAACTGCTCCGGGGCCGCGAACGCGGGCGTCCCGGCGAACTCGACCGTGACCGCCGTGCCCGCGAGGGCGTCGTCCGCCCGCGCCAGGCCGAAGTCCAGCACCCGTGGCTTGCCCTCGGTGTCAACGAGAATGTTGGACGGCTTGAGGTCCCGGTGCATCACCCCGTTGGCGTGCGCGTACCCGACTCCTTCGGCCACCATCTGAAAGAGCCGCATGATCTGGTTGATCCGGGCCCGCGCGTTGCCACCGCCCACGGGCCACCGCTCCCGCACAAAGCGATCCAGCGCGATGCCCGGCACGTGCTCCATGGCGACATAGCGCCGGCCGTCGAGGCTCTCGCCCGAGGCAAAGACGCTGACGATGTACGGGTGGCGAAGCCGGGCCGCGATCTCGATCTCGCGCTCGAAGCGCCGGAGCTGTTCCCCGGACGCGAAGGCTCCGGCCAGCAGCATCTTGACCGCGGCCGGGCGCTTCGAGTCGGTCTGAACGGCTCGGAACACCACCCCCTGGCCGCCGCGCGAGATCACCTCGAGAAGCTCAAACCCCGGGACCGTCCCCGGGGGCGGCAGCATCGATTCCGCGCCGACGGGCCCGGCGGCCGCCGCGGCATCGAACGCGGCGATCAGCCCCGGGCCGGCCCCGGCAATGAATCGCTGGTTGGCGTTGATCTCGTCCACCGCGGCGCGGCACGCATCGCACCGTTTCACATGCTCGCCGACCGGCGTGCAACCCGGGTCGCCCGCCGCGAACGCCTCCAGCTCCGATGGTGTGGGGCACGGCGCCACGCTACTCCCCTTGGTCGAGCGCCGCCGTAAGGTCGCGAACGATCTCGCGCAGCCGGGCGGTCAGGCGGTTCTTGATCACGTACACCGAGTCGACGCTGATCCCGCACTCAGCCGCGACCGCCTGGGCCGGCACCCCCCGCACCACGAACAGCTCAAAGGCCCGCATGGTGTGGGCCTCCAGGCGCTGCGAGTCCCGCAGAATCGCCATGGCCTCAGCGAGGATCGCCGACTCGCGCTCCCTCGCCCACACGCGGGTCAGGTGCTCGTCATTGGAAAGCTCGGCCGGGACCTCCAGGAGGGCCGAATCGCCCGAGGCCCGTCGAGCCCCACGCTGGCGGTGCATGTCACACGCGAGATGGCGCGCGATACCGATGAGCCACGAGCTCAGCCGCCCGCGTCCGCGGTCGTACTTCCCGGCCCGGTACGCCGCCGCGAACTCGAAAAGGGCCTGCTGCGCCAGCTCCGCCGCCTCGTCGGGAGTCAGCCCCAGCGCCCGACCGAACCCCGTGAGGATCGGACGGTAGCGCTGGTCAAAGCCGCTCCACGCCTGGGCGTTCCCTGGGTCCCGGAGTTGCTCGACGAGCTGCGTGGTCGTCCGGGTCTGCATCTGGCTGCCGTTGCGGCCTCCTGATCACCATCACGGGCCTCCCGGTTGAGTCAAGCTGAAGATAGCAGACGCCGAGCGCCATTCACGCAGGAAATGCCGAAACGAACCGAGCGCGGCCAAGTCCCCCTGGACACCGACCCTCCCGTCGGGCCGCACCCCAGCCGACTACCCTCTCGCCGTGGTCCTGCTCATCGACAACTACGACAGCTTCACCTGGAATCTCGTCCAGCGCATCGGCGAGCTCGATCCCGCCATCGAGCTCTCTGTCGTCCGCAACGACCGGATCACCCCGGACCAGGCCTGGGAGATGCGTCCCAGCCATGTCGTTGTTTCGCCCGGGCCCTGCTCGCCCGCGGAGGCCGGCGTCTCCAACGCCATCATCGAGCGTTTCGCCGGCAAGGTGCCCGTGCTGGGGGTCTGCCTGGGGCATCAGTGCATCGGTCACGTCCACGGCATGACCGTTGCCCGCAACCCCAAGGTCATGCACGGCAAGACCAGCCCTGTCTTTCACGACGGCCAGGGCGTGTTCCGTGGCCTCCCCAACCCGTTCCAGGCGACGCGATACCACTCCCTGGTCGTCCTGAAGGAGACGGTTCCCGCTCCCGACGGCCCGTTGGGGGGCTGGCGGGTATCCGCCTGGACCACCGATACCCTGGAAGATGGCACCCGGCATGAGGTGGTCATGGGCCTCCGACGTGTCCCGCCCGCCAACGGGACAGGTAAACCCGACGCCCCAATGGAAGGGGTCCAGTTCCATCCCGAGAGCTTTCTGACCGTCGACGGCCCGCGGCTTTTGGCCAACTTTCTGGGGATCGCGGGGTAGTCCGAGGTTGGCGCAAGAGAACGGCCCAATTCCGTGAACCGCCAGGGCGAACACGCATCCAAGCCCCGGGCAGCGCACCCGCACGGTTACCCGACCGCACGCGCGATGTATTCCCGGTATTGGCTAGGAGTTACGGCGTTTTTCCCGGCATCCGTCGGTCCTGCGACGGCGTATGGATTCACAGCTCCCCGTGCTATCGGTCTCGGGTCAGTGCCGGGCTGATCGCCTCCAAACCGCGAGAACCCGAGAGCCCGCGGATGGTCTTGTGGGAGCCAGATGGCGAGATCGAGAAGAACGAGGACAAATCCCTTCCCGGTGCCCGGCTTGGCCCTGTAAGGCTTCGGGTACACTCACGATCGAGGGCACCGGCCCTTTGAGTTTCGACCCCAAGGAAAGGCATCGATCATGAAGCATGTTCGAGCCGCCCTCGTGGCGGTGGTGAGCGTCTGGTTCGCGCTGGCGCCCTCGGCGTCGGGCCAGTATGTCTTTGCACCCGAGGCCACCCCGCAGGAGATCGCGCGCCTCAACGCGGCCTATGAGGCCGCCTACGGGCCCATCAACCCCGGCCAGCGGTTCGCGATCACCAACCGGTGGCCCGGCACCGATGGGCTACCCATCGTTCTGGGCTTCAGCTTTGCTCCCGATGGGCTGTCGATCCCGGCGCCCCCTGGGGTTGGTGGCAGCGCCGAAGACAGCTCGTTGTTCACGGTCTTGGATCAGCAGTTTCTTAACCGCGGCGGACGCACCGCCTGGCAGCGGGCCGTGATGGAACTCCGCACCAAGAACACCAACCCGTCGCTGGTGTTCTCCTCGAACCCCGGCATTTCCACCTGTGCGCTCGACCGCTGGCAGAACGCCGCGGCCATCTCGTTCAACTTCCTTCGCCGCAACGGGGCCCAGACCGGCGATGACCCGGTTGTCAACAACTTCGACGACGGCGCCGCCTGGGGAGCCTCAGGGCCCTTGAACCCGCCCGGCGCGCCGTTCGCCGGCCTGAACATCACGCTCAGCGCACCCCTCACCAGCGCCCGGTTCCAGCTCGACGCCCCCGCCGGCGGCGGGCGACCCACCAACCTCTCGCTCACCCTCAACACCGGCGTGCAGCGCAACTTCAGCCTCACCGCCGACGCCACCAAAACCATCGGGCTGCTCGCCGCGGCCATCACTGCGTTCAACCCCGCCCTCTCCGTCACCGTGGCGGGCGGCGCCTCGGCGTCGGCACGCAGCGTTGACCTTGTGCCGGGTCAGGACATCACGACCACCACAGGCGCACCCAACGGCACGCTCAACCTGGCCGCCAACCTGCTCATTGAGCGCGGCGACATCCGCGTCGCCATGCGCTCGCTCCCCGCCACCGTGCTCGCTTTTGTCACGCCCCCGGGCCCCAACGGCGGCGACATCATACTCAACTCCACCCGTTCCTTCACCGGCGGCTCGGAGTTCCGCCTGCTCAAGAACATCATGGCGAGGGCCGTCGGCCAGGCGCTTGGCCTGGACCTGGTCTGCCCCAGCGACGGCACCAAGCTCATGGAGCAGGTGCTCAATCTCGGCTTTGAGGGCCCGCAGGTTGACGACGTCCGCGGGGCCCAGCGGCTCTATGGCGACAAGGTCGATCTCGGCAGCGGGGCCTTCCTCGCCGAACCCAACGACACCGCCGTCAACGCCTGGAACTTCGGCACCGCCCCAGCCACCACCCCCGGGCAGGTCAACCTCGACCTCTCGCTCGACCGCGCGGGCGACGTCGATCTCATCAAGTTCGTTATCACCGGAACGGTGGTGAGCTACGACATCGGAGTGCAGATCACCCCGGTGGGCGGCACCTACAACGTCGGCCCCGTCGATACCGCCTGCACCGGGACCCCGCTGAACGCCTCCGCGATCTTCGATCTGCAGGGCGGCATCTTCAACTCCACTGGCGGGGCTGTCGCCGACGGGACCGCCACCGGCGGCGCCGCTTTCGCCACCTACGTCAACGCCAAGCCCGCCGGCCAAACCGAGTCGGTGCACGCGCTGGTCCGCTCCGGCGGCACCTACTTTGTCGGGGTCAGCGCCGCCAACGGCACCGCCGCCCAGTCGCAGTTGTACAACATCCAGATCACCGTCGTGAACCGCGAGTTCGTCGCCGGCGTCCCCACCGGGCCCATTACCGCGCCGTTCGCGTACGTGCGCCTACCCGACGGCTCAGACCTCACCGACCACTCCGGCCCGACCGGGCACGGCGCGCTGACCTACGCCGCCACCTTCGGCCAAACCCCGCGTACGTACAACACCGATTTCCTCGGATCGCGCGCCCGTTTTGCGAATGTCGAGGGATCCTTCCCGGACGACCGGCATGTCGCGTTCGGGGGCCGGACCATCCAGCTCTTCCGCTGGGCCGGCGTCAACCCCGCCAGCGACACCAAGGACTCGCACCCCACCGAGTGCACCGGCGCCGCCACCGGCACCACGGTCCCGCTGGGAACCTCCTTCTTCCGAGGCGTCGCGCCCGAGGCGCCGCTGTTCGCCGGCAACATCTCGATGGGCTACACCGCGTTCGGCAGCTACATCCTCTCGCCCGAAGCGCTGTACTTCTCGCTCTTCGGGCTGGCCGATCCGCTCCTGGTCGCGCAGGCCGGGCTCGATATGCCCGTCACCGTCATCAGCAGCAGTTGGGGCGGTCTCGGAGACTTCCGCGGCGACGGCTTCATCGCTCAGACCTACGACGCCGTCACCGATATGACCGGCGTCACCTGCGTCGTCGCCGCCGGCAACGACGGGGAGTTCGACAACACATCCACCTGCAACCGCGACGGCGGCAACATCCCCGGCGGGTTGTTCGTCGGCAGCCGCACCGTCAGCTCGCCCGGCACGGCATTCAACGTCCTCACGGTCGGCGCGGTCGGGCGCGGCTACGGCGGCTTCCCGCCCGGCGGGGGCATCACCCAACCGCCCGGCGGCGGTGGGCGTCCAGCGGGCTCGGACGGCGCCGCCGGTGCAGGTTCCGGCGGCACGCGCGGCGTGGCCGAGGACCCCAATGCTCCGCCCGCGGCCGAGGCCATCCCCGGCACCCCGCTCAGCACCGTGGTCAACTTCTCCTCGAAGGGGCCCGTCGACTCGTTCAACTTCAACACCAACAACCTCGGCGTCCAGAACAACGTCCGTCCCGGCGTGCACATCCTCGCCACCGGCTCGGGCTTGGTGAAGCGAGCGCCCGATCCCGCCACGCTCGAAAACGCGCCCGATCCGTGCCTGGCGTACTTCCCCGGCCACGAGGGCACCGCCGGCATCGCCCTCCCGGTTCCCAACGTGGCCAGCGACGCCGTCTTTGAGCCCGGCCAGGGCACCAGCTTCGCGACGCCGATGGTCGCCGGCGCCGTCGCCCTGCTGCAGGACTACGGCCTCTCCCAGTTGCCCCCCGTCGCCACTGACAGCCGTGTCATGCGCTCGATCCTCATGACCAGCGCCGTCAAGCTCGCGGGCTGGAGCAACAACGGCAACCCTGCCAAGCCGCAGGACAACCGCGACGGTCGTGCTTACACGCAGCTCGGCACGATCATCGCCAATGAAACAGGCCCCGCCGGTCGTCTGCCCCTCGACGCGGCCCAGGGCGCCGGTGTTCTGGCGATTCCCTACGCCTTCTCCATCTACGCCCTCGGTGACCTGACGGACTCGCCGCTCACCGACCCCACCAAGCCCACCCAGACCCAAGCGGATGAGCTCCCGCCTCCCCAGGGCGGCAACCGCTCCTCGCAGGGCGCCGACCGCAACCCCAACTGGACCGCCCAGGAGCTCGACCAGCTCCGTCAGTTGCTCCCGCACGACGAGCCGATGTCCCCGGTCGAGTTCCTCCGCGTCATGACCGACGTGCGCGGCATCGACCGTGACATCGTGTTCCGCCCCATGCGACCGGACTTCAACGATCCCAATCTCACCCCCGGTCAGGGCAAGAACGGCGCTGGAGATTTCGATCCTCGCACCCCGTTCCTCGGTGGCGGCACCGTCCCGCCCCGCTTCGGCACCAACGCCCCCACCCCCGTCAAGCCGATCGTCCTGCCCGTCCAGGTGATCGAGGGCGGGCAGATGGGCTGGGACTACGCCAACCTGGGCATCAAGTCGCTCCGGCTGCGGTCCGGCACCGTCATCGGCGGGTTCATGGACTACCACATCACCATCCCGCAGGTGGCCATCACGCCGCCGGATCAGGTCATCCTCGACCCCAACGGCATCGTCGTCAGCGGGGGCATTCCCACCTCCAACTTCCTGACCGCCACGCTGACCTGGAACCGCTCCGTCGCGGTGCAGCGGCCGAACTTCGCGCTGCTCGACAACCCCGGCGTCGGCTCGCTCAGCGCCCTGGCGCTCGAAGACCTCGACCTCGAGCTCTACGACGGCGGCACCGGCTTCATCCAGGACGGGCAGGAGCCCCTCGCCTCCTCCCGCAGCACGCTCTCCAACATCGAGCACATCCACTACGAGCTCGGCTACCCCGGCTCGTACATCCTCCGAGTCGCCTACAAGAAGCAGGACTACAACGTCTTCGGGAACATCGCCCGCGGCGGCGTGAAGTTCTGCGTCTCGTGGGCCTGGCGCCACGAGCTCGACCGCAAGATGCGTGAGTTCCAGTTGCCGCTCCCCGCCGCACGCGGGCTCGCCGCGGGCCTGCCCCTGCTGGTCGAGGTGCTCCGCAGCTACGGCGCGCACCTGGGAGACCCCAACTACAGCCGACTCGCCGACGTCGTGACCGACAACGTCGTCGACACCAAGGACCTGCTGTGGGTGATCGCCCGCATGCCCGCCCCGAATCAGAACGACGCGAACCAATAAGTTCCGCGTCACGACCTCATGTCATCAAACGCCCCGGCGCCCGCGCGACGGGGCGTTTTCAATTAGCCGTTTCGCGCCCGCCACCGCTGCACGAACTTCGCATACTGCTCGGGCGTGTCGATCCCCTCGTGGCTCGATGCCCGCACCGCCACCGCAATGCGGAAGCCGTGCTCCAGCACACGCAGTTGCTCGAGCTTCTCGGTGATCTCAAGCGCGGTCGGCGCCAGCCCGGCGTACCGCCGGACAAAGCCCGCCGAGTACGCGTACAGCCCCACGTGGCGCAGCGCCCCGGCGGGCGCTCCGGTTGCCCCCCCGGCCCCCCCGGCCCCCCCGGCCCCCGCGTCGCGGTCCAACGGGATCGGCGCCCGAGAGAAGTACAACGCCGTCCCGTCGCGACGCACGACGACCTTCACCACGTTGGGGTCCATGAACGCGCCGCGGTCCGTGAGCGCCGACGCCACCGTCGCGGCGTCAGCGCCAGACGATGCCAGCGTTTCAACCGCCGCGTCGATCAGCGCCGGGTCCAGTTCCGGCTCGTCGCCCTGCACGTTCACCACCGGCGCTTCATCCCCCAGCCCCAGGATCAGCGACGCCTCGGCGAGCCGCGCCGTCCCGTTGGGGTGCTCGGCGCTGGTCATCACGCACTCACCCCCGAACCCCCGGCACGCGTCCATCACACGCTGGCTGTCGGTGGCGATGACCACCCGTCCCGCGCACCGCGCCGCGCGGGCCTGCTCCCAGACGTGCCGGATCAGCGGCCAGCCCGTCGCGCTCGCCAGCACCTTCTCAGGGAACCGCGTCGAGCCGAGCCGCGCAGGGATGATCACCGTGGCCGAGCCGGCGTTGCTCATGAGCCCGATGCTACCGGGGATCGCTCAGGCGTTCATGTCGCTCCAGCGCCTCGCCATCCGCCCGAACACATAGAGCGCCACGGCGCACACCAGCCCGACCGCCGCGAACGGCACCCACACCGGGTACTGCGGCGAATACGTGTCCCACAGCAGCCGCGTCGCGCCGTCGGGCGTGGTCTGCAGGTGCGACACAAGGGTTGCGAAGGCCTCGGGCCTCGCCACCCCGACCGCGCGCTCCAGGGCGGTGGCGCTCTCCTGCAGCGCCGCGCCATCCCGTCTGAACCCCATCGATTCGAGGTGGCGCAGCGCCAGCACGGCCTTCTCGCCGTAGCTCCCGTACACCCAGCCCGCCAGCTTTGAGCCCGCGAACACACCGATCCCCACGGGGATGTTCACATACCCCAGGTAAAGCCCCTTCTTCCCCGCCGGCGCGATCAGCGCCAGGTACTCGCTCTTCTTGGGCCCGGTTGTCATCTCGCCCAGCGAGAAGCACACGATCCCCGCGAACAGCATCCACGGGTTCATCGTCAGGCCCGCCACGAGAACCCCCGCGGCCGCCGCGATCATGCCCCAGAGCATCGCCGTCAGGGTCCGAATCCGGCGCGTGAGCCACCCCATCCCGACCACGCCCAGGATGATGCAAGCTGAGTTGAGCGAGAGAATGACGTTCTGGGGGATCATCCGTCCTGCCTCGGACTGGACCGTGACGGCGTTGTATACCGGGCCGGGCAGGAACGAGATCGCCTCGGCCACCGGCCGGCTGTCGATCCAGTCGGTGATGAAGTTGGGCTGCAGATCCCAGAGCTGGTACATCATCATCCAGAACCCGCTCATGATCGCCAGCCACGCGAGCAACCGCGGCTCGAAGACGTTGACGATCGTCCTCCAGAACACCTGCAGGGGCCCGTCGGTCTTCGGCGCCCCGCTGGGCACGTCCTTGAACGTGAAAAGCATCAGGAAGTTCAACGAGCTGAACCCCGCGGCGCACAGGAACAGGTTCCGCCACGCCTCGGGCGTCTGCTCCGAGAGTTTCGAGGGCAGGAAAATCGCCGGAAGGAAGTGGCCAACGAACGCCCCGATGTTCACCACCCAGTAGAAGATCGACCAGCCGATCGAGGACTTCTCCTTGGGCAATGTGTGGGCGATTGAGCCTTGGATGCCCGGCTTGAAGAACGCCGTGCCCGTGGCGAGCACCACGATCCCCGTGAAGAACGCCGCGTAGTTGGAGACCCCCGGCACGTCGCGGGCCAGCGCCACGATGAGCAGGCCGCCCGTCATCATCGAGAAGCTGAAAAGGAGCGTGCGCTTGTACCCGTATCGGTCCGCGAACCCGCCCGTGACCATCGGCAGCAGCGACTGCACCGCGGCCCACACCGCATAGATGGTCCCCTTGTGCGAGGCGGTCAGGTGCAGCCCGCCTGGGTTGTCCGCCTGCATGATGTAGATCGGCGCCATCACCCGCAGCGTGTAAAACGCCAGTCGCTCGAACATCTCGATCGTGTTGAGGCACCAGAACGCGGAGGGCAGTCGGGCCGCCGGCCCCGCGGGCCCTGCGGGAATAGCTTGGGTCATCCCGGCATCATGGCAGCCCCGGCCCTCCCTGCCAACCCAGCGCGCACGGGGCGAGCGTGAATCCGGAGCCGGCCCGCACCCTCCGCTTTCGCCGACGGTAGCCTACCCCGCCCACCGCCCAGCCCGCGGGCGGCGCAAGGAGCCACGGCGTGAAGCAACCCCTTTCGATCATCCCATCCGCCGCCGCCCTCTGCGCGGCGTCGGCCAGCGTGTTCGCCGCCGACCCCACGCCGCCCTCGCCGCCCGGTGGCGATCCAGCGCCCGTGGTGCTGG
The DNA here is from genome assembly GCA_964510955.1 of uncultured Phycisphaeraceae bacterium. Lineage (GTDB taxonomy): Bacteria > Planctomycetota > Phycisphaerae > Phycisphaerales > UBA1924 > JAFLCM01. The sequence continues at coordinate 17,473 of CAZEDW010000028.1, forward strand.
CGGCGATGGCGTACGACGAGCCGTTCTTCCCCGGAGCGAACTACGACGCTGCGGTGCCCACGCCCGACTCGGTGCTGGGCTTCCGCCTGGGCGACCACGCCGTCACCCACGCCCAGATCGAGGCCGTCATCAAGGCCATCGCCGCCAAGAGCCCGCGCGTGAAGCTGGTCGAATACGGAAAGACTCACGAGGGGCGGACGCTGTACTACGTTGTTGTTTCAACGTCCGAGCGGGTGAAGGATCTGGACAAGCTGCGTGAGATCAACGCCAAGCTGAGCGATCCGCGCCTCGCGCCCGCCGCCGAGATCGACGCGCTCGTCAAGTCCGCGCCGGCCACCGCGTGGATGGCCTACTGCATCCACGGCGACGAGATGTCCGGCTCCGACGCCTCGCTCGCCGTGCTGCACCACCTGGCGGCGGGAACCGGCGACGACGTGAAGAAACTGCTGGAGAACCTCGTGGTCATCATCGACCCCCTGATGAACCCCGACGGGCGCGACCGGTTCCTGTCGATGCTGGCCCAGAACCGTCCGCGCCAGCCGCAGGTGGACGACCAGGCCCTGATGCACAGCGGCTTCTGGCCCAGCGGGCGGATGAACCACTACCTGTTCGACATGAACCGGGACTGGATTTTCTGCACCCAGCCCGAGACGCGCGGACGCGTGGCGGCGGCCCGTGACTGGGCTCCGCACTACTTCATGGAATCGCACGAGATGGGCAGCCAGGACACGTTTCTGTTCATGCCGCCGCGCGAGCCGGTGAACCCGAACTACTGCCCGAGCGTGATGGCGTGGGTCAACAAGTTCGCCCAGCGCCAAGCCGCCGCCTTCGACGAGCAAGGCTGGCGCTACTACACCGGCGAGTGGAACGAGGAGTGGTACCCGGGCTACTCATCGTCATGGGCCGCGCTTCGAGGTGCTGTCGAGAACCTCTACGAGCAGGCCGGAATCTCCGCCGACGGCGTCCGGCGCGCCGAGGGAACCATCGTGTCGTACCGCGAGTCGGTGCATCACCAGCTCGTCAGCAGCATGGCGAACCTCACGTTCCTCGCCGAGAACCGCGAGCAGGTGCTGACGGATTTCGTGGCGGATCGGCGAAAGGTGATGGCGGACGATTCACCGTACGCCGGAAGGACGTTCGCAGTGGCCCCAGGGGCGAACAAGGGACGGTTCGAGCGCTTCGCGGACGTGATGCGGACGCAGGGGTTCGAGATGTACGAGGCGAAGGCGGCGTTCAAGGCCGACGCGACGAACCGGCTGGGGCTTCGAGTGAAGCAGCGGGAGTTTCCAGTGGGGACGATTCTGATCCCGAATCGACAGCCATTGGCACGCCTTCTGGGAGCGATGCTCGAGTTTGATCCGCGGATGAAGGGGGAGTTTTTGACGACCGAGCGTCGCGAGCTCCTGCGATTCGGGCGATCAAAGTTGTACGACATCACGGGGTGGTCGCTGCCAATGATTTGTGATGTTGAGTGCTGCACACTGGCGGACGGGGCGCCGGCGGCGGCACACGCGGAGCCGTTCCATTTGCTGACCGAACTGGAGATGTGGGGCCCAGCGCGCAGTCCGGATGGCACGGTTCCCGTGGCGAAATCGTTCAAGCCGGCTCCATTCCTGCTTGTGCCGGAGACGACTGTTGGTTTCGTCATCGACGGAGCAGACGACCGCAGCCTTGCCACCGCCGCTCGACTCATGGAACGGGGCGTATGGGTCCGCTGCGCCGACAAGTCCTTCCAGTTCGATGGGCTCGACCACCCGCGCGGCAGCATCGTCATTACACGCAAGGACAACCCTCAACTAAGCGCGTCAAGAGCGGGCTGGAAGCCCATGGGGGCCGGGGCCGACGCCTCCGACCTCGCACGATCAGAACTCTGCTCCATCATCGAGGATACGCTCATTCGAATTGATGTCCGCGCCGTCGGCATCAAAACCGGCCTCGGCCCCGGCGACCTCCCCGACATCGGCGGCGAGCACTTCGTCCTTCTTCAGCCCCCGCGCGTCGCCGTGCTCGGGCGCGATCCGGTGGGGCCGTACTCCTACGGCCAGGCGTGGTACACGCTCGACCACGTGCTGGGTCTGCGCGCTTCGTACGTTGACTTCCAGTACGGCGTCACAGGCGCCGACCTCCGCCGCTACAACGTCATCGTCATTCCCGACGGCCCGCGCGAACAGCTCACCGACAAGATGCCGGCGTTGAAATCGTGGGTCGAGGCCGGCGGCACGCTCATCGCCATCGGCTCATCCGCCGCCGCGATCGCCAGCGAAAAGGGCATCGGCCAGACCCGCGTGCTCGACGACGTGCTGACCAAGCCCGATGCGTACATCCAGGCCGTGATCCGCGAGTGGGAGGGGCGCACGCAGTCGCCCGACCCCGCAGCCGTTTACGCTCACACGCCACCCGTTCAAGCCAACGCCGAAGGTGACGACGCCCACCCCGTGCAGTACCCCTGGGACGGAGCGGCGGGGGGGTCGTCTCTGTCCGGGGGGGGCGACGACAAGCCCAGCGACGACGAGATCAAACGCCGCGATGCATGGCGCAAGATCTTCATGCCCCAGGGCGCCCTGCTCGCCGCCCGCACCGATGACCGCGCGTGGCTCACCGGTGGCCTGGGTGACTACGTCCCCGTCATGTTCGCCGGCGACACGGTGCTGGTCAGCCCTCCCGGGGTCAGCGCCCCCCTGCGCCTCGGCGTGCTCAACCCCGCGCCGCAATCCACAAACGTCGCCGTGCCAGACCCCAGGACTGAGGACTCCAGGACTCAGGACAAAGGCGACGTCAAGACGCCCGACACCTCAAGGGAACCCAGCCCGAAGAAGGACCCCGACGCCAAGCCCAGGAAGCCCAAGCCCGGCTGGTCCGTCGCGCCACCCGGCCAGGAACTGCGGCTCCGAATGAGCGGCCTGCTCTGGCCCGAGGCCGCCGAGCGCCTGGCAAACACGGCGTACGTCACCCGCGAGCAGGTCGGCCAGGGCCAGGTGATCCTCTTCGCCAGCGATCCGAACTTCCGAGCCGCCACGCTCGGGACCGCGCGTGTATTCAGCAACGCCGTGGTGCTCGGGCCGGGGATGGGGACGAGCCAGCCGATCAAGCCGTGAGCATCACCCAGTTCCGCGTCGCCATTTACCGGCTGGGCGCCGCGTCATCACTATCACCCCTGGTGATGCGGTCGCCCCGCGAGACCCAGCGGTTCCACTCTTGAGCGTGCCCAGCGCCGGGCTCGAGCCGGTCCAGAGCCCGGTGAACCTTGCCGACGAGCTTCGCGGCGTCGCCGACCACCCGCGGGCGCGGGCCGGCGGGAACCGCGTCCGGAGCACGCAGTTTCTCGAACGATGCCTCCGCCGCGCTCAACGCAGAACGCGCCTCTCCCAGCGCCGTGTCTCGCTCCGCGGGCGTCTGCATCGCCCGCAGCATCGCCCGCACCGCCCTCGCGTGCGACAGGTTCGAGGTGGTGATGAAGGCGCGCCAGTGCGCCTCGCCCAGGGCCGCCACCGTGATCCTCAGGCCCTCCTCCTGCAGCGTCACGGCCTCCTCTGCGCGCTTCAACTGCACCGCCGGCGCTGATGTGTCGATCTCGGTCCATACCTCCTCCAGCAGCGTCGACGCCAGCGACCCGATCGACAGGGCGATGTCCGGGTGATTCGCCGGCAGCGCCTTTCGGTCAAGGTCAAGCAGCTCCCGCAGCTTGGGCTCGGCGGCGGCGAACTTTTCCCGGCGCCGGAGAATCTGCCCGAGCAGGTACAGCGTGTTGCGTGCCTGGCGCGCCCCCTCCGGGGCCTTGTGCGCGATCTCGAGCGCGCTGGCGGCGGCCTGCTCGGCCCCGTCAAGGTCCCCCGTTTCCACTCGGAATGAGGCGATGTTGTAGTACTCCGAAGCCACGTCGAGCGAGTCCGGGCCGTAGAGCTTCAGGCTCATCCGCAGGGCCCGCTCGCGCAGACCGCCGACCTCGTCGTACTTGCCCTGCCCCAGGAGCGCCGCCGAGAGATTGTCGAGCGACTCCACCGTGAGCCCGGAGTCCCCGGGGAAGATTCTCTCGCTCGCCGCCAGCACCTTCCGCGACGTGGCCTCCGCCTTGGCGTAATGCTCCAGCCTGTACTGGACGAGCCCGAGGTTCTGCATCATCCGAAGGGTGTCCGGGAGATCCTCGCCGAACACCTCTTTCGCCATTTTCAGCGCCCCGGTCTGCAGCGCCTCGGCGTCGGCGAGCCGCCCCTCATCGAGGTAGACCATCGCGAGGTCGTTCATCGTCGACGCGACCTCGCGGCTCGGTTCGCCGTGGACGCGCCGCTTGATCTCCAGCGCCCCTGACAGCAGTTTCTCGCCGTCTTCGAGCCGGCCCAACTGGCGGAGATTGGTCCCCAGTTCGGACATCGAGTCCGCCGCCTGTGCGCTCTCGGGACCGAACAGATCCGTCCGCAGGGCCAGCGCCTCGCGGAACAGCGGCTCGGACTTTTCCTGCTCGGTCGCCCACAGCGTCGCCAGCGCCAGGCCCTGCGTGGCCTCGGCGAACTGCGCTGATTTCTCGCCCCACACGCGCCTCGCGAGCGTCCGGGCCGCCTCGAACATCGCCCTGGCCCGGGCCGACTGGTCCAGCTTGCGGTACGTCTCGCCCACCACGATCCGCAGGTCGAGCTCGACTTCCGGCTGATCCGTCAGCTCCGTGCCGAGCTTCGCCCCCCAGTCGTCCAGCATCCGCCGCAGGATAAACGTGTCGCGCCCTCGGGCGATATCGGGGTCGACGCCCGACAGCATTTCCTTGAGCATCGCGGCGGCGCGCTTCTGTTTGGCCAGCGCGACCTGCGCGGCGTCACGCTCTCGGGCGGCGTTCGCGAAGCCGACCGACGCCGCGATCAAACCCGCCGTTAGCGCCAGCACCACCACCACCGCCGCCCCTACCAGCGCACGGTGCCGGCGCGCGAACTTCCGCACCTGGTACATCGTGCTGGGCGGGCGGGCCGAGATCGGCTCATTCCGCAGGAAGCGCCGGATGTCGTCCGCCAGCGCCGCGGCGGACTGATAGCGGCGTGACTTGTCCTTCTCCAGCGCCTTGGCCGCGATGGTGTTCAGGTCGCCCCGCGCCGTCGAAACGATCGTGCTGAGAGGTTCGGGGTCCTGCTCCTGCACCACGCGGGCCGCCTCGGGCAGCGTGCGCCCCGACAGGTCCAGGGGCAGCCGGCCGCTGACAATCTCGTAGAGGATCACGCCCAGCGCGTAGACGTCGCTGCGGGTATCCACGTCGCCGGGCTTGCCGCTCACCTGCTCGGGGCTCATATAGCCGAGCGTGCCGATGATCTGGTGCTCACCGGTGCGGACGATGGTGAGCCGCGGGTTGTTCGCCCCGCCCTCGTCCGCCCCCGTGGCGCGGGCCACGCCGAAATCCAGGATCTTGGGCTGGCCCGTTGCGTCGACAAGGATGTTGGCGGGTTTGAGGTCGCGGTGGATCACGCCGCGCTGGTGCGCGTGCTCGACGGCGTCGCATACCTTCAGCACCAGCCCGAGCCGCTCGCTCATGCGCAGGCCGCCCGTGCCGCAGTACTTGGTCAGCGGCACGCCGCGCACCAGCTCCATCGCGAAATACGGCTGCGGCCCCTGGGCCGTCGGGTACGCGCCGGCCTCGATGATCTGGGCGATGCCGGGGTGCTGCAGGCGACCGAGCATCTCCGCCTCGAACTCGAAGCGCTTGAGAATGTTGGGCGTCATCAGGCCTGGGCGGATCACCTTGAGCGCCACCGAACGCCGCGGCTTGTCCTGCTCCGCCTCGTAGACCACGCCCATGCCGCCCGAGCCCAGCACCGAGACCGCCCGGTAGCGCCCGATGACCCCGCCCGGCGGGATCAAGGCGTCGTTTGTGACCGGGGGAGGCGTGGGCGCGGCGCGCGCGCCCGAGTGCGGCTGGTCGAGCGGGCCGGCTTCGCCCTCCGCGGCATCGAGCAGTGCCAACACGTCGCGGCGCAGGGCCTCGTCGCCGGCGCAGCGTTCGTCGAGGAACGCCGATCGTGCCGCGCCGGACAGGTCGATGGCGCGGTCGAAGACCTCTTCGACTCTCCGCATGTGCTCGGTGTTCACGTCGCGGGCTCCGAGCCGCTCTGGAGCTTGACAAGCTCGGTGTGCATCCACGCCCGCGCGAAGGCCCACTCCTTGCGCACGGCGTGCAGCGTCAGACCCATCGCCTGCGCCGTCTGCTCGAGCGACAGCCCGGCGAAGTACCGCAGCATCACGAGCTGGCCCTTGGTTCTGTCGTAGGCGTCGAGCTTCTTCAGCACCTCGTCCACCGCGATGGTGGTGTCATCGTCCGGCCCGCTGGCCATCGACGCCTCGTCGAGGTCGACGCGTCGCCGTTCGCCGCCGCGCTTCTGCGCGTTGCGTGCGCGGGCGCGGTCCACGAGGATCCGCCTCATCGCCAGCGCCGCGGCCCCGAAGAAGTGCCCCCGGTTGTCCCATGACACCTGTTCGCCGCCGTCGCCCAGCAGCCGCATGTACGCCTCGTTCACCAGCGCGGTCGGCTGAAGGGTGCGTCCCGGCGACTCCCTGGCCATCTCCGCGGCGGCCATCCGGCGCAGCTCGTCATAGACAAGCGACATGAGCCGGTTGGAGGCATCGGCCCCGCCGGTGCCCCCGCCGGCTGCCTCGCCGAGCAACTGCGTGATGAGATGGGTCTTCTGGGCGGTCATGCCTGGGTGTGCCGGCACGTCCCTGGTCGGCCCGCCCATTGTCGCCGGTCTTGGGGGAGCGATCAAGGGTCGGTTGTCCGGGTTCTGGGAGGGAGAAGCGAGGGCGGGGTTTGGATGCGACGTGGCCGGTCAAGCACCGGATCTTTGGCGAAAAGCGCGCAGGGCGGTTCGCCGACTCCGCATGGCTCGTGTGCTCACCCGCCGACCCGTTCGGCCAACCAAACACCCCCTCGTTTCTCGAAAGGACCTTGCCATGTTCCGCCGCTCGCTCATCACTGTCGCCTCGCTCGTCGCGGCCCTCGCCGCGGCCCAGCCCGCTTCCGCCGTGGTCAAGTTCTGGACCGGCGCGGGCGGCAACAACCTCTGGAGCAACGCCAACAACTGGAGCCCGGCCGGGGCCCCCACCGGCGCCGATGACGCGGTGTGCACGCTCAGCTACACCGGCGTCGCCATCAACATCACCGGGCTGGCCGCCTGCCGCACCATGCAGAGCACCTGGCCCGTGGTGATGCTCAGCACCGCCCAGCTCACCTGCAACCTCGGCGGCATCCTGTACAACGGCATGTGGATGGTCGCCAACGGGGGACAGACCCCGTTCTTCACCAATGGCGGCCAGCTCGACATCTACGGCCCGGTGAACTGGTACGGCGGCTTCATCCGCCAGAACTCCGGCGGCCAGATCAACCTCAAGAGCACCGCGGTCACGACGATCACCGGACCGAACCTGATCTTCGAGGGCGGCGGCGTCTCGAACGAGGGCGTGATGACCGTCAACGGACCGGGCTTCACCCTCGGCAACTACTACAGCACCGACCCGCTCACCGTCCTGTACAACGCCTCGATCGGCGTCATCGAGATGGCCGGCGGCTCGATCTACGACCGCTCGTTCAGCGGGCCGGGTGGCACGCACCAGGGCGGCCCCTCGGTGCTGCTGAACGACGGCACCTTCCGGAACTCGGCCGGGGCCGCCAACGTCGCTCACGATGTGCAGTTTTCAAACCACCTCAATGGCCTGGTCGAAGCCGGCAACGCCACCATCAGCATCGTGACCACGGTCAACCTGGACGCCTTTGGCACCCTGACCGGGTCTTACTGGTGGGCCCACAACGCCGGGACGATCACGTTTGGACGCCCCGTCAACGCGATCGCCGCCAACACTGCGGTGGTCGTGACCAACTCGGGCAGCGCCATCGACCAGATGTACGGGCTCAATACCGTGAATGGTGCGCTGTACGTGCAGGATGGCGCGGTTGTCTACGCCGGCGTGGGAGGGTCGCTGAGCAACCACGGGTTCATCCAAGTGAGCGGCGCCTCGACCCTGAACGTGTCCGGTACCTACCTGCAGGGCGCCGACGGTTCGCTGCAGCGTGAGATCTACGACGCGGCCGGCGCCGCGGCGCCCGCGGTGTTCGCCTCCGGCTCGGCGATCCTCAACGGTAACCTGGGCGTCGACATCGTGAACGATTCGCTGCTCACGCCCGGCGCAAGGTTCCCCATCGTCTCCAGCGCCTGCTGCGCCGCGGGCCAGTTCGCCAGTGTGTCCATCAACACCTCGGGATCGGCTCCGACCCTCATGCAGTACGGCTTCGCCTCCGCCGACGTGCGGGTCCCGCCGCTGTGCACCGGCGACCTCAACAACGACGGCCAGGTCAACACCGCCGACCTCACCATCCTGCTGGTGAACTTCGGCCTGCCCGTGACCGCCAACTTCAACGGCGACCTCACCGGCGACGGGTTCGTGAACACCCAGGACCTGGCGATCTTCCTCAGCCGCTTCGGTACGGTCTGCCCGTGAGCAGCCGAAGCACTCGAGCTCTCTCGACCAAGCGATGAGCGCCGAAAGGCCGAGCGCCGCGGGCCCTGCAGGGGGTCCGCGGCGTTTTCTCGCGCTCAGTGCCCCGCGCCCACCGCCGCCCCCTTGAGCGCTCCGACGGCGTCGGTCAGGAAGGCGTCCAGCTCCACCGCGTGGCCGTGGTGGCTCGCGGTCGCAGGTGTGGCGCTCGACGGGCGGCCGCAGTAGGGCAGCTCCCAGCCGAACTCCTCGCTCAGCGTCATGAACACGTGGGTGTACGCGCCCATGTTCCTCGGTTCTTCCTGGCACCAGACCAGCTCGGCGTCCTTCGGGTAGCTCGACACCACCTGCTTGAGCAGGTCGGTGTGCAGCGGGTAGAGCTGCTCGACGCGGATGATCGCCAGGTCGGTGCGTCCGAGGTCCTTCCGGCGCGCCACCAGGTCGTAGTACACCTTGCCCGAGCAGAGGATGACGCGCTTCACGCCGGGCTTGCCCTGCGAGGCAAACATCGGATCGTCCAGCACCTCGCGGAACGTGCCCTCGGTGAACTCGGCGACCCGGCTGGCGGCCACCGGGGCCCGCAGCAGGCTCTTGGGCGTCAGCACGATCAGCGGCTTGCGGAAGTTGCGCTTGAGCTGGCGGCGGAGCAGGTGGAAATATTGCGCGGGCGTGGTGGGGTGCGTCACCTGCAGGTTCTCGTCGGCGCAGAGCTGCAGGAACCGCTCGAGGCGGGCCGAGGAGTGCTCGGGCCCCTGCCCCTCATAGCCGTGCGGCAGGAGCATCACCAGGCCCGACCAGCGGCTCCACTTGACTTCTCCGGGCGCCAGATACTGATCGATGATGGTCTGGGCGCCGTTGCAGAAGTCGCCGAACTGCGCCTCCCACAGCACCAGCATGTTGGGGCTGGCGAGGCTGAAGCCGTACTCGAAGCCCAGCACGCTGAACTCGCTGAGCGGGGAGTCGTAGATGCACAGCTTGGCCTGGCGCGGGCGCCCGCGGTCGTCGAGCGTGCCCACGTCCTTGTCGGTGCCGGGCTGGCCCAGCTCGCGGATGTGGTTGAGCGGGACGTAGCGGACCTCGGTCTCCATGTCGCGCAGGGCGGCGTGCCGGTGGGTGAAGGTGCCGCGCCGGACGTCCTGCCCGCTCATGCGCACCAGCGTGCCCTCGATCAGCAGCGAGCCGAACGCGAGCGCCTCGCCCATGCCCCAGTCGATGGGCAGATCGTCCTTGATCGCGCGAGCCCGGTCGTCCAGCAGCTTCACCAGCTTGTCGTGGGGCTTGAAGCCCTCGGGCAGACGCCCGTGGCACGAGGCGATCTCGTGCAGCGTCTCCTTCGACACCGCCGTCACCGCGGGCTCAAACGTCCAGTTGCGCCCGAAGCCCTCCCAGCGCTCGTGGCCGGGGCGGGGGTTGGGATTCACCGGCGTTTTCTTCACGCGGGCGTACGCGGCGTCGAGCTGCGTGTCGAGGTCCAGCCTGATCTGCTCGGCGTCGGTCTGCGTGATCACGCCGTCGGCAAGCAGCTTGTCGGCGTACTCGTTCAGCACGCTCTTTTTCCGCCGGATCTCGCGGTACAGCAGCGGCTGAGTGAAGGCGGCCTCGTCGGTCTCGTTGTGCCCGTGCAGGCGGTAGCCGATCAGGTCGATCCACACGTCCTTCTTGAACTTCATCCGGTAGTCCAGCGCGATGTCCATCGCGTGCACGACCGCCTCGGGGTCCATGCCGTTGACGTGAAGGATCGGGCACTCGGTGGCCTTGGCGAAGTCGGTGCAGTAGCGGGTGCTGCGGGCGTCTTCCTCGCCGGTGGTGAAGCCGATGAGGTTGTTAATGACCACGTGCACGCACCCGCCGGTCTTGTAGCCCTCAAGGCCCGCGAGGTTGATCGTTTCGGCGACCACGCCCTGGGCCACCACAGCCGCGTCGCCGTGGATCAGCACCGGCACGCAGCGCGTACGGTCGATGTCGCCCTCCAGCCGCTGGCGTGCGCGGCAGCGCCCGAGCACCACGGGGTTGACGCTCTCGAGGTGGCTGGGGTTGGAGGCCATCGAGAGCCAGATCTCCTTCCCGCCCGGCAGCACGCGCGAGGACGAATAGCCGCGGTGGTACTTCACGTCGCCCCCGGCGATGCCGTCCATGTCCGGGTCGGTATAGCTGTCGTCGAACTCGGTGAAGATCTGGTCGTAGGTCTTTCCGATGGTGTTGATGAGCACGTTGAGGCGCCCGCGGTGGGCCATGCCGAACGACATCTCCTCGACGTCGTACTCGGTGCCGGCCCGCTCGACGAGGCGGTCCAGCGCCACGATGAGGCTCTCGCCGCCCTCGAGGCTGAACCGCTTGACGCCCGTGTACCGCTTGGCACAGAACTTCTCGTAAAGCTCGGACTTGTGGAGCTGGTAGAGGATGTGGGCCTTCTCGCCGCGCGAGAGCTTGGGGCGGTTGCGGTTGGCCTCGATCCGCCGGACCAGCCAGTCGTGCTCCTGGCGCGTGGTTATGTGGGCGATCTCGACGCCGATGGGCCCGCAGTAGGTTTCGTCGAGGGTCCGGATGATCTCGCGCAGCGTCAGGCGCGCCCCCGGGCCCGCGTCGGCCAGGAGGCCGGCGTCAAAGGTCCGATCGAGATCGCCCTCGCTCAGCCCGTGGGTGCCGGGGATGAGTTGGTCCGGCACCGGGCGCTCGCGCCCGAAGGGGTCGATGCCGGCGCACAGGTGCCCGGACCCGCGGTACTCAAAGATCAGGTCCGCCACCGCCGACTGGGCCCGGTCGTGCGCCGCGCCGACACCCGGGGCGCTCGCCGGCGCGGTCGGCGCCGAGGCACCATGCGCCACGCCGTTCATCACCGCGCCGCCCGCCTGCGCCAGGTCAAACCCCTGGAAGAACTGGCGCAGGTCCTCGCTCAGCGACGCGGGGTCCTGCTTGAACTGGACGTAGAGCGAATCGAGATACTCGGCGTTCCAGCCGTTCACACCGGGGGCGGCGGGGGCGGGACGGAGCGATTGGGGGGCGCTTGCCATGCGTGGAGCTCGGGACAAACAGGCGAACGTGGGACAGAATGACAACTCTCGATCCGGCGAGTGTTACGCCGCCGGATCAGGTCTTGATTCTAGGGGGTCCGCCGCGACGCGAGCGACGATTCAGGCACCCGTTCGGGTCACCCAAACCCATCCCTAGTGACGCGAGGCCTCGCCGGAATCAAGGAACATCTGGCCGTCCGCCAGACAGTGGGCCAGCCCCTGATAGACGTCGTGCAGCCGCTGGCGGTTGGGTGTCGGTCCCAAGGCGCGGAGTACCCGGCGCGCCAATGGCCCCTCGTTGAGCATGCCCCTGATTGCGTCCTGCTGTTCGGCGGTGAAGCCGGTGCGCAGCGAGTCGTACAGGTGTCGCCACAGCTTGCCGGCGGTGCAGGCGCCCGAGTGCGTCCAGCCCCAGGCAGCGAGGTAGTCGCGGTCGGTGATCTCGAAGTGCTCGCCCTCGCGGACGCACCCGAGGAAGACAGGTTCGAGGCGGTCGATGGTCCACGCCATCTGCGCGGCGGTGAACTGCCAGCGCTGGGCTACGCATTCCTGAAGGACGCGGACGATCAGGGCGACCATGGCCAGGTCGGCTCGTGGGCACTCCTGCACATCGAGCACGCGGATCTCGATACTGCCGCGCGAGAAGCGGGCGATGGCGCCCCGGGCGTTGGCCCATTCGTGGCGGAGCTCGCCCGCGGGGTCGAGCGGCTCGAGGTCCTTGTAGATGCGCTGGAAGATCTCGCGGTCGTAGTCGGCGTGGGTGAAAAGCGGCTCGGGGATCACCCGCCCCGTCATGCTGGCCAGCTTGCTGGAGTTGGTGCGGTACACCTCCAGGCGGTTGTCGAGCAGGCCGGTGAGGCGCCCGTCCATCGCGGGCGAACTGGCGGCGAGCGCGGGGAGGATCGGCATCAGCAGGCGGATCGCCGCGTGGAGCTTGCCGAACTCCTCGTCGCCGCGGAACGGCAGGTTGATGTGCACGCTCTGGAGGTTGGCCCAGCCGTGGCCCTTGCAGCCGAAGATACGGTCGAACGCCTCGTACACCTCGGAATAGGCGTGCGACCACAGCTTCATCTCTCGCGCCGGGTCCATCCACGGGTGCATGCCGGTCGGCAGCAGTCGGCAGCCCATGGGGGCCAGCAGCGTGTTGATCCGCTCGACCGACTCATCGAACATGGCCGAAAGGCCGGTGAGCGTGCGGGCCGGTTCCTCGGTCTTGAGCTCGATGACGTGCGACGCCAGCTCGTTGGACCACACCACGCCCTCGAACTCGAACTCGGTGGGCTGGTCGCCGTCGAAGCTGGTGCCCGCTTCGAGCGCCGCCTGGAGCAGCAGCTTATCGGCGACGGGTCGCACGTCGAGCGAGGCGCGGTCGACGATCATGTACTCGAGCTCGACTCCGACGGCCTCGAACAGGTGGTACGGGCTGCTCATGACTGTGACCTGCCTTCCTTGATCCGCTTCACCCGGTCCATCATCGACTGCATGATGAGCAGGAACAGCCCCTCGCCGAGGATGAGATCTTCGTACCCCTTGTCCACGTTTGGGTTGTCGTTGATCTCCATGATGTAGACCTTCTGGTCGATCTGCTTCAGGTCCACGCCGTAGAGCCCGTCGCCGATGAGGTTGGCGGCGCGCACGGCGGTGTTGAGCACGCGCTTGGGCACCAGGTCCAGGGGCACCGCCTCGGTCTTGCCGTAGTCCTTCTCGCCCTTCTTGTCGGTCGAGACGATCTGCCAGTGGCCCTTGGCCATGTGGTAGCGGCACGCGAAGATCGCCTTGCGGTCGAGGACACCGATGCGCCAGTCGAAGGCGCTGGGGAGGAACTCCTGGGCGATCACCAGGTCGCTTTTTTCGAGGAAGGCATCGAGTTCCTGCTGCAGCTTCGCCGGGTCGCTCACCTTGATGACACCCTGGCTGAAGGAGCTGTCGGGCTTCTTCAGCACGCACGGCAGCCCGAGTTTCTCGAGCACCTCGCCGGTGTTCTCGCGGTGAACAATAAGCGTCTTGGGACACGGGATGTCGTTGGTCTCGAACAGCTCGTGCAGGTAGACCTTGTTGGAGCAGCGCAGGATCGACTGGGGGTCGTCGATGACGGCGAGCCCTTCGGCGGCGGCGCGGCGCGCGAAGCGGTAGGTGTAGTGGTTCACCGCCGTGGTCTCGCGGATGAACAGCGCGTCGAACTCGGCGATCTTGCCGTAGTCCTCCTTATCGATCATCTCCACGTTGAACCCGACGGCCTTGGCGGCCTTGACGAAGACCTTCATGGAGTTCGGCGCGGTGGGCTGGTCGGGGGCGTCCTCGTCGTACAGGATCGCGAGGTCATAGCCCTTCTCCTGGGCTTTGGCGCGGATCTTCTTGCGCCCGGAGATGTACTCGCCCGCGGCCCACTCGATGAAGGGCCGGTGCAGCTCGGGGGCCTCTTCCGCCGAGAGGTCCGTCAGCCGCTGCATGCGCCAGCGCCCGTCGGCGTACTCGAACTCGGCGCGCAGCAGCGGCGAAGGGAACAGGTTGAACAGCGCCTTGCACAGCCGGTCGTACCTCTTGGCCATGTTCTGGCCGAAGTACACGCTCAGGGTGAACGTGGTGGATTGGATGTGCGACAGCGACTGCTGCATCAGCTCTTCGAGATCATCGCCGGCGAAGCGGATCATCGACAGGCTCTTGAGGTCCTGGATGGTCGTTACGCTCGGCAACGGCTTGTGCCCGCGCGCCTCGGCCAGAAGGCTGACGTAGTAGCCGAGCGCCTGGTAACGGACGCTCTTGCAGAGATTGAAGACCTTGGTCCCGCGCTCGTCGGCGTACGACGGGTCGGTCAGGTAACGGCGCGCACCGATCAGCTCGGCGCCCGGGATGGCCAGGGGGCACGAGTCCGGGTTGTCGACCACAATCACGACCGCCATCGCCACAGTCTCCGTTTGGGTCTTGCCCCGGCGTGCGCCGGCGCGCCGGCGGTGAAGCCCCCGGCCGGGGGCTCGATGACCAGCAGGTTGGCGTCGTAGGTCAGCACGCCGAGCATGATGGCTCCGATCAGGCGGTCCATTTCCACGTCGTAGTAGCGTTGGTCGAAGGGGGGGTTGGGTTCCAGCGGGTCGGCCACGGTAACAAGCCGGGTCTGGGGGTCGTAGCCGCACAGCACAACGAAATGCCCCGAGGGCTCGCCGCGCACATCATCGTCGACGGCCTTGCGTCCATGTTCGCGGGGAGTTCGGTACAGGTAGGTCGCGCTCAGCCCGGTGAGGACCGGCTTCCCTTGGCGAAGGAAGTTCGCCAGCAGCGTGGGCGTCAAGTCTTCGAAGCGGACCAGCCCGCCGAGCGCCAAAAAATCGAGGTACGCCCTGATCTCGATCTTGTGGCGTTTGCCCTTCTTGACCCGGTAGCGGACCCTGAGCTTTTTGGGAAGGTCCATTTCGCCGTGGCTGCCGGGGGCGAACCACGTCGGATCGAAGACCTCGAAGTTGTAGGTGAAGATGGTGGCCTTGTAGCCGCGGCGCAGGGCCAGGCAGGCCAGCAGGACGGCAAGGGTCCCGCCCCACTTGAGGCGTCCGGCGGCCCGGATGACATCTTCAAGCGACGTCGGGTCGCCGTAGTAGCGCATCACGCTGTGCAGGCAGGTTGGGCCGCAGGTGGTCCCGTCGGGCTGCCGGAGCATGTCCAGTTGCAAGCGGGCTTCCACGCGGGCGATTCTACATGAGGCGGTGGGGGAACAACGGGGCGGTGATGGTGGCGAATGACGCGGGTCTTCGCACTTCACGCCGGTTGATCGGGGCGTGCGCGTCCGGACGGGCATCGGTGCAACCGCGGAGTGCCGCAACCCAATAACTGAGTGCCGCCCGAGCCGGAGGACCGTACCATGACAACCATCGCTTCCCGCCCTGCCGCAACGGTGACGTCCGTGGACCGCGCCGTGGTTGACACGCGCAAGGTCGCGCGTCGGTTGCTGCGGTTCAGGGGCGTGGCCGAGCTCGAGCGCGAGGTTGAGCGGTTGATCCAGGGAGAGCGCTCGGGGCGGCTCGTGTGGAAGGGCAACTGGACACTGGGGCAGATCCTCGGGCACATCGCCTCGTGGATCGAGTATTTCTACTCGGGCTTCCCGATGGGACCCGCGCCGCTGGGCGTTCGCCTCTTTGGGAAACTGATGAAGGGTCGGTTCCTGAACAAGGGTCTCACTGCGGGTTTCCGGCTCCCCAAGGCCAGGGAGGGCACCTACGGCACCGAGCGGCTATCCACCGACGCGGGGGCGCTGAAGCTGCGGGCGGCGCTGGGGCGTTTGAAGGACGGGCAGCCCCCGAGGCACGCCAGCCCGGTGTTCGGCCCGATGAGCGTCGATGAGGTCACCCGCCTGACGCTCCGCCACGCGGAGCTTCACCTGGGGTTCGTGGACTGCTGAGCGGCGGCGGACCGGGCGCGCGGCACGGGCCGCCGAAGTCGCCGGCCCGTGGCGCTGGGGCCTCGGTACCATCCGGCCCGCATGGCCGACCCGAACCGCTCGACCTTCCGTGACCGCTTTTTTTCCGCCTGGGCGGGCGCGGCCTGTGCGCGGCCGTGGCTGGTGCTGATGGCCGGGGTGATGCTCGCCGTGGGGTCGGTGGTGCTGACGGTGAAGAAGCTGGAGTTCCGCTCGGACCGCAGCGAGCTGGTGGACATTTCGCAGCCGTTCCAGCGACGGTACCTGGATTTCCGGTCGAGGTTTCCCCGGTGGGATGATGCGGTCGTGGTGGTCGACCTGAAGTCGGCCGCGACGCCGGAGGACGGCGAGGCGTACCTGGCGGCGCTGGAGACCCGGCTGCGCGCGGACGCGGCGTTTTCGGCGGTGACCGCGGGTTTCCCGACCGACGAAGCCCCGAGCGCGCTTCTGCTGACCGAGCCTCTGGCGTCGGTAAAGGACCGCGTGGCGCAGATGAAGCGGTCGACGATTGTTTTCAACGCGCCCACGCTCGATGCGCTGCTGGGGTTCTCGATCCTTGCGGGCGAGAAGCTGCCGCCGGAGCACCGCGAGGGGTTGCGCGGGCTGCTGCAGCGGACGGCGAGCGTGGCAAGCACGGGCACCGGGAGCGTGCTGGGCGTGACCGGCGGGACGCAGCGGCTGGTGCGACCGGGCGGGTCGCTCGCGACGGTGCTGGTGTCGCTGAAGCACGATCGCCCGACCGGCGCGGCGGTCGAAGCCCTGCGGGCGCACCTGGCGGCGCTTCGGGGTGAGCCGCGGTTCGCTTCGATTCAGGCCGGCGTGACCGGGATCCCCGTGCTGGAAGCGGACGAGACGGCGCAGAGCACGCGTGACGGCGAGCTGGCGGGCGGGCTTTCGCTGGCGTTCATCGTCGTGCTGATGCTGATTGTCTATCGGGGCGTGGTGGTGCCGCTGCTGGCGGCGGCGTCGCTGCTCATCGGCGTGGCGTGGTCGTTTGCCTGGGCCACACTGGCGGTGGGGCACCTGCAGCTCCTGAGCATCACGTTTGTCAGCTTCCTGATGGGGCTGGGCATCGACGTGGCGATTCACCTGATCGCGCGCCTCGAGCTGGTGCACCCGGATCACGACCACATCGGCGGGGCGATCCGGCAGGCGTTCCGCGGGGTGGGGCCGGGGATCGTGACGAGCTCGATCACCATCGCGGCGGCGGCGGTGGGGATGGCGTGCACGAGCTTTTCGGGGGTCGGTGAGATGGGCGTGATCGCGGCGGGGGGCATGGTGCTGTGCACCGTGGCGATCCTGTTCACGTTCCCGGCGATGCTGTCGCTGCTGCCCCGGCCCGAGCGGAACCTGCTGGCGCACGGGGGGGGCGAGTCGCGCCCGTACCTGGGTCGGGCGGGGACGGTGCTGCACACGCGCCCGCGCGCCATTGTCGGGCTCGGTTTGGTCGTGTGCGCGGCGGCGGTGTGGCTGGGGCTGGGTGTCAATTACGACACCGACCTGCAGAACCTGATGCCCACCGGCTCGGAGAGCGTGCGCTGGCAGAAGCGGCTGGAGAACGAGGATGCCAGGAGCGTGTGGCACGCGGTCGTGCTTGCGAAAGACGAGAACGACGCGCGCGACCTGACGCTGAAGCTGCGGTCGCTGCCCGAGGTGAGCGACGTGGGGGGAGTGGGGATGCTCACGCAGACCGCGGAGGATCTGAAGGCGAAACAGGACTTGTTGCAGACGCTGCCGGGCGAGGAGTTCATCAAGCACATCCCGGAGGCCGGCGAGCCGGCCCCGGCGCAGTTGCGCAGGGTGTGCGCTACGCTGGAGAAGACGTGGAAGGGGAAGGATGAAGCGCTTTCGCGGGCCGCCGGCGCCGTCGGGGCGCTGAGCGACGAGCAGTTGCTGGCGGCGATGAGGCAGTTCGACAGCGACAGGTCGAACCTGGCGTCGAAGATGCTGGAGATGCGGGACGGAGTGCCCGTGGGGTACGCGGCGCTGCCGGGCGCGCTGAAGGAGACGATGACCGGGAGTGACGGGTCGCTGCTGTTGCGGGTGTACCCGCGTCAGTCGGGGGCGGGCGTGCTGGCGCCGGAGTCGCTTGATCCTTTTGTCCGGGCGGTGCTGCGTGTGGCGCCCGAGGCAACGGGGCCGAGCGTGCAGATCCATGAATCGACCAGGCTGATCACGGGGGCGTACCGGTCGGCGGCGCTGTACGCGCTGGGGGCGATCTTCCTGATCCTGCTGCTGGACTTCCGCAGCCTGGGTGACGCGCTGTGCGCGCTGGTGCCGGTGCTGATGGGGGCGGCGCTGATGCTGGCGGTGATGCGGCTGACGGGGCTGGCGCTGAACTTCGCGAACCTGATCGTGATGCCGCTGATCGTGGGGATCGGCGTGGGGTGCGGCGTGCACGCGGTGCGGCGCTGGCGGATGCAGCCGAACGATCTTCCGCCGGGGCTGGCCGGGGGCAGCGGGCGGGCGATCACGCTGACCTCAATCACGACGGTGATCGGCTTCGCCACGCTGGCGGTGGGGGAGCACCGGGGCATCCGCTCGCTGGGGCTTGTGATGAGCCTGGGGCTGGCGATGGTGTGGGCGGTGACGATCCTGGTGCTGCCCGCGGTGCTGAAGCTGCGCGGCGCCACGAGAGCCACAGGTAACCCAGATCGGCCCAGATGAGGTCCACGTGGTGTGACGTTCGCTCAACCGCGTCCATACGGGATGCCAGAGGCACCCGTGGCTGCGACGAATCGTTTCGTGTTCCGCTGCTGAACCAAAGAGCAAAAAGAAGGCCCGCGCCGAGGGAGGCAGTCCGGCGCGGGCCAAGCAGTGGGCTTTGGTTGGGTGCGTCCCGTCGCGGGCCCCCGTGCTGTTCCGGGCTTCCCCGGCCGGGCGCTGGCCCGGCCCGCGACGACGCACCCATAGCCTGCGATTGAGAGGGCGCGGCTCCAAGCAGAAACTGATGTGGGCGGGGCCTGGGGGTGGGTCTGTAGCGGCTGGGCTACACTGGCGGGCCGATGGCGACGCCGATCCACATCGCGTGCTACCCGGGATCGTTTGATCCGCCGACTTATGGGCACCTGGACGTGGTGAACCGTGGCCGGAAGATGTTCGACCGGCTGGTGATCGGGGTGGGCCAGAACCCGGAGAAGGACACGATTTTCTCGGGCCGCGAGCGCGAGGAGATGCTGCGCGAGCTGGTGGGTGAGCTGGTCGCGGGGGAGCCCGACGGTGCGCCGGTGGAGGTGCGGGCCTACTCGGGTCTGACGGTGGACTTCGCCCGCGAGGTTGGCGCGGGGATCCTGCTGCGAGGCATCCGGAACCTCTCGGACCTGCAGTACGAGGTGCAGCAGGCGGTGACGAACCGGCAGGTGGCGGGGCTGGAGACGGCGTTCGTGGTGGCGGGGCAGAGCTTCGCGTATACGAGCTCGACCTTGATCCGGCAGATCGCGTCGATGGGGAAGGACCTGTCGGTGCTGTCGGCGATGTGCCCGCCGAGGGTGATCGAGCGGCTGAGGGCCAAGCGGGAGGCGCAGCCGGAGAAGTTCCGGCGGGCGGTGGAGTGAGGCGCGGCGCGTTTGGGGGTCGGTGTGGCTGAGCGGTGGATCCTGTGCCCTTCGGGGCAAGTGGTGTTTGGAGCGGCTTCCCACGGGCTCGGCGACGGGCGCCGCCGGCCCGTGGCTATACGCCGGTGTCCCTTCGGGACACGCTGCGGGGCGGCGTGTCGGCGATGGGGTGCATGTATGATCCACTTCGCCACTTCGCCACTTCGCCACTTCGCCACTTCGCCACTTCGCCACTTCGCCACTTGACCGCTTTTTCGCATGGAATTCCGCATTATCAGCATCGGCGCCATCGACGCGAACCCCTTCTGGGGCGAGGCGCAGCCCGTGCGCAGCGGGCACTCGACGACGACGCTCATCCGGTCGGTTCACGAGGGGGAGCAGCGGGTGATCCTGGTGGACCCGGGGCTGCCGGCGCAGGTGCTGCAAGCGCGCTTGCGCGAGCGGGCCGGGATCGACGTTGGCGACGTGACGCACGTGTTCATGACGTGCTTTCGACCGGACGTGCGGCGCGGGCTGGAGGCGTTTGACGGGGCGGTGTGGTGGGTCTCCGAGCGCGAGCGCGAGACGGTGGGGGTGCCGATGGTCGAGCACCTGAGGCGGGCCGAGAGCGAGGGTGAGAGCGAGCTGGTGTCGGCGCTGGAGCGGGACATCGCGCTCTTGCGGCGGTGCGAGGCGGCGCCGGATTCGCTGGCGGACCGGGTGGACCTGTTCCCGCTGCCGGGGGTGACGCCGGGGATGTGCGGGCTGTTGCTCGAGGAGCCGCGGCACACGACGCTGGTGTGCGGCGACGCGGTGCCGACGGCGGAGCACATCGAGCGCGGGCAGGTGCCTGTGTGGGCGGCGAACGTTCAGCAGGCGAAGGACAGCTTCGCCGAGGCGCTGGAGATCGCGGACCTCTTGGTGCCCGGGCGGGACAACCTGGTGGTGAATCCGGTGAAGAGGCCTTTCTGAGGCCCGCCACGCGCACCGCCGGAGAGACGTGTTACAACGGCTCCTCGTGCCCATGCGGGTCGCCCACCAGGGCGTAGAAGCCCTGGCCGGTGTGCACGAGCTTGCCCGCGGCGGCGAGGGCCTTCCACACCTGGTCCGGGTACTCGTGCGGCGGGAGGATCGCGTCGACCTCGGATTTCTTGCCGCTGGTGAGGCGGCGCCCGGCGAGCTTGGACTCATCGGCGAGGCGCGTCAGCTTCAGGCGCTTGCGGAACGCCCGGAGGGCGTGCTCCATCTGGTGGGCGAGTTCGGGGTCGGTCGGCGCGGTCGCGCCGGCCTGTGGGGCGGGAGTTCCCGGCGGGGATTGCGCGCCGGTTTTCTTGGCGCCCGGGTTTCGTTGCTGAGCGTCGAGGGCTTCGAGTTTCTCGACGAGTGCGTTCAGGGCGGCGGCGTCTTTGGCGTCGAAGGCGCGCTTCACGTCGGACTGGTCAACCGGCATCCGCCCCAGAAGACTGCGGGCGAGGTCCCAGGCGGCGAGCGTCTTGAGCGGGTCGGCCTTCGCCTGGATCTCGCCGGTGAGCTGGCGGAGTTTCTGCACGGCGTACATGCGGGGATGCTACCGCGCGCGGGCGGCTTGCTTCTCGAAGAAGGCGAGCCAGTTGAGGTGGGTGAAGCCGTCGATGTCGTCGTTGGTCCAGCCGCGGGCGCGGAGGGCGTCGGCGAGGCGGGGGAGGTCGGCGGGGCCTTCGATGGGGCGGCACATGGCCAGGCGGCTGAACCCGCCGTCCATGTCGCTTCCCAGCGCGACGCCGGTGCGACGTCCCATGAGGGCGGCGATGCGGTCGACGTGGTCCGCGGCGTGGTCGATGGTGGGGCGGTCTTCGCCCTCGAAGGGCCCGTCGGCGCGGAGGAACTTGGCGAAGAGATTGAGGCCGACGACGCCGCCGCGCCGACCGATCTCGATGATGGTCTGGTCGCGGAGGTGGCGCTGGTTTTTCCCGTCGCGTTCGCCGCCGAGCAGGGCGCGGCAGTTGGAATGGGAGGCGATGACGGGCGCGTCGGTGAGTTCCAGAAGCTCCTCGGTTGCCTGCTGCGACAGATGAGACAGGTCGTGGACAACGCCGAGCGCGTCGAGGGCTTTGACCATGGAGCGCCCGAGCTGGGTGAGGCCCGTCGTGCCGGTGGGGGTGGTGTCGGGGACGGGTTCGGCGTTGTTGCCGGCGGCGTAGCGCGAGCCGCGTGCCCAGGTGAGGCCCACGGCGCACACGCCGCGCTCAATCCACCAGGGAAGCTCATCGGGCGAGCGGATGGGGTCGGCTCCCTCGACGAGCAGGCCCAGGTGCAGGAGCGGGGACTTGCCGGGGGCGGCGGGTCCGGCGGCGAGGCGGCGGGCCTTCCGTGCCAGGAGCGGCGGGATGGTTTCGCTGACGCCCATGCCGGCGCGGGTCTCGCCGACATCGGGGTCGGGTCGGAGGAAAGAGGGGATGTCGATTTTGACCAGGCCCATGTCCTGCCAGGTGAGATAGGCCTCGACCTGGGCGCGCCCGCGCCGGGCCGCGAACTCGACGTCGCCGGCGGGGTACTGCTCGGCGGTGATCTGATCGCTGGGTGTATCGGACGGCACGAGTTCGGTGAAGACCGTGGCGAGGGCGAAGCGGACGCCGGCGTTCACAAGCTCTGGGAGGGTGACGCAGCCCGGCTCGAATGGACCGACGGGACCGGAAACCGGCGCGGTCATGTCACGCCCGCGGACGGCGAGGCAGGCGAGGTCAAGATGGGCGTCGAACCAGATCATGCGGGGAGAGATTCACCGTGGACACGCGGAGGGCGCGGAAGGGAAACGGGGTGGGCAGTGGGCAGTGGGTATTGCGAAGCGGAAACGGTCTTCGCATTCGCCGATCGTGGACCTGTTCAGTTCTTTGCCTTGTTTTGCCGGTCAGTCAGATCCATGGCTCCTCTCCGAGTCCGCCGCGCCTCCCCCGTGGAGTCAGTGTTTTCCGCCCTCGCGGTCGTAGGCGGCCTGGAGCCACTTCTCGACGAAGGTGTCGATGTCGCTTTCATTGCTGATTTCGATGCGGTGGGTGATGCGGTCTTTCTTGGCATAACCGCCGGTGTCGATGAGGCGCCCGGCGGCTTTCGCATTGCCAAGGGCAAGGCCCAAGTCAATGCGGGTGTTGGTGGTGGGCTTGAGCTGAGCGATGACGTGGGTGCGGTAGATGGGGACCATCGTTTTGCACGGGCAGGCGGCGGCGTCCCTGCCCAAGGAGAGGCAGCGCCTCAGCAGCTTTTCATAGAGCGGGCGCAACGCCGACTTCTTGCCGGCGTACTGCTCCTCGACGTAGCCCAAGGCGGCCCGGAGGTAGGCCTTGGGGTCAAGGTCTTCGTCGCCCTTGCCGTCGGCGCGTTCGGCGATCCACCAGGCGGTGTTGGTGCCCATCTTGTGCTCGGTCTTGAGCCAGGCGACGCGGGCCTGGAAGTCGCGCGGGGCCTTGGACTTGACGAGGTACACCCACTGGTCGAGCGAGCGGCCGGTCTTTTCGGGGAGCTCGGCGGCCCACTTGATCATCATGTGGACGCCGGGGTGAACGCTGTAGGGGCCGGTGTCGGCGCCGCTTGTCCGGCGCGGCGCCTTGGCCTCGGGAGCCGGCTTTGAAGGTTTTTCGGTTTTGATGGTGGTCTTGACGGGGGGCTTGCCGCTGGCGGGACGCCTGATGCTCGCGGCGCGCTTTGGCTTGGTCGGTTTGGTTGCCGCTTTCTTGGCGCGGGCTTTGGCTTGGGGCATCGCGGCATGGTCGCCGATGCCGGCGCCGTGCACAAGCCATGAGGGAGCGGGCGCGCGGGGCGAACGAGCCGGCGAAACGAAAAAACACCCCACGGGCCGCCGCCCGCGGGGTGATCTTGATGAAATGCCCGGTCGGGAGACTCACTGAACCGGGCGTCAGGGCTGGTGATGGCGTTGTGCCGGACTGGCGAACAGCCGGCGTCGGCCGCCGATGGCTCGATGGCGAGGGTCAGTTGGCGGGGTCGGCGGGCGGGGTGATGCCGAAGCCCTGCAGGGTTGCCTTCACGGCGTCGCGGGCGGCATCGGCGGCGGTCTTGATCGCGGCGAAGTCAGCGTCGCGCGCGGCCTTCACCTGATCGATCTGGGCCTGGTCGGCCTTCTGGCGGATGAGCTGGCGCACAGTGACCTCGGCGATCTTGGCGATCTCGCGCCGGCCGCGCTCGGCGGCCTCGCGGATGGCGCCCAGGCCCTTGCGGGCGGCGCCGAGAATTCGGGGGTTGGTGGCGCCGGCGGTGTGGAGCTCGTTGAGCTTGCTGATGACCGCGGTCTGACGCTCGCTGATGGCGCCGGTGGCGCGGGTGGTGACGTCGGCCATCTTCTGGATGCGCTCGGCGACGTTGACGGATTGGACGGTTCCCTCGGCCCGGGCGCCGACGGAGATGGCGAAGAACAGGGCGAGAGCGGTGAGGATCGACGCGAAGCGGCTGCGGGTGAGGGTCATCGTTCGACTCCTGAGAAAGCGGTTGCGTGCGATGCAGGTCCGGGCCGGGCCGACTTGGTGTTCGCGTGCCAAACGGGGTGGGATGTCGCGTATTGCACCTGCCTGGCATCCGGGGTCCAGACCGATGGTGTGTGGGGAGCCTGCGAGCCCCGGGTCTGGCAGCAGGGGGGCTTGGGTCCGGAAACGTGTTGCGGGGCGGCGGGTTTTCAGGCTGGGCTCAGCCACTAGGCGGTTTCGGCGCCCATTATGGGTCAAATTGGCTTGCATTCCGGCGGGTTCGTGGGCATATTCAGAGAACACTGCGGCACAGGCGGTGGCTGTGTTCATTCTGTCTTGAAGCAGCTTGAGGACTTGGGTTCGTTGCACACGGGCCCGCAGCACGGGAGTCAGAGCAATGGCGTCCAGTCGTTTGTCGGCGTGTTTTTCGGTGAGCCTTGTGTTGTGCGCCCTTGGCGGCGCCGCGGGTTCCGCGGGTGGGGCGTCGATCGTGGCGAGCTACGGGCTCGGCGGGACGCTGGCGGCCGATCAGTCGGGGCAGTTCGATCTCCAGGTGACCGATCCGCTGAAGATGTGCCACTTCGAGACGTCGAACGTCTTCGGCGTGGATCGCCAGGTGTGGCGCTTCGCGGGTGGGACGGACCCGGCCGAGCAGGGCGGGCTGACGTATGGCGGCTCACCGGACGGGTTTGTGACGCCCAACAGCTACTCGGTCGAGTTGCTGATGAGCTTCGACGTGTCGAACCAGTGGTCTCGGATCCTGGATGTTCAGGGGCGTTCGACCGACAGCGGGTTCTATGTTGATCCCGACAACCTCCTGGATGTGTACCCGGCGGGAGGCAATGGGCAAGAGTACACCGCCGGGGTTTTCCATCACGTCGTGCTGACGGTGTCTCCGTTGCCGAATCGCGGCGGTGCACCCAACGTGTTCGCGTATCTCGACGGGCATGAGCAGCTTGCGGTGACGACGGATGTGATGGAGATCTTCATCGGGCACACGATCAATTTGTTCCTGGACAACAACCAGGCCCAGGCGCAGGACGAGTACTCCAATGGGCGCTTGGCGCTTGCGCGCTTCTATGACGGTGCGCTGACGGGCGAGGAGGTCAAGGACCTCTACGACGGCATGGTGCCCGCGCCCGGGGCGGCGGGCGTGCTGGGCTTGGGCGGGTTGGTCGCGGCACGTCGGCGCCGGGCCTGAACAGACCGGCTTGATGAAACATCACCGGCGATACGCCCCTCTGCGGGACGGATCGCCGGTTTTTCATTCTGCGAGGCCGTTCCGTGGCACGCCGATCAGCGGGCCCGCTTCATCGCGCGGAGGCGTCGGATGATCGCGTTGGTGGAAGCGTCGTGCTTGAGGTCGGGCTCGGCGGCTCCCTCGAGCTGGGGGATGATGCGCTGGGCGAGCACCTTGCCGAGCTCGACGCCCCACTGGTCGAAGCTGTTGATGTTCCAGATGACGCCCTGGGCGTGGACGCTGTGCTCGTAGAGGGCGACGAGCTTGCCCAGCGCCGACGGGGTGAGCGTGTCGAGCAGCAGCACGTTCGAGGGGCGGTTGCCGGGGAAGGTGCGGTGGGCGATGAGCTCGGGCTTCATGCCATCGGCCTTGAGCTCGTCGGCGCTTTTGCCGAAGGCGAGCGCCTGTGACTGAGCCACCACGTTGGCGAGGAGCTGGTCGTGGTGGGGGCCGATGGGGTTCTGCGAGCGCCCGAAGGCGATGAAATCACAGGGGATGAGGTTGGTTCCCTGGTGGATGAGCTGGTAGAACGAGTGCTGGCCGTTGGTGCCCGGCTCGCCCCAGAAGATCGCGCCGGTGGAGTGGTCGCATTCGCCGCCGTCAAGGCCGACGCGCTTGCCGTTGCTCTCCATGGTGAGCTGCTGGAGGTAGGCGGGGAAGCGCTTGAGGTACTGCTCGTAGGGGAGTACGGCGACGGTCTCGCAGCCGAGGAAGTTGCGGTTCCATACACACAGCAGGGCCATGAGCACCGGGAGGTTTTTGTCGAACGGGGCGGTGCGGTAGTGCTCGTCCATCTCGTGGAAGCCCGCGAGCATGTCGCGGAAGCTCTTGGGGCCGACGGCCAGGAGTGTGGAGAGGCCGACGGCGGAGTCCATGGAGTAGCGCCCGCCGACCCAGTCCCAGAAGCCGAACATGTTCCTGGTATCGATGCCAAACTTTGCGACTTCGGCGGCGTTGGTGGAGACGGCGACGAAGTGCTTGCCGACGGCCTTTGTGTCGCCGCCCAAACCTTTGAGCAGCCATTGGCGGGCGGTGTTGGCGTTGGTCATCGTCTCCAGAGTGGTGAAGGTCTTGGAGCAGACGATGAAGAGGGTCTCGGCGGGGTCGAGGTCGTGGACGCACTCGTGGAAATCGGTGGCGTCGACATTGGAGATGAAGCGGAAGGTGCGTGAGCGGTCGGTGTAGGGGCGCAGGGCCTCGAAGGCCATGACGGGGCCGAGGTCCGAGCCGCCGATGCCGATGTTGACAATGTTCTTGATGGGCTTGCCGGTGTGCCCCTTCCACGCGCCAGAGCGGACCTGATCGGCGAAGGCGCTCATGGCGTCGAGGACGGCGTGGACTTCGGGAACAACGTTCTTGCCATCCACCACGATCGATGCGCCGCGCGGGGCGCGGAGGGCAACGTGGAGCACCGAGCGGCCCTCGGTGGTGTTGATCTTGTCGCCCCGGAACATCGCGCCGATGCGGTCCTTCAGCCCGCACTCGTCGGCGAGCTTTACGAGCAGCGCGAGCGTCTCGGGGCTGATGCGCTGCTTGGAGTAGTCGAGGAAGATGCCGACGGCTTCGAGCGAGAGCTTGTCGGCCCGCTTGGAGTCGGAAGCGAACAGGTCGCGGAGATGGGAGCGGACGATCTGGTCGCGGTGAGCGGCGAGAGCCTTCCAGGAGGGGCGTTGGGTGAGGGCGGAGGGCATGGCGGGCTCCTTGGATGTCGGCGTGGGGCGCGGGGGTTCGGTGCGGCGGCGGCACGATACCAACTCGGTCGTCCCTCCCACCCCCCTCCCGGCCCACTCCGCCGGGGGTGGAGTGGGGGAGCCCGGGGCGCGCCCGGAGAGAAACAGATGAAGTCGCGGGGGGGGATCGGATGTCGGTTCGTGAACGGGGCCAGCGATGCCCGCTTGGGCCCGGGGAGCGGTTCCCTCGCAGAACAATGAAAAAGGCCCGGCAGGCCGGGCCTTTGAAGGTGATGAGATCGGGGGTGTTGCTCAGCCGCCCTTCTTGCTCTGGGCGGTCTTGTACTCTTCGAGGGCGGACTGTAGCTGATCTTTCATGTCGTCCTTGGCGAGGTCGACGGCCTTGGTCTGGATCTCGATGGCCTTGGCGAGATCGCCCTTGACAAAGTAAGCGCGGGCGAGGGTGTCGAGGGTGCCGGGCTCCTTGTTCTTGGTGCCCTCGCAGGCGGCGGTGGCGACCTCGATGGCCAGGTCGGCGTCGCGGTCTTCGGCCTTGATGTCGCCCTCGGGATCGACGATCCGCCAGGCGAACTCGTTGAGGGCGTTGGGCTGCTTGGTGAGCTCCTTGGCCAGCGCGTGGCCGTAGGTGGAGGCTTCGGACTTCTTGCCGAGGTTCACCAGCGCCAGGTACTTGAACATCTTGAGGCCGCTGTAGCGCTTGGCGTCGAGCTTGAGCAGGTCGTCGGCGGCGGCGAGGCCCTTTTCATAGTCCTTGGACTCGACGGCGGACTGGAACGCTTCCTCCTTGTCCTTGGCTTTCGCCTCGCGGTCGGCCTTGGCCTTGTTGAACGCCTCGGCGTTGAAGGAGCCCTTGCTCACTTCGTCCACCACGTCGTCGAGACCGTCCATCGGGTGGCCGATCCACACGACCTTGCCCTTCTGATCGATCACGAAGGCGCAGGGGATGCCGTTCTGGCCGGCGGCGGCGAGGTAAGTCTTGGCGATCGTGCCTTCCTTGGTGTCCTCGGCGATGCGGTAGGCCATGTCGTCGCCCTTGGCTTCGACGAAGTCCTTGGTGGGCTTCATGCCCTTGCGCGGCCAGACGGCCAGACCGATGATGTTGACCTTCTTGTCCTTGAAGTCGTTGTGGAGTTGGTTGAGGTGGGGGATGCTGGCGACGCAGGGGCCGCACCAGGTGGCCCAGCAGTCGATGACGTAGACCTCGCCTTCCTTGAACGCCTTGACGGGCTCGCCCTTGATCCAGCCGATGGCCTCGATGGAGGGCGCGGGATCGCCGACGGCGAGGCGCTTGGGCTTGGCGTCGGGAGCCTTGGCTTCGGGGGCCTTGGCGGTGTCGTCGGCGTAGGACGCGCCGGCGGCGCCGAGGATCAGGGCCGCGCTGACGAGGCCCGACTGAAGCTGTTTGAACATGGTTGCACTCCGTTGTGGATCAAAGGTCTGAACGTCAATAATTGCTGGGAACCGCCCCGCGTGCCGGGATTGTACCGCTGAATGGGGTGGGGGGGTGCGGTCAGGCGGGGCGGGTGGGGGTGGGCCCGGGGCCGCCGGAAACGCCCGAAAGCTCGCCTTTCAGGGCTTCCCGGGCCCATTTTGAGATGAGCATGAAGACCGCGATGAAGACAACGACGGCCACGGCGTAGCCGGCGAGCTTCCAGTAGCCGTCGGCCGACTTGACCTCGGCGACCGATCCGACCCCCGCGCCGATGAAGGCGGCGAGCACGGTGCGCGGGGTCATGCCGACCGCGGTCCCAAGCAGGTAGATCAGCGGGTTGACCCGCACGCTCGACATGACCAGGTTGGTGATGGCGAAGGGGGAGTTGGGTGGGATGCGGATGAGGGTGACGAGGATGAGCGTCCTCCACGCTGAGCGACCGATCAGCGCGTCGCGGACGGCTTTCGCGCGGGGGTCGGCGTCGATGGTGCTGCTGACTCGCTCGCTCGTGACCGAGCCCCACACGAGATAGCCGATCAGGGCGCCGAGCACAGCCCCGGCGACGGCGAGGGCGCCGCCGGTCTGCCAGCCGAAGAAGACGCCCGCGCCGTAGCTGAGGGCGTAGGTCGGCATGAGCGCGAGGCCGGTGGTGAAGGCGAAGGCGCCGACGAAGGCGGTCATCCCGGTGTTGCCGTAAGAGGTGACCCAGGCCGTGACCCAGTTCTTGATGCTGGTTGCTCCGGCGAGCAACGCGAAACCGGGGAGCGACGGCAACGTGCAAACGATGAGTGCGGGGATGCCGACGCGCCAGCCGAGCTTGCGTGCGGCGTCGCGCAGGGCGTCGTGCTTGGACGCCGAGGATGAATCGGCGCTGGGGTCGGTTGTCATGGCGTGAAGAGTATCGGGTCGCCCGACCTGCTAGTTCCAGCTGACGCCCCTGGGCGCCTCGGGATCGAACTGGGGGTGGACGCGGCGGAGCAGGCCTGAGAGGCCGCGGAGTTCGCCGGAGATGATCGAGGCCCTGCGTCGCGGGTCGCCCTCTTCGAGCAGGCGGTACTGCAGGGCGCGGTCGTCGAGGGTCGAGAGCACGGCGAGCGAGACGGCGTCGAGCAGCACGCCGGTGGGGAGTTCCTGCGATTTCAGCTCGTCAAGCACGTGCTTGACCCTCGGCAGCTCGACGAGCGGCGGGGTCCTGAGCAGCGTGAGCACCTCGGTGCGCACGTCGGTGAGGGCGGACTCATCGGATTGGCCCTGGTCGATGGGCGTGAGGATGGCCTGGCGGTAGAGCCGGGGGTCTTCGGGCCCTTGCTCCTGAACGATGCGAGCGCGGCACACGCCGTGGAGCCAGATGTGGTAGGTGCCGTCGGGCATGCGCTCGTGGCGGGCGATCTGGCCGATGCAGACGGCGGGTCTGATGGGAGGGCAGCCCTCGTAGTCGTTGACCCATGCCTCGTTGCTGAAGGTGGCCATGGCGATCTGGCCTGAGGCGTCGAGGACGTCTTCGACCATCTGGCGGTAGCGCGGCTCGAAGATGAACAGGCGCATGAGCGCGTGCGGCATCAGGGTGACGCCGTCGAGGGGGAACAGCGGGAACGGCTTGCCGAAGTTCACTTGGATGGAGACGGTCTGGTCGGACACGTTGAAGGGTAGGCGGGCGCGCAGACGTCTCGCGCCTGGATCGGCAAGGTGCGCAAGCGACCTGTCCGCAGGATGGTGCGTGCGGTCGGGACGTCCGAGTTGTAAAGGGGACCTGGAGCACCGACTTGAGGACTAGTCGGTGGCGCGGTTATCGGGATGCCGGTTCGTCACCCAGCAGCGCATCGACGAACTGGTCGGGGTCGAAGGCCTCGACGTCGTCGGGGGTTTCGCCGGTGCCGATGAACTTGACGGGGACGCCGGTGGCCTCGTGGACGGCGAAGACGGCGCCGCCCTTGGCGGTGCCGTCCATCTTGGCCAGGAACAGGCCGCTGACGCTGACGGCCTTCTGGAACTCCTGGGCCTGACGGACGGCGTTCTGTCCGACCGTGGCGTCGAGAACCAGGAGGACCTCGTGAGGCGCGCCGGGGACTTTGCGGGCGGTGATCTCGCGGATCTTGGTGAGCTGGCGCATCAGCGGGTCCTGCGTGTGCAGGCGGCCGGCGGTGTCGATCAGCAGCACGTCAACGCCTCGGGCGAGAGCGGCTTCGCAGGCGTCGAAGGCGACGGCGGCGGGGTCGCCGCCCTGCTTGCCCTTGACCATTTCGACGCCGAGGCGCTCGGACCAGATTTCGAGCTGGCGGACGGCTCCGGCGCGGAAGGTGTCGCAGGCGGCGAGGAGGACGGACTTGCCCTGGGCGCGGAGGGCGTGGGCGATCTTGGCGACGCTGGTGGTCTTGCCGGCGCCGTTGACGCCGGCAACCAGGATGACGGTGGGTCCGGCGGCGGCGTAGTGGACGGCGCGGTCCTCGGCCTTCCAGAGTGCTTTGAGGGCGCGCTTGAGGTATTCGGGCACGTCCTCGCCGCGCGACAGGCGGCCTTCGAGGGCGTCGGCGCGGAGGGAATCGATGAGTTTCTTGGTGACGCCGGCGCCGAGGTCGGCGTTGAGGAGGGATGCTTCGAGCTGCTTGAGGAGCGATTCATCGACGCGCCGGCCGGGGAGAAAGGCGCGCACGTCGGTCAGCAGGGCCTCGCGGGTGCGCTGCAGGCCCTTGGAAATCTTGCTCAGGACGCCTTTGAAGAAACCCATGTCGTGGAACGCGGGGGGACGGAGGGGGAGCGGATTGAACTCAGAGGACCTAGAGGAGAGAGCAGAGTGGAATCGGAGAGAGGATTGTGTTGATGCGGAGGAGCGTGGGGCTCAGAGGGGAGTTGCGGGGGACTTCAGGTGGCGCGGCGGTCAGTCCGACTTTCCAGTTTGTCCCATTTCCCCTTTCGCAGTTTCACACGCTTTGCTCTCCACAGCCCACTGCTCTCTGCCCGCTGTTCACTTTTCACTGTTCACCGTTTCTTCCGTGCCCTCCGCGTCGCCGCGGTGAACTCTGTCCGCCAGCACGCGTTTGAGCACCTTGTCCAGAACGCCGTTGACGAAGGCAGGGGACTTTTCTGTTGAGAACTCCTTTGCCAGCTCGATGGCCTCGTTGACGGCGACCTTCGGCGCGGTTTTTCCGCTGGTCATTTCGTGCCAGGCGAGGCGGATGATGGCGCGGTCTGCGGCGGGCTGGCGGTGCGCGGGCCAGGTGGGGGAGAGCGCCAGGACGTCGCGGTCGGCGCCGTCGCGCGATTCAAAGGCGGCGGTGGCGAGGGCCATCGCCTTGTCGCGGTCTTTGGGCGTGATTTCGGCGTCGTGGCCGTGGGTGACGTCGTCGAGCGTGGCGCGGACGGCCGCGGGATCCGGCTCGGACTGGGCGTCGAGCTGGAAGAGGGCCGAGAAGGCCATGCGGCGGATGTCGCGGGGGGTGGCCATGCGTCGAGGCAAACTCAGAGGGATCAGAGAGCGCGGAGAGGAATCGGAGGGGGGGATTGGGTCGGAGAGGAAGGGCCCGGAGGGGAATGCCGTCTGAGGGAAGTGGAAAGGCGAAGAACGAAAAGGGGAGGAAGCGATAGGTGTGAATGGGCGGGAGAGCTCAACAGGACATGAGGACTCAGGACTCAGGACGAATTCCGCTCACGCCTCGGCGATCCGGCGCAGGGCGAGGACGGTTTCGATGGCGGCAGTCATGGCTTCGACGCCTTTGTTGCCCATTGCGCCGCCGGCACGCGCCTCGGCTTGCTCGTCGGTTTCGGTGGTGAGGACGCCGAAGGCGACGGGGACGCCGGTGCGGGTTCCGATGGCGCAGAGCTCGCTGGCGATGGCGGCGGCGATGAACTGGTCGTGGCGGGTCTCGCCCTTGATGATGCAGCCGAGGGCGACGACGGCGTCGAACTTGCTGGATTTGGCGGCGGCGGAACAGAGCACGGGGAGCTCGAAGCTGCCGGGGGCGGGGATGACGGCGGCGTGCTGGGCACGTCCCAGCCGGCGGGCCAGCTCATCGAGGGCCCCGGCCTGAAGCCGAGTGGTGATCTCAGGGTTGTAGCTGGAAACCACCACGGCGACGCGCAGCGGGCGGTCGGCGGAGAAGATTTCGGCGGCGTTGGGTTTCAAAGCGGCACGCTCGGACATGGGCCGGGATCATAGAGTCGTGGCGATGCTGCCGCGACAGTCACCCATGGAATGGAGCGCGATGCTCAGGCGGCTGAGCGAGCCGGTGGTTGCGGGCATGGGTCGCGGATGCTGGGCCGGCGATGAGCTGGGGCACCGGCGCTCGGTTGACGGCCCGCTGCTGAGGTGGCTGAAGGCCCGCGGCCGCGCGGTGCCGTCGGGCGGGACCGAGGGGCTCGGTCTCGATGCGGGGCCTGATGTCCGGCTGTGGGAGGCGCTGACGGACCCGGGGATTGACATAGATCTTTTGCTGCGCGACGTGGGGGCGGGCGCGGCGGGGCCGTCGAGGTTGCACGGGGAGTGGAGTTTTCCCGGGCTGCTGCCGCAGCGCGGCGTGGGGCTGGAGGTGTGGACCGAGCGCGACCTGTGCGCGATCCACGCGCTGCACCGGTTGGGCATCGAACGCGGGCGGGGTGACTGGGTCGGGCTGAGCGAGCGGGCGGCGGGGCTGCACGTCTCGCATGTGCAGCCGGACAACGCCACGGCGCACCCGTGGGCGATCCATGTGTTCGTCGGTCTTGGCTTGGAACAGCCCGGAGGCGGGGCGACCCTGTTTGCGCAGACGCTCCTGCATAACTGCCAGGTGGCGCTGGGGAGGCCCGACGCATTGAGCGCGCTGATCCTGCTGGACGCGGCGGATGCGCTGGGGGGCGCGGGGGAGGGCGACGGGGCGGGCTGAGCCCAGTCAGTGCTGGACGCCGTCCTGTGCCTGGACGCGGTTGTCGGCGGGGCTGACGCTCGCGGCGGGGCCCGAGGATGGCAGCGAGGCGGTGGCGCTGCTGGAGACGGTGCCCGGGGCGGCGGCAGGGCGCGGGGCGTTGACTTCTTCCTCGATGCTCGCCATGCCCTTCTTGAACTCGACAATGGTCCGGCCCATCGCGCGCCCGACCTCGGGGAGGCGGCGACCGAACAAGAGCAGGCCGATCACGAGGATGACCAGCCACTCCATGCCACCGGGGAGGCTGAAGAACGCGAGGGTCTGAGGCAGTGGGAGGGCGGCGGGCATGGGCGATCCTTGCTGGGGGCCTGCGTTGCGGAGTCGGCGGGATTGAAGGTCCGTCGGGCGCTTGAGTCAACGCGCCCCAGCAGTGGGCCGGTGGGAAGGCGGTTAACGCTGTGCCGGACCGTCTCCGAAGTCCGTCGGAACCGGGAATGCGCGTTTACTGGCGCCTTTGGCGACTGCGCGTGGGGACAGCGGGCCTGGCATGGGCCTGGCATGCTCCGGGAGGGAGTAGTGCGGCGGTTGTTTATTTCTCTCGGCCTGTCAGGAGGCCGAGAGACCGAACGAGCCCAGGAACTGGGTGAGGTCAAGGGTGTTGACCGCGCCGTCGCTATTGAAGTCGCCCGACAAGCTAGTGCCGGTGGACCCGAACTGGCCGAGGAAGGCGGTGAGGTCGTTGGTGTTCACGGCGCCGTCGTGGTTGAGGTCGGCGAAGTGGCGGACGCCGACGCGGGCGGTGGAGCCGCTGATGTCGCTCCACCAGCGGAGGCTGGGGTTGGGGATGGCGTCGCCGGTGACGGTGGCGAAGGCGCCGGTGACGGTGCCGGTGGAGGTGAGGACGGTCCAGACATCGCCCCACACCGGCGCGAACCCGGCGCCGAGCTGGCATTCCAGCGTGCCGGCGAGCACGGTGTTCCCGGTTACCGTGAACTTGCCGAACTGCCCCGTGGCACGGCCGGCGAACTCGATGGCGGTCTTGCCCGCGGCGGACATGGTGAGGCCGGTGAGCGGGGTGAAGAGGCCGTTGGAGCCCGCGCGGAGGGTACCGACGCTGGAGAACGCAGGGCCCATCGCGGCGGTAGCGCCGATGCGGATCGTGCCGCCGTCCTTGGCTTCGATGATGCCCAGGGGCCCGTTTACGATCGCGTTGGAGGCGCTGCCATAGAACTCGATCTTCTGTCCGGCAGTGCGGGCTGAAATCAGTCCATTATTGATCAGGCCGGCCGACCCGCCGGGGACAATCTGGGCCGTGCCGTCGCCGGTGACGATCGCGATGCCGTTGCCGATGGTGAGTGTGCCGCTGGCCAGCCTGATGCTCTGCGGAGTCGAGCCGCCCATGATGAGGATGGTCCCGCGGGGAATTCCCGTGGTGCCGCCGCCGATGATCCGGCCTTCCGCCGCGGACAGCGTCTGGTTTCCGTCGAAGTTGAGCCCGCCCGATTGCTGCAGTCCATCGAGTACGATCGTCACGTCTCCAAGGGTCAGCCCTTGGCGGACCGTAACGCTGCCCGAACTCGTCAGGTACATAGCAGCGCGGTCGTCGATGTGGACGTCGGGCACGGTGCCCCGCGCACTCGAAGCGGAGGCTCCCGGGCGCGCCGAGGGGGAGGTGCCGACCACGGCGACCTGGATGATGTTGCAGTTGTCATCCTTGTCAGTACGGAAGCAGGTGTTCTGGGCGCTGGGTGAGGTGCCGATTCGCGGCGATGCATTGAGCGCCGGCGGCTCGTTGTCGTTGAGCAGCACGGTGCCTCCCTGGAACGCGCCCCGCAGCCGGAGGCGGATTGGGGAATCTCCGCCCAGTTCAATCTCCTGCCCGGTGTTGTCGAAGACCGCGCCGGTGTCGAGCAGGATGTCGGCGGAGCCTGAGCCCGTGACGGTCCCAAGCCCGCCGGGGGCCATGGTTCCCTGCAGTTTGAGTTGGCCGCCGTCGAGGTGGATCAGGCCCTCATTGCGCCAGGTATTGCCCCGGATCGCGACCGCGCGTCCGGGCACGGTGGCGAGGATGGTTCCCTGGTTGACGAGCGTGGCGCCCAACGACCCGACGATCCCGCCGTCGGTGTCGGTGCGGATCGTGACGCCGGGTGCGATGGTGAGGGTGGAGCCGCCGGGCGTTGAGATGACGTTGTACGCGGCGGTGGTGCCGCCGGGCGTGCCGCCGAAGGTGATTTCTCCGGATCCCCCCAGGGTGTTGGCACCGGCAGAAACGAACGAAAGTGTCGCGGTGCCGTCGGTGCTTGAGCCAAGCATCCTGATGCTGCCCGCGGCGCTGAGGGAGAGCGAGTTCGTGGCCTGTATGGCTCTGCCGCCGGGAAGGTCCAGGTCAGCATCCAGCGTCACCTCGGTAAGCTGCGGAACACTGCTGCCGACGAGCAACTGGCCCCCGTTGGCGGTGGCAAGCGTTCCGCCGATGACCTTTCCGCCGAGCGAGTTGTAGGTCAGCCGCAGGATCTTGTCGGGGCCGTCGAGCAGGGTGGTGGTGCCGGTGTTGGTGAGCGTGCCGTTGAGCGCGATGGCGCCGCCCGTGACGGAAATGTTCCCAAGACCCCCGGGGGGGATGGTGCCCTCGAGCACGAGCGTGCCGCCGCCGGAGGCCTTGAGCAGTCCCTGATTCTGCCAGTTCAGGCCGCGGACGGTGAGCTTGCGGCCTGCGGACTCCGCGGAAATCGTGCCCTGGTTGGTGAACGCGACGGAGCTGTTGCCGATGGTGCCGCCGGCAGCGCCGGTGCGGATGGTGGCGGCCGGGCCGAGGGTGAACGCGGCGCCGGAGGTGTTGAAGTTGATGCCGGTGTCGTCGGGGTTGCCGTCGAACACGATGGTGGCGGAGTTCAGGGTCTGGCCGGCGCCGAGGAATCGCACGCTCGTGGCCGAGCCGCTCGCCGGTGAGTTCACCGTCAGCGTGCGTCCGGGCACGACGGTCAGGGTGTTCTGTATCGTGAGGCTTCCGTTTCCGACGACCGTCGCGTCCGCATCGAGGGTGACGGCATCGAAGAGGGCGCCGTAGCCGAGGCTCATCGTGCCGCCCGTGCTGGTGACGGTGGTCTGGCTGAGCTTGGCCGCGTCGAGTGTGCTGGCGGACAGGGTGAAGCTCCCGGCGTTGATGGTGATTCCGGCAAGGGCTTTGAGCGTTCCTGCCTGAACATTGAGACGTGCGTTGGCGGAGTTCACCAGAATTGAGTTCACGATAATGCTCGTGGTGCTGTCGGTTACGGTGTAGTTGGCGCCGACAGCATCAATGATCACGTTGTAAGTCGTTCCCGCCGGCGAGCCGTTGTTGGGCGCCGCGCCAGTGGACCAGTTGGCCCCGGTTGACCACGTTCCGCTTACAGGGTTGAGCCAGAACGCGTCGGTACGGGCTTGGGCGGCGTGCGGGATTGCCACCAACAGCAGAACGGCTGGGAGTCCGGGCTTGTTGCATGGTGTTTCGACGCTTTTCATGACTCGGCTCCGTGGCGCGACTTCGCTGTCCGATGGCGGCAGACCGACCATACGTTGCTGAATATACGAAGGATTTCCGCCGGTTCAAGGCCGAAGCTAATCCGCGTAAGACCCGTCGGCGGCTTGCCACCTTCCCCGGCGGCGGTCTGGATACAAATCGATTTCCCATGGGAGGTTATGCGCGGATACGCTAGTCATTAAGAGCCTCTAACAGTATGGCACGGCGATTGCGGATTGCTGAGCGTGCATG
>CAZEDW010000029.1:0-2786 GCA_964510955.1 uncultured Phycisphaeraceae bacterium
ACGCCATCAGGCTGTAGGGGTGTGATTCCGCCATAGGATGATCTGGACAAAGCAATACTCGAACGCGATTTCCTCGGCGTTGGAAAGGCCAAAGCTGTTGACTTCCGAGGGGTCGTGAATGGGGGCGCCGCCCGTGCCCTTGTTGTCGCTCGACGAAACGGCGCCGGTAAACACGCCCTGCCAACAAAGATACTCACTGTAAGACACGGACGGCACGTTGATGACGGTGTCGGGCGCCGATCCGGTCGGCTCGCTGAAACTCCGGTAGGTGCGCGGCGTCGTCTGGCTGAGCAGGTAGAGCTTCGAGGCGTGACCGTGGATCGCCAGCGGGAGCTTCGAGACCGAGCCGTACCCCAGCGCGGACGGGAGCGAGGTGAACTGCCCGTCGGTCTGGCCCCCGCCGGTCTGGAAATCGATTGGTACACCGCCGACAAGGACGTTGCCAAGGATGCGCCCGCCGGGGTAGGCGTTGTTGTTGGCGTTGACGACGAGCAGCGCTTCCAAGCCCCCGGACTGACAGTTGGGCGTCGTCGTGCCCGGCGTGTAGGCCGGAAGACTGATGGTCGAACCGGCGGTGAGTGAGCCGCCGAGCCACACCAGGGGGAAGTGCTGTACGCCCTCGAAGTAGTCGCCGGGCGCGGCGTTCCGCTGCGGCACGCAGGGGTCGTTCGCGCCGCTGTTGTAGGCGCTGACCGTTCCGCGCAGGCCCCCGCTGAGGTTCATGGTCCCCGTGAAATCGCCGCCAATCTGCAGCGCCGGGGCGCCCACCCCGATATTGCCGTAGACCATGTCGAACATGCTGGCGTTGACCTCGCCGGTGAAGTTGCCCTCGACCGCGAGGTTGCCGATGAGCATGTTGGGGTGCCAGGAGAGGTTGCCCAAACGGAGATTGGTGGCGCTGCCGAAGCCGGTGGCGGCGCTCTTGTCGTACACACCCAGCGTGTCGCGACAGGAGATGGTGACGGGGTTCTGGGCCGAGGGGCCGACCACAGCGGAGGCGATGAGGGTCTTGATGAAGCCGTAGTCGTTTCGGATGTTGGCGCGGATCGTGCCGTTTGCGAAAACGAGCTTCTCGATGTCCGCGTCGCTCGGCCCCGTCACTTCGATCGGACCCAGCAGATCGCCGCCGCTCGATTTCAACTCGATGTTGACGCCGGCCACGCGCACTCCGCCACCGGTCGACGCGGTGCCGATGTCATCGTCCGCGATGAAGTCGCCGATCCTGAGCGTCGTTGTGCCCGTTGACGGCCCGATGCTCTCTACAGTAAGTGGTCGGTTGTCGGGATCGGTTGACACAACGACGGTACTCGACGACGCCGAGTGGATGTACTCGATCGTCTCGTGCGCTGTCGCTTGGATGGTGTAGTTCCCCGAAGCCCCGGTCCCGAAATCGACGTGCCACTTACCCGTCGTTGGATTTTGCCCCCACGTCACGTTGGTGTTGGGGCTAACTGAAAACGCGCCGAGAGCGCCGGCCGAACACACAATGGCCGCGACGCTCACGAAGAGCGTCTTGATGCTCGTCTTCATGGTGTCGCCTCCTTGGAAGGAAGGTGAAAATCAAAGCGCCGGGCATCAACGCGATACCTGGCGATGGGACTGATGATGCAAGACGGAGCCCATACCCTGGCTCGTTCGGTGTGCCTATGGAGGCGTACTCCAACTGATCCGAATAATCGATGGACCCGCTGAAAGCAGCCGAGCCCTTTGCATATGGAAGCGATCCCAGGATGTCCGACTGCTGACCCGAACCAAGCCACTCGACGACGCCACCGGAGTTGTCCAGCAACCCCCAGGGCGACTGGACGCTTAGATACGACCCCACATCGAGCGCGTTGGGCTGGCCATGGGACACTCCGGCGTTGGTTTGCCCCCCCTCGCTCGGTAGTCCGGGGATCAAGGGCACATCGCTCTTGCCCGGGTACCGCCAGTAGCCTTCCTGCCCGTCGCCGTACTTGTTCGGGTCGTAGTACGCCCCCTTAATCCATTCATCCAGCGAAGGAATCCAATACTTCGCACTGTCCGTGTGTTGGATCACATGATTGAAAGACCCATCGGGATTGCGCGTGAACGTCGAGGTGTCGTACACGCCCTGCTCAAAGGCTTCGCGCCTGGCGGCTTTGCCGTTCTGGAGCCAGTTGCAGTACCGAGCGGCGTACTCCCACGACATGGTGGCCGGGTACTCCGGGTGCGCGTAGCCGACCGTCACCGGGTTGAATCCGGCGCCGGTGAAGGCCACATCCGGGAAGTGGAAGCCGTGATACGGCAGGTAGGCTTTGACAAACTCGAGCCACTGACCGCGTGTGATCTCGGTTTGGGTAAGTCTGAACTCATAGCCCACCGAGCCTGCCGAGGGGCGCCACGCCGGGAGTAGCGGAGCCTCACTGGGCAGTGTGCCGCGATTGCCGGCGGCGCCGACGGTCTTCCAGGTGAGGCCGTAGTCGGGTGGCGGGCCGTCGGTGATCGCGGCGCCGCAGGCCGGCGCGACGCCGATGAGCATCGCAAGCAAGAGGATCAGGAGCACTGACTTCGCAGAGCCGAAGTCAGTGGCACGGGCCACCACCGCCACGATGTGGAAATGGAACAACTTCAACATGACGAGAACTCCCTGTGCGAACGACCAAACCGCGGGCGCCCCGCCGGAAGCACGCCCGACCTGTGCACACACAGAGTACCCGCCAACTCCCCGGAGGGCCAGAAATCCCCGTGAGAAACTAGGCGCGCAGGGTCGCGCTGGCCGCTGGCCGCTGGCCGCTGGCCGCTGGCCGCTGGCCGCTGGCCGCTGG
>CAZEDW010000029.1:2886-53817 GCA_964510955.1 uncultured Phycisphaeraceae bacterium
GGCCGCTGGCCGCTGGCCGCTGGCCGCTGGCCGCTGGCCGCTGGCCGCTGGCCGCGCCGTCAAAACTGAAGTTGCCCCGTCCCCGCCGTCTCATAACAAAAAAAG
Source organism: uncultured Phycisphaeraceae bacterium (assembly GCA_964510955.1). Lineage (GTDB taxonomy): Bacteria > Planctomycetota > Phycisphaerae > Phycisphaerales > UBA1924 > JAFLCM01. The sequence goes on from CAZEDW010000029.1 coordinate 2,992, forward strand.
CATACCCCAAGTTCGGGCCGAGTCAAGCGGCGGCGCGAGGAACATCCGATTGTGCTCGATCTCTTCGGCGCACGGCCCACCCCAGCAGCACCGCCCCCGCCACCACCATCCCCACGCTCAACCACTGCCCCCGCGACAGCCCAGCGATGCGCGGCGTCGCCAAGTGCCCGTCGGGCAACCGCCAGAACTCCGTCGCCACGCGCCCCACGCCGTAGAGGATGAAGAACCACGCCAGGATCACGCCATGCGGCAGCTTCTCTGCGGCCCCCGCCCGCGCCCACAGCGCGCGCCGGATGGCCCACAGGCACGCAAGCAAAAACAATCCCTCGACCAGCGCCTGGTAAAGCTGCGACGGGTGCCGGACGCTCAAGAGTGGTTCGAGTTGTCGGGCCAGGGCGTGGTCGCCGTTCTGGATTCGTTCCACCGCCACCGCGGCGGCGTTCACGTGGCCCGGGTCCTGGCCCTGCACCAAAGGCTCCAGCACCGCCGCGAGCGTGTCGCTCTGGGCCGCATCGAGCTTCACCTCGGCCCACCGCCCCTGCTCGACCATCTCCTGAGGGAACCGCACGCCCCACCACGGCACGGGTGTGTTCGGATCGGCCGCCAGGTCTGCCGGCTGCACCATGATCTTGCCCAGCAGCTCACCGTTGACAAAGTTCGCCAGCCGCCCGAAGAAGATCCCCACCGGGGCGACCAGGCAGATGCAGTCCATCAGGTGCAGCGCCGGCGCCTTGAAGCGCCGCGCCGCCCACGCGCAGCCGAGGATGATCCCCACCATCCCGCCGTGGCTGGCCATCCCGCCGTGGAGCACGTCGAGCACCCCCCAGAACGGCGGTGTCTTGGTGAACTCCCACAGCAACTCAGGCCGGTAGATAAGCACATACCCCAGCCGCCCCCCCACCACCGTCCCCACGATGACCGCGAGCATGAGGTCGCCGACCTGCTCGGCCGCGGGCATGATCTGGCGCCGCCGAGCCAGCCGGCTCAGCCACCACCACGCGACCAGGAAGCCCGCGACGTACGACAGCCCGTACCACCGGATGCCGAACGACTCCGTGATCCGCAGGGCAAAGGGGCTGAGGTCGTGTGTCCAGGCGGCAAGGGTGTGCACGAGGGGAGGATACGGCCCCGCCGACCAGCGCATGGGCTGATGCACTCGGTCGACCTTCTTCTGCAACCCCGCCCGCACCGCCGTGCCGGGCCGCTTGCCCAATCCGGCGCGCCGACCGACGATACCGGGCGTGCCCCCGTCGCCCGAACCGCCCCTACCCCCGCCCCGCCACCCGTCGCCCTCCCACGCCGTGTGGCCCGTCGAGGGCACGCTCCCGCTCAGCGTGGCGATCATCTGCAAGGACGCCAAGGCGACCATCACCCGGACCATCAAGAGCGTGCGCGGCCTGGCCCGTGAGGTCGTGGTGCTCGACTCGGGCTCCAGCGACGGCACCATCCAGCTCCTGCACCGGCTGGGCGTCAACGCCCACCAACAGAACTGGATGGGCTACATCGCCCAGAAGAACTGCGCCCTGGGCATGTGCAGGCAGGAATGGGTGCTGTGCCTGGATACCGACGAGTCTCTCGAGCCCGACCTCCGCGTGGCGGTGATGGCGGCGCTCAACACCCCCGACCCCGGGGTCAGCGGGTTCGAGATCAACCGCAAGGTGTTCTACAAGCACAGATACCTGGAGCACGCGTGGCAGCCCGAGTGGCGCCTGCGCCTGGTCCGGCGCGGACACGCCGAGTGGGCCGGCGACACGGTGCACGAATCCCTGACCATCAAACCGGGGGCCGGGCGCGTCCAGCGTCTGGCCGGGACCATGCGCCACGACTCGATCGACTCGATCAGCGAGTTCCTGGCCCGACAGTGCCGCTACGGGCGGCTGTCGGCCCTGGCCCTGCACGGGCGCGGCGCCAAGGGCAGCGTGGCACGCCTGATCCTGTCGCCGCTGGGCGCGTGGTTCAAGCAAATTGTTCTCCGATCGGCGTGGCGCGACGGGTGGCGCGGGTGGCTGGCGGCTGGCGCGTCGGCCGTCGCGGCACTCGCCAAGCACGCCGCGCTCTTGGAAATGTCCCTTGCCCCGCACGACGCCCCGCCCGGAACCCCTCCCAGCATCGCGCCCTCGACCTCGCAGTTGATCCCCCCGCCCGACCAGACGCACATCGAGGGACACGCGTGACGCGGATCTCGACGATGCGCGCACGCCACGGCGTGCAGGACTCATACGTCCCATCCGGCGCATGCGTCCCATGCCCCATGACCCGAATCCCAAGACGCTCCCCATGGAACTCACCCTCTACCAAGTCGATTCAACCGATGGCTGGGCCTTCGAGCCCGCCCCGCCCACCCGCCAGTGGATGGACGATTTCCCACACGGCTTCGCCTACCGCTGCATCCCCCTGCTCAGCGGCAACCAGCTCGGCTGGGTGCTCCGCTGCCCCGTCGGGTTCTCCGCCACCTTCAAGACCGACGACCACCAGACCGGCATCCAGCTCATGTTCGACGCCAACCCAGAGCACTGGAAGCACCGGATCCTCGGTCACTTCGGTCGCGGCGTGCTCACCTTCAGCCTGCCCTGGCTCTTCCGAACCCCGCCCGGTTATGGCCTGCTCGTACGAGGGATGAACAACTTCGTCAAGCCCGGCGCGCAGGCCCTCGACGCCTTCATCGAGACCGACTGGGCCTTCAGCACCTTCACCATGAACTGGCGCCTGCTCTACAGGGACCGCACCGTCCGCTTCGAGCAAGGCGACCCGGTGTGCCAGGTCCTGCCATACCCCAAAGACCTGCCCGAGCAGTTCACGCTCCAGCAGGCGCCGCTGGCGAGCAACGCGGAGCTGCAGGCTGATTATCAGAAGTGGAGCCAGTCGCGCCGTGAGTTCATCGACCGCAAGGACCGCTCACCCACCGAGTGGCAGAAGCAGTACCTGCACGGCACCGAGAAGCAGGGACAGGAGCAATCGCCCAAGACCAAGTGGGAGTTAGGGCGGCTCTGAGCGACGCGCATCCCGGTCCTTCGCCACGCGACTGTTTTCAGGCAACCTAGGTCCGATACCGCCATCGTATTGCATATTTGTTGATAAGTGGTTGCTCTGGACCAAACCGCGTGTAGGTTCAAAGCGTGACCCACTTTGCCCAAGGCCGCCGCCGGGGTGGGCGTGCCGCATTCACACTTGTTGAACTGCTGGTGAGCAGCGGGCTGATCCTTTTGCTCACGGGGATCCTGCTGCCCGCGCTGGCCCCGGCCCGCCGCGCCGCGCGCTCGGTCGATGCGCTCGCCGGCGTGCGCGATGCGTGCGCCATGGTGCACGCCTACGCCTCGGAGTTTGACGGGCTGTTTCCCCAGGGCACGAGCCAGCCCTGGCTCAACACGACGATCTGGACCCGCGCGATGCGCCGGGCCGGCTTCGTCGCCCTCGACACCGACCTCAGCGTCACGCTCGCCGACGCCGACTCCCCGATCCCCTTGGTGCTGTCGGCCGCGGTGGTCATGGACCCGGCGCAGATGCGCCTTGGACAGACCGTGCCCAGCGAGCAGGCACGCTGCTGGCCGGTGCGTACCGGGCGCGTCGCGTCGCCCGCTGGAAAAGGCCTTCTCTACGCCAGTTGGGGCACGCCCATCGCCGGAAGGCCCTGGTGCTGCGACCGGGCCGTCCAGTCGCCCGTGGCGTTCATCGACGGCAGCGCCGCCAACTACGCCTGGACCGACCTTGTCCCCGGCGGCGTGCTCCAGGTTCAGGACAACGTGGGCTACCCCGTCTACTCGACGTGGAACGGCGTGGAAGGCCGAGACCGATGACGCCGCTCGCGCCGGCGGAAAAACCCAGCGGAGGCACCATCATGCGTACAAAGCCGATCCTCATCTCGACACTGGCAATCGCGACCGGAGTTATCGGCTTGCGTCCGGGCGGCGCGACCGGCGCCTGCGTCCGGGTGTCCGATCCGCCCGCGTGCAGCAACGCCTGCCACCACGTCTGCCCCGCCGTCTGGACCGGCACAATCCCCGGAGACCCCAGCGGCCTCGAAGTGCCCGACAGCGACTGGGAGCCGATGCCGTGCTTCTCCTACCGGTTCGTGGTGTACGGCCCGTGCAACATCACACCGCCCAACTACGCCCCCATGGGCTGCAACGCGCCCACTTCGCCGAGCCAGTGCTGCTACCGATCTCTCGATGACGCCGGGTACCCCGACTACCTCGTCCCGGTGTACTTCGTGCCCAAGGGTGGCGCTTATCCGGCGTGTTCGACCCCCGAGCAGTAATCGGACCCTCGGCGCTCTCCGCCGCGGTGGCCCGGCCGCCGCGTTCGGCCGATGAGGACGCCGGAGGGTCCCGCCGTGGCGCCAGCGCTGATGATCGCGATCTTGTCTGTTGCCGCTGCTCCGCCGCCGGAGCCGCCGGTGGAGATCGATGCGCGCAGCGCCCTCATCACCGCGCTGCAGTCACGCAGCCAGTACACCGGCGAGGCCCACGCGCTCTACATCGACCCCGGCACCCACCGCAAGCTGCTCGTCGGGTACGACTACAAGACCGGCGCTTGGTACCGCGCCATCGGAGAGCGTGTGGCCGGCGTCGACGCTTCGGGCAACGAGTTCAGCGGGCGCCCCCTCGCCGGCCAGGTGAAGCCCGCGCCGCCAGGGCAACGCTCACGCTTCGACGACCTGATCGAAGACCAGATCCCCTACGTCATCGGGCAGGACCTCCTGCACCGCCAGCACCTGCTCAAAGCGGTCGCGCGGACCGAGCAGGGCGGGTTCGCCGTGTCGATCCCCTTCGAGCGCGGCGTGCGCCACGCAGAGCCGCTCGGGCCGGGGTTCGATGACTCCCGTCACACCGTGATCTATCACTTCGACGCTACCGGCCTTCTGGTCCGCGCCGAAAACGTCAACGGCACCGGCGAAGACCTCGTCTGGGACTACTCAGACCTGGGCCGCCCCGCCCTGGGCATCGCCAAGTCCGGCGGCCTCATCGGCTACGGGCACTTCGAGCTCGCCGACCTCCGGACCTCGCCTCAGTCCGACCCTCAGCACTTCAGCGCCAAGTCGGTCGAGACCCTGGCGGCCGGAGCGCTCACCATCGCCGACGCCCAGCCGCTGTGGTTCGGGCGCTCGGTCAACTCGATCGCCGCCGCGGCGGAGGCCCGGGCAACGAGGCTGGCCAAGGCCGGAGACCCCGCCTCGCCGACCATCGTGCACAGGGCGTCCATGGGCGACCCGCTGACCGACGCGGCGCCGGGGGGCATGCGCGGGGTGCTGATCCTGGGAGGGCTGGGCGTGATCGGGGCGGGCTGGCTGGTGTGGTGGAAGCGCCGGTGAGCCCGGGGCTCACGCCCCCATCTGCATCGACATCAGGAACTCCGCGTTGGTCTTGCACTTCTTCAGGCGGCTCTTCATCAGCTCCATCGCCTCGACCACGTTCATGTCGCTGAGCACCTTGCGCAGGCGGTAGGTGAGCTCGAGTTCCTTGGGGTCCAGCAGCAGTTCCTCGCGGCGGGTGCCCGACGCCGCCACGTCGATGGCCGGCCAGATGCGCTTGTCCACCAGCTTGCGGTCCAGGTGGAGCTCGCTGTTGCCGGTGCCCTTGAACTCCTCGAAGATCACCTCGTCGGCCTTGGAGCCGGTGTCAACCAGCGCCGTGCCGAGGATGGTGAGCGAGCCGCCGTTCTCGATGGCGCGGGCGTTGCCGAAGAACTTCTTGGGGCGTTGCAGCGCGTTGCTGTCCACGCCGCCGGTCATGATCTTGCCCGAGTGGGGCATGTTGGCGTTGTAAGCGCGGGCCAGGCGCGTGATCGAGTCCAGCAGGATCACCACGTGCTGGCCGAACTCGACGTACCGGCGCGACTTCTCATGCACCATCTCGCACACGCCGACGTGGCGCGACGAATCCTCGTCGAACGTGCTGGCGATCACCTCCACGCTGGGCGAAGTGTTGCGCCGGAAATCCGTCACTTCCTCCGGGCGCTCGTCGATCAGCAGCACGATTACCTTCACCTCGGGGTAGTTCTTGCTGATCGCCTTGGTCATTTTCTGCAAGAGCACGGTCTTGCCGGTGCGCGGCGGGGCGACGATCAGGCCGCGCTGCCCGCGCCCGATGGGGGCCACCAGGTCCACGATCCGCATCTCGATCTCGTCCGGCGAGGTCTCGAGCACGTACCGCTTCTCGGGGTGCAGCGGCGTCAGGTCCTCGAAGATTGGCAGCGATCGCAGCTTCGACGGGTCCAGACCGTTCACCTGGTCCACCCGCAGCAGCGCGAAGAACCGCTCGCCGTCGCGCGGCGGCCGCACGGCCCCCTTCAGCTCCATCCCCTTCCGCAGGCCCATCCGCCGGATCTGCTGCGGCGAAACGAACACGTCCTCGGGGCTGGGCAGGTAGCTGAACAGCGGAGAGCGAAGGAACCCGAAGCCCTCGTGCGTGATGTCGAGAGTCCCCTCGGCAACCATCAGCCCCCCCTGGGCGGCCCGGCGCTTGAGGATCTCAAAGCTCAGCTCGTGACGCGGGAACTTGTGCGCGTCGCTAATGCCTTCCTTGTCGGCGATCTTGTGCAGTTCTTCGATGCCGATGCGCTGCAGGTCCGAGATGTTCGGGGCGCTCTTGAACGCCTCGGCGTACTCCTTGGGCCCCAAGCGCTCGGTCAACTCGCGTGCCTCGCGCTCGAGTTCGTCGTCCGACGGCAGCACGCCGTAGCGCGACGGCCCGCCGGAGAAGTGCTGGCCTCCCCCGCCCCCGCCACCTCCACCGCCGCCCATGCCGGGCATGCCGCCGGGTCCCATGCCGGGCATCCCCGGTCCGCCGCCGCCCTTCTTCTTCTTGCGCCGGCGCTTCTTGCCCGAGCCGGGCATCCCCTGCATGCCCTGCTGTCCGCCGCCCTGGTAGCCGCCCTGCGGCGAGTTCATGACGGCCTGGCCGCCGCCGTTGCTGGAGGACGATGGACCGTTGGACCCGTTGTTGGGGTTGTTCATGGCGGATGCCTGAGGCTGGGTGTGCTGGAACGGACGCGGCGAAGACTGTTGCGATTGATGCGACTGGTAGCCCTGATGGGGGCGGTACTGCTGGCCCGAGTGCTCGGAGGACCCGCCGTGCCCGCCGCCCGGGCCCACCGGCTGGCGGTGCTGGTACAACGACCGCGGCGGCTGCACGGGCGCAGGGTTCGGACTCGGTGCCTGGCTCGGAGCGGGGCGTGCCGCCGGTGCGGCGTTCTCGCTCACCGGTGTCGCGGGCGGGTCGCGGCGCGGCGCCTGCGGGGCTTCAGCCCGCGCCGGCTCGATCGGCGGCTTGCTCTCAACATGGCTGACCGGGCGCGGCTCCTCGCGCCGGGGCGCCTCCGCCGCCGGTTCGTCCCGGGCCGCCTTGGCCGGACGCTCGGCACGCGGCTTGGTCGCACGCTTGGGTGATGGAGTCTCGTCCGTCGCCTTGGTGCGCTTCGCGGGCTTGGCCGCCGCGCTCTTGGGCTTGGACTTGCTCACGGCTGACGCTGAACTCTTTGCCATGCTGGTTGATGTACTCGTTGGGCCGCGACGCGAACCGTCGGAACCCCAGGGGGCCGGCCCAGGACGGGGCCTGATTCAATCGGGATGAGATCAAGGGGAACGAAGCGAGCAAGCGGTGCAGACGCCGATGGGTCTGGCGGCGAAGGTCGGGCCCGGCCCACCCGCGGAATCCGCGGTGCCGGGCCACAGGCCGGTCAGTCTCCGCCAACCCAGTCCAAGGTTTCCTGGACCGAACACCTCCGAGGCGCGGGTGACGGAGTTGGATCGTTGGCACGCTTGAATGACCCGTGAGGATCGGGAACGCGTTCCCCCGCCGCGGCGGCGGAGATCAGTGTCCCGCGGGGTCCTGAGTTTCAGGCGGGGTCCGGCCCCCAGCGAGGCCGGCCCGTGCGTGCTCCAAGAGTATAGCAAGGAGCCGGGCCGCCTGCGCGTCAACAGCGGCGCCCCCCGTCGCGGCCGCCGGGGCCACCGACTCGGGCCCATTGTCAATCACATACCCTGACCGACGGCGTTTCTCCGCGGCGGGAATCTGAGCCGCCTCGCGGCGCGACACCTCCGCCTCGTCCCAACCCCGCGACGCCCGCAGTCTCCGCAGCCGCTCCTCGCGCGGGCAATCCACGAACACAACCGCGTCGCAGCGGTCGTCGAGCCCCGCTTCAAAGAGCAGCGGAGCGTCGTAGATGATCGCCGGCGCCCCGGCCGCGCGGGCCTCGGCCTGGGCCTGCCCGCGCGTGCGCCGAATCAGCGGGTGAATCAGCGCCTCCAGCCGGGCGCGCTGGTCGGGCGCATCGAAAACCCGCTTCGCCACCGCCGCGCGGTCAACCCGCCCGTTGGCGTCCAGCACGCCGGCCCCCCACCAGCGGACCAGCTCGTCGCGCACCGCGGGGCGATCCAGCGCGGCCTTCGCCTCGGCATCCGAATCGATCACGGCACACCCCAGGCGCCCGAACGCCGCCGCCACGCTCGACTTGCCCGCGCCGATCCCCCCGGCCAGGCCGATCACCAGCGGCTCGGTTTGTGCAGGCGCGTTCGTCACAGCCAGCTCAGGTTACCCGGGCCGCGCTCACCCCATCCGCGTCCGCATCCACTCCCACTGGCGGCTCACGCCATCCTCGAACGCCGTGCTCGGCGAATAGCCAAGCTCCGAGCGGCTGCGAGCCAGGTCGGCGAACGTCCGCTCAACGTCTCCCGGCTGGGCCCCGCGCCGGTCGATCTTTGCCGGCTTGCCGACGACGCGAGCGATGGTCTCGATCATCGTGCCCAGCGTGATCGGGTGCGAGTTGCCGAGGTTCCAGACACGGTAGCCGTGCTGGGGGATACGGTCGTACGACGCCAGCACGCCGCGCACGATGTCGTCGATGAAGGTGTAATCGCGGCTGGTCGAGCCGTCGCCGAACACCGGGATGGGCTCGCCGCGGGCGATTTTCTCGATGAAAAGCGATATGGCGAGGCTGGGCCTCTGCCGCGGGCCGAACACCGTGAAGAACCGCAGGCACGCCGTGGGCAGCTTGTACAGGTGCGCGAACGTCGCGCCCATCAGCTCGCAGCTCCGCTTGGTAGCGGCGTAGGGGCTGATGGGCATGCTCACGTCGTCGGTCTCGCTGAAGGGCGTCTTGGTCTGGTTGCCGTAGACACTGCTGGAAGAGGCCAGCACGAATCTCTCGCATCCCGGCGAGCGCCGGGCCGCTTCCAGCATCACCGCCGTCGCCTCCACGTTGACGCGGCAGTAGAGCGCCGGCTGCTCGATGCTCGGGCGGACCCCGCCCCGCGCGCCGAGGTGGATCACCCCCGCCGGTCTGTGCTTCTCCATCACCGCCCGAACCAGCGGCTCGTCGCAGGCGTCGCCCTCGATCATCTCGAACCGGCCCCGCGGGTGATCCGCCCGAACCTCAGCGATGTTCCGTTCCTTGAGCGCGCGCGGGTAAACCGCATCAAAGTTGTCGAGCCCGACGACGCGCTCGCCCCGCGCCAGGAGCGCCCCGACAACGTGCGAGCCGATGAAGCCCGCGGCGCCAGTGACCAGGATGATGGGGGCCTCCGCCATGCGATCAACCAAGCGTAGCGAACCTCGAGGGGCCGGGAGCACGACGCGAGGGTCAAAAAAACAAGCAGGGCGCCATCGCTAAACAGCGCCCCGCTGGAGGAGAGAGAGATCGTTGGTTGAACAAACGGCCAGGATGTGATTTCATCGTATCGTCAGTTCGGGTCTGGATTGATTGAAAAGAGGCTCGTAGGTTCCGGCTGGGGCCTCCCCGCGGCGTCCCGGATTGGATGCCACGTCAGGCCCTCGGGAGGCGTGCATGGTCCGAACCGGACCACGCGGCGCGCAAAATGCCCAATAATCACGCGGTTTTTCGGTCATGGTGGGGCGTATGTCAATACATGAAGCTCCCGCTGGATGCACGGCACTTGGGCGCAGGCATTATCCGAACAAAACACAAACCTTAGAACGACGAATCCCCCTAGAATGTGGGTACCACAGGACCGGTTCCGAATATTGCGAGCCCTTTCATCACCCAGGAACTGGCAACACTTGCGCGATCGCCGCGATCGCCAGCCCGTGCAGGCGCGGCGGCGCCACCACGATCCCCTGGTTCCGTTCCAGCCCGCGCCCCTGCGAGAAATCCAGCGGCTTGCCCCACGCGTCTGTCACCGCGCACCCCGCCTCGACCGCCACCAGCGAACCCGCCGCGTGGTCCCAGATGCGCTCCACATAGCCCTTCTTCGAAGGCAGCCGCAGGTACAGGTCCGCCTGCCCACGCGCCACCACGGCGTACTTGGCCTGGCTGTCCAAGCGTGCCGGCTCGGCCGGCTCGCCCAGCTTTTCCAGCACCTGCTCCGAAGCGCTGTGGTTCGAGTGCGCGGCTTCAACGCTCTCGCACATCCGCACCGGCTCGCCCTCTTCGGGTTCGAGCCGCCGGATGCGCACCGGCTGGGCCGTCGGGTCATCGCCCGGCAGCTCGTACAAGCCCTGCCCGAGCTGAGCCATGTAGATCACGCCGACCGGGTCGGGGTCGTTGAAGTCGCGCCCGAAGTCGCGCGAGAGGTTCGGGCAACCCAGCACGCCGAGGGTCGGCACGCCGTTCTCGATCCAAGCCAGGCTGACGGCGTACTGCTCGCCGCGCAGGAACCCTTTGGTCCCGTCGATGGGGTCGAGCGTCCAGAACCCGTTGAGCGAGCCGCCCCCGGGGGGCGGATTGGCCGCGCCGATGTCGATGGCGTCGAGAATCTGATCTGGCGTGGCGCCCGGCCACGACACATGGGCGGAAGCGACCACGGCGTCAATCAGCGTGCGGTCCCCCGCCGCCGCCCGATCGCGGAGCATCGCCGCGTCTTCCTCGCCCACCAGCGTCACCTTGCCCAGCGCCGCCTGGAGCGTGTGGGCAACCACGGCCTGCGAGGCGAAGTCGGCGACTGTAACGGGGCTCTTGTCGTCCTTGCTCGCCGAGCGGATGGAGTCCAGCCGCACCTGCACCGCGCGGCACACCCGGCTGGCGAGGGCGACGGCGTCAAGGGCGGCTTGGAGACGGCGGGCGGGGTCGGGCATTGGTTCAGAATACTCCACCGCTGAGACGCGGAGGGCGCGGAAGAGAAGTCGGATTTCAGAATGAGACCAAGAGGACGCATGCGACCAATGGGATGAATATTGGTCGCAGAAGTCACATTGGTCCTATTCCGAAACCAACGCCTCCCCCCCCGCCGCCTCCGCGTCTCCGCGGTGAATCACAGCCCCAAGTGCTGCAAACACGCCTTCACCGAGTCCTCCACGCTCATCGTCGCCGGCTTCAGCACCAGCTCGGGCTTCTTCGGCGCCTCGTACGGGTCATCGATCCCCGTGAACCCCTTCAGCTCCCCTGCCCGGGCCTTCTTGTACAGCCCCTTGGGGTCGCGGACTTCGCACACCTCGATGGGGGCGTCCACATACACCTCGATGAACCTCAGCCCCGCCTTCTCGTGTACCGCGCGCGCCTTGTCGCGGTCGGCCGCGTAGGGGCTGATGAAGCTCGTCAGCGTGACCATCCCGGCGTCGGCGAACAGCTTGGCCACCTCGCCGATGCGCCGGATGTTCTCGGCGCGGTCCTCGGCGCTGAAGCCCAGGTTGCTGTTGAGCCCGAAGCGGATGTTGTCGCCGTCGAGTCGGTAGCTCGGCACGCCCCGCTGCACCAGCACCTGCTCCAGGGCGCTGGCGATGGTGCTCTTGCCGCTGGCCGATAGTCCGGTGAACCACATGGTGCACCCCTTGCACTTCAGCGCCCCCCAGCGCTCGTCGCGGGTGAGGTTGCCTTCGTGCCAGTGGATGTTGGTGCTCTTCGGTTGGGAACTCATGGGGCGGATGGTAGCGGCGAGGGTGAAGGATGTGCGATACAGGAGCTTTGCGCGTGGGGTTGGCGGCCATACGTGACCTTACCCAGCCGGTGAGCTTCCCATCGGGTCACACCCGACATCTCACAGCGCGCACCCCACATTCCCCCTACTCCGTCGCCGCCGCCGGGGTCTCGGGCACCGGGTCGGCATCGGCCCGCGCGCGCGGCTCGATCTTCAGGCGCACCACCCTCGTCGGCTCGGCCTGCAGCACGGTCACGGCGAACCCGTCGCCCTCGACCGTCTCCCCCGCCACCGGGATGTGCCCCAGGGTCGCCATCACGTAACCGCCGATCGTGTCGTACTCGTTGCCCTCGGGGATCACCACCCCCATCGCGTGCAGCGCGGCGTTGACGTCATAGATCGAGCACCGCGCGTCGGCCTCGGCGGCGTTGCCTGCGTCGTCCACCCTCACCTCCGGCGGGGCGTCCTCGGGCAGCTCGTACTCGTCCTGGATCTCGCCGAAGATCTCTTCAACGATGTCCTCGACGGTCACCACACCCGCCGTACCACCATACTCGTCGGTGACCACCGCGATGTGGACCTTTTGCTTAATCAGCTCGTCGAGCAGCTCGCGGACGGGCTTGGTCTCCGGCACGAACAGCGCGGGCCGCAGGATCGAGCGGAGCCGGAACGGTTTGCCCGCGCCCTTGACGCCGTCGCCCGCCAGCCAGCGCATGAGGTCCTTGACATAGAAGATGCCCACGACATGGTCGATCGATTCCTCGTACACCGGGATGCGCGAGTGCCCGACCTCGCGCACGATCTTGATCACCTTGCCGAGGTCGTCGGTCAGTTCCATCGACTCCAGGTCGGTGCGCGGCGTCATGACCTCGCCCGCCGTCGTGCTCCCGAACTCGACCACGGCCTCGATCATGTCGCGCTCTTCGCCGCCCAGCGCGCCCTCGCGCTCGCCCTCGGCGGCGGCGGAGAGCAGCTCCTCCTTGATCTCCTCCTTTTCCGTCACGTGCTCCGCGCCGGCGAGCCGCCGGATCGCCACGTCGATGAACCCCAGCGCCCGCACCGGCCAGGCGAGCAGGTGGACCGCCCGGATCACGTCGGCCCAGCCGATGATGATGCGCTCCGCCGCGTGACGCGCCAGGCTGAGCGGGATCACCAGCCCGATGACATACAGAACCGCCCACGACAGCGCCACCGCCAGCAGCAGCCGGGGGAAGTCGATCAGCACATCGGCCTGCGGATGCAGGGCCTCGCCGGGAACCGGTGAAGCCGACGACGCGATATGGAACACCCCTAGCGAGATCAGCAGCGTCACCGTCACCGCGATGGACCCCACCACGCGCACCGCGCCCAGCGCCAGTTGGTGACCCTGGGTGTCCTCGATGATCGGCTCAACCCGCTGACGCGCGCCGTGCCCGCGACGGTCGGCCAGTTCCTCGAGCTTCACCAGCGAGAACTCACGCAGCGCGTAGTACAGCGTCGACGCCACGGCGCTGAGGGTGATTGAACCGAGGGCGATGAGCAGTTGGAGGGCCAAGGCGGGGTCGGTCGGCGGTGTAAGGGAGCGGGCTCCTGTCAGTCCTGTGGTCCTATGAAGCGATCCGCGGCGTCATTCCGTGCCACGCGCCCCCTTGAAGAATGTAGCCCCCACGCCCAGCGCTTCCAGCAGCGCGTCCTCGGTCTGGTGCATCCGCTGGAAAGCGGCGTCGTCGTGGTCGTCAAAGCCCAGGCAGTGCAGCAAGGCGTGTACGCAGTAGAGCAGCAGTTCGCGCCGCGGGTCGTGCCCAAGCCCGGCGGCCTGACGCCGCGCCTCGTCCAGGCACACCATCACGTCGGCGTCCACCCGGTCCCCGGCGCCCAGCGAGAACGTCAGGACATCGGTGGTTCCCGGGATGCCCGAGTACTTCTCATGGGCGGCAGCCATCTCCGGGTCCGCCACGATCGCGACCCGCATGTCCCCCACTGCCCGGATCCGCTGCCCGGCCCGGCGAGACATGTCAGCAAGCCACTCCATATCCGCCGCCGGAACCTCGCGGGTGCGGTCGATCCAAACCACTTCAAGCCGGGTCCCGGGCGAAGGGTCGGTCTCCACCGGGTTGGTCTGTTTGGGTTCTGTCGGCACGTTCATCCAGCCACACTTCCCCTGAACGGAACACCCATTATCTCGGGGGAGCCCGAAGGATTCTAGAGGGACGGCAAACCCCGGGCTCCAGCCCTAGAGCTTCTCCTTTTCACCTCCACGTCCGAAAACTGATGGTGATCGGGGGCTGTATTCCGGCAGCTTCGGGTTCTCCACCAAAAGGAAGTCCCCGACCACCGCTTCAAGAGGCTGGAAACTGGGAGATCCGGCGGTAACTTGAGCGGACGTTGCGGTGCGGCGTTACTTCGAAACGCACCCACGAACTGCCAAGCCCAACTGAGCTCGAGACAACCATGACGAACACGCCCCGAGTCGGCCGCATCATCGCCCTCCTCTGCCTCGGAGCGCTATCGCACAGCGCCTGGGCACAGTATGCCATCGTGTCTCAATCCCGGTCGGTGTCCGTTGATGACGGCGTCGGCAACCACTCGGCCGACGAAGCGCCCGGGCAGGGGGCCTACTCCAGGGTGATCACGTCGGGTGATGTCCTTACATCGCGGGCATCCCAGGATTCCATCGTCTCGTCGTCGGTCCTTGCCGGGTCCGGCTCAGCATCCCGCAGTTGGTTTTTCGGCTCGGCGAACAGCCTGTACCACGTCGTGTTCACCACGAGTACTCAGTTTGCGGTCGCGGTCAATGCCACGCTCAACGGTTCCAGCTTGACCCTGACCGGACCGGGCCTGAGCATGAGCACGACGGCCCCCGGTGGAACAACACTTGTCGTGCTTCAGGCGGGTCAGCAGTACACGCTCGATGTCTCGACCGCACCACTCTGTTGCGCAAGCACCGCCTCGGCTTCCTGGGACTTTGCGATTCAGCCGATCGGCGATATGCCCGTCACGGCCATGACCTACCAGGGCCGGCTGACCGATGCGAACGGGCAATCGTTCAACGGCGCCGCCGACGTTCGGTTCCGTCTGCTGGACGCCGCCAACAATCAGCTCGGCCAGACGGTCACCCGAACGAATCTGCAGGTGCACTCCGGGCTGTTCACGACCGACGTGGATTTCGGCGTCATCCCCGGCTCGGCGCCGGTGTCGATCGAAATCGCGGCCCGTGTGCCCGCGGGAGCGGGGACGTACACGGTCCTTGCGCCCACGACGCCGCTGCGTGCCGCGCCGCTAGCAACCTTCGCCGGGGCGGCGAGCTTTGCTTCCGCGGCGTTGAGCGCAACGACCGCCCGTTCGTTGCTGAGTGACACGGCGTCGGCCCTGCAGGACAATCAGCTCCGCCTCCGCGACAAGGGCGACAGTGCGCACGGCCTTGGCTGGTTCGGCGGAAGCCAGACTTTCTTCGATTCAGGCCTCGCGCCGGACGGCCCGGTGCTCTGGGGCTTCAACAGTGGCGCGCTCGCGACGGTGACGGACGGCGCTGCAAAGATCGCATTGCGCTGGGACACATCCGGGCACGTCGGCATCGGTACCGCGCCTTCGGCCAGCTATCTGCTGGAGCTGCCCGACATCGCCGGCCCCGGCGGGCAGGGGCGTGCCAACGCCTGGGTTACCTATTCCAGCCGCGAGTACAAGCGAAACATCGAGACGCTGACCGACCCGCTCGGTGCCGTGATGCAACTCCGCGGGGTGTCGTTCGAGTGGGCCGCCCCGAATGCCGACGGCGGGCATACCCGCGACATCGGCTTCATCGCCGAGGAGGTCGCCCAGGTCTTGCCCCAACTGGTCACGCGCAATCCCGAAGGCAAGGCGACGGGCCTCGACTACGGCCGGATCGTGCCGGTGGCCGTCGAGGCGATCAAGCGCCAACAGTCGGAACTCGATGCGATCAAGTCGGAGAACGCGGAGCTCAGAGCGCGCCTTGACCGCCTTGAGGCCGCGATGCTGAAGGGCAGGTGAACGAACAAGACTGCGGGCGCGCGACGGGTGCCCTTCACCTGCGCCGCGCCGCGCGGGCTTCGTTCACCAGCTTGACAGCCTCGGCGATTGCCCGCTGGAGGTCGTCGTTCACAAGGAACGCATCGTACGCCCCGCAGCGCCTGGCCTCGGCGATTTCCTCTCGGGCCAGGTTGAAGCGGCGCTGAATGACTTCCTCCGGCTCGCGCTTGCGCGAGCGCAGGCGGGCCAGCAGCGCGTCCTCGCTGGGGGGCAGGACGAACATCGCGAACGCCGAGGGCATCAGCCGCTTGACGTTCTTGGCTCCCTGCACGTCGATCTCCAGGATCATCAGCCGCCCGCGCGCGAGCTGGGCGTCGACGGGGGCGCGAAGCGTGCCGTAGTGGTTGCCGGCGTACACCGCGTGCTCCAGGAACTCCCCGGCGGCCACCCGTCGCTGGAACTCCTCGGTCCCGATGAAGTGGTAGTCCACGCCGTCAACATCCACGTCCGTGCGCGGGCGGGTGGTGGCCGAAACGGAGAACACGGCCCCGGGGATGGACCGCTCGATGGCACGGGTGATGGTCGTCTTCCCGACGCCCGACGGCCCCGAGATGATCAGGAGCATCCCGTTGTCGGTGTCGGTTGCGAGGCGATGGGGAGGCATGGGGGAAGGGACTGTAGCCGAGGGCCACTTCTTCAGGGGCCGCGATCCGGATCCGCCCCGGCTCGCTGCTTCGGTTGACTCCCCGTCCCCCGCCTGGTTCGCGCTACGGAGCGCACAAGCTCTCGCAGCGCCTGAACCCGCCGTCCGCCTCAGGGGGGAAGGCCGGTGCTCGGCGCGAGGAAACACACCTCGGCGCAGACACGTTCAAAGTCCCTGGTCGGCCATGGAACGTGCGAAACCGCTTCGCCACCCAGCCCTACGCCGCCTTCTTGCGCGAACCGGTCGCCCCCGCCGATCCCCCCGCCCCGGCGACGCCGGACACCAGCGCCGCCGTCTCGCGCTGATGGTGCAGGCCCAGCGCATCGGCCAGTTCCCGCGGGTCACCCAGCCCCAGCGCCTCAACAGCGCGTCGGCTAGCGCCCAGTTGCCACAGCACCACGGCGGTGTCGATCGCATCCAGCGGACGCGATGCCTCAGCCGCGGCGAACTCGCCCTCATCGGGGCCGGCTTCCGGCACTTCCGTTCGATCGAACAGCCCTGCGCGCTCGGAACCGCCGGCACTGCACCCCGCCCCCCAGCGCTCCGCCAGCCAGGCCAGCCCGCGGTCGACGCCGGCCACAACTCTGGCGTGCAGGCCCTCGGGCAGGAAGGTCATCCCGACTCGCGACCCCGGCAGGGCGGCGATCTGATCCAGGAGCAAAATCATCCCCGCGACAGCGCAGGCCGAAGCGGCGACCGAGCCGAAACCGCCGTGGGAGTCCTGCAAGCGCAAAAGCCGTTCAGCCAGTTCCGCCGCCGGCGGCTCGGGACGCCACGAAAGCTCCGTGACCCGGCGCAGTGCCAACCCCAGGGCCGAGGAGGCGAGTGCCGCGCCCGGCTCCGACAGGCGCAGCCTCGCCGACAGGGGCACCGGCCGTGCGTTCATCAGGACCTCGTTGAGGAGGCGATCGAACTCCTCAGCTTGGACAAGACGGGCGATTCGGAACTGGTTCAACATGGCGCCTCCGGTGCACCGCGACCCTGCACCCCCCACCGCGACCCACCGCCGTTCGTGGTTGGTGTATGTTCTATAGGATTATGTTCGGTTGTTTGGTCTTTGTCAAGAGATATTTTTGGAAAAAGTTTGGTATTCTTGGTACCCCCGCCACCCCACAGCCGTTCCGGGGTACCCTGTGCTTCCCCCGGCGGGTGCGATACCACCGCCGGACAACCCCGAAGGACTGCCGGTATGAGCCAGATGCCCCAAGACGATTTCGCGCTGGAGTTCCAGCAGCCCCGCTCGAACACCCTCGGGCTGGTGGGGTTCATCCTGTCGTTCTGCTTATCGCCAATCGGGCTCATCCTGAGCCTGATCGGCTTGGGCAAGCCGCCACGGGGGTTCGCGATCGCGGGGGTGGTGATCGGGCTGCTGGGGACGTGCGTGTGGATCGGCGGCGGGATGGTGATCTACATCGGGTACCAGGCGGTCATCCAAGCGCAGCAGGTGACGGAGCGCGTGGCCGCGGTGCAGGTCGCGCTGGCCGGCGCCAAGGGACCGGACGGGAAGTACCCGGCGGACCTCTCGTCGCTCAACCTCGGCGCCAACAGCACCGACCCATGGGGCCACCCCTTCACCTACGAGCGCAGCCCAGATGGCCTGGGCTACCTGCTCAGCACGCCGGGCAAGGACGGGGTTGCTGACAACGGCGACGACCTTGAAGTGACCGCCGCCCTGAACAAGGAATGGGTAACGGGCATGGCGGCGATGTCTTTCACCGGCGGCCTGATCGGCAATCTGGGACAGGGCCAGGCCGGCGCAGCGCTGCGGTGCTTCCGCAGCCTAATGAACTTCCAGGCGATGCTCGAGAGCGAGGTATCCGCGGGCAGGCCACTGCCCAAGAAGCTCGCCGACCTCCCCGGCGTCCCACCGAAGTTGCTCAACGACCCGTGGGGCACTCCCTACGTTTACACCGCGGCCGATGACAACAAGACGTTCATCCTGAAGTCCATCGGGCCCGATAAGCAGGCGGGCACACAGGACGACATCGACACCAACCAGATGCAGCGGCAGATCCACGCCGCCCGCAAGGGCAGCGTTGGCGGCACGCCGTGATGCCGTCGCGGGCCGGTGCGACACTGTTTCTGCGTTGACGGCGGGCGAACTTCGGCCAATCCGCCGGGAAGGCTTGTCTCACGCCGAGCCGTCGGCGAAACTAGACTGAGGTCGGCGCGGCGGTGGGCCGCGCCGCAGTGAGGATTCGTGGTGGCAGGACGATCAACGATCATCCCGGTTATGTCCGTCGTAACCGCGGCGTGGTGCGTCGGGCTCGTCGCGACCCCCGCCGTGGCCGGCGAGCCGGCCAAGACCCTGCAGCAGCAGGCCCGCGCCGCGCCCGCCGGGGCCCTGGCCTCAACGGCGCCGCCACCTTCCTCGCCCACTGCTTTCGCGAAGCCGAGCCAGCCTGCGCACCCCCCGGAGGCAGTGCGAGTCGAGCGCGTGCCCATCCTGATGTACCACCACGTCCAGGAGCTGACGGGCGAGCCGGGGGCCGTCTGGCTTCGGTACACGGTTTCGCCCACCCAGTTCGCGGCCCAGCTCGACTGGCTCTCGGCGCACGGCTTCCAGACCATCACCACGTCGGAACTCGTCGGAGCGCTCAGGGGCGGCGCCGAGCTGCCGACCAAACCCGTGGCGCTGACCTTCGACGACGGCTGGGAGTGCTGCCACAGCGTGGTGCTGCCGATGCTGAGGGCGCGGCACATGACCGCGAGCTTTTTCGTCTACCCCTCGGGCATCGGCGCGCCGGGCTACCTGTCCTGGAAACAGCTCCGCGAGCTGTGCGACGCCGGGATGGAGATCGGGGCCCACTCGATGAGCCACCCCAGCCTCGCCGCGATCGCGCCGGAGCAGGCCAACGCGGAGATCACCGTGTGCCGCGACGTGCTGCGCCAGAACCTCGGCGTGGCGCCGAGCGTCTTCGCCTACCCCTTCGGCGAGTATCACCCCGGCACCTGCGAGATGGTGCAACGCGCGGGCTACGCCGGCGCCCTGACCACCGACCCCGGCGTCGACCAGCGCTCGGACGACCTGCTGAGGCTCAAGCGGGTGCTGGTGGAGTACCCGGACAAAGTGGAGCGATTTGCCGCAGTGGTGGAGCCGCCCGTGAAGACCGACATCCGCCCGGCGACCAAGGTGGCCAAGCAGGGCGAACCGAAGAAGCCGGCGGGGTGAAACCGCGAGACTGATCGCGGGCGTCTGCGGGTGCGCGATCACGCCTTCGCCCGCGGCCCCACCAACAGGAAGCTCAACCGCCCCGGCCTTCGGACCTCGGGGCGGCTGTGCTGCCGAGGAATCGAGGCCTCCGCCTATGGCGCGCTGGTCTCGCAGCCGTTGGCGAACTGCCCGTCGGCGTTGATCCAGCCGGCCTGGCAGCCGGTGATCACGCACGCCCCGCCGGAGCATCCGACGCTGACGACGTGGGGGCCGGGAGTGCAGACGACGCCGCAGGCGCCGCAGTTGGTGGTGCTGGTGTTGATGTTCGTCTCGCAGCCGTCGCTGAAGCTGTTGTTGCAGTCCCGGAAGCCGGGGTTGCAGCTCGCGATGACGCACTGGCCGTTGGTGCAGCCGCCGACGCCGTTGGCGACGAAGCAGGGCAGGCCGCAGACGCCGCAGTTGTTGGGGTCGCCGTTGAGGAACTTCTCGCACCCGTCGGCGTAGAGCCCGTTGCAATCGGAGAAACCCGCGTTACAGCCGAGGATGAAGCACTGGCCGTTCGAGCAGCCGGGGGTTCCGTTCGCGACGGTGCAGACGTTCCCGCACGTGCCGCAGTTCGAGACACTCGACGTCGTGGCCACCTCGCAGCCGTCAGAAGGGTCGCCGTTGCAATCCACCCAGGGCGCGATGCAGGAGTATTGGCAGATGAGGTTGACGCAAGCGACCGTCATGTGCGGTCGCGCCGGACAGTTCGCGGCGGAGGCGCAGTTCAACGCGGTGTCGCAGGCGTCGCCGATGCCGTCGTGATCGAAATCGGCCTGTGACGGGTTGGCGATCGACGGGCAGTTGTCGCAGTCATCGCCGACACCGTCGGCGTCGCTGTCGATCTGAGAGGCGTTGATGACGAATGGGCAGTTGTCGCAGGCGTCGCCGCGCCCGTCGCCGTCGGCGTCGGCCTGGTTGCTGTTGGCGACGGTCGGGCAGTTGTCGAGGTTGTCGGGGACGCCGTCCCCATCGGTATCCGCGCAGATGATGCCGAATCGCCCGAGTACGATTGCGAGGTCGGCGGTGTTGACCCGGCAGTCGCCATTCAGATCACCGAGGCAGCCGATGCAGGCGACACGCCCAGGGTCCGCCGGCGCAACGGCGCCGGGATTGAGCGCGTCGGTCGCGCGGGCGGCGAGCGCCTGGTCGGCGCGGGCGGCGGGGTCCGGCGCTCCGGCGCGCGACAACACGACAACCGTCGCGACGCCGAGCAGGTAGGCGGTGACGAGGCGGGCGAGCTTCATATGAGAACCTCCCATGAACCCGGCCGGAATACCCGGGACGCCCCCATCGTCGCGCGCGGAACCGCGTTGTCAAGGCAGAACTCGACGGCAACGGCGCCCCGCGCACCGAAAACCGCCGGTCGGAAGCCGAACAAAGAAACAGACCCGAGCCCCCAGGGCCCGGGTCTGCGTTGGGAAACTAAGATGACGCCGGGGCCGCGAGCAGGCTCCCGGCGCTCAGCGGTCAGGGCGCGTTGGTCTCGCAGCCGTTGGCAAACTGGCCGTCAGCGTTGAACCAGCCGGCCTGGCAGCCGGTGATGACGCACACGCCGTTGGAGCAGCCGACGGCGGCGACGTGCGGGCCTGGGGTGCAGACCACGCCGCACGAGCCGCAGTTGGCGGTGCTGGTGTTGAGGTTGACCTCGCAGCCGTTGGCCACGTTGCCGTCACAGTTGGCGAAGCCGGTGTTGCAGGAGGCGATGAAGCAGGTGCCGCTGATGCAAGCCATCGCGGCCACATTGGGGCCCGGTGAGCAGAC
Organism: uncultured Phycisphaeraceae bacterium; assembly: GCA_964510955.1. Classification (GTDB taxonomy): domain Bacteria; phylum Planctomycetota; class Phycisphaerae; order Phycisphaerales; family UBA1924; genus JAFLCM01. The sequence continues at coordinate 24,427 of CAZEDW010000029.1, forward strand.
GACGCCGCAGTTGCCGCAGTTGTTGACGTTGTTATTGATGTTGACCTCACACCCGTCGGTGGGGTTGGCGTTGCAGTCGCGGAAGCCGGTGTTGCAGGTGAAGCCGCAGTTGCCGTTGACACAGGTGACGGTGGCGTTCGCTCGCGCGGGGCAGACCACGTTGCAGGCGCCGCAGTTGGCGGTGCTGGACTGGGTGTTGACCTCGCAGCCGTTGGCCCAGTTGTTGTCGCAGTTGGCGAAGCCGGCGTTGCAGGTCGGGATGCAGGTGCCGCCGCTGCAGGTATAGGTGGCGTTGGGCGGGTTGCTGGGGCAGACCAGGCCGCAGGCGCCGCAGTTGTTGACGTTCGTCGCGAGGTTGACACACTGGCCCGAGCAGTTCGTGTAGCCGCTGTTGCACTGCAGGACGCACGAGCCGTTGTTGCACACGTAGGTGCCGTTGGGCGGGTTGGCGGGGCACACCAGGCCGCAGTTGCCGCAGTTCTGCGGGTTGTTGACGAGGTACACCTCGCAGCCGTCGGTCATGGTGGCGTTGCAATCGGCGTAGCCCGGCGAGCAGGGGTAGGTGCAGATGCTTCCCTGGCAGGTGGGGGTGGTGTTGGGCGGGCCCGGCGGGCACTGGTTGCTGGATGCGCAGTTGAAGGTGGTGTCGCAGGCGTCACCGATGCCGTCGTTGTCGGCGTCGGACTGGCTGGGGTTGGGGACGGTGGGGCAGTTGTCGCACACGTCGCCGCGCCCGTCGGCGTCGATGTCGGCCTGGTTGGGGTTGAAGGTGTTGGGGCAGTTGTCCTGGGCGTCGGGGACGCCGTCGCCGTCGGCGTCGGGCGCCGGGTTGCAGACGTGTCCGAAGTTACCCAGGACGACGGTGAGGTCGAGGGTGTTGACGATGCAGTCGCCGTTGATGTCCCCGGGGCAGGAGCCGCACGGGCACACGGCGCGGGTGCCGGTCGTGTCGGCGCCGGCGGGGTGCGCGGGAATGCCCGGCATGGGGGCCAGGTGGGCCTGGGCGGGCGACTCGGGCGTCTGGGCGGTCGCGGGACGCTGAGCCGGCGAGGCGATCAGCATGAACACCGCGGCGCCGCCGAGGGCGGCCCCGAGGGCGAGGGTGGCGAGGGTTGACTTCATGGCTTTCTCCAGCTTTCTCCAAATGGTCCCGCGAGGCGCGAGCGCGCGACACAACCACATCTCCCCAGACCTACCTGCCCCGTACCGTGGCGGCTTCAGAATGAAGGCGCCCAAATCAAGCTATTGCTTGAATCGGTGAATGCCAAGTGAATTCTTGCACTCTTCCTACGGAATTCCCGAGAAACCACTGGCAACAGGGGCTTGGACGGGTGGGGGGTCGCCGACGGAAGGGAGCCGTCCCGGGGCTATTGACCCGCCGCGGAGGGGCGGGTGGGGGTTTCGGGCGCCGCGTGCGAGGCCGGGTCCGCGGGTGCGATGGGGGCCGGTGGGGTTGGCTCGACCACAGCGGCGGCGGCGCACGACCGACCGAAGCGCAGCAGCAGCGCGGTCAGGTCGGCGGTGTTGATGACCCCGTTGTGGTCCGCATCCAGCAGCGAGCAGCCCCCGACGCTTTGACCGAAGCGGAGCAGCAGGGTCGCCCCGAAGCAGTGATCGTTGGAGGGCGCGAGGCGCTCGTCGCCGGCGGAGGCCGACGGGCACAAGAGGCACGCGGCGCTCGCCAGCACCAACACGCGCGGGGTCGATTTGTTAGGCGCTTTCATGGAGCACAACCGGAGGGCGGCGCGGCGGGGCTCAGCAGCCCCGCCCGTCGATCGAGAGGGTCCAGGGGCTGCACGAGGCGCCGGAGATGTAGCGCACCTCGACCCAGTAATCGAACGAATCGTCGCCGAGCGTGCGGTTCCGGTTGAGATCGAAGGCGTCCTGGGCGCCGGCGCCGCTGGTGGAGCTTCCGAGTATCCCTCCGCCGCAGGCAGAATAGATGAATAGGTCGTAGTTCGCGCCCGCCGGTGACTGGAGGCGGACGGTGTGCTGCATGCCGCCTGGGCAGATGAGCGAGCACTCGGTCATGCGCACGCGGAACCAGGTCGTGCGCACGCCACCGGTGACGGGCCCGGTGACGGTGGTGCTGATGTTGCAGAACACGCCGCAGGTAAGGTCGCCGCACAGCGAGCCGAGATTGACGGCGGTGGCGCAGGTGTTGAGTGGGAGGGTGTGATTTGTCTCGCAGCCGTTGGCGATGTTGGCGTCGCAGTTGGAGAAGCCGGGGTTGCACCCAAAGGTGCAGAAGCCGTTGACGCACCCGAACTGGCCGTTGGGGAACGGGGTGCCGGGACAGACGGTCCCGCAGGAGCCGCAGTTCTGCACGTCGGTAAGGATGTTGACCTCGCAGCCGTCGGCGGCCGTGTTGTTGCAATCCGAGAATCCGGGCGAGCAGGGGTAGGTACACACACTGTTTACGCATTGCGCGGTGGTGTTGGGCGGGCCCGGAGCGCAGGCGCCGATGTTGGCGCAGTTGAACGCGGCGTCGCAGGCGTCGCCGATGCCGTCACGGTCGGCGTCGGCCTGAGAAGCGTTGGCGACCCCGGGGCAGTTGTCGGAGGAATCGGCCACGCCGTCGAGGTCCGCGTCGAGCCGGCAGTCGCGCCCGAAGTTGAGCAGCAGAAGAGTGAGGTCGCCGGTGTTGACCAGGCCGTCGTGATTCAGATCTGTGAGGCACGCCGGCGAACGCGAGAGAATGGTGATCGATGCGGCGTCCACCGAACCGGTGTCCGGGCCGGCGCCGTCGTCAATCACGAGCGTCCAAACGCCCGTGCCGCTCAGGTTACGGAACACACCGGCGAGGTCGTGCTCGGCATGGGTGTGCTCGGCCAGATTGTTGGTGAACGGCGCGTACGGGCCGGGGGGTATGACTCCAAAGGGGAGGGCGATGGCGGTATCCCAGAAATGCGACCCCGCGAGCGTGAACGTGTAGGTCCCCGACAGGTCTCCGGAGGCGCCGTATTGTCCGCTGTTCGCGGCGCCCGTGCGGTCTATCAGCGTCACGGGGCCGGCGGCCGGGGACCCGTTGGGCGTGTACGACAATCTGATGCGAACATCGCCGACATACGGATGGATCATCGTGATCGTGACCATCACTTCCTGGATCGATCCGGGAACGGCGCTGGCCGCCGTCAGCACGCGCGGCGAGCCGAACGTGCCGGGGGAGCCGCCCCCATCGGGGATCGGGCCGGCGCCAAAGAACGCGTAGGTCTGGGCACGCCCGACGCCCGCGAGCAGCAGCGAGGCGAACACAGCGATGACAGCGTGGACGGTCAGCCTGAGCGGCATCCTGTTCTCCGGTGAGCGGTTCCGCGGTGCGGACAGGACTACAACCATGCCCCGTCGGCATCCGGGGACGGTTCAAGTTACTCCATCAGTACGCAGTTCCCAAGAGAATTCTCACGTCCGGGGCATCGGAGGCGCGGATTGTGACCGACAACACGCGGCGCACGGAGCGCCACGGGCTCCACCTCGAGAACATCCCGGCTCCCCGCGCACGCGGGGCGGCCGCCGGGTGTCGGCAGACCGGGGCCACTCAGCAGCTATGCCCGAAGATGCTCATCTGCCAGTTCGTGCACGAGTTGCCGGAGATGTAGCGGATCTCGATCCAGTAGTCGAACGAGTCGTCGGCGCCGGTGCGCGGCTTGGTGATGTTGACGGTGTCGGTGGTGCCCACGCCGTTGGTGGACGAGCCGATCAACACGCCGCCGCAGGACGTGTAAACAAACAGGTCGTAGTTGATGCCGGGGGGCACGATGAGCTGCACGGCGTGCTGGAGCGAACCGGAGCAGCCGCTGGAGCACTCGGTAGCGCGGAACCGGTACCAGACCGAACGGTTGCCGCTGACGACCGGGCCGATGATGCTCCCGCCGCCCGAGCAGAACGTGCCGCACGAGGTGTCGCCGCACATCGAACCGAGGTTGGTTGCCGTGGCGCAGGTGTTGACGGCCAAACTGTGCTGCAGCTCGCAGCCGTTGGCGAAGTTGCCGTCGCAGTTGTCGAAGCCCGAGGCGCACGCGACAATAGTGCAGGTCCCCGAGACGCACGTGGTGGTGGCGAAGGGGGCGGCGCATACGTTGCCGCACGATGAGCAGTTGGTGGGTGTCCCCAACTGCGTTTCGCAGCCGTCGGCGATGTTGTTGTTGCAATCGGCGAAGCCGGGTGTGCACGAGTACTGGCACTGATCGCCTACGCACACGGCGGTCATGTTGGGGTGCGGCAGGCAGGTGGCGGCGCTGGTGCAGCAGGCGTCGCCCACGCCGTCGTTGTTGCTGTCCTGCTGGCCGGGATTGGGGATGGTCGGGCAGTTGTCGCAGGCGTCACCCACGCCGTCGCCGTCACGGTCTTCCTGGCAGGGGTTGAAGACGAAGGGGCAGTTGTCGTTGGCGTTGATGATCCCGTCGCCGTCGGAGTCGGGCGGGCAGCTGGAGCCGAAGGCGCCGAGAAACGCCACCAGGTCGTTGGTGTTGAGCGTGCCGTCGCCGTTGAAGTCGCCAGGGCACGTGCAGACGGCGCGGGGGGCGCCGGCGCCGGTGTTCTGAGCCACGGCGGGAGCGGGCGCACCCGGGCCCATGGCCAGATACACGCAAAGACCCCCGAGAACGGCGCTCAGCACAAGGGGGGCGATTCTGGCGATCTTCATGTCATTCTCCCAGCAGTTTGCGCCCAGGCGGACGTCGTCGATCAGGGCGCGCAACACGGCGCCCCGGGTCGAGGCTACACCAGGAGTTGCTCGATCCAAGCTCGATCTTGCACCCAAGGCGCACTTTCTCCAAGTCTTGTGCGCATCAGTTGCATCCCGGGTGGGCGAATAGATTCAATGTCCACGGCTCGCAGGACTGCCCGGAGATATATCGGACCTCGATGATGTAGTCGAGGCTGTCACCTACGCCGAACCGGTCTGGCACAGTGACATCAACAAAGTCCTGCGGACCGTCGTTGGTGGAGACGGCCTTGAGTGTGCCGCACTTGCTGTACACGATCAGGTCGTAGTTGATACCGGTTGGGATGAGCAGCTCGACGCTGTGCTGGAGGGTTTGGTCGGTCCCGCCGCAACTGAGGCAGTCGTTGAGCCTGGCCTTGAACCAGCGGGCGTTCTTGCCCGTGCGCGTGGCGACCAGCGCGATGGCCGAGGACTGGGTGCAGGTGGCCCCGCACGTCCGGTCGCCGCAGAATGTGCCGAGGTTTTCGGGGATATCGCAGCGATTCACCCCGGCCGGCTTGTCGTGCTGAACCTCGCAACCGTTGCTGAAGTCGTTGTCGCAGTTGGAGGCGGCGCCGTTGCAGCCGATCGGGACGCAGATGCCGTTGCGGCAATCGAAATCCACGCCGGGGCTGAAGCAAACATCCCCGCACCCGGCGCAGTCGGCGAGCGTGCCGAGGTTGACTTCGCACCCGTTTTCCGGGCTGCCGTCGCAATCGACCCAGCCCAGGTGGCAGTTGTAAACGCACAGCCCGTCCACGCACTGGGCGGTTGTCTGTGGCCGGTAGGGGCAGTGGTTCGTGCCGACACAGCACCCGTCGCCCACGCCGTCACCGTTGGAGTCCTGCTGGCAGTGGTTCGCGAGTGTCGGGCAGTTGTCGCAGGCGTCGGCGATGCCGTCGCCGTCGGTGTCGGCTTGTGTCGGGTTGAATGCGAGGGGGCAGTTGTCGACGGCGTCGGGGATGCCGTCCCCGTCGGAGTCCGGAGGAATGCACGGCCTCCCGAACACCAGCAGCAACTGGACCAGATCAGAAGTGTTGACGAACCCGTCACCGGTGAGGTCGGCGGAACAGGCAAGATCGCGCGACGCGCCCGCGAGTACAACCGCCGGGCGTCGAACCGTGGGAATATCGCTTCCCAATGGAGACTCGGCCCTCGCCAGGCCTGTCACCGGGCCCGCCATGGCTAGGACAGTGAGCGTCGGGGCGAGATCACAGAGGCGGGTCACGCGCATCGATTGTTCCTTTCGCTCCCGCACCCAGCACAAACTGGAATCAGGTGGCACCAAAGTAGCGTGCCGTCATCAAGTTCCAACGCTGTTTCAAGCGGAATTTTAGGTCCGATAACCACAAGAGATTCGATCACCTCCCTGTGTTGCACCCGAGGGGATCCGGGGTGTTTCGGGGTTCCACACGCCAATTGGTTTGGCGGCTTGTCCGAGCCGGTGCTCGTCCGCTACACTCCCGCCCCCCTTCGCCGGGAGGACCGGCGGGGTCGGTGCCACCGTAGCTCAGTGGTAGAGCGCACCCTTGGTAAGGGTGAGGTCGCGGGTTCAATCCCCGCTGGTGGCTTTCAGTGTCGGTTCGGGTAGCCCCGGATGGCCGTGGCGTTGCCTCCGTGCTCGCGCGGGCAAGACGGGCACGACTCGGTGGTTTCGGCGATAATGCCCGACCCGACAGGCGGCGAGATGTTGGTGTCGCCGTCGGAATGACTTTGTTTGCCGCCCCTGGGCGCGCCCCTTTCCTTTGATCAGGAACGGGCTTGGCGCGCGGGGCCGCGGGCGCCGAACGGTTCGGCGTCCGACGCTTCGGGCGATCCGGCTCGGGCGCCGTCGGCGCGATGATTCGCGTCGTCGGGACAACTGGATTACTTCGGCGACCGATGGGCGAGGAAGCCCAGGCGCCGCGCACGCTGGAGGTTTCGTCGCCATGGCGAAAGACGTCTTTACACGCACCAAGCCGCACGTGAACGTTGGAACCATCGGTCACATCGACCATGGCAAGTCCACCCTGACCGCCGCCATCGCCGCCCGCTCGGCCGCCAAGATGGGCACCAAGGCCAAGAGCTACGCGGAAATCACCAAGGGCGGCACGGTCCGTGACGCCTCCAAGACGGTGACGATCGCCGCGTCGCACACCGAATACGAGTCGAAGGAGCGCCACTACGCCCACGTCGACTGCCCCGGGCACGCCGACTTCGTCAAGAACATGATCACTGGCGCCGCCCAGATGGACGGCGCCATCCTCGTGGTCTCCGCCGCCGACGGCCCTATGCCCCAGACCCGTGAGCACGTGCTGCTCGCGCGTCAGGTCGGCGTGCCGCACATCGTGGTGTTCCTCAACAAGGTCGACCTCGTCGACGACCCCGAGCTGCTCGACCTGGTCGAGATCGAGATCCGCGACCTGCTGAAGAAGTACGGCTTCCCCGGCGACAAGACCCCCGTCATCCGCGGGCAGTCCAAGGCGGCGCTGGAGAACCCCAACGACGACAAGGCCGCCGGGCCCATCGACCAGCTCCTCGACGCGCTGGACTCGTTCATCCCCACCCCCGCCCGCGAGAAGGACAAGCCCTTCCTCATGAGCGTCGAGGACGTCTTCTCGATCAAGGGCCGCGGCACCGTGGCCACCGGTCGTATCGAGCGCGGCGTCGTCAAGGTCGGCGACGAGTGCGAGATCGTCGGCCTCAAGACCGAGAACAAGAAGTCGGTCGTCACCGGCGTTGAGATGTTCCAGAAGACCCTCGACTCGGGCGAGGCCGGCGACAACGTCGGCGTCCTCCTCCGCGGCATCGAGAAGGACGACATCGAGCGCGGCCAGGTCATCTGCAAGCCCGGCTCCATCAAGCCGCACGCCAAGTTCAAGGGCGAGGTCTACGTCCTCACCAAGGAAGAGGGCGGGCGCCACACCCCGTTCTTCAACGGCTACAAGCCCCAGTTCTACTTCCGCACCACCGACGTGACCGGCGGCGTCAAGCTGCTCGGCGGCGCCGAGATGTGCATGCCCGGCGACAACATCCAGATGGAGATCGACCTGGGCGAGAAGCCCATCGCCATGGAGAAGGGTCTCCGCTTCGCCGTCCGCGAGGGCGGGCGCACCGTGGGCTCGGGCGTCGTGACCGAGATTCTCGACTGAACTGCGAGGTGGCACAGGCTTCCAGCCTGCGGCCGCCCATCTCCGCCCGTCACCGGCTCAAAGCCGGTGCCATCAGGACAACTCACCGGCGGGCCCGGTTACCCCGGACCCGCCGTCTTTCTCTGACTGAAACGGAATCGCCCCAATGGCTAAAAAGAAATCCGACTCCCGCGAATACGTCTGGCTCCAGTGCTCGGAGACCCAGGACCTGAACTACCGCACCAGCGTGAACATCAAGGGCGGCATGCCCGAGAAGCTCAAGGAGGGGCTGAAGAAGTACTCCCCCCGCCTCAAGCGCCACACGGTGCATAAGATCAAGAAGAAGTGACGCGGAGAAGGCACTAGGGACTGGTCATCAGGCACTAGTGCATGCCAGCCGCTTGCCGGCGCTCGACCCTAGTGCCCAGCCCCCCGGTGGCCTAGTGCCCAGTGCCTGCCCCGCTACGCCGGTAGCTCAATTGGCAGAGCAGCGGATTCCAAATCCGCAGGTTGCGGGTTCGATTCCCTCCCGGCGTGTTGGTTGAAGAAGGCACTGGGGACTGGGCACTGGGCATCAGTGCCAGAGCCGCCCGGCGCTCGTGTTGTTCCCTCCGAACCCAGTGCCTAGTGCCCAGTGCCTAGTGCCTACACCAGGATCTCCATGTCCTACGGCATGTACAAACCCGATCAAGGCTACTGGACGCGGACGTGCTCCGCGATCGCGGGCCTTGCGCTCACCGGCTCGGCCATCCTCTGGGGCGTTGCCCAGGTCGACCGGTTCAACCTCTCCAAGTCCGCCGCGGACATCGCCAAGTGGAGCATCGGCGGCGTGCTGGCGATCATCGGCGGCCTGCTGGTGTACCAGCTCGTCTACCACAAGCCCACCCCGGTGGAGTTTCTGATCGCCACCGAGGGCGAGATGAAGAAGGTCAACTGGTCCACCCGGCGCGAGGTGATGGGCTCGACGTGGGTGGTCATCTTCGTGAGCGTCTCGATCGCGGCCATACTCTGGGTGGTGGACCTCGGCTTCTCGTCGTTCTTCAAGGCGATCCACCTGCTGGGGCCGGGGATGTGACGGCGCCCGATTTGGCGGCACGGCATCGCGAGCAGCGGGTCCTGAAGTCCTGAGTCCTGTGGTCCTCAAACTGGTACCACCGGGGCCGACACGGGACCCAGGACGAACAGATCGCATCAGACCGCTGGCGATCAGGACCCAGGACACCAGGACTTAGGACTCTCCCATGAGCAACGACACCACAACCCCCCAGGTCCCCCTCGACGGCAAGCCCAACGAGCGCACCGATGTCCTCGCCCCCGGCGCGCCCCTGGCCCAGGAGGGCATGAACTGGTTCGTCCTGCGCGTCGCCTCGAACAAGGAGGGCTACGTCCGCGACACGCTGCTGCGCAAGATCGAGATCGAGGGCCTCGTCAGCCTGGTCGGGCGCATCCTGGTGCCCACCGAGAAGACCAAGACCATCAAGGCCGGCAAGCAGCGCATCACCGAGACCAAGCTCTACCCCGGCTACGTCTTCGTCGAGATGAAGCTCGAGCCCGACGGCCGCATCCCCCAGGACGTCTTCTTCCTCATCAAGGAAACCACCGGCGTCGGCGACTTCGTCGGCACCACCGGCCGCCCCACCAAGCTGGCCAACCACGAGGTCGAGAAGATGCTCCTGGACAGCCGCAAGCCCGAAGAGCTGCCCAACGTCAAGCTGGTCTTCGAGAAGGGCGAGCCCGTCGTCATCAAGGAAGGCCCCTTCGAGAACTACGAGGGCACCGTCGACGAGCTGCTGCCCGAGAAGGGCCTTGTCCGAGTGCTTGTGACGATCTTCGGACGCCAGGCGCCGATCGAGCTGGAGGAATGGCAGATCGGCAAGCAGGGCGATACGAAGTAGATTCGTGGCGCCGGCTTCGGGTGGCCGTGGCTTCGTGTGGCGCCGGCGTTTCAGCCGACGGTCCGGAGGGGCGTCTCACCAAGATCGGTTCTTGCTCGAACGAAAACGCCGCCCGGGTTGGGGCGGCGATCAAGGAACTCAGCAAGAACGCGGCTAGGATCAACGGAACGGCGGCGGCAGGAATGTGATGCTCTCAATCCCCGCCGCGTAGGCGATCCTGAACGCCTTGGATGCAGGGATGTTGCGCCCGCCCCATGAGTCGGTGCCGTCGGCATTCACCCTGAGCACCGGCAGCGCCGCAACCCGGACCCGAAGCTGCATGTTGGCCCGCACATACGCGGCGATCCAGTCTGCCTTGATCATCGGCCGCGCCAAGGGCCGCGCCGCGTTGAAGAGCGGTCGGTACTTCGCATCGGCGGCCGAGTAGGCGAGGTCGTGCTCCTTGCACGCGGCGTCGAGCTGGTCAACCGGCGTTCCGCTGCCGTACCACGGGCCGCCCCAGTTTCCGTAGTAGATGCCGCTGTACTTCGCGCCGATCGCCAGCGGAGCCGTGCCGAGCAGAACCAGTGACGCGAGAGTCAAGAGTGCATTGCGACGCATGATCGATTCTCCTTTCTTGTTCAGTTCCATCACCGGCGCACATCGGCGCCCGTCGCCATCAACTACGCACCGCCGCCGGCGCCATAGTGCTCAATGTAGGTTTCTGCCACACTCGCCCGCGCCCGCAGCAACCCGTCTACCCGGCACACGCTCAGCAGCTCCACCAGGCACGCTGACAGCGTGATCCGCAGCCGGGTGCCCGCCCCCCGCGCCACCCGCAGGGAGATCACCATCGCCGCCACCAGCTTGGTGTCGGCTCGGCACGCAGCCGACAGGTCCAGGTGCAGCTCCCGGGGCCTGCCCGCCGCTGCGTTCGACAGCGACGCGATCAACGCATCAACCCGCCCCGCGGCGGTCATGTCGGGTACGCACCGGACCGTCGCCACGCCGGCCCCGGTCGCCCGCTCCGCCGATCCGCATCCCGTCATTCCAAACCAGCGTCTGAAGTGGTTCATGATCTCACCCTCTGGGCCGCACCCCGGCGCGCCTATCCTCCCGTTCAACGCACGCCGCTCCAGGGCGTAGAGCGCAAGTGCCTGCCAACTTCTCCTCCCCCCCCCCCCACCACCACCACCCCGGCCACGGAAAACGACAAGCGCCGCGCGAGGGGGCGGCGGATTGCTCGACTTGCGGGACGTATTAGCACGTCAGCACATACACCACCATGTCAGCGGGCAGATTGCTCGTGGGCCTGTCTCCGCATGGGGCGTGTGTGGCGAAGCCGTTCGATTGACCTATCTCAGGCTACTTCCCCGCAGCAGCCTGCTGCCGGGCTGCGATCGCTGCGGCGTCGCTCATGAGTCCCCAAGCCGCGGCCTGGCGCGGATTTGAGGCGAGGGATGCGTTGGCCCCATACATTCTGGAGAGAAGGAGGTTCCCGCCCGCGGTCTCGCAACCCTGGAGCACACAAATGGTCACCGAGCCCAGCAGCACCGGGATCCAGCGAGTCTTGACGATCTTGCGGGTCATTTGTAACTCCAATCGAGAGGGGAAAAAGACGTCCTCACACAAGTATTACGCGACGGCATGACGCTCATAGCCAAGGATTCAAAGGCACTTGCGCGCCGCCGCCGAGCCGCGCGGTGCTCCTGCCGGAATTCCGTTGTGGCAGATGCCGTAAGCGCCGCAGCCTCGGTGCGCCATGTCCTTCCTGACCGCACGAGGGTCTCGTCGGTCACATTCCATCAGCCGAGCTTGTGGGGGTCATCGCGCGGGAATGACTCGCTTGTCACCAAGCTGAGCCGGGTCAGCCCAGCGCCAGCCGACTGCCGGCAGCACTTCACCGTCTCCTCCACCAAACCCATCGGGGTTCGGATTGCCCCAAACCGTATTTGGCAGCCCCGGCACCGGCGAACCGGGTGACGGCACTCGTCCGTACCAATGGTATTTTTTCACCATCTCGCCTGGCTGAGAGACTGGACGCCCCGAACAGGGATCTGAGACTGTTGACGGATAGCCCCCGTAGTAGTAGGGATCGGTTGTGCCGCAACCGCCCAAGAACGAGATCGCGATCATGCACGCCAAGGCTGAAACCGTGCGGTCATGAAAGGTGTTCATCGGAATGCGCTCCGAAGAAAGGGATGGTTACCATGCGAACAGCTATGCAGCACGAGCCACGGGGCGATGATCGGCGTGGCGATGCGTCCAACAGTGCTTACGCACTTGTCCCGCTTGCGTAGGGATGTGGTCCCCCAAATTGTCCACGAGCTGTGCCGAGCTACGTTGGTCCTGACCCGTGCTAGCGCGGCTGCGTCGACGTTACAAGTCTCTCTGATCCGCATACCTCTTGATGGTTAGACTGCTTAGCGACACTTGGGGGCGTCATGGTTTCGGCGGCATTTCCTTCACCCACGCCCCCCTGACTTGATCCACCGTCGGCAACTCCCCCACCCCTAGCCTCACCCCCCTGCCCGGTTCGCGCAGCAACGCCAGGTACGCATCGGAAGCGTGATGGTCCACCACATCGCCGCCGGAGTTGAACTCGACGGTGATGCCTCCGGCTCTTACCGCACTGTTGGGCTCACTACCGGGGTTGATTGTCACGGCAAAGGCTGCCGCGGGTGACTGCGGCGGCCCCAACGCGGCGATGTGCAGGCTGTCGCGCCGGTACCCCCGGGGCGGCCAGAGCCACCACCGCCACAAGACTTGAATCGAGTGGTCCGGCTCGGGAAAGAGCGTCCGGCGATTGAAGAGCATTCCCGCCCGCTGGCGCAGGCGGGGTCGGATGGCGAGTAGGACGTTGGGGTTGTACGTCTGAACTCCGGCGGCAAACTCCGGCCCTTCGCCGAGCATGGCGCCGACCTGATCCCACTTCAGATCGTTGTCGTTCCCGGCCAGCACCAGTATCTTTGTCTCGGGCAGCCACCGGGCGTGAGCGATCCCGCCGAAGAACCACGCCTCATACAGATGTTCTCCAGAGAGTGAGTGGATAATGATGGCCCCAGGCTGGTCGTGGTACGCGTAAGAGACCACAAGCTCTTCGCCCGGCTCATCAGGGAACACGTCGGCCACTTCGAGCAGTGCGGCGCCGAAGATCGGGTTTTCGGTCTGCTCGGCGTAAGGCGACCCATCGCGTTCTGTCAGGCGCGGGGCCACGAGACCGTCCTCCGCTGTTTGCGGCGAAGTCCAGAGCGGCACCAGCCTTGTTCCGACTGTCTGAACAAGGTGCGTGCACACCCTTCCGGACCGCCAGGGCTCGTCCAAGTCCTTGGAGAGTCGCGCAACCACGGCGTACGGCGCCGTCCATCCGCGTTCAGTGGGGCACAGGCGAACGATGTCTCCTCGACCGTTGATCTCATTCGAAGAGCGCCAGCGACGAATGGGAATGTCGCCGGCGTCGCAAAGAACCGCGGTGGAGCTGTGTGGCGGCAGTTTGAGTGAAACGTCCGCACGGCGCGCCACGAGGGTGACAACCCAGACGCCCAGCACGGTGCATGCGAATACCACGATCGCCGATATCGCCGATGCCGTCTTCGGATGCCTCCCGGCCCACCTCACCGCCCTCCTCAGCAACCCCGGCGCCACCGCCTCCACCGCCTCCCCCCTGATCCATCTCCGCATGTCCGCCGCGAAATCCCCTACCGTGGCGTACCGGTCCGCCGGGCGCGGCGAGACGGCCTTGCTCAGCACCGCCACCAGTGGTTTGGGCAGGTGCGGGTTGAGCTCGCGCGGGTCGCGGGGCGGGTCGAAGCTCACCTTTCGGATCGCGTCGGCGAGGGACGTGTCGGTGTCATGCGGGGTGGCGCCGGCGAGCAGGGCGTACGCCGTGGCGCCCAAGGCGTACACATCGCTGCGGGTGCTGATCGCCGCGCGGTCGCCGCGGGCCTGTTCGGGGGCCATGAAGGCGGGGGTGCCGATGGGGCAGCCTTCTTCGGTGAGTGTGGCGGCATCGGCGCGGGCGGTCATGGCGGCGATGCCCAGGTCGATCAGCATCACGTCGCCCTGGGGCGTGACGAGGATGTTCGAGGGCTTGAGGTCGCGGTGGATCAGGGCGCGCTCGTGGAGCATCTGGGCGGCGTCGGCGGCCCGGGCGAGCAGCTCGGCCCGCTGCTTCAGCGATAGCGCCCGCTGCTCGCAGTGCTTGTCCAGCGGCTCGCCTTCGATGAACTCGACCGCGATGAACAGCCGTCCCTCGTGCATGCCGTAGTCGAGGAGGCGCGGCGTGCAGGAGAGGCGCGTCTCTTCCAGAAGGTGCAGCTCGCGGAACGCGCGGTCGAGAGAGTTGGAACGTTTCTTGGAACCGACGCCATCGAAGCCGGGCAGGCGGATCAGCTTCAGGGCGACGGGTCGGTCCGAGCTGTCGCGCCGGGCGAGGTAGACGTCGCCGCCGCCGCCGGAGCCGATCAGGCGCTCGATGTAATAGCCCGGAAGGGCGGGCAGGGCGCTGTTTGCATGGAGTTCGGAGTCTGGGGCGTCGAGCAGGGCGAGCACGCGGGCCGCCGAGGAAGGGTCGAGCGGGGGGCGCGGGCGGGGCGCTGGGCCTGGCGCGGCTTCCATGCAGGGCAAGATACGCTGAAAAACGCGCAGCGCAGGGCAGGGCCTGGTGGTATGAATGGTGCGGAAGGGACCGACATGAACTTGGAAAACACCAGCGCCGGGTTCGTCACCACATGCTGGACGGTGGTGGAGTCGCTCAGCAGCAGCGACGAGGACGTTCGCGTGCGCTGCAAGGACGAGCTGATCCGGCGCTACTGGCCCCCGGTGTACGGCTGGCTGCGCCGGCACGGGCAGGACCGCGAGCTGGCCGCGGAGACCACCGAGGCGTTCTTTGCCGACGTGGTGCTGCAGCGTGAACTGTTCGAAGGGGCGGCGAGGTCGCGCGGCCGGCTGCGGTCGCTGGTGATGTCGGCGCTCAAGAACTACCGGGTTGATACGGCGCGGCGCGCGGCGGCGCGGGGCGCGGGCTTACGGGTTCCGCTCGACGGGCGCGACACAGACATCGCCGCGGGCACGCCGGGGGACAGCCCGGAGGCCGCGTTTGACCGCGAATGGGCCGCGGCGGTGCTGGACGAGGCCATGCGAAGGGCCGAGCAGCACTTCATCCGGACCGGCAAGGCGCGCCACTGGCGCGTGTTCGAGGCCCGGGTGCTTCGGCCGGCAACCGGTGGCGCCGAGCCGCGCCCGCTGGGCGAGCTGGCCGTCGAACAGGAGTTCCGGACACCCGCCGACGCCGCCGCCGCGGTGCAGGTGGTCAAGAAACGCGTGCAGGCGCTGATCGAAGAGGTGGTTGCCGAGACGGTGGGCGATGCCGACGAGCTCGCCGACGAGCTGCGCGACATCCGTTCGGTGCTGGGATAGGGGCGGGTGCGGCACCGACCGAAGTCAATGCTTCAGGCCACGGGGGATTGGGCGTCCGGCTTGCCCTGCCTACTTGGTTTTGCCTGGCGCGTCAGCGCCCTGCTGCAGATCGATCGACACCGAGTTGATGCAGTAGCGTTTGCCGGTATCGGTGGGCCCATCGTCAAAGACGTGCCCGAGGTGGCCGCCGCAACGCTTGCAGACCACCTCGGTGCGGATCATGCCGTACGAGGTGTCGGAGTGCTCTTCGACGGCGCCCTGGGCCGCGACCTTGTCAAAGCTGGGCCAGCCGCAGTGCGAGTCGAACTTGTCATCGGACCTGAACAGCACGGCCCCGCAGGCGGCGCACTTGTAGACGCCGGGGGTCTTGGTGTCCCAGTACTTGCCCGTGAAGGCACGCTCGGTGCCCTTCTGGCGCAGCACGTGGTACTGATCGGGCGTGAGCCGCTCGCGCCACTGGTCCTCGGTGAGCTTCTTGGGGTCGTCTGGCATGCTGCTGGTCCCGCTCGTGGTGGCGGTGCCGGGTGGGGTGACGCCGGGCCGCTGATTGGAGTTCTCGGTGCCGGCCGTCGCCACGGCCTGAGATGCCTGCGCCGGCCTCGGTTGCGGGGTCGGCTCGGCGCCCGGCGCCGCGCCGCGCTCGCACCCTGCCGTCACGCCCACGGCGAGCAACAGAGCGACGAGGCCGAAATGAGTTGATCCGGTGTGCTTCATGGTTTCCACGCCCAGAACGCGGGCAGACTCCCGTGCTGGAGGATTCGATCCCGGCCCGGGGTTGGATGATATGAACGCCGGTTGGGTTACCGCACGCTCAGCAGTCCAGGACCCGCACCAGCTCGGCGAGTGACGTGACCGTCAGGTCCGGGGCGCGTCCGGAAACCATCGGCCCGCTGGCGCTCGACGAGTTGTCGTCTCCGGCCTCGGCGTGCCGGTTGACCCAGCAGGTTCGGAAGCCCAGTTCACCGGCCGGCTCGATGTCGTGGTACCGGCTCTCGGCGACGTGCAGAACCCGGTCCGGGGTGAGTTGGAGCCGGCGGAGCGCCTCCTCGAAGTGCGCCCGACCCGGCTTGTACGACCGCACCTGCTCGGCGGTCACGAGCATGTCGATCCGCTCGCCCAGCTTCGGCGCGGTGATGCCGAAGAGGTCATCGTCGATATTGCTGAGCACGCCGAGGCGGAATCGCTTTCCCAGCGCCCTGAGCGCGGAGGGCGTTTCGTCGAACGCCGGCCAATCGGCCAGCGACGTGCCGAGCACTGGGTCATCGGTTTCCCTCGCACCGCCAAGCCCGAACTCATCGACAAGCGCTGCCTCGACGCGCGCGAGCACCTCGCGGTAGGGCACGTACGCGCCTGACTCCGCGGCCCGCTCGTGGCGCGCGTAGGCGGCGATGAGCGCCCCGCGATCGAGCCGGCGACCGGCTCTCCCGAACAGCGGCCGCAGGGCATCGACGATCCCGGTCTCCCAGTCGATCAGCGTGCCGTAGCAGTCAAAGGTCAGGGCGCGGATGCCCAGGGCCCAGAGCTTGACGGGCATCATGGCGGCCAGTTGCCGGGGCGTAGGCTCGTTGACCTGCGGCATGATTCGTGCGCACATGTCGGCACTCCTGCTGGCGGCCGTCCCGGGGGTTCGAGCGTAACGCACGGGGGCTCTGGCGGCGGATTCTGGATTCGTCGCTAACCCTATAATCGCCCCCCATCCACGACACGCCCGGGCTCGGCCCTCCGCTTCAGCCGCCAGACTCGACTTCAGATTCGACTTCAGATTTGACCCCCCCATGCCCTACACCCTCAAACCCCTCCGTGACGGCTACGACACCGACGTTGAGAGCGTCGATTACCTCAAGGGCCACGTCGATACCGGCGACCGCTGGACCCTCAACTTCGGCCCGCAGCACCCCGCCACCCACACCACCCTGCGGCTGGTGCTCGAGCTCGACGGCGAGCGCGTGGCCCGCTGCACGCCGCACATCGGCTACCTCCACTCGGGGTTCGAGAAGCTCGGCGAGCACCTGGACTACAACCAGTACGTCACCATCGTGTCGCGGATGGACTACCTCTCGCCGATCGCCAACGACATCGTGTGGCACCACGCGGTCGAGAAGCTCTTCGGCATCGACATCACGCCGCGCTGCAAGGTGCTGCGGACCATCATGTTCGAGATGGCCCGCATCCAGAACCACCTGCTGTGCACCGGGGCAGCGGCGCTCGACCTGGGCGGCTTCACGGGGTTCCTCTACGCCTTCAACGTCCGTGAAAAGATCTACGACCTGGTCGACTACATCTCCGGCCAGCGCTTCCACCCGGACTGGACCCGTGTCGGCGGGCTGATGAAGGACGTGCCCAACGACGAGACCTTCCGCCGCATGGTCCGCGACATGATCGACAAGGAAATCCCGCAGGCCATCAAGGACCTCGAGGCGCTGGTGCTGCGGAACAAGATCTTCATCGACCGCACCGCGGGCATCGGCGTGATCTCCAGGGACGACGCGATCGCCTGGAGCCTCTCGGGTCCCATGGCCCGTGCCTCGGGCGTGGTGCGCGACCTCCGCAAGGACGAGCCCAACCTCTGCTACGCCGACAACTGGGACGGGCAGGGCGCTGAGGCCGTGAAGTTCAGCGTCCCGGTGCATTCCGACGGCGACGTGTACGCCCGCTTCCACGTGCGGCTCGAGGAGATGCGCCAAAGCCTGAAGATCATCGACCAGCTCATCGACAAGCTGCCCGCCGGCCCCGTTGATGTCTTCGCCGACGGCAAGTGGACCAAGCCCAGGAAGAGCGAGGTCTACGGCTCGATCGAGGGGCTGATCCAGCACTTCGAGCTGGTGATGACCAACCGCGGATGGAAGGCCCCGATCGCCGAGACCTACGGCTGCATGGAGACTGCCAACGGCGAGCTGGGCTACTACATCGTCGCCGACGGCGGGCCGCGGGCTTGGCGCGCGCGCACCCGCCCACCGTGTTTTATCAACTACCAGGTCATGGCCAAGCTCACCGAAGGGCACATGCTGGCGGATGTGGTGGCGGTGCTGGGGTCGATCAACATCGTGGCGGCGGAGCTGGACCGGTAAAGGACCACGCGGGCGCCGGCGCTTGGGCGGTCACGTCGCCGACTCGGGTTCGAACTGTCATGCGCGATTACTCTCACATCCGGCTGGGCAGCTCGGGCAGCGCGGAGATGCGCATGCAACGGTTCGTCGATGCCGCATGGGATGCGCTCGCCCCCCAGGGCGTCTCGTGGATCGGCTTTTACTTCAAGGTGGGCGGTGCCGACGAGATGGTCCTCGGCCACCGGCGCGACAAGCCCGCGTGCAGCCCCATCGGGCTCCACGGCGTGTGCGGACGCGGATGGCGTGAGCAGCGCCCCATCGTCGTCCGCGACGTCAAGGTGCTCGGCCCGGACTACGTCGCCTGCGATCCACGCGACGTGAGCGAGGTCGTCGTTCCCATCTTTGATCCGGCGCCGGGACCGGGACACAACACCTGCACCGGCGTGCTCGACGCCGACTCGTTTGACGTCGGCGCGTTCAACGAGCACGACGCCCGGGAGCTGGCCCGGCTGCTTCTTGAGGCGGGCCTGACCACGGACCGTTCGCTGGCACCCGTGATCGCCCTCTGACCGAGAACTTCTTGATTCCGGACGCCGCAGGGCCATGTTCGTGAGAAACGGCTTGAAGCTGACGGCCCCGGACCGTGCGCCGATGACCGCGCCCCATGGCGCACCTCAGCCAGCGACAACTCGCTGCTCAACGGCCGCTTCGCGATTGCGCTTGGATTCGCGCCGGCGATCCGTTAGACTCGCGCTCGACCACCGGAAGCCAGGCCGGTGCACCCGCACGACACTTGGTATTTGTTCACCGCTTTTCAGAGGAGTCCCCATGACCACGCCGCGCGCGCTACTCGCCGCCCTCGTCGCTCTCGCGTTTGCGCCATCGATCAACGCTCAAACGTTCGGCTTCACCGGCGGGGGGGCGATCCCCGACGCCGCACCGGGCACTCCGGGCACGTTCGCCGCGCCCCTCACGATGACCGCCACCAGCACGGTCGCGGGCACGATCCAGGACGTCGTGGCGACAGTGACGCTCACTCACACCTGGGTCGGCGACCTTCGCGCCCGCCTTTCGTACACCCCCAGCGGGTCGGCGACAACGACAACGATCACACTGTTCAATCGGACGGGTGCCACCACCACCACCTCCGTCGGGTCCAGCAGCAACCTCAACGGGACGTACACCTTCGTCTTCGCGGGGTCGAATCTGTGGAACACCGCCGGCGGGCTCGGCGATGGCGGCAATATCCCCGGCGGCGTGTACCAGCCCTTCACCAACGCCCTCAACGGGAGCCACCCGGAGTACGAGTTGGCCAACGTCTACCGCAACCTGCCCGGCAACGGCACCTGGACGCTTCAGGTGGACGATTGCGACAACGCCGACACGGGCACCGTCACCGCCGCCACCGTCACGATCACCACCCGCACGCCTCAGTGCATGATGGACCTGAACCACGACGGCCAGATCAACGTCGCCGACCTCACTCAGTTCCTGGTCCAGTTCGGCCGCACCTGCCCGTAACCCGGCGCCGTCAAAATGAACACCGGGGCGCGTCGGCGCCCCGGTGCCCGTGCAATCGCGAACATATCGACACAGCGTCTCAGGGGCACGCGCCGGCGCGTGCCCCGTTTCTTTGCCCCTCCGGAACCCGGGGGGCCCGTCTGCGCATTACTTCTTGCGCGTGTAGGTGATCTGCATGTTGTTCCAGAGCTTGCCGTCGGGACCGGTGCACCACATCTCCATGTAGCGGGTGTTGTCGTCCTTCCACTGGATGGTCGTCTTGCACTTGGCCACCTTGCCGAGCATGGGGTCGAACGCCTCGCCCTCCAGCGTGGTGGTGTGGGTGGCGGCGTCGAGCGTGCCGGAACTGACCATCATGCCGGTGCTCTCGCTGTCGATCCATGTGTTGGTGAACTGGTTGGTGCCGTTGTCGAACGCCGTGGTGCTGCGGCCCTTGAAGGGGGCCGACTGCCCCATCATCTCGAAAGTGCCGTCCACGTCTTCCTGCAGGTAGTGGCCGTCCATGATCATCTCGGCCTTGGCGGTGGCCTTTGACTCCATCCACGGGCCGCTGGGGTCCATCTTGAACTTCAGCGCCAGATCCCAGTTGCCTGCCGACTTCTTGAGGTGCTCGTGCATGGGCCCCGGCTTCTTGAGCTTTTCCATCGCCTGCATGGCCTCCATCATCTTGGGGTCCATCGCGGGCATGCCCTCGGGCGCCTTGGGCTTGTCGCCACCTTTCAGGGCGTCTTTCACGTCCTTCTTGACCTCGTCGGCCCGTTTCTTGAGCGCGTCCTGCGCGTTCTTGGCCGCGTCCTTCACGCCTTGCTTGCTGGTCGGCGCCGGCGGCGTCGCGGGCTTTTCGCCGCCCTGGGCCACCACCACGCCGGCGGTCAGCCCGGCGCACGTCACCGCGAGCATTGTCCGTTTGATCCACGTCGTCATTGTCGAGTCTCCTTCAGGGTGAAGCATCGGCCCCGCCGAGGCGAGGGCCGCACGCCGGCGCGGGCACGCGCCCGGTCCGTCGGCCTGGTTGTTGCGATGTGCGGGCGAACGCATCGGGGCCCGTGCAGCCCGGCGGCGCGTCGCCCAAAGCAACCCGAACGCCGAACTCCAACAGCATACCACTCGATTCCCCAGCCGTTGCGGGGGTTTGCCTGCCATCAACCTCGCCGGCGAAGTTCGGCGAGCGCCGAATCCACCGCTGCCCTGGCCTGTAAAACCAGCACTTCGGGCGGCAGTTCGCCCCGGAGTCTCGCGAACACCGCACATCCCCCCTCGCCTTGCTCCGGCGCCTCCAGGGTCTGGAGCTGGCTCTCCAGCAGCGACGCGGGCATGAAATGCCGACGCTCCGAGAGCCGCCGTCGCAGGGCCGCTTCATCCGCCGCCAGGTGCAGGATCACAAACGCGCCGGCGTCCGGGCCCATCAGCGCGGCGCGGTAGGACCGTTTCAGCGCCGAGCACGCCAGCACGGCGTGCGCGCCCTTGAGCAGCCGATGCTCGATCTCCGCGCGGAGCGACGCGAGCCACGGCGCGCGGTCGGCATCGTCCAGCGCCACGCCGCGCGACATCTTGGCGATGTTCGCCGCCGGATGAAACGCGTCACCCTCCAGGAACTCCCAGCCAAGCTCCGCGGCCAGCGAGGCGCCGAGCGTGCTCTTGCCGCTGCCGGAGACTCCCATCACGAGGACGATCATGGCGGGGCGGGCTGCCAGTTTCCGAGTGAAGAGCTATTGCTTGCGGCGCAGCTCGAACCCAAAGGGTTCGTGCGCCTTGCCGTCTTTGTAGCTGCACCACTCCTGGCGGATATGGTCGGCGTCCTTGATGATCAGGGTCATCTCGCCCATGCACTCCTGGTCGGCCCGGGTGTGGTTGGTCACGCTGTCGAACTTGAACTCGATGCGCCCGGGCCTGGCGGTGGCGGGCGTCGCCCGCATGCGCGGCTGGTTGCCCTCGGCGCAGTAGTGCGTGCACACCACGCTGTCGCCGTCGAGGTGGTACATGTTGGTCATCTCGTGCGCCGTGCCGACCATCATGATCTCGCGCACCGCCGAGCCCGCCGAGCTAACCGAGAACACGCTCGTGCTGCCGTCGGGGTTGCCCTTGGCGTCGAGCGATTCCCACGTGCCGGCGAGCGGCTTGAGCTGATCGAACAGCACCGCCTTGTCCGCCGCCGAAGCGGGGGATACCACGCGCTGCTTCACACCCGTCGAGCAGCCCACCAGGATCGAGCACGCGGCAGCGGCGCCCAAGAGCAGTTTCATCAAAGGGTCTCCAGAAGGGGTGCGTTCCGGCATCGTGTCCCGGGCCGCCAGATTACCGCCGATAACCGACGCCGATCCAGTCACCTCCGTTGTCACGGTCCCTGCCAAACTCCTGCCAGATCGTGGGGAATCCGCATTTTTCGAGCAATGCGTTTGGTTTTTCTTGCTCCTCCGCACCGCAAGGGTATTCTTGGACGGCACAGATCGGGGTCATCCCCCACTATCAACCGCGCCCGTTCGTCGTTCCGCGCTGTTGATCGCACAGGAACAAAGGAGACAGAGATCATGCGATTGCTTTCCGCGTTATTCGTGTCTGCGCTGCCGCTCTCCGCCCTCGCGGGCGGGCCCGTGTCGTTCGAGGTTCAGGGCACCGCCAACATCTTCGGTGCCGGGCACGCCACCCCGCCCGCCCCCGATGGCGGCGGCGGCGGCACCCTGCCCACGCTCCTCAACATCCCCGGCGGCCTCGGCGGCGGCTGGGTCGAGTTCGGCGCTATCACCGGCGTCGTGAGCTGCTGCGAAGACATCGAGAACGCCGGCAACGGCGCCGACGGCGGCCCCTTCGCCTCTGGCGATACCGACGTTACCTCGTTCGGCGGCATCTCGGGCCTCGTCCACTCGGCCAAGACCATGTTCCTCGTCGGCGTCTTCGTCGACGACAACGAACCGGGCGACCCCGCCCCCGACCGCCTCGTCTACGACGACATCACCGACGGCTCGTCGAACTACTCCCCGCTGCTCAACCAGAGCTTCTTCATCGGCGATGGGGAGGGCGACGCCCTCCCGTTCACCCGTGTCGACGGCGTGACGCAGAAGTTCTTCATCCCGTCGGGCGCCACCCGGCTGTACCTCGGCTTCGTTGACGCGTTCGAGTTCGGCAACCCCACCAACGCCCCGGGCTTCTACGACGACAACGTCGGCAAGCTCGACGGCCGCGCGTTGTTCATCCCCGCGCCCGGCTTCGCCGGTTCGCTGGGGCTTCTCGGCGTCGCCGCCCTGCGCCGGCGCCGCTAGGCCGGCCTGAACATCTCAAAAAAAACCGGAGAGCGCGGAGCCAGGACTCACCCCAGGTGAATCCCTCCGCGCTCTCCGCGTTCTCCGCGGTTTGTCGGGCTTCTCTCGCCTCACCAGTCGTTGGACTTGTTCCGCTCGCGCCGCTCGTTCTGGTCGCCCAGAACCGCGCCGCCGATACCCCCGGCTATGGCGCCGATCGCCGCGCCCTTGCCCGCCGAGCCGGTCATCGAGCCGATGCCCAGCCCCGCGAGCGCACCCAGCCCCGCGCCCGACAGGGCGCCCTCGCCCGCGTTGCTGCACCCCGAGCCCACCACCGCAAAAGCAGCGAGCAGCGAGCTGGCGGCGAGCGTGGTACGACGGGAACGGTTCATCAGACGGTTCATCGCGACACTCCTTCGTGCGTGCCCTCCCTCCCCAGGAGGGTGGGTCAGGCCGCCAATCGGCCCTCGGTGGCGGGTTGGATGCCCAATCCCGCTATGGTTGTTCATTCTAGTTCGACCGCTGTTGCACACTGGATGGGTTCAGAACCGTACATGTCCCGGTCAGCGCCAGCTGTAAATCATTATGCTGACTAGCTTTGCGCTCTGGCGGTCTCCCGTTCCCGGCGGCGAGACCACTCCCCCCACATCACATGGGCCGCCCGCGCGTGCGCCTCAATCCGCCCGATAGCCCCTTGGAAGCTCCGCACCTCCGAGCAGCCGGCGAGCTGGAGCGGTGGCTCAACTGGGCGCTCGGCGTGGATGGCAGCGAACTGCCTCGCATCCCGCTCAGACGGGTCAATGACGGGGGCTGGTCGGGGGTGGTTCGCACGTTGGAAGGGCGCCGGTGGGCCGATGAATGGTGGGAGGGCGCTTTCGCCGCCGTTGATCTCGACCGATAAAGTGGTCCCGCCGCCACCCGCCAGTGAGTCAGCGCGGCCTCCCGGAGATGCGATGAACCAGAGCACCACCGAATCCAGCCCGTCCGCCCGACCCACCTCCAGCGGCGAGCTCACCACCAGCCTCAACCGGCGATGGCTGCTCAAGATGGCGTTTGTGCTCCTGCTCACCGGCGGGCTGGGCGTCTGGGGCGCCTACGACGGGCTGGTGAAGTACCCCAACACGGGGCTTGAAGACGCCCAGTACAAGCTCAAGCAGTATCTCGACGCGTCTGAGAAGGCCGGCGTAATCAGCGAGTGCTCGGTCAAAGACCCCTCGAAGGAGCTTGAGGACCTCAAGGGGCGGCTGTCGGAGCTTCAGCAGGCCGGAGACACCCCCAGAAACAACGCGGACAAGGCCAGGTATCTCTGGCTCAGCGCCCTGTCGCTGGTCTCGAACCTCGACCAGACGACGGCTGCGAACCAGAGCGGCACGCCGGTTCCAGAGGACAGGCGCACGGTCTTCACCGACCCCGGAGCGCTGCTGAAAGAGCTGAAGGCCAAGTGGGATCAGAAGGCGACCCCGGTCGCGCTGTCGCCGTTCGATATCCCGGTGCAGTACCTGTTCATGATCGCCGGGCTGGCGTGCGCGGTCTGGCTGCTGTACCTGGTGCTCAAGTGCGCCAAGACCAGCTACCGCTACGACCCGGCGACGCACCGCCTGACCCTGCCCGACGGTCGAGCGTTCCTGCCTACCGACATCGATGAAATCGACCGTCGCTTGTGGCACAAGTTCTACGTGCACATCAAGCTCAACGGCTCCGCGGAAGAAATCAAGCTCGACCTGCTGCGATTCTGGCCGCTGGAAGATTGGTTCCTGGAGATCGAGAAGCACTGGCCCAAGTACGTCCCCCCGGCGCCCGAGGAGCAAGAGGCGCCCGGCGCACCCCAGCCCGCCGAGCAACAAACGTAAAGGCGTGGGTTTCCCAAGAAGCCTGGGCGGCGTCGGTGGCCCGAGCCACGGGCGCCCGTCCCCTGTACGGGGGTGGTGTTGGGAACGATGACTCAAGGCGCAACCCGATGATCTACCTCGTCGCGCTGGGCCTGACGGTCTTCAATCTGATTTGCGTCGCGCTCACGCTGCTGCAGATGCCCGGCCTGTGGCTGATGCTGCTGGCGGCGCTGCTGGCGCAGTGGTGGCACGGGGATATGTTCTCGTGGTGGACGCTGGGGGCGAGCGCCGGCATCTGCCTGGCGGCGGAGATCGCCGAGTTCGGCGCCGGCGCGGTCGGGGCCAGGACCGCCGGGGCGACCAAGCGGGGGATGTGGGGCGCGGTCATCGGGGGCGTGGTCGGAGCGATCGGCGGGACTTTTGCCATCCCCGTCCCGGTCGTGGGAACGCTGATCGGCGCCGCGCTGGGTTCGGGCATCGCCGCCACGGCGCTGGAACTGACGCACCCGGACGCCTCAATGCACCGCGCGGCACGGGTGGGCGGCGGGGCGGCGGCCGGGCGGTTCGCGGCGGCGATCCTCAAACTGGGCTTCGCCGGGGCGCTGGCGCTGGTCTTGAGTGTGGCGGCGTGGTGGCCCTGAAAACGGCCCGACGGCGCGGGCGGCATCCCTACGATCCCCGCATGAACCGCAGGCCCCTGCTCAGCACGCTGTTCGTCGCCCTGGCGTTGAGCGCTGGCGGCGCTTCCGCCCGTCAGGATGCCGATGCCCCCCTCTCCGGCCCGACCGTTTCGCCGGCGAAAACCGGCCCGACCATCGTTGAGCGCACCATGGACGGTTCGGTGCGGCGGGTGGAGGTGCGTCCCGAAGAGGCCGCGGTTCGAAAGCTGACGCTCGACCCGGAAGAGTCCGCCCGGGTTGAGGCGGTGCTCGCCGAGAGGGCCAGGGACCTGGACCAGATTGTCCGCGAGAACATCGAGCTGCTGGTGCGCGTGCAGACCGCCAAGGCCGCCGGGGAGCCCAAGGCGCTCAACCAGGTGATGCAGGAGTTCCGCGAGGCCATGCGGCCGCTGGCAGTCAAGGGCTCGCTCGCGCAACAGTTGCACGAGGCCCTCTCGCCCGACCACGCCGCGTCGTTCGACGTGATGGTCCGCGACTACTTCCGGGCGCTGGTCGCCGAGGGCAACAAGTCCAGGCCGATGGGCGATCCGATGGACGACAGCGACGCCGTCGGCGACTCCCCGTCTGGAACCCCCCCCGGAACCGCCCCCGGAACCGCCCCCGGAACTCCCGGCGGGGCGCCCCCGCCGCCCCGGAAGGCCGAACGCCGGGCCGCCGTGGTTCGCCAGTATGTGGAGGTCTTCGCGCAGGAAGTCCGGCGCAGCTATGAGCGGATCAGCGCCGAGGGGCATCAACGGCTGGAGGAGTTGATCAAGCGGCTGGAGCTTTCGCCGGAACAGGAGGCGAAGGTGCGCGATATGGCGACGGAGTTCGGGCAGAAGACCAAGCTGAACCCGACGCCGGCGCAGCGGGCGGAGTTGTTCGGGAAAGTGTTGGGGCTCCTGACGCCGGAGCAGCGCGCCAAAGCGATGGAGTTCGTCACCGACCGACGGTGACCTCGCCACCTGCGGGTGTACCACGGGCTGGCGTGGCCGCGGCGGCGGCGGGTTTTTCGGTCGTTGGGCGCGACGGGCTGGGTATGCTTGAGGCCCGCTCACTTGGGCGAAAACTGACACCAGCCGCCGCGACTTTGCCGATAGATCCGCCGTGAACAACGAGTTTTTTCAGCCCATCGTTCCCGCCGACAGCCGGACCACGCCGCTCCCGATCGACACGCGCGAAGGGATGTCGCGTCGGGAGCTTCTGGAGCGGGGGCTGCTGGGGCTGTTGCTCGTGGGGGCGGCGGGTTCGCTGCTGACGGGTTGTGACTCGGCGAGTTCGGGCGTCAAGCCTCTGGCCGCCATGCCGCCGACGTGGCGCCCCGAGGACGTGGGTCCCGAGCAGCGGTCGAGCTGGACGCCCGGCAAGAACGTGTGCCCGTCGCCGGAGGTTCCGGCGGGTGTGCTCGCCCGTTCGACGTGGGCCAAGGGCTCGCCCATCATGGCCCGGATGAACCGGGCCGACCGGCCCTATGACCGGATCACGATCCACCACGACGGGATGGACGCGTTCACCAGCACGTCGCAGTGGGCCGCGGCCAAGCGGCTGGAGAGCATCCGCCAGGCGCACCTGAACCGCCGGCCCGAGCCGTTCGGCGACATCGGCTACCACTACCTCATCGATCCGAGCGGGCGCGTGTGGCAGGGGCGCGAGCTGGTGTGGCAGGGAGCGCACGTCAAGGATCAGAACCCGGGCAACCTGGGCATCTGCGTGATGGGCAACTTCAACAAGCAGCCGGCGAACGCGGCTCAGAAGGCGGCCCTTGACCGGTTCGTCCGCCAGACGATGGCCCGCCACAACATTTCCATCGCCAACGTCAAGACCCACCAGGAGCGGGCCCCGACCGAGTGCCCGGGGCGGAACCTGCAGAGCTATGTGGCGCTGACCCGCGCCCGCGGCATGACCGCGACGGCGTAACGGCGCCGCGGACCCGCCCTCGGGTCATACGAGTTCCTGGAAGATCGCCCGCGGTTCACACGCCGACGATGAGCGGTGTCGTTCCGGTCGGCAGAGCGAATCGGCGCGTTTCGGCACCGACCCGAAGACGGGTCGGTGGCACGTCAGGGCGCGCGGACCACGCGGCGCATCGCGGCGATGGTCTGGTTCGACGCGTGGTGCTCGATCCCCTCGGCGTCGATCAGGGCCTGCTTCTCCGGAACCCCCAGCCACAGAAGGAAAGCCAGGACCACCTCGTGCCTGCGGGCCGATTGGCGCGCCAGGCGGGCGCCGGCGGGGGTGAGCGAGACGCCGCGGTAGGGCTCGGCCCGCACCAGCCCGGCGCCGTGCAGGCGCGCGATGGTCTTGGAGACCGTGACGTGGCTGACTCCCATGCGCCGGGCGAGTTCGCCGACGCGGGCGACGCCGTGCTCTCGGACAAGCTCCGCGACGGCCTCGGCGTAGTCCTGAGCGGTCTCGTCGCGGTGCGCGGCGCGGGTGCGGGCGAAGGCCTTGGCCCGGGCGCTGGGGGAAAGTTCTGTCACGCGGCGATGATACGGCCCGGGACGCGCAGGCAGGACCGGCCGGGTCGCGGCGCCCGAGGACGATCCCGATTTGCCCGCGGTCGACCGTGCGCTACGCGGGGCCGGCGCCCTCCGGAGAGCCGCCGATCCCGTCGAAGCCCGGGCCGCTGATGGTCCCCGCGCCCATGTTGAACACGGCGGGGGCCGGCCTCGGGCGCGGCGGCGCCTGCTGGGCCTGGGGCGGAGGAGAAATCTGCGGGCGGAGGCGCATCTTGAAGACGTACTCGGCGACGCGGTCGCGGACCTTTCCGAGCATCTCGTTGTACAGACGCGAGCCCTCGCGCTTGTACTCGATGCGGGGGTCCTGCTGGCTGAAGGCGCGGAAGCCGATGGCGTCGCGGAGCTGGTCCATCGCGTAGAGGTGGTCCTTCCATGCGTTGTCCAGCACCTCCAGCAGCACGAAGCGCTCGAACTGCAGCAGCTCGGCCCGGAAGAAGCCCTCGACGCGCGAGCGGACGGCGTTGGCGCGCTCCTCTTCCTTCAGGCGGCGCATCCACAAGGGGAAGCTGGCGTTGCACTTGTCACGCAGGTGGGCCTCGAGGGCGGCGTCGTCCTTGATGGCGACGGCCTCGTCGATGGCCCGCTGCATGCGGTCGGATTCGACGAAAGCCCTGGACGCCTCCACCAACTGCTCGCGCACGAGCTGTGGGTTGATGGCGCGGACGCTGTCGGGGGTCCAGTCGAGCCCGTAGCGCTTGCGGGCCCAATCGGCGATGTGGGCCATGGCGCCCTGGGGGCTGGAGCGGGCCATCATCATGATGAGCTCCATCGTGAAGTCGACGGGGTATTCGACCTCGCGCTTCTGATACGCCTCCTTGACCTTCGCCACGATCATGTCGGCGATCTGGTCGGCGTTCTCCTTGGACGTGATCTCGTCGACGGTGAACTCCAGGTCCATGGTGGACTTGAGCCACTTCACCAGCTCGCCGGCGCCGTAGTGCTTGACGGTGAACCGGTCGATCTCGGACAGGTCGGCCTCGTCGATCTGGTGGTTGGCGGCGTCCTCGAGGCGGTTGCGCACGGCCTTGACGGGGTTGTCGATGATGTCGCCGGTGGTGAGCTCGACGCTGAAGCGGCGCGAGGCCCACTCGATGAGGCCCTTGGTGTCGATGTCCGCGGCCTCGGCGCCCTCGGGGATGTACTCGCCGAGCGTGACGGCGATCTCGTGGCGTGCCTCGTCCTTGGCCTCCTTGCGGACGGCCTTGTCCATCTCCTCGGGGTCCTTGCCCTTGAGGCGCTCGGGGGCGATCGAGGTGTTGAGCTTGTCGCTGGCGAACAGCGCGATGGACTCGCCGCGGAAGTCCGGGTCGAGGTAGCGCTCGATGGCGGTGAGGCAGGCGTCGCGGATGTAGTCGAACATCAGGCCCTTGATGTCGCGCCCGTCGAGGACGCGCTGGCGGGTGCCGTAGAACCCGCGGCGCTGGTGCTCCATCACCTCGTCGTACTCGAGGATGTTCTTGCGGATCTGGAAGT
>CAZEDW010000030.1:0-50149 GCA_964510955.1 uncultured Phycisphaeraceae bacterium
CGGCCGCCAAAGGGTGACAATTCGGACACACTTGGCGCGCCAATTTGGATCTCCTTGTCCTCCTAGGACACCCCCGCTATTGGATCGGCCTTGGCGCTAGCGCCAAGGCCTTTTTTGTAGCCGCACCCCGCTACCAACCACCGTAACGTCGCAATGATTGGAAGGGCGAATCGTTCTTCATTGCGGCGATGGATGCGCGTGCCCGCAGGGTGAATGCCTCGCCGAACTTGGGAGGCGACTGTGCGGCAACTGGTGTTCATCGGAACGATCCTGATCGCGGCCGTGGCGGCGTTCGCGAAGAAGGCGCCTCGCGCGTCTGTCGCGGGACCAGAATCTGCGTGCTCGGTGCTCGTCGGCAGGCCGACAGATCAGTCGGCAACCGTCAGTGTGCTGAGCGATTCGGACGGCCGAGCCTGTGTTGAGTACGGCGCCGCATCGGGCGCTTACACCTCGAAGACCGGGGTAATGCCTCTCCGCGCGGGCGTCCCTACCGAGTTCGGGCTCGTGGGGCTTCGGCCGGACTCCGAGTGCTTCTATCGCGTGAGCGTGCAGCGATCGTCCCAGCCGGCGGCGGCTCCGGGGGTAGAACAGCAGTGCCATACCGCGCGCAAACCCGGCGCGATGTTCACGCTTTGCATCCAGGGCGATTCTCACCCCGAGCGGATCGGGCGAATGTACGACCCCGACCTGTATTTGCGCACGCTGAACAACGTGGCCGCGGACAAGCCGGACTTCTACTTCATGATGGGAGACGATGTCAGCATCGAGCGCCTGTTCGAGCAGAAGTCACTCTGCCAGTCGTCGGTTGACGCGGTCTATGCCCATCAGCGCGGGTTTCTCGGGATCGTCGGGAAGGCCACGCCGCTCATGCTCGTCAATGGGAATCATGAGCAGGCCGCGAAGTATCTGCTGGACGGCACGGCAAAAAACGGAGCCGTGTACGCCGGCATCGCCCGCACGAGGTTCTACCCGCTGCCCGCACCGGGTTTGTTCTACTCGGGCAACGCCGAGCCGGTGGAGCACATCGGACTACTGCGAGACTACTACGCGTGGGAGTGGGGCGACGCGCTGTTCGTGGTCATCGACCCGTATTGGCATTCGAGTGTCGTGGTCGACAACGAGGCCGGAACGAAGGCGCCTCAGCGCCCGGGCGGCGGCGAGCGGGGCGGGGGCGGCGAAAAGGGGCAGCGCGACGCGGCGGGCGACCAGCCCGAGGCACGGAAGGGCAAGGGCAACCGTGATCTCTGGCAGGTGACGCTCGGTGACTCGCAGTACCACTGGCTGGAAAAGACGCTGCGAGAGAGCCACGCGAAGTTCAAGTTCGTCTTCTGCCACCACGTGCTGGGTACGGGCCGCGGCGGCATCGAGGAGGCGACGCGGTATGAATGGGGAGGACAGGAAGGCGGCGGCGGCAAGCGGGACCGCAACGGCGGAAATGACGCCCAACCGCCGCGGCGTGGATTGGACAGGTTCTTTCAGAACCGCCCGACCTGGGACAAACCGATCCACGCCCTGATGCGGGACACGGGTGTGACCATCTTCTTTCAGGGCCACGACCACCTCTACGCCCACCAGGAACTCGACGGCGTGATCTACCAGACGTGCCCGAACCCGGCTGATCCGACGTTCACGGCGTTCAACAAGGAGGCGTACCAGTCGGGGGATGTCTTCCCGAACTCGGGGCATCTGCGCGTGACGGTGACAGGCGGGCCGAATGCTGCGTGCGCGGTGCAGTACGTCCGCTCCCTTCGCCAAAGCGATGAAACGGATAGCCTCAAGAACGGCTCGATCGTGCATGAGTACACCGCCAAGCCTCGTGCGGCGCTACCTGCGGTGCCGTCGGGCAAGGAGGGCGACAAGTGAGACACCTCTTCGCTACAGCCACCGTTTTGCTCGCCTCTTTCGGCGTGCCTGCCTGGGCACACCCACCAGATGAGCACGGCAATCACGCCAACTACCCGGTTGATCCTGCCAAAGTTCGCCTGTGGACCAACGGCAAGACCGGCGAGGCGGTGCGCGGGGCGTTCCTGGCGGCGCGGAGCGTCGACGGTGTCGTGAAGGTGAGCATCGAGCGCGAGAACGGGGATGTCGTGGTGTTTCCTCTCGCGGACTTGGCTGACGCGGATCGGGCCGAGGCGCAGAAGAAGATCGACGAGGTCAAGGCGATCAACGAGCGGCTGGTGGCGGTCGCTAGGGAGTAGCCCGGCGGTGCGGGTGGACCGGCTGGAAAGCCCGTCGCCGTCGATCCGAACCGTCCATCACAGGCCGTGCCTTTCGATTTCTTCGCGCCGTTCGTCAAGACGCGCTGGGATGACCGCTGGCTGTACGTCGAGAGCGACGGTCTGCCGCATGCACCGTGGACGTATGCGCCGATGGTCGGCATCAAGAGTTGGCAGCAGCAGGTGCCGCTCCCGCAGGCGTACACCGGCGACAACGCGTGGCGCATCCCACTCAAGCCGAAACTAGCCGATCAACCGATCTCCGGCAAGACGGCGCTCTATCGCGGAGCGATCGCGCTGGCCGCCAACGGTGTGCCGATCTTCAACGCGCTCAACAACCGGGGCGACGACACGTACAAGGTCGGGGAGCTCGACGACTACGGCGGGCACAGCGGCCGCGGCGACGACTACCACTACCACATCGCACCGTTAGCGATCCAGACAATCGTCGGTAAGGACAAGCCGATCGCGTACGCGCTCGATGGGTTCCCGCTGTATGGGTTGTTTGATCCGGCGGCCAAGCCCGGTGAAGACAAGGCGTGCCCGCTCGGCGGGACCGAGAAGCTCGACGAGTTGAACGGGCACTTCGGGGCACCGCCGAAGGACGCGCCGCCGGGGGGAGCGGGCACCAAGGGGCTGTACCACTATCACGCCAGTCTTGAGTACCCGTACATCAACGACGGCGTGCGCGGCAAGGTGACTGTGAAGGACGACCAAATCGATCCGCAGCCGCGGGCCAACCCCGTGCGGCAGTGGCTCCAGCCGCTGCGGGGCGCGGCCATCACCGGGTTCAAGACGCTCGCGGAGAAGTCGTGGTCGCTCGAGTACGCGCTGGCGGGCAAGAAACACCTGGTGAACTTCCGGATCGAGGACGCGGGGCAAGATGTGAAGTACGTGTTCGACTTCATCGACCCCGACGGCACGAAGAAGACCGAGACCTATCAGGCACGTGGGCAGCGGGGAGAGCGGCCCGCCGGAGACAGGGGTGGCCGTGGCGATCGCCCGCCTCGTGATGACGGCCCGCCGCCGCGTCCGCCTGCCGATGGCGAGCGAAAGGAGCCCGACGCAGCACCGATCGTCAAGCCGCTCGGCGGCTTTGTGCTCACCAGCCCGGATGTTGCCGATGGCCGCCTCTCGATCGACTGCACGTGCGATGGCAAGAGTCGCTCGCCGGTGCTCGCGTGGGAGGGCGCGCCCAAGGACACAAAGGCCTTCGCCGTCGTAATGCAGCATGTGCCACCCGATGGCGGCGTGCATGTGTACATGGCCGTCGCCAACATCCCGGCGGCGGACGGCAAGGGCGAACTCAAGAGCGGCGACACGAAGACCGGCGCATGGGGCCAGAACACCGTGAACCGCCGCAGCGAGTACGCCCCACCTTGTTCGAAGGGCCCGGGCGACAAGGTTTACACGATCACGCTCTACGCGCTGTCAGCCGAGGCGTCACTGCTCACGGACAAGCCGCTGACTCGCGAGGCGCTGCTCGCCGCAATCAAGGACGGAACGCTGGCGACAGCGACGCTGGATGTGAAGTACGCGCGGCCGAATGCTGGCGGTAAGGAAGGACGCTGAGCCATGAAGGACGCAGATCCACAGGCGACGCGGATGGAGTCATCTCGGTGCGTCGCGCGACTCGCCGCCGCGGCCATCGCCATGACGGACTTGCTCACCGGCTCCCTCGCCGTGGCCCAGCCGAAAGACACCGGGAAGCAGGATCGGCAGGGGCTTCTCGCCCGCATGACTGCGTTCCACACGGAGGTTCCCGGCCACCCGTTCGACATCGTTCTGGTGAACCCCACACCGACATCGGTGACGGCAAGCATCGTCGCGTACGCGGATACGGAGGGGTATGCGGAGGTGGTCGGCTCGTCGCGGCTTGATCCGGGACGTACCGACACGCGCCTGTTGAAGGCCGGAGAACCTGCGCTCTTCATGATGGGCGACCTGCGGGCGGATACGGCGTACGCCTATCGATTCTGGAGCCGACTCGCTGCCACTGGCGCCGAAGGTGCGAAGGAGGTCGAGTTCAAGCCGAGCGAGCAGTACTCCTTCCACACGCTCCGGCCCGCAGGGTCATCGTTCACCTTTACCATCATCGCCGACTCGCACCTGGACGCGAACATGACGCCCGCGGTGTACGAGCAGACGCTCGCCAACGCCCTGGCCGACAAGCCCGATTTCCACATCGATCTCGGCGACACGTTCATGACCGACAAGCGAGGCAGGGAATTCAAGACCGCGGAGCCGCAGTACATCGCCCAGCGGTACTACTTCGGGAAACTCTGCAACTCCGCACCGCTGTTCATGGTGCTGGGAAACCACGACGGCGAATGGGGCTACGCGCGGGGCGATGCCGATGCGATGGCACCGTGGTCGTTCGCGCAGCGGACCAAGTACTTTCCGCCGCCGGGGATCTTCGACAACGCCGACGGCAAGGCCATGTACTCGGGGTGTACGACGTACGCCAATGGACAAGGGGCCAACTACTACGCGTTCACATGGGGTGATGCGCAGTTCATCGTGCTCGATCCGTTCTGGTACACGAAGGAGAAGGCGCGTGGACCTGGAGGCCGAGGGGGAAGTGGCGCAGCGGGTGGCGGCAAGGGCGGTCGCGGCGGTGACGGTGGCAACGGCGGGAAGCCCGCGGATGATGCCGACACCACGCTCACCGATCAGGGCTGGACGATGACGCTCGGGCAGCCACAGTACGACTGGCTCACGCGCACGCTTGAGAACTCGCACAGCAAGTTCAAGTTCGTGTTCATCCATCACCTCGTCGGCGGGCTCGGGCGGTCGTCACGCGGCGGGATCGCGGCCGCGCCGTACTTCGAGTGGGGCGGCAGAAACGCGGACGCCTCCGATGGGTTTGTGGCGCACCGCCCTGGTTGGGCGATGCCAATCCACCAGTTGCTGGTCAAGAATCATGTGTCGGCCGTCTTTCACGGGCACGATCACCTGTACGTCCATGAGGAGTTGGACGGCATCGCCTATCAGTGCGTTCCGCAACCGGGGAACCTGAACGGCGGCACGAGAAGCGCGGCGGACTGTGGCTATCGAGCCGGGACGATTCTCGCGAGCCCCGGACACATGCGTGTGACGGTCACGCCGCAGGCCGCCAGGGTCAAGTTTGTGCGATCAGCGGTTCCCGCCGGCCCCGAGGTTGGAAAACGCGACCGAAGCGGCAATGGAACGGTGGTCGATTCGTACGACATTCGGGTAACTCGGGACGTACCCAAATAGTCGGCGGTGCCCCGGTACGCACCGGTCGATTCATGCCACTCTTCCGAACTGAGCCCAAAACACGCGGCGAATCGATGTTCTCGTCAAGTCGCGCTCAGTGGTCGGGCGTTGCCAATGGTCAGCATAGCGACCCCCCGCTATTCGCATAACCCCCGGGTCGCGAGACTCGGGGGTTGTCGTTTCTCTGGGGTCGACGGGTGCCGCCATTCGTCGTCAACGAGAACCGGTCCAATCGGATCGTGCAAGGCCGAGGCCGACAGAAAAGCGCCCGCTGGGCGGCGGGCGTGAGGCGACGTGGCTCGGATGCTTCGTGCTCTGGACGCGGCGACGCCGATGCGCGGCTGATAGCCCGGCAAGGATCCACGGCACAGCCGCACCCGGCGACGGAACTGGCGTGTACTCGTACTCAACGGTAAGAGTCGCGCGTGACAAAACGCGGTCCCGCACGCTGCACTGAAAGAGATCGTTGCAGCGAAAGTCGGCATCGAAGGTGAGCGCGAAAGGTATGGTGCCCGTTCCCGAGTAGATCGAGAAGTCAGCGGGGTCGACGGTGTACATCGACAGATCCGAGTTGCCCGTGGGCGGCACCGCGTAGAGAGACGTCACGCCGCGGCCGAGCATGTCTCCGATTGTTCCGGTCGCCGGCCGGTGGTCCGCGGCTACGGCTGTCGACCCAGGGGGCGTGATTGTGGCCAGCCATTCGAGCGAGTACGTGCACTGCCCGAATGCTTCCGGCGTGTGCGCGGGGTTGTCGCCCGTCAACATCAGAATGTTGGTCATGCCTGTCTGCACGGCGATGGTCACGCTCACGAGGCTGCCGAGCGACGGATCGAACTGTGCGAAACTGACAGAGGGGCTCCACTGCGCGAACGTGTATTGCCCTCCCTCTGGCGGCAGAAAGAACGGGGAAATCGCGGAGTTGGAGACCGACTGAGTTTCGGAGAGGATGTCGGCGGTCACAATCCTTGCCCCACCAAGAGTGGCGGCTGCAGCGGTAATGCCTGCCAGGAGACGGAACTTCACGGGCACCTCTCTCTCCCCTCCAATAGCTGCGTACATCGAAACCGGGCGGACGCGGCCCGTCGAAAATGTACACGACGATTCCTCATTGCCGACGCCAATTGTGTGCACGGGACCTGCCTTTTTCCGGGTAATAATCGGCCACGTTCTCAGAACTTTGGTCGTCACACCGCCCCGGGGTCCGCTCAGGTCGAGATGGCCACAGGGTCACGCTTCAGTCGTGTCGCCCTGAGGCGGGAATGGATGGTGCGGCTGCATTTCGGGCACGCAAATCGCGGGCGGCGCGTGGCCAGAGTCACGCAGGCTGCAAAGAGCGTCGGTCGCGTCTCAAGTCCGGCCGGATAACCGAGCCTCCGCATAACCCTGCCCCGACTCGCAACGACCCACGGGTCGCGAGACTCGAGGATTGTCATTGTGCTGCGACAGAATGGTTATGGGCTCGATGCCGGGCCGCGCGTGCAACTGAAGCGGCGCGACACGGCCTCCAACCGATCGGGCGCTTAGGGCGGTCCCGCGGCTCCGGGACGGCCTTCTCGGTTGCACCGCGATCCTCATCAGAACATCACCCTCGCGAAGGCGGCGCCGTCGAAGCGGTACACGCCCTTGCCCTGAGTGCCCACCCACAACCGCCCTTGCCGGTCCAGGAGCAGCTGAGTAAGCCAGATGGGCTTGCCGTCCGCTTGGACGAGGAACTGGGCCCACGTGGTGCCGTCGTATCGACAGACGCTGCCGCCAAGCATGGCGATCCATAGCGTCCCGTCCTTGTCCCAGACGGCTGAAACGAAGGGCGAGTTTGGGTTGTCGCGGGTTGCGACACCCTGTTCCTTGCGGTACCCGGCCGGCTGGGCCGCGCCGGCGGGGGCGGCGGGGAGTTCGGCGAAGCGACTGATGGTATTGCTGAGCCAGAATTTTCCGTCTTTGTCCTCGACGATGGAGCGCACGCCGAAGCTGCCGTTCTCGCCGTGGCCGACCCATACGAATGATGACCCGTCGTAGCGGCACGCGCCGAGCGTGGAGGTGCCGAACCACACACGCCCCTTGCTGTCCTTGAGAATGGTGTAGACGTCGTAGGGGCTGTACTTGGCGTTGGGGTACTTCGAGCGCGGGAGCGCGGCGAAGTGCGCGTCGCCCGCCTCGGTGGCGGGGAACGTGAGTCGGTGCAGCGATGTGCCGTCCCAGCGGTACACCGCGCCCGAATCCTGCCCGGCGGGGAACCACAGGTCGTCAGGTCCCAGTTTCCATTCGCTCTTTGAAGCGTCGAGAGAGGTCAGAATACTGAACCCGCGCCCGTCAAACCTGGTCACCCCCCCGGGTTCGGAGTAGAGGAAGACGTTCCCCGCAAGGTCCTCCTGAATGCAGCGGATGTCATCGCCGGCGATCCCGTTCTCGGTCGTGTACCGCACGAGCACCTTCCCGTCGCAACGGTACACGCCCTGCCCGTTGCTTCCGAACCACAGGGCCGAGTCCTTCGCCTGGTGCATGCACATGATGTGCGTGCCGAGTTCGGTCACGGTCTGACCGGCGGCGATCGGGGAGGCCGATGATGAAACGCTCGGGGCCTGCTGTGAGAAGGCCTCGGTCGTCAAGCAAAGGGTCACCGCCAGAGTGATGTGCTTCATCGCGGGCATGGTATCGGTGTCACGGGTGTGGCCCCAAGGTCGAACAACTCGGGTCATGTGTCGATCCGCAGTTCTTCCTGGAGACTGAGCGGGGTCCAACGGTCGGCAGGGTCACCGCTTTCTCGCCACGATCTGCACCACCGCCGATTCGCCGGAGTGGAAGTCGCCCTCGATCACCGTCCGGACGAGCGAGGCCCGATGCTCGAAGGTCAGGCCGGCGAGTTCCCTTTCCAGTGTCTCGAGCGACGGCAGCATGTCGGGGTCTTTCGGGCCGCCCGTGTCGCGCTGGAGTTGCTCAGGGGCGTACGACTCAAGGACGAACACGCCGCCCGCGCTCAGCCACCCCACGACACGCCGGTGCACGGCTTCACGCAGCTCCCGCGGCAAGTGGACGAAGATGGAGCTGACCAGGTCCAGCGAGCCCGGGGACACGTTGAAGTCGCGCAGGTCGGCCGCCCGGGTGCTGATCTTCAGCCCGCGCTCGGCGGCCAGACGCTCCGCCTTGCGCAGCCCCACGTCGCTCTGGTCGACCGCGAGCACATCCAGGCCCAGCGACGCAAGGTAGAGCGCGTTGCGCCCTTCGCCCGCGCCGAGGTCGATCGCCTTGCCCTGCTTGGGGAAACGAACCGAGGCCTGCACGAGAAACTCGTTGGGGGCGGCTCCGTACACGAGCCCCGAAGCGGCGTAGCGATCGTTCCAGAAGTGTGACGACATGCACGCAGGGTATGCGCGAGGGGCTGGCGGGCGTTTGCTTGTGGGGGACCTCAGTCCTGGCCGAACTGATCCGGGCCGACGCCGCCGGCGGGATCGTCAGC
This sequence comes from uncultured Phycisphaeraceae bacterium, assembly GCA_964510955.1. Lineage (GTDB taxonomy): Bacteria > Planctomycetota > Phycisphaerae > Phycisphaerales > UBA1924 > JAFLCM01. The sequence goes on from CAZEDW010000030.1 coordinate 8,914, forward strand.
GGAGCGGGCGCCGTGCGAGGCGAGGTAGTCGCGCAGGACGGCGCACGCCGCCAGGGCGTCGCGCCGGGCTTTCTTCTGCTTGTGGGTCAGGCCGGAGCGCGCCATGGCGTCGTCGGCGGCGTCGCTGCTGAGCCGCTCGTCGTGGAACACGACCTCGGCCTTCACGCGCCCGGCGAGCCCGGCCCCGAACTGGCGCGCCAGCTTCGCCCGCGGCCCCTCGGTGCCGTCCATGTTCAGCGGCAGGCCGACCACGACGCGGTCGGGCGCGTGCTCGGCGATCTCCCTGGCGAGTTCTGCGAGCAGTGCCTCTCCCCTACCGCTGCCAATGGGCGTCTCCACGACGCGAACCGGCGAGACGATGCGAGTCACATCATCCCCGGCGGCGACACCGGTCCGCTTGTCGCCGAGATCGATGCAGAGAAGACGCATGCGGAAGGCATTAAGGCAGGAGGCATCGAGGCATCAAGGCATCAAGGCATCAAGGCATCAAGGCATCAAGAGATGATCCAGGCTCGATGCCTTGATGCCTCCTGCCTCATGCCTTCCCCGTCAATGAACACTCACGAGCCCCTGGTGGGCATCGGGCATGGTGCCGCGCGTGGGGTCGTCTCCCAAGGCGATCGGGTTGGTGACGCCCGTCGCGGCGCGTTCGCCGGGCAACGGGTTGAAGCGCGAGCCCGCGAGCGGCACCTTCTTGTTGATCGGTTGACGCGGGAGCCAGGTCCAGACAATCGCCAGCGCGCCGCTGAGCAGGACGCTCGCCGCCGCGGTCTGCCACCAGGCGGTCTTTCCGAGGTAGACCATCACGGCGGTCATGACCACAACGCACATCGAGACGGGGATGAGCGTCTGCCAGGCCAGTCGCAGCACCTGGTCGTAGCGGATGCGCGGGATGGTCCAGCGGACCAGCATCATGAAGCACACGCTGAGCTGGGCCTTGGAGAAGAACACGAAGAACTTCACGATCACCGGCAGAATCCCGACGGCCTCGGGGTAGGTCCAGGGCACGCCGGGGATGTGGTAGCCGCCCAGGAACAGCAGCGTGAAGAACGCGCTGCCGGTGATCATGTGCATGTACTCGGCCAGGAAGAACAGGGCGAAGCGCATCGCCGAATACTCGGTGTGGAAGCCGCCGACAAGCTCTTGCTCCGCCTCGGCGTTATCGAACGGGGCCCGGTTGCACTCGGCGAGCACGCAGGCGTACATCACCAGCGCCGCCAGAGGCTGGCTGATGATGAACCACATGCCGTGCGCCTGCTGCTCGACCAGCCGCCCGGGCACGACGGTGCCGGACATCAGCACGATGGCCAGGATGCACAGGCCCATGGGGATCTCATAGGAGATCATGCCGGCGCTGGCGCGGAGGCCGCCGAGGAACGAGAACTTGTTGTTGCTGGCCCACCCGCCGAGCGTGACGCCGTAGACCCCCATCGCGGCGACGGCGAGCAGAAAGATGAACCCGACGTTGATGCTCGCCGCCACCACCTCTGCCGGCCCGGCGCTGACGAGCACGCGCCCGCCGATGGCGATCTCGGGCACGTTGATCATGCCGCCCCAAGGGATGACGGCGGCCCCGATCATCGCCGGCACGATGGCCGCCGCCGGCGCGAGGGTGAACAGGATCTTGTCGGCGCCCCTGGGCGTGAAGTCTTCCTTGAGCACAAACTTCAGCCCGTCGGCGAGGCTCTGGCCCAGCCCCCAGAAGCCGAAGCCACGGAAGAGCTTCTGGAGCAACGGCAGCCCCAGGTCAAAGCCGACGCGGTTCGGTCCGATGCGGTCTTGGATGTACGCCGAGATCTTGCGCTCGAAGTAGATCAGGATGGGGATGCTCTGGATGATGGCGAGCAGGGCGACGACGCCGATGACGACGCCGACGAAGACCTGGGGGGACATGGGCAGCAGTCGATCCATCATGGCGCACAGTCTATCGCGTCGGGCGGGCAACGGGGAACCGCGCAGCTACACCCCGGAGGCTCATGCAACCTCCTCCGCCTGCTCGCCTTCTGGGCGTTCAGAACTCAGAACAGGAGCTGGAACTGGAACCGCACGTTCACCTCGCCCTCGTTGGTCGTCGCGAGGAAGTCGTTCCCCACGTTCGAGCCCATCAGGGGCTGGGAGGGGTCGAGGAACCACTGGACGTCGAAGATGAACTTGGCGGCGTGCCCGGCGTAGTAGTAGGTCGTGCCGACCGTGATGGTGTCGAACGTGTCTTCCTCCGCGCCGCGGCCGCTGTCCTGAAATACGGCGTCGTACCGGGCGAAGATCTCGCAGTCGGTGTCGGGGATGTAGAACCCGCCCTGGACCACCAGGCCGAAGTCGTCGGAGCTGGAGTGACCGAAGCCGTTGGCGAGGCTGGTCTGCTGGTGGGCGCCGGTGCCGGCGGCGAAAAAGTGCCAGCCGTCGCCCTCGACCGACATGTCAACCGTCCAGGCGCCGTAGGTGGTGTCGCCCTGGGTGTCGATTCCGCCGACGTTGGCCGCGATGTCGTTGGCCGAACGCTCGACGTGCCCGGCGGCGCCGAGCATGCAGGCGTAGTCCGAGCCGGGCTTGCTGGTGAAATCCTCGAACTGCTTCCAGTCGCCCTTGACCTTCCACTCGACGCGCCCCGTGAAGGCCCAGTCGGACTCGCCGCCCCCGCGCACGAAACCGAAGTTGCCCAGGCCGTTGGTCGAGCCGAACTCGGAGTTCTTGCTGTTGAAACCGTCGGAGAACGCCAGGGCCAGCGAGAAGTTCTCATCGCGGCGCCCGATCTCGACCGCCTGCGACCGGTCCTGCGTGAAGACCTGGTTCATGTTCGAACGCTCGGCGGCGAGCTGCTTCCAGTCTTCCAGCAGCTCCTCGCGGAGGAACGGCAGCTTGAACTGGCCCCACTTGGCGTAGCAGCCGTTCTCGGCCTTGTAGCCGGCGTACGCATCGAGCAGCGAGAAATCACCGGTGGAACGGCTGAAGTCGCCCTGGATGCCGTAGAACAGCTCAGGGGCGACGATGGTGCCCTTGGTCCAGATGCGGGTGCGCCGGGTCTGGAAGCCGGACTCGAAGTCGTCGTTGCCGCGGTTGGCTGCGGCGTTGGGGCCGCCGCTGTTGCTGTCGCGGAAGTTCAGGTTGTAACGGAACTGGATGGCCCCGCCGATCTGCAGGCGGAACTTGCCCGAGCCGTCACTGAGGAAGAACCCCTTCTCGTCGCGCCCGGCGGTGGCGCCGTCGGCGGCGAGGCTCGAGCGGGTTTGAGCGTCGGCGAGCATCTCGGCCACGATGGCGCGGACCTCGTCGCCGGTCGCGCCCTCGGGGCGGGCCAGAGCGACCGAGCCGATCCACGCGAGACCCACAGCAAACCCCGCCGTCCGAGAGAGCACCCTGGCAAGCATCGTTCTTGCTCCTTGCAATCGCCCGCATCCAGCGCGACGCCGCGCGTCGCGACCACGTCGGGCAATCTAGCCATGACGCTCCGGAGCGTCTAGTCGGGAACTCTTCCATCTTGAAGGCGAGGCCGGCGCGTGAGCGTGCAAAAAAAACAACCGGCCGATCCCGAGGGACCGGCCGGCGTTTTTTCAGATCAAGCGATCCGAATCAGCTTCCGAGCGGCTCAGAAGAGCAGCTGGAACTGGAAGCGGAGGGTGACTTCGCCGTCCTCGACCGAGCCGAGGTAACCGATCTCGCGGTTGGTGCCGGTGAAGAAGCCGTCGCTGAGGTTATCGATGAAGTACTGGACGTCGAAGGTGAACTTGGCGGCCTGGCCCGAGTAGTAGTAGTTCACGCCAGCGGTGACGGTGTTGAAGTTGTCGCTGTTGTTGTTGCCGCCGGCGATGCGGGAGCCGTCGGAGTAGACGCCGTCGTAACGGAGGAAGAACTCCCAGTCGGTGTCGGGGATGAAGATGCCGCCCTGGGCGACGAGGCCGTAGTCGCTGAAGTTGTTGTCGAGGTTGTTGCTGATGTTGTTGTCGGTGTAGGCGCCGTTACCCGCGACGAAGAAGTTCCAGCCGTCGCCCTCGAAGGAGAGGTCAGCGGTCCAGCCACCGAAGCGGGTGCTGCCCTCGTCGCCGACGCCGTCGCCGTCAACGTCCTGGGCGATGCGGTTGGCCGAGCCCTCGATGTGGCCGGCGAGACCGAACAGGCAGCCGAAGTCAGAGCCCGGCATGCTGGTGAAGTCCTTGAACTGATCCCACTTGCCGGCGAACTTGTACTCGAACCGGGCGGTGAGGGCCCAGTCGGACTCGGCGCCGTTGCCGGTGAAGCCGAAGTTGCCGAAGTTGTTCACCGAGCCGAACTCGGAGTTGGCCGAGCGGAAGCCGTCGGAGAAGGCGACGCTGGCGCGCCAATCTTCCTGGGCGTAGCCGAGCTGGAAGCCCTGGCTGTAGCCCTGGTCGTAGGTGAGGTCGGCGAGGCTGCGGTCAGCGGCGAGCTGGTAGTACTGGGCGACGAGCTTCTCGCGGAGGTAGGGCAGCACGAACTGGCCCCACTGCATGCTGAAGCCGTTGTCCCACTTGTAACCGACGTAGGCCTCTTCGAGGTTGAAGTTGCCGCCGGCGCGATCGAAGTTGCCGACGACGGTGTAGTAGAGGTTGGGGTTGACGATGTTGCCGCCGAACCACAGACGGGTGTTGGTGGTCTGGAAGCCCGACTCGAAGTCGTCGTTGGCGCGGGTGGTGTTGCCGCCGGCGTTGGGGCCGCCGCTCTGGTTGTCACGGAAGTTGAGGTAGTAGCGGAACTGAACCTGGCCGCCGACGTTGAGGCGGAAGTTGCCGCTGCTGTCGGCGAGGTAGAACGCCGAGCCGTCGTGGCCCGCGCCACCGCCGGCCATGAGGCTGGAACGGTTCTGCGCGTCGTTCAGCATCTCGCTGACGATGGCGCGAACTTCGTCGGTGTTGGTCGTCTGGCCGAAGGCGGACATCGCCGCGGTCAGCGAGACGCCGGCACCGGCAACGAGACTGAGATACTTGGTCTGACTCATGAAGGCTCTCCTTGACTCGTCCGCTCGTCGTTTCTCGGTTCTTGCGGACCTGGTATTGGATGGCTCGGTGGCCAGTCCGGTTGGTTCGAGGGCCACCACAGCCCTCGACAGAGCGGGAACTTCAGCGTCCCGCAGACCCCCACCCGGATACCCGCTTCTGCGGGACTGACCGAAAGTGAGTGGTCACTAGGATATCCCGACCTGATAGCGGACGCAAACCGCCAGCAGTCACTTTCGGGTCATGCCAAATCGCCAATCCAGATTTCTTTGGAACCAGTGGGGTCATAACTCAAGATTGACCCCGACCAAAACCCTTCAGTTGGTTCTGGGACGATGATTATCGGATCAGATACCCCCGTGTTCCCCCCATATCGGGCCCAATTCACCGATTCCGGTAAGGCAGACCCCTCCGTCAACCTGTGAATCTGCGGTGTTGGGACAAAATCGACGTTCTGCGGGGGCAGCGCAATTGTGGAAAAGTCGCACAACGCCCGGCGCACTCTTGGGCGGGGCTCCACAGGTTCCCTGCGGGCTTTGGTACGGCGGGGGCGCGGCCTCGTCGCGGCTACGCTCGGGACGATGTTCATCCAAGGTCGCCTCATTCTGGACCCCGCTGCGCCGCCGACACCGGGGTGGCTGCGCATCGAAGGCGGCGTGATCGCTGAGCTGGGTGAGGGCGAGCCGCCGCGGGCGTGCTTGCCGCCGGCGTTGGGCGGGCCGGACTGCGTGGTCTCGCCGGCGTTCTTCGATGCGCACTGCCACTTGCCGCAGACCGACAGCGTCGGCGTGGACGGTCTGACGCTGCTGGACTGGCTGAATGCGGCGATCTTCCCGGCCGAGACCTGGTGGGGACGCGGCGCCGCGGTCGCGATGGCCATGACCGCCGCGCGCCGGCACATGCTTCAGGGCACCGTGGGCGTGGCCGCGTACCTGACGAGCCACGGGGAGGTGAACCGCGAAGTGCTCGGGGTTCTCGCGGCGCGCACGCCGATGCGCTTCCACGCGGGGCGCGTGGGGATGGACCGGCTGGCCCCCCAGCCGCTGATCGCCGAGGACCTCGACCGTGCGCGGCAGCGCCCGCCGCGCCCCTGCGTGCTGCCCCAGCTCGGGAGCGACCCGCGCCGGCGCGTCTCAGCCAACCCCCGGTTCGCGATCACGTGCACCGACGAGCTGCTCGCCGAGTTCGGGTGGTTCGCCAAGGCCAACCCCGGCGTGTTCGTCCAGACGCACCTGTCCGAGAGCGTCGAGGAGTGCGCCAAGGTCCGCGAGCTTTTCCCGCGGGACGCCTCGTACACGCACGTCTACGACCGTTTCGGGCTGCTGCACCGGCGCACGCTGCTGGCCCACGCGATCCACCTCAGCGACGACGAGTGGCGCCTCATCGCCCAGCGGGGGAGCATCGCGGTGCACTGCCCGACCGCCAACATCTTCCTGCAGGCCGGGCTGTTCAACCTGGACAAGGCGCGCGAGCACTCGGTGCGTGTCGCGCTGGGATCGGACATCGCGGGCGGCCCCGACGCCGCCATGCCCCGCGTCGCGCGGGCGATGATCGAGACCGCCAAGGTCCGCAAGCTCACCCGGCGCGCCGGCGATCCGCCCGTCCGCGTCCCGACTCCCGCGGAGGCCTGGGACCTCATCACGCACGGCAACGCCGAGGTGCTGGGGTGGAGCGACGCCGGACGCCTGACGGTCGGCGCCGCCGCCGATCTGCTGGTCCTGCGCCCGCCGCAGGCCTGGCTCGACCAGCACATCATCGGGCGGCTGATCTACAACTGGGACGCGTCGTTGATCGAGGCGCGGGTGTTCGAGGGGCGGGTGTGGGAATGCGATAAGTGAAAGACGAAAATCAGAACGGGGTCGCCCCAGCGCCTGACGGTCACCAAGAGTCAGGTGATCGACTTCGTCGCTCGTTTCTCACGTATCGCGCGGCGGGCCTCAGCCCTGGAACCGGGGCACGATCCACTCGATGAACGCGTACAGCCCCGCCGCCAGGCCAACCAGCCCCACCACGATCTGGGCGCTCATGACCGCCACGGCCCTCCAATAAACACGCGGTGAAAGCTCCCGCAGGCGCACGCCCTTGTAGGCCATGGCGAGGAACCAGGCCACGGGGATCAGTGTGAACCACCACGAATCATGGAGGTTCAACGGCTGCAGAAACGGGGTGTAGGCGAGGAGCGGTTGCACAGGGTCAAGAAAGTGCATGGCTAGAGCGTCGGAACCGGATCGAGCTTTCGAGTCCGCCTGGGCCGTGGGGGGTGAAAAAAGCAATCGATCACCGCGATGAGGTTCATCATGCCGCCGAGCCCGGCGGAGAGCGCTCCCACGTCGGAGACGCGGCCGAGGGCTTGGGTGTAGGACGTCTCAGGGCTGGGTCCGGCCTGGGTAAGTCGCTTCTTCTGCTGATTGACGGTGTCAACCACCAGGTTGACGGGGCCGGCACCGCACTGCAGATAGAACCACCACTTGTTGTCGACCCGATCCACAACGGAGATACCCCCCACCAGCAGCCCCCCCCCATACAGGCCCACAACCCCTGCGAAGACATAAATCGCCCTTCGAACGTCTCCAAAGTAGGCGTAGCCAAGCCCCGGCAGGAGGCAGGCGAGCAGCCCCGCGACGGGCTCGAACTGGGTGGGCTGCGGCTGCGGGGTGGTCATCGGGGCGGGTAGTTGTAACGCCTCCGGGCAGCGGATGCGAGCGCGGACCCTGTCACCCCGGCGGGGCTCCCGATTGGCGGCCCGGAATTCTGCCGGTGCCCTGTTGACACGGGAACAGGCATTTGTAGTGTACCCCGCGCCCGGCCCGAACCCCCGTCCCGCCGGGTTTTCGCACACGGGCGCCTGTTTGGATTCCGCATCGATGCCGTCGAATCGCCGACCGATCCCGATCCGCCAACCTCGGACTGTGTTACCCATGAGGAAGTCCATGCCCCTGCTCTCATTGCCCTCTCGTGGTTCGGTGTCTCAGAAGGTGCTGTGCCGCACCGGTGGCGCGATGGACTGGCGGATCGAGCCCGGGGAAGTGCAACCCGGCGCCGAGCCCTTGACGGTCCCCGGTCCGGCGGCCTGGCCCAGCGCCGCCCCCGCGTGCGTCCCCCTCATGGAGGACGAGGACGACGACGACGACGACTTCATGTGGGACGACGACGAGGACGAGGACGAGAACGCCGAGTCCGAAGACGAGGAGCTCGAGGAGGAGTTTGATTACGACGACGACGAGGACGCCTTCGACGACGAAGACGCCCTCGACGACGATGAAGATGATGAGCCCTGAGCGGTCCGGTTGATCCGGGAATGCCCGGGGGGTCGATAGTCTGGGTCCGGGGGCGTGTTCGGGTTCGGGCGCGCCCGGCGCCCGCGAGGTTCGGTTGGAGCAGTTCGGGCATACCCGCCGCAAGAGAGGGTGATCCGATGGCCTCACAAGACGAACCGCTCGAACCAACCATGCCCGTGCGACACCTGAGCGGCCCAGGCCCGGCGGTGCGCGGCGTCCCCCCCGGCAACATCGACCCTCGGTCGGGACTGGACCGGCGCAAGCTGCAGCCGCCCGACCCCTCGGGCCTGGAGCGCCGGCGCGGGCCGGGCCGACGGCGCACGGACTTCATGAAGTCGGCCGAGGAAGGCGAGATGAACAAGGAGCAGTTCCTGTTCCTTGTCGCCATCGACGCGTTCAAGAAGGCCAACGCCAAGACTTTCCCCGCCTGGACCGACGTGCTCGAGGTGATCCGGCTGCTGGGCTACCGCAAGACGTGCGCGAGCGAGCTGAGCCTGCCGATCGCGGAGGACTGGACAGAGAAGCCCGATGCGCCGGCGGGGATCCGGACGTTTGAGGGGCGCGAGAAAGAGTGATCGTGCGCGCCGGTTGGCCGGTACGATCCCCGCGTGTTCAGCCCCATCCCCGAACTGCTTGACGAACTCCGCGCCGGGCGCATGGTGGTTCTCGTTGACGACGAGGACCGCGAGAACGAGGGCGACCTGGTCCTCGCCGCGCAGTTCGTTTCTCCCGAGGCCATCAACGCGCTGACGCGGCTCGCCGGGGGCTACCTGTGCCTCAGCCTGACCGAGGCCGACTGCGACCGGCTGGCCCTGCACCCGCAGTCGCCGACAAACACCACGGTGCGCGGCACGCCGTTCACGGTTTCGATCGACGCCCACCCGCGTCACGGCATCTCGACGGGCATCTCCGCCGCGGACCGCGCCACGACCATCCGCCTCGCGGTCGATCCGAACACCACCCCGGATGACTTTGTCCGTCCCGGGCACATCAACCCCCTGCGCTCGCGCGACGGCGGCGTGCTGGTCCGCACCGGGCAGACCGAAGGGGCCGTGGACCTGTGCCGGTTGGCCGGGCTCCGGCCCGCCGCGCTCATCATCGAGATCATCCGCGAGGACGGGCAGATGGCCCGGCGGCCCGACCTGGACTCGATGTGCAAAAAGCACTGGTGGAAGATGGGCTCGGTTGAGCAGATCATCCAATACCGCCTGGCGCGGGAGCGCCTGGTGAAACGCGAAACCCCCGAGCGCGGCGCGCCCATCACGACGCCGGAAGGCCCTTTCACGCTGCTCACGCTCTCCAGCGTCGTCGATCCGCTGCCGCAGTATGTGTTGACGCTCGGCGGCGTCGGGGACCTTGATCCCGCGGGGCGGGTGATCGAGAGCGACGCGCCGACGCTGGTTCGGATGCACCGCGCGAACCTGCTGGGCGACGTGTTCGGCGGCGCGGGGTCGCCCGGCGACAGGTCGTCGGCCGCGGTGCTGCGCGAGTCCATGCGCGCAATCCAGCGCGAGGGACGCGGCGCCATCGTTTATCTGCGTCACTCCGACCCCGGCCCCGGCGGGACCGCGGCCAACGGCGGCACCGTGCCGATGCCGCTGCGCGAGTACGGCGTCGGCGGCCAAGTGCTCCGCGAGTTGGGCCTCCGCAACCTGCGGCTGCTCACCAACCACCCCAGGGCGGTGCCCGGGTTGGACGCGTTCGGGCTGAGGATCGTCGAGAACGTGGCGCTGCCCGAGGCGCGGGCCTGAAGTGCCACCGACCCGTCTTCGGGCCGGTGCTCTTGAACCATCACCCTTCCTCAAACCGGCCCGTCGGGGGCTTGAGCTTCGGCGTCGGCCTCCACGCGCTGCCGACGGGAGCGGGCGGCCCGATCGTCAGACCGTCATAGGCCAATCGGATGTGCTCGGGCAGCCCGGCCTCCGTTTCGGCATGGCCCAGCTCGTGGGCCATGTGAACGAAGTAGGTCCGCTCCGCCGCGATGCGCTCGGCGATGTTCACCGCCTGATCCAGCGTCAGGTGGGTGGGGTGGTGCCGGTGGCGGAGGGCGTCGAGCACCAGAGTTTTCAGTCCAGCGAGAGCGCTCCAGCTCCTCGGCGGCACGGACGAGACATCGGTGCAGTAGGCCAGCGGGGTGCAAGGGGAAGCGGTCGACTGGCCAAGCGGCGAAGTGGCTGAGTGCCTGATGCCGGTGCCCGCCGCGCTCGCATCCGCGCGGCCACTCGACCGCTCGACCGCGTGACCACTCTGCCCTTCGATCCTCCACCCCACGATCGGCAGCCTCCCGTGGAGCAGCCGGACCGGCGTGAAACGCACGCCCCACAGGTCGATCGGCGTGCCCTCGCCGTCGTCGGGGACGCTGATCTCGTTGGGGATCAGCGTGGCCACGAACGAGTCGTTGACGTTGGCGTGCTGCTCGAAGATGTGCTTGTAGACACGGCGCAGGGCGTCCATGACCGGGCGCTCGGCGTAGATGTCGATGGGGGCCTGCATCACCGCGTTGAAACGCCGGACTTCGTCCAGCCCGAAGATGTGGTCCACGTGGTTGTGGGTGAACAGGATCGCATCGCACCGCCACAGCCCCTCGCGGCGCGCCTGGATGTGGAGGTCGGGGGTGCAATCGATCAGGACGACGCGCTCGATCCCCTCGGGGGGGACCCCCGGCGTCGTACGGTCGATCCAGCGGACGCACGCGCCGGTGCGGGTGCGCCGGTCGCGCGGATCATCGGACGTGCACACGGCGCAGTCGCAGGCGATGAGCGGGATGCCGCCGGAGGTGCCGGTGCCGAGGAAGGTGAGGCGGGGGGAATCCGACCGCGCGGTGCTCATGGCGCAAGCGTAGCCACCGCGCCATTCTTACCCACCTCGTTCAACACGAGAGTTCACTCCGCCACGTCGATCACAATCTTCAAGTTCCCGATCATCTGCGCCAGCGTGGCCAGCGAGTTGAGCGTGTCGTCGTCGTTCAGGGCGCTGTTGGTCAGGGCGATGTGACCGGCGTCGAAGACCTTGTCGTTGGGGAGGGTGGCGTCGAACTCGCGCCAGGCGGGGTGGCCGGCGTTGTCGGTGAGCAGGGCCTGGGTCCACATGTGGAACGCGTAGACATTGTGCTGGTCGCCGAACTGATCGACGTAGAGCAGGCCGCTGACGGTCCGGCTGGGGATGCCGGCGGCCCGCAGCATGGCGGCGAGCAGCACGGCGTGCTCGGAGCAGTCACCCTGCTTCGTTCTGGCCACTTCCGACGCCGTGGCGAAGCCGACGCCGAGGTCCTTTTTCTGGATGAAGTCGTAGACGAACTTCCGCAGCACCTTGGCCTGGTCGATCGGCTTGGCGCCCTGTGCCTTTTCGAGCGCCTTCTTGGTGAGCTCCTTGATGACCGGGTCGTCGATGTTCAGGGCCCGCGTGGCCACCAGCAGGTCGGCGGGGTTCGGCGGCGCTTCTTCGATGACCGGCCAGTCCAGGTCAACCTTGACCAGCGCCGCCGAAGGGTCCTTGGCGTTCGGGGTCACGCGCTGGTTGCCGCCCTTGGGGAGCTTGGGAAGCGGCTTCCCGTCCGCGGTCCGCAGCGTGCAGATGACCTCCTTGAGGTTCCGCGCCGGGGCGGGGATGTTGCCGACCGGGACGATGGTGGTCTGGGCCATCGACTCGGGGGCGCGGAAGGGGCTGAGGGCGATCTCCTTGTCCGCGGCGATCATGGTGAGGGTCATCCCGCCCATGACGACCTCGGTGCGGATGGGGCGCCCGTGCTCATCGACCCACTCGACGGACTTGGTGCCGGGCATGGCGGTGTTGGTCTGCTCCCACTTCACCGCGGGGAGGAACTTCCCGAACGCCTCGGCGGTGGCGCCGGCTTCCAGCACCTTCACCGTGGTCTCGGTCGCGGTCGGGCCTGAGGTGGGGTTCACCGACTTGAAGCTGAAGGAGCTGTCGCCGGCCTTGAGCCGTTCTGCCACGAGTTTTTCGATCCTGCTGGGGGTCAGCCATTCACCCTCCGGCTTGGGATGGGTCTTCTCGGTCTTCACCCCCGCCTGTTCGCTGACCTCCTTGATCCCCTCTGGAGTGAAGGTGTACACCGAGTGGCCCTTCATCAGGCCCAGGTTCTGATCCTGGGTCATCGAAAAGGGCGAGCCGTCGGCGTTCTCGACGAACTCGGTGCTCATGGAGATCTTGATTTCCTGCATCTCGCGGGCGAGGTTGAGCACCACGTCTTCGGTGGTGACGATTTGACCCTTGTCGTTCGTCGTGGTTGCCTCGTGCGCGTGCCCGGCCTTCTGGCCGTTGAGCTGCAGGACATACCAGCGATCCTGCGGTGCGGCCAGGGCGCTGGCCCCCAGGAGCAGCACAAGAGTGGTCGTGACGAAAGTCCGGATGAGGTTCTTGGGGTGGTTGTTCATGGCTGTATGAGCGGTCTGGGCTTGTAAGCGGATTGTTCGCGTCGGCGGGTCTCGCGCTCGCCCGGACGGTTGGTGCGTAGAAGCCGCGGCGATGAACGGACGGGCTCCGGGAGCCGCGGCTCCCCGCTGAACGGGCGACCCGGGGCGCGGGGGGTGTGTTCAGATCGGCGAACAGAGGGGGGTTAGAGTAGGCCCCATGATCGACACCCACTGCCACCTGACGTTTCCCGACTACGCCGGGAGGCTGGACAGGGTGCTCGCCGACGCCCGCTCGGCGGGGGTGAACGGGTGCATCACCATCTCGACCACGACGAGCGACTGCCTCGACGCGCTGGCGCTCGCCACGGCCCATGACGGCGTCTGGTGCACGGCTGGGGTGCACCCTCTCTACTCCGACAAGGCCCCGCACGTCTGGGAGAACCTCCGTCGGGTCGGGAACGACCCCAAGTGCGTGGCGTGGGGCGAGCTGGGGCTGGATAAGCACTACGACCGTCCGCCGAAGACGGTCCAACTGCAGGTGCTGAGCGAGCAGCTCGCGTTCCTGGAGTCGCTGGCCTACGGGGGAGTGGTCAAGCCGATGGTCCTGCATTGCAGGGAGGCGTTTGACGAGCTGGTTCCCATCCTTCGCTCCTGCCGGTTGGACCCCACCCGGATGGTCTTTCACTGCTTCACCGGGACACCTGACGACATGCGGCTGCTGCTGGACCTGGGCGCATGGGTGAGCTTCACCGGCGTTTTGACGTACCGAAACGCCGATCAGGTGCGGGCGGCGGCGGAGCTGGCGCCGCTGGACCGGATCATGGTCGAGACCGACGCGCCGTTCCTCTCGCCCGAACCGCACCGGGGGGTCAGGCCCAACGAGCCGAGGTTTGTGCGCGCGGTCGCCGAGCGGCTGGCGCAGGTGAAGGGGTTATCGATGCCCGAGATGGAGCGGTTGCTGAACGACAACACGGAACGGTTCTTCGGCATCCGCGGCGCTGAACCCGGTTCGGGGAGCTATTCGTGAAGCGCGCCCTTTCGCCCACAGAGCTTGATTCGCTGCCGGCCCTGCCCGAGCGGCTGGGGCAGATCGCCGCCGACGCGGCGGCGACCGCCGAGCAGTTCATCGACGAGCACCTCCGCTCGCCGGTTCCGGGCTTCGTGCCCTGCGACTTCGGGGTCTGCGGCTCGGCCCTGAAGGCGCTGCGCGAGAGGCTGCTCACGCCGGGGCTGTCGTTCTGCGAGTGGGGCTCTGGCGTGGGGGGCGTGACGGTGCTCGCGTCGGTGCTGGGCTTTGACGCGGTGGGAATCGAGATCGATCCTGAACTGGTGGACGCCGCCCGCGCCCTGGCCCAAAGGAGCAACGCGCCGAGGGCCCGGTTTGTGTGCGGATCGTTCGTGCCCGACGGCGTGGACGCCGAGAGCGGCCTCGAATCCGCGGACGAGATCATCTGGCTCGTTCCCGGCGGGGCCGACGCCCACGAGGAGCTGGGGCTGGGGATCGATGACTTCGACCTGATCTTTGCGTACCCGTGGCCCGGGGAGGAGTACGTGGTGGAAGAGCTGTTCGCCGAGCACGCCGCCGTGGGGGCGGTGCTGCTGACGTTTCACGGGTTGGAGGGGGTTCGGGCGGTAAGAAAGGTTCGGGGGCGCTAGGGATCGAGGCGTTCACATCCCCAGCAACCGGCACGCCTCGTCGACGTCCTTGTCGCCGCGGCCCGAGAGACTAACCAGCAGGGTTTGGTCCTCGCGCATTTTGGCCGCCCTTTCAAGTGCGTGCGCGACGGCGTGCGACGATTCCAGCGCCGGCAGAATCCCCTCGTTCCGTGCCAAGACCGTGAACGCGTCCAGCGCCTGGACATCGGTCACGGCGGTATACGCCACTCGCCCCGCGTCTTTCCAGTACGAGTGCTCGGGGCCGACGCCCGGGTAGTCGAGCCCGGCCGAGCAGGAATGGACGTCCGCGGTCTGCCCGAACTGGTCCTGCATTACATAGCTCAGCGAACCATGCAGGACCCCGGGCGAGCCGTAGCTGAGCGGGGCGGCGTGCTGGCCCGGCGCGCTGGAGCGCCCGCCGGCCTCGACGCCGACGAGCTCGACGCCCGCGTCGTCCACGAACGGGTAGAACATGCCGGCGGCGTTGGAGCCCCCGCCCACGCACGCCACCACACAGTCGGGCGGGCGTCCGAGCTGCTCGAGGAACTGGGCACGCGCTTCGCGCCCGATGACGCTCTGGAAATCGCGCACGATCATCGGGAAAGGATGCGGGCCCACCACGCTCCCGAGGATGTAGTGCGTGCCGGTGACGCTCGCCATCCAGTCGCGCATGGCCTCGTTGGTCGCGTCCTTGAGCGTGCGTGAGCCGGCATTCACCTCGATCACCTTGGCGCCGAGCAGGCGCATCCGCACGACATTGAGGCGCTGACGCCGGACGTCCTCGGCGCCCATGTAGACCTCGCACTCCAGGCCCAGGTGCGCCGCGGCCGTCGCGGTGGCGACGCCGTGCTGGCCGGCGCCGGTCTCGGCGATCACCCGCTTCTTGCCCATCCGCCTGGTCAACAACCCCTGGCCGATGGTGTTGTTGATCTTGTGTGCCCCGGTGTGGGCCAGGTCTTCTCGCTTCAGCCAGATTGAGGCGCCGCGTCCACGCGGGCACTTGGACCGCACCAGGTCTGTCAGCCGTCGGGCCGGGTAGATGGGCGTCGGGCGCCCCACCAGGGTCTTGAGGAGGTGATCAAGCTCTTTCTGAAACGCGGGGTCCTTGCGGGCCGCGTCGTAATGCGTCTGGAGCTCCCCCAGCGCCGCCATCAGCGTCTCGGGCACATACGCGCCGCCGTACTCGCCGAAGCGACCCGAGGCGTTCGGAACTGCGGAAACCGGGGCCGTGCTCATGGATCAACTGTAGGGACGGGTCCCTCCGGGTCTGGGTCCGGACACGGACGGGGCCGCCGAACCTCGGCCCGGCGCTATCATCGAGCGTGATCAGCAGCGATCCACGTGCCCCGTCGGGAGGGCGGCTCGACCCGTTTACGAGCGGCTTTGCCGAGTCGATCTCCAGCACCCGGGGCGTGTTCGTCCGGCTGCAATCCCGGCCCACCCTGCTCGGCAGGCTCACCGGTCTGCTGCTCATTGGCGCCGCGATCGTTCTGCTGGCATCGCTGCTGGTTGTCGCCCTCGCGGTGGCGGTGGTGGCCATCCCGGTGCTGGGCGCGTTCCTGCTCGCCAAGGGCGCCGTGGGGCGGCTTCGCTCCGGCTCTTCGGGGGCGCGAGGCCGTCTGGGCACGGACGGGGTTCAACGGGAGAATGTCCGTGTCATCCGGCCCGATGCCCCATAAGCGGCACATGGTCCCCCGCAGCGAATCGGAATCCTCGTCTGAAACGAACACGCTCGCCGGAGCATCCAATGTCGACCATGCGCATCCTCATCGTTTCGTTGCTTGGCGCGGCCCTTGTCGCGGGTTGCCAGCGTTCCGATGCGGCCCAGCCGCCGCACGCCAGGCCCCGCGCCGCCCAAGCCGACACTGTTCAAAGCAAGCCAGCGCCCGACGCCGGGGCAACCAAGACCGACACCATGACAAACTCCTCTCAAACAAAGGCCGCTCCGCAAGGGTCCGACGCCCAGGTGAAGACCCAGCTTGCGACGTTCGGCGGCGGGTGCTTCTGGGGCGTTGAAGAGTCGTTCCGCACGCTCAAGGGCGTTTTGTCCACCAGGGTCGGTTACGCCGGCGGCACCAAGGACAAGCCGTCGTACAAGGACGTCTGCACCGACCTGACCGGGCACGCCGAGGTGGTGGAGGTGACGTTCGATCCCTCGCTGATCAGCTACGACCAGTTGCTCGACGTGTTCTTCAAAGTGCACGACCCGACGCAGCTCAACCGCCAGGGTCCCGACTACGGCACGCAGTACCGCTCGGTGATCTTCTATCACTCACCGGAGCAGAAGGCCGCGGCCGAGGCCGCCAAGAAGCGCGTGGGGGATTCGGGCAAGTACCGAAAGCCCGTGGTGACGCAGATCGAGGCCGCGCCGACGTTCTGGGCGGCGGAGGATTATCACCAGCAGTACCTGTTCAAGCGCGGGCTGAGCAACTGCCACGTGCCGGGGTAGTCGACGGTCCACGGTGCCAGCGCCCGAACGTGTAACATGCGCCCGTTCCCAAGGAGCGAACGCATGGTCATCCTCGCAGCGCTCAGCGCGGCCTTCGCATCGGCGGTCGTTTCGCAACAATCCCTTACGCCGGACGAGTTCCGCTCGCAGATGCGAGCCGCGAGCGCGGCCGTGCGCGGGTCGTTGACCGTGGCCGGCGATCTCCTGCTGGAAGGCAAGCCCGACGAGGCGACCCAGAAGATCCTGGGCACATTCCCCGAGGCGACTCGGACGCCGGTGGAATCGCTGGTGCTCGGGAACGTGCTCTTCAAGCAGGAGCGGGAGGTCTCGTACAACCTCCACAAGCGCGCCGCGGAAACCCTGACGGACATGCTGGATGTGCAGTTCGAGTGGGCGCTGCAACTGCACCGCGCGGGCGAGTTCGGGCACGCCATCGAGCCGTACAGGCGGTATCTCAAGGCCCACCCAAACCGCGCGCCGGTATGGGGGGTCCTCGCCGAGTGCGTGCTCCGGACCGGCGACACCAAGGAGGCGTGCGAGACGTGGATCAAATCCGAGCGTGCGACCGATGGGTCGCTCGAGGACGTGGAAACGCTCATCTGCGAGCTGCACGAGGAGCCGCCGATGGAGCACAGGCGGGGCGAGCTGCTGCGGGGGGTCGAGAAAGGCGACGTTGAATCGGCAGAGAAGCTGATCGCTCTCGACGCCGCGTGGGAGTTTGACTGGTGGAACCGGCGCGCCCACAAGGCGAACCTGAAACACGACGCCGAAGCGGTCCGCAGATCCCCGATCGAGCCGTCCCGGCGTTTCGATGCGGTCCTGTGCGCGGCGGAGTGCGCACTGGCAATGGCGGACGAGGAAGCCGACAACCACGGGATCAAGGACATCTTGCGCAAGTACGACTTCCTGACCGACAGGGAGGCCACGATCCCCGGCCACGGCGGCCTGGCATCAACGGTGCTGTCGGCGGCGCTCGACGATGGCGTGCTTTCCATCGAGGAGGCGCGGGACCGGCTGGGCGGGTCGGCGCTCGAAAAGGCCCGGGCCACATCGGACCCTGAGATGTTCAACGTCGCCGCCCGCCTGTACCTTGACACCGAGCGACTGCCCGCGATTGACGAGGCCGGCTGGAACGCCACGGGCGACCCCCGGTTCGCCGCCTCGTACCTGGCCTCGATGCTGGAAAAGCACGAGCTCAGGCTCGACTCTCCGCAACTCGTGAAGGCGATCGCGGCGTTCCCCGAGGACGCGGTCATCGCGCGCCTCGCCTGCTCGTGCGCCGTCGCCGAAGAGAAGCCCCTGGAGCCGTACCTCATCGCGCTGATCAAGGCGGAGTATCACCACCTCTCGCACGGCGGGATGCTCGGGTTGCGCCCGTCCATCAACAATCTGCGGGCGGCGTTCATTCGACTCGCCAAGCTTCAAGGCGTGTACAAACCACAGCCGGGCGAGGAGGACGAGCAGGAACCACAACCCAAGTAGCGCTGCCCGGATGGCACAGGACCTTGGTCCGGGGGCGGCCTGATTCTCAGAGCGGACATCGGACCGGGGCGTCACCGGAACAGTCGACCCGGCTCAGGTCCTTCCGGTCACGCGCGGGACCGGAGGGATGCGCGGACAATGGGAGTTTCCAGGGCGCACCGGCGCTCAGTCTCCGAGCGGCTTCAGCATGCTCTTGCCCTTGGGCATCGGCACTTGCTGCTCGGGTTCGGCCGCGTCTTCCGTTTCGGCGACGATCGGCAGTTCGGGCTGGATCGGGCGCGACAGGCGGGGGAACGTGGGGGCGGGGGCGGGGGCCTGCGGCATCGCGGGCATCGCGTTGTTCGCCGCCGCCTGCGCCAGCGGGCTATTGCGCGGGCCGGGCATGATGCCCGGGCCGGCGCCGGCCATCACGGGAACGGGCGTCATCCGCTCGCGTCGGCGAGAATCACCCCCGGCCTTGGCCCGACGAGCGATCGACACCACGCCGATGAGCATCACCGCCGTAAGCGCGCCGTAGATGGCGCCGAACACCGCCAGGCGGGGGTCTTCGACCGGCTCCTGGGCGGGCTGGGCGCCGCTGGCGAGGGTGGTGGAGAGTTTATCCTCACGCATGTCGCGGCTGTCGTTGGCGAAGCCGATGATCGTGGTGCCGAGCGTGTCGACCGCCAGGGCCGAGCGGTCGAAGCCGGGGTGCCTGAGCGTAAGCTTGACCTCGTTATCCGCCGTCGCGTCCACGTCGAGGTGGGTCTTGAGGTACCCCGCGAGGCCGTTGGCGTCGGCGAGTTCCTCGAACCCGCGCATCTTCATGCGCTCGGCGGCGCGCTCCAGCAGCCGCTCGTCCTGGGGCAGGTCCTTCACATAGGCCTTCCAGCCGGCGCTCTGCTCGGGCGTGGCGCTCTGGCTGGCACCGTCGTTGCCCAGCGTTATGGAGGCGACGCACACCGGACGGGCGAACTGACCGGCGAGCAACCAGCTCACGCCGGCGAGCACCGCCAGCGCCGCCGCGAAGCACAGCGCCCCGACTCCCGAGCGGACGGACCCGGTCGCGGCCCGCGGGGCCGGCTCGCCAGATTCCTCGGGGGCGCTCTGGCGCTCGCGCAGCAGGGCCGCGCGCTCCTGCTCGATCTTCTGGCGCATCTGCTCGAGGTGCTGGCGCTCGGCGCCCAGCGACGCCTTGGCCGCCGCACCTTCCTGCGCCTCCTGCAGCTTCCTGGTGATGATCGCCTGGGCCTGATCGAGCTTGCGGCGCTGCTGCTTCATGGCGTCACGGAGTCGGCGCAGTCGCTCGCGCCGGCCGGGCCTGGCCTCGGCGGCGCCGTCGGGGAAGTCCGTGTGCGCCGGTGTTCGGGCGGCGAGGGCCTTTTCCGCGGTGGCGGCCCGCTCCGACAGCGCCGCCCTGTCGTCCTGCAGCCGGTCGATGATCTTCATCGCCTTTTCGATTTCGGCGTTGAGGCGGTCGACTTCGGCGCTGTGCTCACCGTTCTGCTCCGCGACGGGCGGAGTCGCGGGACGGTCCGCGAGCTCATCTTCCAGGTCGCGGACCCTCGCGTCGAGACGGGCGCCCCGGGTCTCCGCCTCGGCAAGCCGCGAGCGCAGCTCGCCGGCGACCGCGTCGGCGTCCTTGGCGCTCAGCGCCTCGGCGCGGGCCTGCTCCAGCAGACCGGCCAGGCGCGTGCAATCCTCGCGGGCGGCGTCCAGCTCGTTCTCGGCGTCGCGCAGCTTCGCGGCCAGCGCCTCGAGCTGGCCGCGCGACTCCGCGGTCGCCTTGGCCCGGAGCCGCTCGAACTCCTCGGCGCGCTCGATGCCTTCGGCCCTGGCGGCGTCGAGCTGCTCGCGCAGCCGGGCGGCCTCGGCACCGGCGCGGTCACACTCCTCGCGCGCCAGCCGCAACTGCTCCTCGTGCTCGCGGCGGGCTTCCTCGGCGCCGGCGCCGCCGGCCGCCTTCAGCTTCTCGGCCTCCAGCACCAGCGCCTGGGCCTCGACGAACTTCCGCCCGGCGGCCTGCTCGGCGGCCACGGCGCGCTCCACGGCCTCCTGCGCCAGCTTCGCCCGAGCCTCGGCCTCGCGTGCGCCGACCGCCACCTCCGCCGACCGACGCTCCAGCTCCAGTCGCTGCTGCTGGAGCGCCGCCGTGGTGGCCTCGAGCTGGTCCTGCCGGTCGCGCAGGGCCGTTTCCTGCTGGGCGAGGATGACCGACTTCTCGTTCAGTTCGGCGCTGCGCCGTGACAGCTCCGCCGCCTGGCTCTCGTATTCAGACCTGATGCCGCTGAGCATCTGAACGTGCTTCTGCACGCCCTCCACCAGCGACACCAGCGCGTCCCCCGTGGGGAGCGGCGCAGCGCCCGGCTGCGGCTGCAGTCCCGGCGGGAACGGATCGGAGGTGGGGCCGAGGGGTTGATCGCTCATGGTGTCTCCCGGGGTCGCTGGTTGCGCGCGCACGCACCCGGCGCCCACCACTGGGTAGGCGCCACGATGATCATCGAACCGGAGGCGCCCCGGGTGCATCGCCGCAGCGAGACGCGTGGGCCGCAGCCCATCACATGGGCGCACCGTCGGCACGGTTTGGTTCTCGGGCGTCCGGGAACCAAGCGCTATGATGCGGCGGCCCAACCCCGACCACCGACCATGCACACCGCCGAGCTTCCCACGCCGCCAGCTTCCGCCAACGAGATCGCCGCGCACGGTTTCCTGCGCCCGAACGCCGCGCGTGACCCCGCCCTGGAGCCGCTGCGCGAAAAGGTCGCCCGCGGCGAACGCCTCTCGCTTGGCGACGGCGAGCTGCTGTTCAGCACGCCGGACCTGTGGACGGTGTGCGAGCTGGCCGACCTGGTGCGGCGCCGCCTCCACGCCGATACCGCGTATTTCAACATCAACCGGCACATCAACTACACCAACCTGTGCGCCCTGTCGTGCAAGTTCTGCGCGTTCCACCGCAAGCACGGGCAGGACGGGGCGTACGAGATGGACCTGCAGAGCGTCGTCGCCGAGGCCAGGCGGGCCGCCGACGCCGGCGCCACCGAGCTGCACATCGTCGGCGGCCTGCACCCCACGCTCCCGTTCTCTTACTACACCGACATGCTGGCGGCGATCCGCGCCGCGGTCCCCAGCGTGCACCTGAAGGCGTTCACCGCCGTCGAGATCGTCCACCTGGCGCGCATCGCCAAGGTCTACCGCAACGACGACCGGCGCGCCGGCATCGCGTGGGTTCTGGAGCGGCTCAAGGAAGCCGGCCTCGGCTCGCTGCCGGGCGGGGGCGCGGAGGTATTCGACGACCGCGTGCACGACGAGGCCTTCAAGGGCAAGATCCGCAGCGACGTGTGGCTCGACGTCCACCGCGTCGCACACGGGCTGGGGCTCAACACCAACGCCACCATGCTCTACGGGCACATCGAGGGGCGTGCCGAGCGGCTGGCGCACATGGACATGCTCCGGCGAGTCCAGGACGAGAGCCTCGTCCGCCTTGGCTATCACCCCGCCGGCGCGGACGGCGCCGTCACGCTCACCCGCCCCGGCGTCGGCGCGCCGACGCCCGTCATGAACGGCCGCGGCGGTTACTTCCAGACCATCATCCCGCTGCCGTTCTTCCCCGACGCCAGCGAGCTCGAGCACCTGCCCGGCCCGAGCGGCCTGGAGAACCTCCGCACACTGGCGGTGGCGCGCCTGATGCTCGATAACTTCCCGCACGTCAAGGCATTCTGGATCATGCAGACGCTCGGCATGGCCCAGCTGATGCTCCAGTGCGGGGCCGATGACCTCGACGGGACGGTGGTGTGGTACGACATCACCAAGGTCGGCGGCACCAACACGCACCAGGAGCAGGGCGTGTGGGACCTGTGCCGGGCCATACGCGACGCGGGGTTCGAGCCTGTCGAGCGCGACACGCTGTACCGGCGGGTGACGCGAAGCGGGGCGAGCTGGCGCCTCGCGGTGTGAACGGCTCAGTGGATACCCGGCGGCGGCTCGATCGAGTCGATCCGCTCCAGGGCGCCGAACAGCTTGGCTTCCTGAAGGGACTCCCATTCCGGAGACGACGCGCCTTTCGGGTCCAGGCGGACAGTGATCCTGTGCTCTGCGCCCGACGGGGGATACGTGAGTGTCGCTTCCCCCCGAAGCTCGAACCGCGCGAATCCGTTCACCAGAGTCGTGCCGAGCCCCGGCGCAGGACGAGCGACAATCGCCGGTCCTCCCGCTTCCACCCAGAAGAGCGTGAGGGTTTCGGCGCCCGCAGCGCCGACGGAAGTCTCCCACGAGATCGCCACCGAGCCGGCCTGCACGCTGAGTGCCCCGTGTTTGGTGCTATTAGAGAACAGTTCCTGGAGCATCATCCCCAGCGGACCGGCCTGGCGCGGTGCGATGGAAAGAGCCGGCCCGGCTCTGGATACGGCCCCGGTACGATCGATCGGGCACAGCAGCCGGATCAGCTCGCCGAGTTCAACCGGCGACCACCGAGTCTCCGAGAGCAAAGTGTGAACGTCCACCATCCCCGCGATGCGCCGGCGCACCGCGCGCGAGAACTCTTCGACATGGCTCGCGTTCGCCTCGCAAAGATCGATCATACCGAGCATCCCTGCCAGGTTGTTCTTCACGCGGTGGTCCAGTTCCTGCAGCAGGAGCCGCTGTGTCTCCAGCGTCCGGCGCAGCTCCAGCGCGGCCTTCGTGCGGGCCGTCACGTCCTCCATGGCGCCAACCAGGCTGATCACCATTCCCCTGGAGTCACGCACCGCGTAGCCCCGGTTCCGCACCCAACGGACACCGCCGTCCGGGCGGATGATCCGGTACTCATTCGAATAATCGACCGTGAAGCCGCCCCGCGCCCACTCTCCGCTCGCGCGCAGCACACGCTCGATGTCATCGGGGTGCAGAAGCCCGCGCCAACCCCCGTCGGACTGCACAATCTCTTCACCCTCAACGCCGAGGATCTCTCTCACACCCGGGCTGACGTAGGTCACGCGCCCGTCCTCTACCGGCTCGGCGGTCCAAAACATCGAGTCGATGGTTTCCGCGAAACGGCGGAACCGCTCCTCGCTGTTCACCAGCGCCCGGACGGTACGCTCGCGGTCGGTGATATCGTCTGCCACTCCCGCCAATCCCACGATAACGCCCGATTTGTCGCGGATCGCAAACCCCCGATCCAGGACCCATCGCACCTCGCCGGTCGGGAGAACCGTGCGGTAGCGGTTCTCGAACTTCCCAATGCAACCCGAGGCGTGCCACTCGTCAAGCACCGCTTCCACGTGCTGGAGGTCATCCGGGTGAATCGTCTCCCGCCAGACCCCGGAATCACCGCTCATGCTCTCGGCGGTCCGACCGAACAGGTTGATGGCGGCGGGGCTTACATAAAGCACCTTGCCGTCGCGGCCCGGCTCCGTGAGCCAGAATGTCCCGTCGATCGCCTCCGTCAGTTGGCGGAACTTGCGCTCACTCGCCGCCAGTGCCTCCTCGGTCCGCTTCCGAACGGTGATGTCCTCGGTCACGCCGGCGAGCCGCGTCACCCGACCGTCCGGTCCGCGGATGGCCGAACGCTTCGTCCGCATCCAACGCTCTTCGCCGTCCGGACGGACCAAGCGATACTCGGTGTCCAACTCGCCGGGGTACCCCGCCCCGGTCCACTCGCAAAACCGGCGCGCAAGCTCGCCGGCGTCTGCTTCGTGGATGAACTCCCTCCAACCCCGAATCGTCCGCGGAACCTGATCGGGCAACACGCCCAGCAGGCCGGCCGTCGCCGGGCTCTGATACTCGTACTCGAGCGTCGCGGCATCAGCAATCCAGAACTTCTGGTCGATCGCGTGCACCAGTTGACGGAACCTTGCCTCGCTCGCCTCCAGCGCCGCCGCGGCCTCGTGTCGCTCGGTGACGTCTTCGGCGATTCCGCCCACGCGGCGCAGAACGCCGTCGGGCTCCGGCATCGCGAACGCCCTGTTCCGCCACCAGCGGACGCGTCCGTCCGGCAGCACGACCCGGTGCTCCACCTCGATCGGGCCTTTGGCACCGGAGTGGATCCAGGTCTCGTATTCCTGGACCAGCTTCCCGAGATCGTCCGGGTGCACGAGCTTGCGATACTCAACGACATCGCGCGGAAGTCTCGCCGGATCCAGACCCATCAACCGCTGAGTGCCCGGGCTGAAGTACATGTACTCGCCGGTCTCGACCGATCGGATCCAGAAGCTCGCGTCGACGGCCTCTGCGAACTGCCGGAACCGCTCCTCGCTGGTCCGCAGCGCTTGCTCGGCCTCGCGCATGTCCGTGATGTCGCGCTGAACACCTACAAACATCCGCACCTTGCCGTCTTCACCAAGGATCGGGCGCGACCGGCAGTTGACCCAGCGGGTGCTGCCGTCTGGCCGTACCACGCGGAAATCGTTGTCGAGAATCGTGCCGACAGGGTCCGCAGCCCGGCGCCCGCACTTGAGCCGCAAGCGCTCGCGATCCTCCGGGTGCACCCACGAGAGCAGCGTCTCCAGCGCGTAGCCCTGGCACTCGCTTCGCTTGTGCCCCCACAAAGGCTCGAACGCAGGGCTGACGTAGCGGAACGTCCAGCCGTCGGCCTCGGCGATCCAGAACACATCTCCCAAGTTCTCGGCCATCAGCCGGAGCCGCTCTTCGCTTTCACGGAGCTGGCGCTCTGCCTCGCGCCGCTCGGTGTTGTCCCGCGCCACGCACAGAATCCGGTCGGCAACTCCCTGGTTGTTTCGCAGAGCGACCGCGTGCTGCTCCATCCAGCGGCGGGCGCCGTGAATGCCGATCGTCTCAAACTCGTGGCGTACCTGCTCGCCCGCCAGGCACCGCCGCAGGCCCTCGCGATACTCGTCCTGATACTCAGGGCTGATGAACCCGAGCACGCTGCGCCCGATCACACCCTCGCCCGATGCCGCCTCAACGACCCGCAGACCCGAGGCGTTGATGTCGAGCACGACCCCATCGGCGTCCAGCACCTTCACACACTCGGGTTCTGAGTCCACGATCGCCCGGAGCCTGGCCTCGCTGCTCCGAAGAGACGCTTCCGCGGCCCGCTGCTGGGTCACTTCGCTCATCGCCCCCACCATCCGCACCGGCTTGCCCGACGCGTCGCGAACAATCGTCGCCCGATCGATGAACACGCCGAACGAGCCGTCGCGGAGCCTGTGCCGGTACTCCGCGGTCCACCGGGTCGCCCCCGTAGAAAGCGCCGCGTCAAGACTTGTCTTGACCACGGGCATGTCCTCGGGGTGGAGGGCCGCGATGAAATCCGCCACCGGGTGCGACTCGGTGAACGTCGATTCCGGAAGTCGTTCGTCGAAACCGCTCTTCCGCACCGTGTCGGTCAGAATATTCCAGTCGTAAATCGTTTCAGAAACGGCCTGCGCGGCAAGACGGTACCGCTCCTCGCTCACCCGCAGCCGTTCCTCCGCCAGCTTCCGCTCCGTGATGTCCTGCACCACCCCCACCACCCGGCGGGCACGCCCGTTCGCGTCGGGCAGCGCGGCGCACTGCGTGCTCATCCAACGCTCGCCGCGCGGCGTCTGGATTCGGTATTCCGCAGCCGCGTGCGCAGACCCCGCCACCACCGCGGCGACGGCGGCAACGGCCGAAGCGCGGTCGTCGGGGTGAATAAGAGCCAAGCGGCGCGAGATCGGGACCGGGGGCGCGTCCGGATCGAGGCCACAAATCTCCGCAGCCTGGCGGGAATATCTCAACTGAGGGTCGGGACCGATCTCCGCCTCCCAGGACCCCATGCGCGCGGCGTCGAGCGAGAGCTGCAGGCGGATCGCGTCTTCACGGCTGCCCTCCTCCAGTGCTCGCCGACGACGACGCTGAACCACCAGCCCCCAGATGGCGAGGCTCTGACCCGCGGCGATCAAGACAACCCCGACCAGCCCCCACGACTTGAGCTCGTCCTGGTAGCGAGAAAAAAAGGTCTCGGGCCGCGAGAGGATGATCGCGTCCGACGCCGCGGCTCTTTCGCTGAGGTTCAATCGACGGAGCTCGCGCCAGTCGAGCATCGGGACCCACTTGGCCGCGACAGGGGGCACCGACGCGACAGTCTCGCCGTGGAGAATCCGCAGCGCCATGGCCGCTGCCTGCTTCCCCATCGCCGTGCCGCTGATAACCCTGCCCCCTACCGCGCCCATTCCCACAAACGACTCGTAGACCGTATAGATGCTGTGACTGAGCCGTTCAGGACGCGTCAGAAACTCCTCCGCCTGCATGACACGCCCGTGCTCAGAGGCGGAACTGACCGCGAGCATGAGCACCGCGCCCGACGGCGGCGGCGGGGTGGCTCGAACCTGATCGAGCAGCTCTTCCGCGTCCGGGGTATCCGTCCACCGGATGCGGATGCGCTGGCCAAAGTCCTTCAGGCCCTCGCGTGCAATCGCGGTCATGCGTTCGCCGTACCCCGTTTTCGATGAAACTACCAGCAACTCCTTGAGCTCGGGCTGGATCTCGGTAATCAGGTCCACAGTCGGGCGCACGTTCATGACCTCGCGAACGCCCGTAATCCGTTGCGCAAAGCCGGATGGGATCTCGAAGTCCAGATGCAGCCCGCTGTACACCACCGGCACCCTGCCGAAATACCTTCCAAGGTAAGAGGTCCAGTACCTCACAGCCGCGGTATCAACGAGTACCACAAGGTCATACCGGACCTCAAGGTGACGCGAGATCACCGCCTTCGTGAGTTGATCATCCCGCTCCCCACCCCAATCATCGGGCAGTGGCAGATACTCGGGGGTGACTTCAAGGTACCCCGGGAGCGCGGCGCGAAGCTCAGATTCGATCGCCAGCCGCTGCAGGCGCGCCTCCGGCCCCTCAACCGCGCGCCCGGCGATCATCAGCACCCAGGTTTTCGGTTCAGCACCGTCGGCCGCCGGAACGCCGGCCGCGGGGGCGCTCGCCGAGACCAGCCCCAGCCACTGAACGGCAGCCACCCGCAGCACGCAGACCATGCCGGCGCGCATCGTCGCCGCGCCGCGGGAAGCAGCCGTACGGATCGGCGTAAGCCCATGAAAACAGTCCTTCGAGGCGCGCATGACCAACTCGGAGCAGCGCGGCCGCAAGACCATTCGGCCGTGCGCCCGCCGTTCCCGCATGGAGTCTAACGCGCCGACCGATTCCGGGTCTCAAAGTCCTTCATAAATCCCACCAGCGCCTGCGCCCCCTCGATCGGCATCGAGTTGTACAGGCTCGCCCGCATCCCGCCCGTCGAGCGGTGCCCCGCCAGGGCATCGAGCCCGCGTTTCTCGGCCTCGGCGCAGAACTGCTTGTCCAGCTCGGGCGTCGGGCAGCGGAACAGGATGTTCATGAACGAGCGGTCTTCCTTGCGGGCCGGGGCCTTGTAGAACGAGGAAGCGTCGAGGCAGTCGTAG
Organism: uncultured Phycisphaeraceae bacterium; assembly: GCA_964510955.1. Classification (GTDB taxonomy): domain Bacteria; phylum Planctomycetota; class Phycisphaerae; order Phycisphaerales; family UBA1924; genus JAFLCM01. The sequence continues at coordinate 36,439 of CAZEDW010000030.1, forward strand.
ACCATGCCGGCCTTGGCCCGGTTGAGCTGCTCCATCCCCTTCAGGCCACCCTGCCGCTTGATCCACTTGACCATCTGGCCCACGAGATAGATGCCGAAAGTGGCAGGTGTGTTCGGGCGGCTCTGGTCCTTGTCAAACGTGCGGTACTGCAGGAGCCACGGCAGGTCCTTGTGCCCCTTCTCGATGAAGTCGCGCCGCGCGATCACGATCACCGTGCCCGCCGGGCCGAGGTTCTTCTGCGCGCCGGCGTAGTACAGCGCGTACTTGCGCACGTCGAGCGGCTTCCAGAACATGTCGCTGCACGCGTCCACCACCAGCTCCACGCCCGGCGGTGGCGTGGGGTCCTGGTGGAACTGGATGCCGTACACTGTGCTGTTGCTCTCGAAGTAGCAGTACTTCGCCTTGGGCGAGTACTTCACTTCGCTCCCCTTGGGCACGTGGTCGTAGTTGGTTGACGACGTATCGCCGCAGATGTTGATCTTGCCAAAGAGCTTCGCCTCGCGGATCGCCTTGTGCGACCACTCACCCGTGTCGAAGTAGTCCGCCTCGTCGGACTTGTCCTTGGCCAGGAAGTTCATCGGGATGGTGTGGAACTGGCTGGAAGCCCCGCCCTGCATGAACAGCACGGCGTAGTCGCTCGGGATATTCCCAACCTCGCGGATGTCGGCCTCGGCCTCGGCGAGCACCCGGTCGAACGTGCCGCGCCGGTGGCTGTGCTCCAAGATGCCCACGCCGGTGTTGAAGATGTCCCAGATGTCCTTCTGGGCCTGCTTCAGCACTTCCTCCGGGAGCGCACCGGGGCCGGCGGAATAGTTGAAGCAGCGTCCGCTGGCTGAAGGGCGGGCGATGATTGTGGGAGAAGCCGGGGCGGGTTTAGGGGTGAGGGTGGTCATGGAAGGGCCCTGCTGGGTTGGCACAAGTGTAGGAACAGAGCGTCAACGCCCGCGAATCTGGCATCGAATCGGCAACCACGGCATCGTCAATCGCCGGGCGCTACTCCAGCACATTCACCAGCAGCCCGCTCCGCAGCTTGGGCTCGAACCACGTCGACTTCGGCGGCATGATCGCCCCCGCGTCGGCAATTGCGATCAACTGCTCGATCCGCACCGGGTGCATGCAGAACGCCGCCGCCGTCTCGCCCGAGTCCACGCGCCGCTCGAGCTCCGCCGGCCCGCGGATGCCGCCGACGAAGTCGATCCGCTTGTCGGTGCGGATGTCGCCGATGCCGAAGATCGGCCCCAGCACCCGCTCGGCGAGCATCTCGTAGTCAAGGCTGGCGATGGGGTCATCCGTCGGGATCGACGCCGCGGGCAGCGTAACCCTGTGCCAGCCGTGCGCCCGCCCCAGGTACACGCAGAAGCTCCCGCTCGCGCCCGGCTCGGGCGACCGCGCCGGCTCGACGCGCCCAACCCCCGCCAGACGCTCCAGCACCTGAGCCGGCGCCAACCCGTTGAGGTCCTTCACCAGCCGGTGATACGGCAGGATCGTCAGCTCCGACGCCGGGAACAGCACGGCCATGAACCAGTTGTAACCCTCGTTCCCCGTGTGACGCGGGTTGGCGGCGCGGCGTTCCGCCCCCGCGCGGGCAGCCGCCGCGGTGCGGTGGTGACCGTCCGCGACATACGCCGCGGGCAGCGCGCCGAACGCGCGAACGTAGGCGTCGGCCGCGGCGCACCTCCACACGGTGTGCCGCACCCCGTCGGGCGCGGTGAAGTCGTACAGAGGCTTTGCTCCCCCGCCGCTGTCCCGCGCGATCAGCGCCGCGATCTCCGCACGGTCCTTGAACAGGAAAAACACCGGCTCGGCGTTGGCGTTCAGCTCCAGCACATGGCGCGTCCGGTCGTCCTCCTTGTCCTTGCGCGTCTTCTCGTGCTTCTTGATGAGCCCGCGCTCATAGTCATCGATGTGGCAGCACGCCACCACACCGGTCTGGCTCACCTTCTTCCCCAGAAGCGTCGCCTCCTGGCGGTACAGGTAGACCGCCTCACTCGCCTCGCGCTGGAGCGTGCCCTCGCGCTGGAACCGCTTGAAGTTCGCCGCCGCGGCGCGGTACACCGCGTCGTCGTGCGGGTCCGTCGAAACCGGCAGGTCGATCTCCGGCCTGATGACGTGCATGAACGATCGCGGTTTGCCCGCCGCCAGGCCCCGCGCCTCGGCGGTGTTGACCACGTCATACGGCACGCACGCCACTTCCGCCGCACAATCGGGCGGGTCAGCCGGCGGACGAAGGGCACGGAGAGGCTTGATTCGGAGCATGGCGGCAGGGTAGCAGCGCAGCTTCACGCTACGAACCTCTCAGAACTGCAACGCTTCCGGCTGTTCAACCGTATCTACTCGCAACGGCAAGTCCACACGGAGCCCCCCCGATGCGCCTCAAGCTCTGCACCCGCGCGGCCGTCAAGCGCATCGCCATCGCATCCGCCACCCTGACCGCGCTCACCATCGGCGCCTGCACCTGGATGACGAGCATGCCCGGCCCGCGTTTCTCGGGGCCGCTCCCCCCCGCCACCGAATCGCAAGCAGCGCTCGCCGCCAGCCTCCGCGCCGACGTCGAGCGGCTCGCCTCGGGCGTCGGCACGCGCAGCCTGATGAATCCAAGGAAGCGGGGCGAAGTCGTCGCCTGGCTGATGGACCAACTGACCGCCGCCGGCTACCAGCACATCGAAGAGGTCTGGAACGATGCTGACGAGTCCCCAACACCCACGCTTGAAGTGACCGTCCCCGGCACATCTCTCGCCGATCAAATCACCGTCATCGGCGCCCACTACGACAGCTACTACCTCACCCCCGGCGCCGACGACAACGCCACCGGCGTCGCCGGCACGCTCGAGCTCGCCCGCCGTTTCGCGCACTCCCCCTGCCCGCGCACCATCCGCTTCCTGTTCTTCCAGGGCGAGGAGCCGCCGGCGTTTCAGACACCCCAGATGGGCTCGTGGCATTACGCCAAACGCTGCCGCGCACGCAACGACAACATCGTCGCCATGCTCGCGCTGGAATCCATCGGCTATTACGACACCCGGCGCGGCAGCCAGTCCTACCCCTTCCCGTTCAGCCTCGTCTACCCCAGCACCGGCGACTTCATCGCCTTCATCGGCAACACCACCGCCCGCCCCCTGGTGCGCCGAACGGTCCGCGTCTTCCGCGAAAACACCCGCTTCCCCAGCGAGGGCGCCGCGGTCCCCGGCGACATCGCCGGCGTCGGCTGGTCAGACCACTGGTCGTTCTGGCAGGAGGGGTACGTCGCCGCGATGGTGAGCGGCACGGCCACCTTCCGGAACCCCAACTACCACCAGCCGACCGATACCCCCGACACGCTGGACTATGACCGACTGAGCCGCGTGATTCAGGGCCTCGAACCGGTCGTTCGAGACCTCGCCACGACGCCCGATCTGGGCTGGTAAATTCGGGCGTGCGCTCCGCTATCCTCCCCCCATGCGCCACCTCGCGCCCGCCGGGGCCTGCTTCATTCTCGCCCTCACGGCCCTCGCCGCCGACAACCCCGGCGCGCCCGCGGCAGCGTCGGCTCCCACCGACTTCTCCCTCTCCCGGTTCCTCCCCGACCGGCGCACCGCCGAGCTCGATTACGAGCGCCAGCTCCTGGCCAACATCGACCCCAAGCGCCTCAGCGCCTGGCACGACCTGGTCGCCTCCGAGCCGCACGTCGCCGGCACGCCCGGCGACCTGCGCCAGATCGAGCGCCTCTCCAAGGCTTTCGCCGACATGGGCCTCGAGGTGCAGACGCACTGGATCTGGCCCTACCTCTGCAAGCCGGTGAGCGCCGAACTGGAGATCGTCTCACCGCCCTCCGCCGCCAAAAAGCTCGGCCTGACCGAACCCCCCATCGACTCCGACAAGTACACCCGCAGCCCCGACCTCATCCCGCTGGCGTGGAACGCCTACAGCGGCTCGGGCGATGTCACCGCCGAGGTGGTCTACGCCAACTACGGCACCAAGGCCGACTTCGCCAGGCTCAAAGACCTCGGAATCGACACCAAGGGCAAGATCGCCCTCGCCCGCTACGGCGGCAACTTCCGCGGCTACAAGGCCCACTTCGCCGAGGAAGCCGGCTGCACCGGCCTCATCATTTTCGTAGACCCCGCCGACTCCGGTTACGCCAAGGGCCCCAGCTACCCCGAAGGCGGCTGGGCCACGCCCACGCAAGTGCAGTGCGGCTCGATCCTCACCGCCGCCTGGCCCGGCGACCCGCTGACTCCCGGTTACGAGGCCACCGAAAACGCCAAGCGCCTCGACCCCAAGGACGCGGGCCTGCCGAACATCCCTGTGCAGCCGGTGAGCTGGGAGGCCGCCCAGCCCATCCTCTCGCAGATGAAGGGCGAGCCCGTCGCCGACCGTGCCCCCGAATGGCAGGGCGGCCTTCCCACGCCGTACCGCCTCGCTGGCGGCGCTGACCTCAAAGTGCGCCTGCACGTCGAGCAGACCCGCGCCATCACCAAGACCGCCAACGTCGTTGCCACGCTCAAGGGCGCCAAGTTCCCCGACCAGAAGATCATCATCGGCTGCCACCACGACGCTTGGAACCACGGCGCCTGCGACCCCACCTGCGGCCTCATCCTCGTGCTCGAGTGCGCCAAAGTGATGAGCGACCTCGCCAAGGCGGGCCACCCGCCGGACCGCTCGATCCTCTTCTGCGGCTGGGGCGCGGAAGAGTTCGGCATCCTCGGCTCGGTCGAGTGGGTCGAGGCCAACCGCGATGATCTGGTCAAGAATGGCGTGGCCTACATCAACCTCGACATGGCCACGATGGGCCCGAACTTCGGCGCCTCGGCGTCGCCGTCGCTGAAGTCCGTCATTTACGACGCCGCCCGCATCGTGCCCAATGCGCCGGACCTTTCACCCCGGCGGCGGGCGAAGCAGGCCGCCGAGGCGCCCGCCGCGGCAACCAGGAGCGTGTTCGATACGTGGCTGGCCCGGACGCGCAAGGGCGACAAGCTGCCTTCACCCCCGACCAACACCGCGCCCGGCGGCGGCTCCGCCGGCTCGACGGGAGCGGCGGCGCCATCCGTCGGCACCACGCCAACCCCGCCCAGCGAGCCTCCCATCGGCGACCTCGGCGGCGGCTCGGACCACATCGGCTTCCTCTGCCACGCGATGGTTCCCAGCATCTCGCTCGGCTCGGGCGGCGCCCCGGGGACCAGCTACCACTCCATCTACGACACGCTCGACTGGTACCGCGCCGTCGTCGGCGATGATTATCTGCCGGCCCGGATGAACGCACGCATGACGGGTCTGATCGCGGCGCGGCTGGCCAACTCGGATGTGATCGCCGTTGATCCGTCTCGCTACCCGCCCGCGATCTCGGCGCATCTCGACGCACTGGAGTCCAAAGCGCGCCAGAAGGGGATCACGCTGACCCTTGCGCAGGTTCGCGCCGAGCTTTCGGCTCTTGGTGACGCCTGGAAAGACGACGCCGCGGACATCCAGGCTCAGTCACCGATTGATTCTCACTGCCTCTCGTTGATGCGCGTGGAAAGGGCCTGGGCGGCCCCCGGTGGACTGCCCGGACGCTCGTGGTACCACAGCGTCTACGCGGCCTCGGATCGAGATTCCGGCTATGCGCCCTGGATTCTGCCCGAGTTTCAGCAAGCGATAGAAGACGCCGCCGCGGATGGGGAACAAGCCCGTAACGCGGTGCGGGCGGCGGTAGATCGATTGACCGCCTGCCTGTCGAACATGCGACCGATCGACCCGCGAGTCCCGCGTTAGCACTTGAGGGTCGCAGTGGCGTGAAGCTCGAATCCCGTTGAACACTTTGCGACCCAGCGGGCTCGCTTCGCCGATCCGTCGCCTGGACGAATCCATATCTGATATCGGTATCATCCTGATCGTGACCGCGCCTGATCCAGCCCCCGCTCTCACCCCCGACACGGTCGCCCGCGTCGCCGCCCTCAGCCGCCTGGCGCTCTCCCCGGCACAGCTCGAGCAGTACCGCGCCCAGCTTTCGGGCGTGCTCGCGCACATGGACCAGCTCCGCGCGCTCGACCTCACCGGCGTCGAGCCGCTCACCAACCCGCTCGACGCCGTCAACCGCATGGACGACGACACGCCCCGCGACCCGCTGCCCACCAGGGCCCTGATGGACATGGCCCCCGCAGCCGCCCCGCCGTTCGTCAAGGTCCCCAAGGTCATCGGCGGCGCCGAGAGCGCCTGAGCGCCACGCCGTCGCACCATCGTCGCGCCATCGTCGCCCCCTCGTCGCCGCTTCGTCGCCTGCGCCGCTACGATCCCGGCGCGTCATGGAAGACCTCAAGCGCATCGCTCCCGTTACCTACGCAGAGACCGCCCGCGCGGGACGCTGGTTCGTCGCGGCCCTGATCGGCTTTGGGCTGTTGATGAGCGGGCTGCTGTTCGTCGCCAACCGGCTCGCGGCCCGCGGCTCGAGCTCCGAAGAAGCGCCGAAGGGCATGTCCGCGTCCGCCGCCAGCTCCGCGCCGGCCCACACCATCCGGCTCTCCATCGACGGCATGGAGTGCTACATGTGCGCCCTGGAAATCCAGGAAAAGTTCTCCAAGGTCCCCGGCGTGACCGGCGTCAAGGCCGATTTCGAGACCGGCGACACCACCATCCAGTGCCGCGCGCAGGACGTCCGCGCCCTGAGCCGCCTGCTCGCCGAGGCCCTCGCGGACACGAAGTACAAACTGCGGGACAACAGCCAGCCCGGCGACACGCAGGCCCCGCCCGATGCACCCGCGGAGGCGCCACCGCCGCCCTCCCCCACGGCCCCGAACTGACCGCGCCGCCACACGCGGCCGGCGCGCGGTCGCCCCCAGCCCCTCCAGACCGCAACGCGGACATCCACCGCCGATAAAAGGGCGTGTTCCGAGGATGCGTTGGTCCCGCGCCGCTGGCCCCGACGCCCGGATGGTGTACCTTTAGGGTGCACAGGTCAGAGGAGCCGTTCATGCCGCGCCGTCAAGCCGTTCTCGCCGCTATCGCCATCGCCGCAGCTAGCGCTGTTGCGCCTGCCTCTCTGGGCGTAATCAACTTCGGGACCCGACAGGTCCTTCAACCCGCCGACTACCTCCCCGGCGGGCGCGCCCAGTTCGTCGGGCGCTTCGGCCAATACCTCGGCACGCCCATCTCCCCCAAGTACTTCGTCACCGCCAACCACATCGGTAACGCGGGCGGCGGCCAGTTCTTCTACCGCAACGGCACCACCACCGAAACGCAGTACACCGTCACGCTCGCCGGGGCTCAGGACGACCTCGCCATCTGGCAGATCAGCGGCGGCGACGCAACCTTCGCCACCTGGGCTCCCATCTACACGCGTTTCAACGAAGCCGGCAAGCCCATGCAGGCCGTCGGGCGCGGCGCCGACAAGGGGCCGTCGCTCTCGACCTCGTTCGGGCTCATCGGCTGGTTCTGGGGACCTCAGGACGCCGTCGCCGCCTGGGGAACCAACACCGTCACCGGCACCATCTCCTTCGGCGGCCCGCCCGGCTTCGCCGGCCAGTACCTCTACTGGGACTTTGACCAGGGCCAGGGAGACACCGAGTGCATCGTCGCCGTCGGCGACTCGGGCGGCCCCGTCTTTATCACCGACCCCGCCGACGGCATCCTCAAGCTCGCCGGCACCATCACCGGCGTGGACGGCGGCTACAGCGGCGCGCCCAACGGCTCGCAGTTCTCCGGCGCTCTGTTCGACACCCGCGGCCTCTACCTCGGCCCCACCCTCATCACCGGGCCAAACCCCATCCCCGCTTCCAGCTACGCCGTCCGCCTGGCCAACCGCCTCAACTTCCTCCGCTCCGTCGCCGGCGTCCCCCCGTTGCCCTGCCCCAGCGACATGAACGCCGACCGCACCATCAACACCGCCGACCTCACCGTCCTGCTGTCGCGCTTTGGCCAGACCGTCGTCCCCGGGTCCGCGGGCGACGTGAATGAAGACGGCGTCGTCAACACCACCGATCTGACGATCTTCCTCGCCGCGTTCGGCACCAACTGCCCGTAGGAGACACCCGGTCAAACAGCCATCGCGCCGGCCTGAGGCATTGGCCGCAGAGCCCCGATCAGGGGACACGAGGCGCATTCTGTTGTGGCTCCGATCTGCAAGGTCCGGGCCCCGTGCAACAAATCTGGCGGAAAACCCTCTGCCCTCTCGCGGGGCGGAAAGGCCGCCATGCGCGATCACGAACACCTGCCCGCCACCCACCGGTCAAACGCCCTCGTGCTCGCCTGCACGCTGGCGGCCCTGACGCCCGCCGCACCCGCCGTACCCACCATCACCGCTGTCCCCATCATCCAGAATGAGTCCACCGTTCTCGCCACCGCCCTCAGCTACGACGGCAGCACCGTGGCGGGTTACTCGTACAACAGCACCACGACCTTCACCTGGTCCGGCGCCGGCGCGCCCACGATTCTCCAACTGCCTTCAAACTGGTCCTATGACGTGCCCCGCGCCATGAACGCCGACGGCACCGCCCTCACCGGCTACGGCGCCCTGGGGAACCCGCTCTCCGTGCAGGCTTCGCGATGGACGCAGGCCGGCGGTTGGCAATCGCTCGGTTCGCTCGGCGGGACCGAGGCCTACGGCAACGCCATCAGCGCCGACGGCCTGGTCGTTGCGGGTGACGGGCTGCTGCCCTCCACCACCATCAGCCTCGCCTACCGATGGACACCCGGCGGCGGCATGGTGACCCTCCCACTCGGCGCCGGGAATACCAGCGCCTACGCCACCGCGATGAACCAGACCGGGACTGTCATCGTCGGCGCTACGGCCCCCGGCCCTCGCGCCATGCGCTGGACCCAGATCGGCGGCACCGAGAACATCGGCGCCGTCGCTGGCGACACCAACTCGTACGCGTACGCCGTCAACTCCGACGGGAGCAGGATCTGCGGCACTTCCGGCACCACCAGCTGCCCTCGCGGGTTCTACTGGGTCGAGGGCCAGGGCATGACGCCAATCGGGCCCGTCCCCGGGTTCAGCCGCGTGTCCGCAGACCGCATGACTCCCGACGGCGGCGCGGTGTGCGTCAACATGAGCTATCAGTGCGGCTCGTCCACCATCTTCGACCGCGCGGCGATCTGGACCCAATCGCGCGGCATGGTCGAGCTGCACCAGTACCTCGCCGAGCAGGGCCTCAACACCGGCGGCTGGATCCTCAACAGCATCGTCGGCGTCAGCAACGACGGCACCGTGATCGCCGGCAACGGCAACCTCGGCGGCTGGGGTCGCGGCTATGTGATCCGGGGGCTCAACCCCATCTGCGGCCCGTGGATCGCCTCCCAGCCGCCCGCCAACGTCACCGCGTGCTCCACCGGCGTCACGGGTATCAACGTCGACGCCTACTCGCCCTTCGTCCCAGGCCACGTCACCTTCCAGTGGCACCGCCAGTACATCCAGGGTGACGGCGAGGCCAACCGCATCCCTCTCACCAACGGATTCACAGCCGCCGGCGGGTACATCGACGGCGCCACAACGCCGTACCTCCAGCTCTACGGCCTCCAGCCGGGCGACGCGGGCCAATACCTTTGCCTTGTGACGGCCGGTTGCGGCAGCGTGTGGACCATCGTTGTGAACGTGCAGGTCCTCACCGGGCCGCCGGCGATTCAGACGGCGCCCGGCAACGTCACCAAGTGCGCCGCCAAGACCGCCAGCTTCTCCGCCACCGCCGGCACCGCCGCACGCTCGCCGTTCACCGTCGTGTGGAAGAAGGGCAACACACCCATCAACCTCAGCGACCCTCGTTTCAACGTGACCACATCCGCCGGCGGCATCACCAGCACGCTCACCATCTCCAACCTCAAGATGTCCGACACGGGAGCGGGCGCCGCCGGCTACACCTGCGAGTTCACCAACCCCTGCGGCACGACCCCGACCGCCCCCGCCTCACTCACCGTCCTGCCCGACCTCGACGGCGGCGGCACCATCAACACCAGCGACCTTCTCGTCGTCCTGGGGAACTTCGGCTATTCCGTGCCCCCCTGGACCAACGGCGACCTCAACGGCGACGGCGTCGTCAACACCGCAGACCTCACCATGGTCCTCGGTCTCATGGGCACCACCTGCATCTGACCACCCCTGCACATGGGCGTCCGATAACCGCCGGACAAAGAGGGGTGAATTTGCCCGCACTTTTCGCTACGCTCTCATCCGCACAGGTCGAGTGAGTCCATCAACGCCGCGCTCCGCGTCAGGGGTCCATCCCGTGGGGCGTGCCGCGAGCGGAGGAGAGAGCCGATGAGTCGGAGACAGGCGTGCATCGCCGCGCTGGCGGCATCGATCATGCTCGGCGCGCCGTGCGCGACCGCGCCCGGGGCCGACTGCGTTCCCGCGTCGCCACCGCCCGGCGCGTTCATCGAGAACGAGCCCAACTGCGGCCAGCCCGTGGACAACTACAACGGCGGCTGCTCCTCGCCTACCCGCGCCGTGCAGAGCGTCCCGCGCAACTGCGTCATCTGGGGCACCCTCACCGACAACCTCAGCAGCGCCTTCGACACCGACACGTACGAGTTCGACCTCCCCTCCCCCGGCGGCAACGTCACGGTCACCGCCTCGGCTGGCTTCGCCGTCTACGCCGCCATCGACGACCTCAACTGCTCCACGCCGCTCACCCGCATCGGCCTGAGCGACGGCTGCACCCCGGCAGCCACCACGCGCCTGACGCTCCCGCCCGGCAAGGTGCGCCTCATGATCACGTCGTTCCCCGGCTCGGTCCCGTGCGGATCGCCGTACCTCGCCACCGTTACGTCGTGCACCTGCCCCGGCGACGTCACCGGCGACTGCTGCGTCGACACCGCCGACCTGGTCGTCCTGCTGAACAAGTTCGGTCGCTCCAACCTCGTCCCCTTCGAGGCCGGCGACATGAACGGCGACCAGACCATCAACACCACCGACCTCACGGCGATGCTGCTGCGCTTCGGCTGCGTGGGCAACTGAGCCTTACGCTCGCTCGCGGTCCTTCAGGTTGCGGACCTCGGCCTTCAGCTCGGGCTTCGACTTGTCCACCACCTCGTCGCCGGGCTGCACCTGGTCCTCGTCGACCTCGACGTACTCGTAGTCCTCGACGTACTCGTACTCCTCTTCATCCTCCTCGCCCGAGGCTTCATCAGACGCCGCGGGCTCGTCGGCCTCATCGGCCGCCTCGTCGTCGTTTGCCTCCTCAACCTCGTCCACTTCCTCAGCCTGCTCGGCCTCATCCGCCGCCTCGGCCTCATCGACCTCGTCGACCTCATCAGCCTCTTCGGCCTCATCGACGGCCACGTCCTCGTCCGCTTCCTCAGCGTCGTCGGTCTCATCCGCCTCGTCGACCACGCCATCATCCTCCGCGTCGTCGGCATCCTCGGCGCGCATCGGTTTGGCGCTCGGCGCCGGAGCCGGCGAAGCGCCGCCGCTGCCCGCCGCCGCGCTGAGCGTCGCCGCGGCCCCGCCGCCGCTCAAGAGCGCCGCGCTGGCCCAGTTGATCGCCGCCTTGGGCGAGACCTTCACCGGGTCTTCGGCTTTGTTCTCGGTCTTCTCGGCCGGCTTCACCTCGACATTCCGCGGAGCGCCCGCCCCGGCCTTGGGCGCATCGTCCTCGTCGTCATCCACCTCGAACGCCTCGTGCTTGGGCGTCGGCGCGGTGATGCTGGCGGGAACGTCGCCGGTGCCGCGCTGCTCGACGCCGGGCCTCGCCCCGCCGCCGCCGAAGAGCCCTTCCTGGTTCGCCGCCCCCGCGTCGCGGGCCAGGAGGTCCTTGATCGCGTCCCACTCGGCCTCGGTCATCACCACCTCGCGGGCGACCGAGCCCTTGTGCTCGCCGATGATCCCCACGATGCCCATCAGTTCGATCAGCCTGCTCGCCCGCGTGTAGCCGATGGCCAGGCGCCGCTGCAGCAGCGACACGCTCCCGCGCCTCGTCTCCAGCACGATCTCCACGGCCTTCTCGAACATCGGGTCTTCCTGCGCCGCCGCCATCGCCTTGGCCTCGGCCTCTTCCGGCGCCGCGGTGTTGAAGTTCCCGTTCACCTTGCCCAGCCCGCTGTCACGGATGGTCACCAGCGAGCGCTCGAAGCTGGGGGCCGAGTGTTCGCGGATGAACGCGACCACGCGGCGCGTCTCGCCGTCGTCCACCAGCGTGCCCTGGGCACGGATCGCGTTGCTCGACCTGGGGGTGAGCATCAGCATGTCGCCCTGGCCCAAGAGCAGCTCGCCGCCCTTCTGGTCCATGACGATGCGCGAGTCCATGCCGCTGGCCACCTTGAAGGCGATGCGCCCGGGCATGTTGCTCTTGATCAGCCCGGTCACGACGTTGGCCTGCGGGCGCTGCGTGGCGAGGATCAGGTGGATGCCCACCGCGCGGGCCTTCTGCGCGATCCGCACGATCGCTCCCTCGACCTCCTTGTTGGTCATCATCAGGTCGGCCAGCTCGTCGATCACGAACACCATGTACGGCAGCTTCCGCGGGATGCGCGCCTCTTCCAGCTCGTTCTGCGGGTTGAACCGCGAGCGCAGCTCGTCCCAGCCCAGCGAGTTGTACGCGCCGATGTCGCGGCAGCCCGCCTCGGCCAGCAGCTCGTACCGCTCGTCCATCTTGTTGACCGCCCACTCCAGGATCGCCGCAGCCTTGCCCATCTCGGTCACCACCGGGCACATCAGGTGCGGGATGTCCTTGAACTGGCTCAGCTCCACCATCTTGGGATCGACCAGCACCAGCTTGAGGTCGCTGGGCTTCTGCGTGTACAGGAACCCCATGATGATCGCGTTCATGCACACGCTCTTGCCCGACCCGGTGGTGCCGGCGATCAGCATGTGCGGCAGGCCCGCGAGGTCGACGATCAGCGGCGTGCCGCTGGCGTCCTTGCCCAGGAACAACGGCAGCTTCATCTTGGCCGTCAGCTCGCTGGCGGTCATCAGCTCCTTCAGCCGCACTTTCTCCTTCTTGCGGTTGGGCACCTCGATGCCCACCGTGTCCAGACCCTCGGTGTTGGGCACGATGCGCAGGTTCACCGCCTTGAGCGCCCGCGCCACGTCGCTGGCGATCGTCTGCACGCTGCTCACCTTGGTCCCCGGCGCCAGGCGGACCTGGTACAGCGTGATGACGGGCCCGGACTCGATGCCCACCACCTCGCCGGAAATCCCGTACTGGTGCAGCGCCGCCTCCAGCGCCGTCGCCTGCTCGCGGACGTAGACCTCCATCTCCTTGTTGAAGTTCTGCTCTGGGTCGCACAGCAGGTCCAGCCCGGGGAACACATACCCGCGGTCGGCCTCCTCCTCGCTCTTGCGCAGGGCGCGCAGCGACTCCAGGTCGGTCTCGTTGGCCGACTTCTTGTCGGAGTTGTTGAACCGGACCGGCAGCTTGGCGATCTTCTCGCGCAGCGCGGCCTCATCGAACACCGGCTGTCCTTCCGGCTCGACTTCCTCCTGGTCGTCGTAGTCCGAACTCGCCCCTGACGCGTCGGCCTCGTCCGAATCATCATCCTCTTCCGCTGCCGCGACCGGCGCCTTGGCAGGCCGGGCCTTCTTGTCCGGGTCGAACGGCTCGCCGCCGCCCAGCCCGCCCGCGTCCTCGTCGATGACCTCGGGCTCTTCCTTTTTCTTCCGCAGCTTGCCCGCCGGCACGATCGTCCCGTCCGGCGCGACGCCCAGCCCCGCCAGTCTCAGCTTGCGGTCGTCGTCCACGTCGTTCTCGCGCGGCCCGCCCGGGCTGGCCGCCGCCGCGGTCACCCCGCGCACCACCCGCCCCCCCACCACGGCCCCGGCCCGCGCCGCCAG